>JAJZNW010000066.1 GCA_021811615.1 Bacteroidota bacterium
GCCTTTCAGGCGCAGGTAGCGGACATATATGTCGGCAGGCAGGTAAGCGCCGGCCAGATGCCCGAGATGAAGCGGTCCGTTCGCATATGGTAGAGCCGCCGTAACAAGAGTGCGGGAAAATTCAGATTGCTCGTGGGATCCTTTTGACAATAGTTCACCGTTGTTGGTTTTGTGCCCGCTCGTTGCCGGGCAGATTTTGGTACTTCTTTATCTCATTAAGACTCATCGGTTCCACTGTATTGGAATTCTGGTACCGGAGATAAATGCGCTCATTAAATATGTCTATCTTCTCTATGAGACCTTCTCCCTTGGAAGTCACGACCCTCGAGTTCAACGCCGGGAGATGCTTTGCAGTGTCGAGGTAATTCTGCGCCTCGAAAAGGATGCAGCACTTCAGTCTGCCACATGCGCCGGCAAGCCGGGACGGGTTAAGGGAAAGGCTCTGCGCGCGGGCGTGATCGAGGTTAACTCTCTTAATCTGCGACATCCACGTAGTACAGCAGACCTCGCGACCGCAGATCCCGAGTCCGCCTACCTTCTTGGCCTCGTCCCTGGCACCGATCTGACGGAGCTCTATCCTGGTCCGGTACACGCTGGCCAGATCGCGGACGAGCGCCCTGAAATCGACTCTGGTGTCGGCGGTGAAAAAGAAAGTAAGTCTCGCCCTGTCGAATTGATATTCCACTCCGGCCAGCTTCATCGAAAGGTTATGCTTGGCACACAACTCCACGAATACCGAAGCCGCCCTCTCCTCAGTCTTTCGATTCTCTTCAGACTGCTTGATATCTTTTTCGGTGGCAATCCTGACTACTCTCCGCATCGGCTGGCCTACCATACCCCTCGCACGCCGCTTTTCTCTGGCGGGTTCACCCGTTGCAACCAGCTTCCCGAAGTCGACTCCTCTTTCGGCTTCGACAACCACTGAAGCTCCAGTTCTGAGCTGCGCACCCAGATTGTTTATATAAAAGGCGCTCCTGTTGGCCTTGAATGTGACCTCACCAATGTCGAGCGCGGCTTCTGAGTTCTCAAGCCCCGCTCCTACCGCCTGCGAGCCCGTCGCGCAGTTTGCGCAACTCCCGCAAGGTCCTGTATATTCCTGAATGGCTAACGGCTCTACTTCTTCGACCGCTAATTCAAAATCTCTATCTTCAAGCCCTGCTAGCCCCTCAAAATCGCCGAAATCATCAGACATTTCGAGCCTCTTTTTTCTTGTTCAGCAACCCGCTCAGGTTCAGGAGTAAATTTACGAAAAGGAGTCCTAAATTCACATTTCCGTTTAGATGCCTGATTGACTCGTCGACTGAATTCGCCGCTTCGACCAAATGGGTGGCATCGAAGCTCGACGCCATCTTTTCCAGCGTGTCGACTCTGTCCTGGTTGATGACCTGCTCTCTTGTTCCGAAATGCACAATCGCGGCATCCCGCAGCCAGATCTGGAGCATCTTCAGGAGCGTTTCCAGCCTCTGAATGTCCTTTGACTCCAGCGCTTTCTTAGCCCGGACAGAAATTTGTGAGTAGTTTCTAACTGCCACATCCCTTAGCATGTTCAGCGCCTCATCGCGTATCTCCATCGTGTCGGTTTCCAGGAGCTCCATAGCTTTGCTGTATGAACCGGCGGCCAGTCTCGCTTTGAGCTTGGCATCGGCCGAGTCGAGCGAGTGGCGGCTGACCAATGCCCCGGCTATCTCATCTTCGGACAGGAGGTCAAACCTGAGCGACTGGCACCGCGATACTATCGTGGGAAGCAGGGCGCTCCGTTTACTCGTCGTCAGGACGAATACCGTTCCCTGGTTAGGCTCCTCGAGGACCTTGAGGAGCGCATTGGCTGACTCAGTTCCGACCTCCTCAGCTTGCATCACGATGACGACGCGTTTCCCATGCTGGTACAGCGACAGCGAATCCTCCCTGATGACTTCCCTTATGCTGCTGATTTTGATCACCTGAGCTCGCGGGACCGAAATCCTATGGTACGGATCCTGCGCCTTCAGGACAATTTCTTCCCTGACGTTCTTCATCGTCTTTTCGTCAAGCCTGTCCAAAGGACCGTCATCCTTCGTTTCACTCTCTCCCCGTGGGAGCGGAAAGACCAGTCGGATGTTGGGATGCTGCAGGAGATTCGCCTGTTTGCAGGAGGCACATTCTTCACACGGTTCACCTCCGCCTTTCTCGCAGTTCAGCGTCTTTGCAAGTTCGATTGCCATCGCGTCTTTACCGACGCCGTCTGGACCCTCAAAAAGGAAAGCGCCCGGTATTCTTCCGGAAGCAAGTATCTGACGCAGCAGATGCTTGACCCTGGTCTGTCCTATTACCCTATCCCAGCTCATCAGAAAGCCTGCAGTATTCCGAAATGTACCACCATCTCACGCACAAGATCGGTCCCGGTTCTTTGCCACATGAAACGATGGCCCGGAGGCGCCCCGGGATCGTAAAGCCTGAAACCGAAATCCACCCTCAACGGACCGAAGAATGTCCCGTATCTGAGTCCAAATCCCGTGGCAACGGCAATCGTAGGAAGCGTGATCTGCTTATAGGAGTTCCAGAGATTGCCGGCATCGACGAAGTAGACTCCGCCGAAATCCCCGATGAGATGGAACCTGTCCTCGAAGTTGGACTCGATCAGCATGTTGCCTCCAAACTCCGGGTACTGCACGTCTCCGAGTTCTCGCGTACGCCAGCCCCTGATGCTTCCCGACCCGCCGGCAAAGAACCTGTAGTTAAGCGGTATCGGACCGGTAGAATCCTGCAAAAATGTGCCATACTCCTGGGCATAGCCGACTTTTGCCTTCATAGCGAAAACGTTGGACCCGTTCCCTTCCAGGGAGAAAAACCATTTGCCCATAAGCACAACCTTCCAATACTGTGCATAGGGAAAATCCGAATTCTTAAATATGGAGTGTATGAGATTAGGCAAGACGCCTCCCTCTTCCAGGGTGAGCATGTTGAAGAAACCTTTGGTGGGAGAAAAGGGATTGTTTGTCTTGTCCCGCTGCAATGTGAAGGAGAGTATCGAGTTAAACTGAGGTGTCTCGAGCCCTGCCGGTATGTTTATGGCCTGAAGCGAATCGACTTTGGCGCGCTCGATGTCCCAGTCGAGATACGCCATCGAGTATTGAGCGAGCCTGTCGCTGACCCTGACCCTGTTTCTCAGGACAAGCTGAAGATAAGGCTTCTCCTTATCAACGAGAAACGATATGCCCCACGTGAGACTCGTCGCATTTGACAAAAAGTACGGCTGTGTCAGCTGCGCGGTCGCATCTATTCTCCCGACCGTCACGGTATCGCTGAGCGCCTTTGGACTGAACGTAACCAGTTGGAAGGATTGCAGAAGCAGACTCGTATTTATGCTGAGCAGACGTGCATCTCCCAGAAAATCACGATGAAGGTAACCGAGCCCGCCGCCAAAGTTGAAGGCGTTGTTTTCGTCGTCGACGAGAAGTTCAGGCGTAATTTCGTGAGTAGGTCTCGGCCTCAGTGTGATTCGGCCGGACAATGAATCGATCGGGGGAGGAACCGATGGAGTATTTATCCTCGCGTATTCGAACATATTCAATGAGTATAGCCTTTGTTCGCTTTCGGACTTCTTCGAAGCGCTGTACAGCTGCCCTGGTTCAAACAACATCTCTCTCAGAACGATCTTCTTCTCGAACTTAACCTTACCGCTGTCCATCGGAACGACCGTCAGATGTCCCCACCTGTACCGCTTACCCGAAAAGAAGTATAGGTCGATTCGAGTCGGCACGGTATCTGTCGGAGCGCTGAAAGTCACAACCGAGCTGTCCTTTTTGGCGTAAGCGTAACCGTTGTCCTGGAGCAGCGCCAGCACTCGTTGGACTTCATCGTCGACCCCTTTCGCGGAGTATCTTTCGCCCATTTCTATGAAAGGCTTCTTGTGAAGAAGGGCCTGGAACTGCTTCGTTGTGTCGGCGATGCCGTGATAGTCGATTGCGGTGATATATGCAGGGGGACCTTCATCAACATTGACGACTATATTGACGCTTCTTTTCTTCCGATTGAAGTTTAGCGAGCTGTCGATCCTGGCGAAGACGAAACCGTTATCACGGTAAAAATACCTGATGCGTTGAAGATCCGCTCTCAGGACGAGCGGGTCATAGTACTGTGCGGAGTCTCCGATCAAATGGCCGAAGCGGTAGAAGAATCTCAATATCGCCGGTGGCGATTGTCGTGTCAGCATGATCTTACGCAGGTTGTCGCTCGAGAAGGTTTTGTTCCCCTCGAACTTGATTGAATTGACCATGAAATTGTCCTGCGCATATGCCGTAGAGACGACTAGGAGACCGAGGAGCAGAAAACGGAATAGCTTCATCTGGTATTAGTAAAGATACAAAAAAACCCGGCTGGATTCGAGAATTCAACCGGGTCGAGACGAAAAATACGCTTAATCAGTACTCGCCCTCGTCTTCATAAAAGAAATCTTCATCACTCGGGTAGTCTGGCCAAATTTCCTCTATACTCTCATAGGGTTCATCTGTGTCTTCGAGCTCACGAAGATTCTCAACAACCTCTATTGGCGCTCCAGTTCTTACTGCATAATCGATAAGTTCGTCCTTCGTAGCAGGCCAAGGAGCATCTTCGAGGTACGTAGCGAGCTCCGGCGTCCATATCATATCATTTACCTCCTTTCTTTCCACGGCGCATAGCGCCTTGCATCTTCATCTTTTAACACAACGATTTCATTTTTCTGCAAGTTCGCTGTAGAATCCAGCGCCGTTGTACTGACGACCATTAAAGAAATAAGCCGAAGGGTTAACGTGTACACCGTTCTTTATGACTTCATAATGGAGGTGTGGACCGGTCGACAGCCCCGTGTTGCCGCTCAGGGCAATGACCTGACCGCGTTTCACACTCTGTCCTTCTCTGACTAGCGCTTTTTCGAGATGGCCATATACGGTCGAGTAGCCGAATCCGTGATCTATCTCTACCACGTTCCCATACCCGCCCCGCTGGCCGACATAACTTACAACACCGTTGCCAGTCGCATAGACAGGTGTCCCGACATCCGCCACCACATCGATACCTTCATGCATAAGCCTCATGTGAAGAATCGGATGATACCTGACACCGAAACCGTCGGAAATCACTCCACCTCTTATCGGGTCGATTGCAGGGATATGCGCAAACAGCTGCTGGTTATCCTTATACTTCCGCAGAATGTCGGCGTAGCTCTCCTCTTGCAGAGTCGCTTCCCTGCTCAGTGCGTCCAATGTCTTCAACGTCTTGGACAGCGCCTCGTTCGATTCAGCCGACATTCCGAAATCTGAATTTTCAGCGATACCGCCGACGGAAGCTTTTTGCTCATCGGCGGAAAGTACAGGCAGGTTAACTGCCGTTCTCAATTGTCCATCGCTCGCACTCAGACTTTTCATCGTGATTTGAAACGACTCAAGCCGGTGGTTCAACGATGCCAATTGTGCTCTCAAAACCGAGTTCTCTCTGGCCATACTATCAGCCCTCCGGTTCCTCAGTCCCAACAGATCGAGCCCGAAATATCCCGACATCATCGTAATGAACGATGAAATAACCACCAGGGAAGCAATCAAAGCAGACACCCTGCCACCCCCGATGGCCTTAAAACTAAGGTCGGTCTTTGAGTAATAGTATAGTTTACGCATCGGTCTTTTTGTTTTCCTCGAACAGAACCGCCTCGCAGTAACTTCTTACTGCAAGGCTAAAAAGCCATTTCCGACGGAGTTTTCCACGTAAATGACCTGAGGAAGTTAAAAAGGGTTGGAGTCTTTGTCAAGAAGAATTTAAGCGAAGGTAAAAAAAACAAAATGGTTCTTGAGCATCACATATTGTTCTGCTTCAAAACATGGACGGGAATAGTGCGACGGCAACACCTACCAGAAGCCCATCCAATATGCCAACCGCGGCAGAAAGAAGAACTGCCGAAAGCCACTTGCGATCTACAATCTCACTTATGATGAACAGCCCAACTACGCCACCGAATCCTCCAGATATGCCGCCGATCAGTACCCTTTCAAAGCCAACATCGCCAGCATGAATCAGATGACTCGCCGAAGTCGCAATTATGGCTATTACCGTCGCACCAATCAAGCTGCCAAACAGTAAATCGAGCTGTTCTCTAGTCTTAAACAATTTTTTGCTATTTTGTACCGCCGTTAACAAAAACCTAATTCCTTAGATTGACATGATAGCACAGCCCAAATCTCCGTCTACTTTTTCCGCCATGCTACCTTAGAATAAAAAACGAGGCACTCCCGGGCAGGAGTGCCTGTTTTCCGCAGCGGGAAGAAGAATCTTTACTTGGGGTTTGACCGCTAAATTAGGAGGCTGCATTAGGGCATGCGAGTCGTGCTTCGCGATTTGTGGCAGCGTGGGATAACTGAGCGGCAAGATCTTCTTCCCATGTCAGGGGGCTGTTTGCGGGTATGCAACTCTTTAAACTCTCAAACTCTTTTGTGGTCCCTTTTCAACCACCCTCTGAATTTCAAACTTTTTTGAAGAACAAACTTTCTTGTGCAACTGAATTATATTAATCCAAAACCGTGCCAAAACTATTCCGTGTTTATGCCTCGTTTTCGCCTATGTGTATCGTTTTGGATTCGCAAACTGCGAGGGGGAGTTGCATAACGCGAAAGAAGACCTTCGAGTACCTCAGAACAAACCATTTTTGTTGAAGTATCTTTTTCAGCGGCTTATATTCTCTCATGCGTTGGTTAATTGATGGTTTTAATGTCGCCCTTTCTGACCAGAAATTATCGAGACTAATGAAGATCGATAGTGAACAGGCGCGGCATGAATTGGCGATGGAGATATTGGGTTCGAAGCGATTGTCTAAGGAAGATATCAATCTGGTCTTTGACGGCAGATTTGCTCCTTCCTCTTCACGTGAGGGCCCACGCCTCGTCGTCCGCTTCACTTCACGAGGCGAGACTGCGGATGAATGGATTAAACGGGAAATCGGCAATTCGACAAGGAGACGTTCGCTTACGGTCGTAAGCAATGATCTTTCGATACTTGGGTACGCCAAGGAATGCGGCGCGGCAACGATGAAGAGCGGCGATTTTCTATCCATGGTACGCGCCGTCAATGAAAGAGGAAATGGTATGGTCATCGACGATGAGAAGCCGGAATCGGCAGGGAAGTTCGATGAAGAGTTACTGGATCTTTTCAAAGGAAAAAGGAAATGAGACAAAGAGTATTATCCTATTTCGCAGCGGTCGCAATCGTTACGCTGGGGACAAGCAACGCAAAGGCGCAGCTCTCAGTAATTCAGGGGAACGAGATCAGCTTCGGGAAAGTCTTCCAGACAGGTGCGATGGTATACAAGGTCATCACCGTGAAAAACGTCGGAAGCGATAGCATAAAAATAAACAGCGTGACTACAAGCTGCGGCTGCACTGCGGCCATCGTCGCTACAAGTGCACTCGCACCGGGACAAAAGACCGACGTGAGAATACAGTTCAATCCCACGGGCTACATAGGAGACGTCACGAAATACATTTACATCTCGAACTCGGACAAGAAATTCCCCCTGATCACCGTCAGGATGACGGGATACGTTGCATATGCGCTCCAACCGACACCGAGTTATGTCCTTTTCAACAATGCGCAGGTAGGGAAACTCGACAGCACAGAAATAAACCTGTCGAACACAACCAACGAGGAGATGCGCATCACGAAGGTAGATCTCCCGTCAAAGGAGTTGACTTACAGGCTGAACAAGAGTCTGCTCAAGCCCGGGGATTTTGCGAATCTCGATATTTACATCAACCCAACAAACACGCGAGACATAGACGGGTACATCGTCGTGCATACGACGAGCGGTGAGCAACCTCAACTTCAATTGAGGGTTTTCGCGGGACTGGTAGGAAACTAGTTCAGGCCGTAGCCTGCTTCCTCTTGGTAAGGAAGAGGGGCTCTCCACCGGAAGTGATAACATCCTCCGTTATCACACATTTCGAGATATCGGAACGCGAGGGAAGGTTGTACATAATATCGAGCATTTTCTCCTCAATTATCGATCTTAGACCGCGGGCACCGGTTCCGCGTTCGACGGCCTTGCGAACGATCGCCTTCAGCGCCTCGTCCTCGAAGTCGAGTTCGACATCCTCAAGTTTGAAGAGCTTCTTATACTGTTTCACCAACGCGTTTCTGGGAAGCGTCAATATGTCTTTCATCGCCTCTTCGCTCAGGGTGTGAAGCGTCGCTACCACAGGAAGTCTTCCGATAAACTCCGGTATGAGTCCGAATTTGAGAAGATCGTCCGGCTGCACCAGAGGGAGGATTTCGCTGACCGCTTCATCCCTTACGGAGTGGATCTCCGCGCCGAAGCCTATCGGGTTCTTGCTGACGCGCCTTGAAATAATCTTCTCAATGCCCTCGAATGCCCCCCCGCAGATAAACAGTATGTTCCTCGTGTTTACGTTTATGAGGGGTTGCTCGGGGTGCTTCCTCCCCCCGCGCGGAGGAACCCCGGCCGTCGTTCCCTCCAATATCTTGAGAAGAGCCTGCTGGACCCCCTCACCCGACACATCGCGTGTGATGGAAGGCGTATCGCTCTTCCTGGCAATCTTGTCGATCTCGTCCACGTAGACTATTCCCCTCTCGGCACGCGCAACGTCGTAATCCGTATTCTGGAGAAGGTGAACCAGTATAGTCTCCACGTCGTCTCCGACGTAGCCGGCCTCAGTAAGGGTGGTAGCGTCGGCAATAGCGAAAGGCACGTTGAGTATCTTGGCGAGAGTCTGTGCGAGGAGCGTCTTCCCTGTGCCGGTCGGACCGATCAGGAGAATGTTGCTCTTTTCGATCTCAGTCTCATCTTCCGCGCCGAGGCCGTGCGGAAGTGAAATTCTTTTGTAATGATTGTAAACAGCCACCGAAAGGATCTTCTTTGCATGCTCCTGCCCGATTACATATTCGTCGAGTGCAGACTTGATCTCCACAGGTGTCAAAGGCGCTTTCTCTGAATACTCCTCCGAATGCTGCTTGTAAGCCGGGATGTTGCTTCGGAGAATTTCAACCGAGTGCTCGACACAAATGTCGCAGATGTAGACATCGCCCGGTCCGGCTACAAGACTCTTGACTTCCTTGGCCTCACGTCCGCAAAAGGAGCATCGCATCTCCTCTTGATGCTGTTTACTCATTAACTTCTAATATTCCTTTTTGATATTTTTTTGTCGTTGATTCTTCAGGTCTGCGATCACGGTAGGGACCGATATCGCAAACAGGACAACAAAGACGAGCAGAACAAGCAATAGCAAACTGCCCATATAATTTGTTTAGACTCCGAATTGGTTTCACTTCTTTTTAGCTTCTCTTTTTACGAGAACGTTATCAATCAGGCCGTATTTTACCGCCTCCTCGGCAGACATAAAATAGTCCCTGTCCGTATCTTTTTCAATTTGAACGAGCTCCTTCCCGGAATGGTGTGACAGGATTTCGTTCAATCGTTTCTTGGTTTTGATTACTTCCTCCGCCTGGATGCTTATGTCGGCAGCGGTTCCCTGGAAACCGCCCCAGGGCTGATGTATCATGATTCTTGCATTCGGGAGCGAAGTCCTTTTACCTGAAGCTCCCCCTGCCAAAAGGACTGCGCCCATGCTTGCCGCGAGTCCAACACAGGTAGTGGCAATGTCCGGCCTGACGTACTGCATCGTGTCGTAAACTGCGAGACCGGCGGAGACGCTGCCCCCGGGGCTGTTGATGTAGATGTTTATATCTTTATTTGGGTCCTCGCTTTCGAGGAACAAGAGCTGGGCGATCACCAGGCTTGCAACCGTATCGTCGATAGCTGTCCCAATGAAAATAATCCTCTCCCTGAGCAGCCTGGAGTATATGTCGTAAGCTCTTTCCCCACGGCCTGTCTGCTCAATGACATACGGTATCGTCAGTTGGTTATAAACTTCGAATCTCGGTCTCTCCGCCGTGCCGCCTTCGGGAAGGGTGGTATTCGGGTCGTCTACTAACATTTTTCAGTCCTCATGTTCGTGAGTCGGTGTTTTTTCCACTATTTTCACGTCAGCCTTGTCGACAATGAAGTTGAACATCTCGTTGAAAAGCAACTTGTTCTTCACGTCGTTTGAATTCCTGTAAAAATCGAGAAGCTTCGATCTATCGAGTCTGTATTTCGTCGATTCATCGTCCGCCGTCCTTTCGAGTACAGCGTCATCGACTTTCAGATTCTCTTTCTGAATTATGGCCCCAGCAAGGAGGTTCCACTTGACTGCCCTTACGGCAGGCTCTCTGTATTTCTCTTTCACGAAGTCTTCGTCGATGTCTTTGTTATTCGATTCTTTCTTCAGTTCCTCAATCAGATCACCCAGATATTCATCGACCATGCTTTCCGGAATCTCGAACTCATTCTTCTTCAGAAGTTCCTCGGCGATTTTGTCCCGGAGCTCTTCTTCAGCTCTTTCTTCGTAGTAATGTTCGAGTTCCCTCTCGATATCTTTCTTCATTGCATCCAGGGTTTCCATTTTGCCGCCGGAAACTTTCTTTGCGAACTCGTCGGAAAGCTCGGGCATGACGAACTTCTCGAGCTTTTTGACCTGAACTTTGAAAGGCTTCTTTCCCGAGACCTTTCCCGACTTATCGAACGTCTCGAGCTCCAGATTGAACTCGTCGCCGGCTTTCGATTTCAACAAGCGCTCACGTATCTCGCTGAGCTCAGGGGCCTTGCTCCTCAGGTCAATCTTATAATTCTCACGCCGCTGTCCTATCATCGGCACTCCCTGAGCGTCCACCACCTGGAGATCGACAGTCGCAACCCCTTTTTCATCCTCGAGAGTCTCAGCCTCCGCCAACTCAGCATTCGACTCGCGTATATGAAAGAGCTCATGATCGATGGTCTCGGGAAGTATCTTGTACATCGCCCGCTCGAGTTTCATGTCGACATAGTCTTTCGGCTCGATCTCAGGAACCACTTCATAAGTAAGAAGGAAATGAAGTGGTTCGCCGATCGTGCGGTTATCGAGATTATAGTCGACAACCCCTGCTATTTTTGTGTTTTCTTTCTCAAAAATGTCTTTGACAATCTCATTCACAATATCGGGAATGGAATCGGCTTCGATCTCCTCGCCATAACGTTTCTTAACAATTTCTATGGGCGTTTTCCCCTTCCTGAAACCGGGTACCGCCGCTTTCTTCTGGAATTCCGAATAAGCCGAATCGAATTTATCCTTGACGAAATTATCTTCTACCGTTGCAGTAACCTCGAGCTGTTTTTTCAGTCCACCGAGGTCAGTTATCTTGTAATCCACTTTCTTTCCTTTCCCGAATGGGTTCTTCGGTTAACATATATTCGTGCCTGAGGGACTCAGTGCGCCGCGCGACTGAAATACAACCGGCGCATAGCATTCGTTACGCCAAGTCCACATTCTGCCGGTGCATTTTCACACCAGCGGAAGTCGGGTCGCATTCCGCTTGTAAGATGCATCAGCCGCATCGCACCCCGACATATGTGGGTAGAGGGGGACTCGAACCCCCACGGGTTTCCCCACTAGCTCCTAAGGCTAGCGCGTCTGCCAATTTCGCCATCTACCCGCTTTGGTACGTGCGGGTCTGTCTGCAAAAGCCGTGGGTCTC
>JAJZNW010000097.1 GCA_021811615.1 Bacteroidota bacterium
TAACGCTGATGGATACCCGATCCTCGATGACAATGGTGGCACATGTAGGGCCCCTCGACATGGTCGTGGAGTCCAAGGACCGGTCGGATATCTCCACCACAATTACGGGGAGGTGAAGCTCCCGCGTGAGAATACCCCAACATGTCACCCTTCAACCTGCATCCCGCCTGCCTGCTGGCAGGCAGGTCTGTCGGCACGCTTACGCGTCCCTTCGCACTCAGGGTGACGGATGCTTTTGTTGCCGGAGGAATTGCCGTCGCCCTTCGACTCTCCGCCTGCGGCGGATCGCTCAGGGTGACGGAGGCTTTTGTTGCCGGAGGAGTGGCTGTCGCCCTTCGACTTCGTCCCGATAAGATCGGGACTTCGCTCAGGGTGACGATAGCTCACTTTGCTATTCTCGCCCCGCCCAACCCAAACCGGGAGTCATCCTGAGCGCAGGCGCCCTTGGCGCCGGAGTCGAAGGATGAGCGCAGGGCCTGTTGGGCCGAGGGGATGGTCGTCGCCCTTCGACTCATCCGTCCCTTCTGGACGAAGTGACGGATTCGCTCAGGGTGACGGATAATGTTTTACATTGGCTAGCACACCCCCAGCACGTCATCCTAGCGGAGTCGAAGGATGAGCTTGGTCCAGGCACTGCACAGGGAAGGCCGTCGCACTTCGACGTGGCCCGCCAAAGGCGGGCCTTGCTCAGTGTGACGGATGCTTTCTTATCCTTGGCTCCTACACCTCCCATCGTCATCCTGAGCGAACGAGCTTTGCGAGTGAGTCGAAGGATGAGCTGAGACCAGGCACTGCACAGGGAAGGCCGTCGCACTTCGACGCGGCCCGCCAAAGGCGGGCCTTGCTCAGTGTGACGGATGCTTTCTTATCCTTGGCTCCTACACCTCCCATCGTCATCCTGAGCGAACGAGCTTTGCGAGTGAGTCGAAGGATGAGCTGAGACCAGGCACTGCACAGGGAAGGCCGTCGCACTTCGACGCGGCCCGCCAAAGGCGGGCCTTGCTCAGTGTGACGGATGCTTTCTTATCCTTGGCTCCTACACCTCCCATCGTCATCCTGAGCGAACGAGCTTTGCGAGTGAGTCGAAGGATGAGCTAAGTCCAGGCTGTACGCGGGGAGTGGCCGTCGTACTTTGACTCGTCATCCCGCTCGCGCGGGATTCCTCGCTCAGTGTGACGGGGGCTTTTCTCTCATGGCTGCTTGCTCAATACCAACCCGGGGCTTATTGTTCAGCATCAGGGCATGGACTTACATAGTGCAATGTTCGGACAGGAGCTACTACACCGGTTCGACAACCAATCTCGGCCAGCGTATCGTGGACCACAACAGCGGACGGTACAGGGGGTACACATCCAGGCGCTTGCCGGTACAACTGGTATGGTCGCAGGAGTTCTCCGACGTACGCGACGCGATAGTGCTTGAGCGGCAAATCAAAGGGTGGACACGGAAAAAGAAGGAAGCACTGATACGCGGTGATTTTCAGATGCTCCATGAGCTGGCACGTTCAAGGGGCTGTGGATAGCCGTCGCACTTCGCCTCTCCGGATTCGAAACTCTTCGAATCGGAATCGCTCACCCTGACGGCTGGTCTTTCTTGTTCGCTAGCTGCGGCCGGGGATAAATGTTTTTTCCCGCAGCGGTTTATTCCTATATTGACGGGTCAGGTTTGGGTTGATTAATGATTAACAGCGAATCAAGTCTCAGGCTCGTTATCCCCGTACTGCTGTTTGTCGGCGCGGCACAGGGATTCCTCCTCGCGGGTGCGCTATTCTCACTCCGACGCGGAAATGCGACGGCCAACAGGATTCTCGCCTCGCTCCTCCTCATTTTCTCGATTACCATCTTCTTCCACACGCTCGCCCAGTTCCGACCGCGCCTGCCCGGCGAACCGCCCGATGCCTGGGCCGGACACAGCGTCTTCCTTCTCTTCGGCCCGCTGATGTTCCTTTATGCCAAGGCGCTTACAACGAAGGGATTCAGGCTTCAAATCGGGGACTCGATCCACTTGATACCGTTCCTGGCTTTTTGCCTACTCTATCAGCTCGTTAGAAAACTCTCCCTCCCTTCCGCCTTCTCGGGGCCAGTCGGCGCCGGGTTGTTCCTGTTTATGGTCGCGCAGATGCTGTCGTACCTGCTTGCGGTGCTGGAGATATTGAATAATCATGGCGCACGAATAAGGGAAAGCTTTTCTTCGCTGGAGCACATAAACCTGCGCTGGCTCAGGCTGGTCACGATGGGGCAGATCGTAATCTGGTCGGTTGCGTTCGTGGTCGAGATGTTCAAGAGCGATCCGCGCAGGATAAATGTCGTCTGGCTCCTCGTCTCGGCTTTCATGTATATGGTCGGGTATTTCGGGATCAGTCAGCCCGAGATCTTCACCGCGCGGATCGAGAGTGGAGAGAGTACCGGGACCGGGGAAAAATACGGCAAGTCGGCGCTATCCGCCGCGGAGGCAGAACTGATCCTGAAACGGCTCGAAAAGATGATGAAGTCGGAGAAACCTTACGTCAATGCCGGCCTGACACTCCCGCTCCTTTCGAAGCAGCTGTCGATTCCCGTCCATCACCTGTCACAGGTCATCAACCAGCATCTCGGAAAGAATTTCTTCGAATTCATAAACGGTTACCGTGTGGACGAAGCGAAGCGCCTGCTCGTCGATCCCAAAATGCGGAACCTGACGCTTGCCGCAATCGGATTCGAGGCGGGTTTCAATTCCGTTTCGTCCTTCAATTCCATATTCAAGAAGGTTACATCGACCACCCCCTCCCGCTACCGCGCCTCCGCAGAAGCGGCGGTCTCTCCAAAACCGGCGTATTAACCTCTCCGCCCGGTCCGGCAACTATCCCAAACTTATAAGCTCGGCATCCACGCCTATCGGCTCGTGAGTCTGCGGTCCCGCATTACCGTTAATTGTAGTGCGATCCGGCGGTACGGGCTTCCTGTCAAATCCCCGACATTCGCACGCCGGCAATTCTGATCGGTAAAGTTTAAGAATGAGAAAGGGACTGAAAATGTCACAAGAGCAAAACAGGGCGGTGAGGCCGACATTCTGGGCCGCCGCGACTTTTTATCTCTTTATCGGAATGGAATTCATCTACATGGCAACTCCTTTCGCGATGTACTTCTATTCAGTGTATCGTCCGGCACTAAGCATCGTCGGGGACTACCCGGCGCTGGCATGGCTGTCTGGCTTTTTCCTGCCGCATTTCGTCATCGATACAACTTCGGATCTCCTCAACGCGCGGAACGCAATCGGGATTGTGTTTGCCGTACTCGGCCTTCTGCTGTTCGCGGCCGGAGCTTCACAGGTTTATTACCACAAGCTTACACGGAAAGGGGCGGTCACGGGCGGCATTTACACGTTGATACGTCACCCGCAATACGCCTCCCTTATGCTGAGCAGCTTCGGCTTTCTAATACTCTGGCCGAGGTACCTTGTTCTCATCTCTTTCGTCACGATGCTGTTTGCCTATTATTTCCTCGCCAGGCGGGAGGAGAAGGAATGCGAGAAGGAATTCGGAGACTCATACCTCGAATACAAAGGGCGGACAGGAATGTTCATCCCGCTCCCTTTCCCGGAGTTCAGGAAGGCCCGACTCGTTCCCGCGCGCGGAGCCTGGAGGATCGCCGCGATCGCCGGGATGTATTTCGCGGTTTTGACGGGAGCAGTGGGCTCTGCGTACCTGCTCAAGACATGGTCGCTTGGACAGGTGTACGCGCTCTACGATGAGAACGCGGCGTTCGTCTCGATGACGAGGGTAACGCGCGACTCGCTAAACGGAGTCGTCGCGAGCGTTCTCGGGAACGAAGAAGTGAAACGGCTGATGCAGCCCCGCTCCGGCGGCAATCCGGCGAAGTACATCGGCTATGTTCTCCCGCCCGGTTACTATGCAATGGAGATCCCGATGATTCGAGAAGACAGCGTGGAGCGGTTCCACTTCATGAAGATAAGCTACGACCGCAGCAGCTGCAGGGTAATCATAACCGAAGCGGCCGATGCTGGCTCGGGCTCGACGGGGAAGGGCATACTCCTCACGGCGACCAGGCGGGTCCCTGTCCTCGAAGCATGGGTGGACCTGCGGACGCGGGATGTCATGCGGGTCGCGTCGCTCGCCGGGCAGTCGGGCGTCGTGAGGATGCCCGGGCCGACGTTCTGAAAGACATATGAATATCTCCATGGCAACCGGATTCAACGGCGTATGCCGGCTCGTCGAGTATCAGTACATGGGCCGGCACACAATAACGCGTGCATCGGTTCACTTTAGCTTCACTCTTTTTAAATCATCGGAGGAAATACTATGAAAACCAGATTCGCGTGGTTCGTACTTGGACTACTGCTTCTGATCGTTTTTGTCCTCACTTTCATGAAATCCCCTGACGCCATTGCCGCTCTTCTGACGACAGTATCAAGGGACCTGAGCGGCTACTCGGTTTTCACACACGTCCTGTTCACTCTTGTCCTTGCAACCGGTCTGCTGTTCCGCGGGATCAGAAGTATACTGTTCTCATTATGGATCGCTTTTCTCTCCCTTTCGGCCGCAATCGTCTCGATCATCTATGTGATCATTCCGAACATGATTGTCTTCATGATGTTTTTTGTCCTGATAATACGGGCATACAGAGCGAAGCAGCTCAATTTCTCTTTCGAGAAATCCAGTTCCGTTGAAGTCATTCTCGGATCTCTCGCGCTCGTGTTCGGTTACTGGTACTTGCATTGGGTCGAAGCCCCGATCTGGGTCAATGCGATTTTATATTCGCCCCTGGGCGTGGTCAATTGCCCTACAATGATAACTACCTGCGGATTCCTCATCCTCGGCGAGCGGCCGAGATCGGCACACCTGGAAGCTGCAGTTGGTTTGATAACACTTTATTTCGGCTTCTTCGGCCTATTCAGGCTGGGCGCTTCTGTCGACATCATATTAATACTCTGCGCGGCGTTCCTGCTGATGCGCTTAGTGTCCGATGTCGCCCGCGATGCCCTATTGAAGGAGTCTGTTGTAACAAAATGATTCACATTCGCCTTTGCCGCAAATGCTTGCATCGGAGCAACGACGATGAGGTTTAAACTTGACAAACAGGAAAGAGGAGCGTAGGCGACTAACGCGCTCTTTTTGTCTCAGCATGGATGCGAGTCGCTGCATTGCTGCGGCGGGCGGATGATACTCTTGAACCGATAATGAAGTGAAAGGCGGTGTGGAAAGATGAAAAGGCAGAATGTAAGGAGACTGTCATTGACGGTGTCGATGCTGCTGTTTCCGGTGACACTATATTTCTTCTCGCCGATGACGGCGCTCGAGGGGGCGATGAAGGGAGTGGCGGCGGGAAGTCTCCTGGTTTTCCTGTCGATGTTCGTGTCGTCACTCATCCTCGGCCGGGCATGGTGCGGATGGCTGTGCCCGGGTGGCGGGCTGCAGGAGGCGTGCGGTGGGATAAACAACCGCAGGGTAAAGTGGAAAAGGAGCGACACGGTGAAGTTCGTCATCTGGACGCCGTGGATTGTTGCCGTGGTCTTTTTCGCGATTACCGGGGGCGGGCTGAGGAGTGTCGACATGCTTCACGGGATCCCGCAGGGGCTCTTCGTGCTGGAAGGGAAATCTTTTGTCGTTTATTACATCACAATGGCATTGATAGCGGGGCTGGCAGTCGCCGCAGGACGTCGCGGGTTCTGTCACTTCGTTTGCTGGATGTCTCCCTTCATGATAATAGGGTCAAGGGTGAGGGAGTATTTCGGCTGGCGCGCATTGAAGCTCCGGGCCGTACCGGAGTCGTGTACCGGCTGCGGACTTTGCAGCCGTGTTTGTCCCATGGGGCTCGATGTGCAAAAGATGGCGGCCGCGGGCTTGACGGACGATCCGGAATGTATCCTGTGCGGGGAGTGTGTCGACCGCTGTGCGAAGGGTGCCATACGGTTCTCTTTCGAGCCGGGCCGGCGCGAGGCGGTGCGCTGCACAGCCGAATCGAATCTGGAAGAGGCTAAGGGATGAAGAGGTGAAAAGGGGATACTCCGATATTTGTTTCTAGACGCGCCGCTCGAAGTTTCCTGACGCCATTTTCACAATGTTGTTGCCTGAGGCCATCGCCCGCCATTGTACCCGTCATCGCCGGACGAAAGATAGACCGCTGTCGCACTTCGACTCTCCCGATTCGAAACTCTTCGAATCGGGATCGCCTTAGTGTGACACTGGCCTTCCTTAATCACCTGACCGTTATTGTTCCCTTCAATCTGATGTCCTTCGACGAGGCGCCTATCATAATTCGAAAATCGCCGGGCTCTACCACTCTTTTCAAATGTCCGTCGATCATCGACAACAGATCGGGCGTGATCCTGAACTCGACCTCTTTCGTCTCACCGGCATTCAGATGAATCCTCTTGAATCCTTTCAGCTCTATGACAGGCCTGGCTACCGACGAGTACAATTCCCTTATATATAACTGAGGTACTTCATCGCCGCCGAACTTGCCCGCATTCCTTATCTTGAAACGGGCAATGACGGTGTCGTCAGGCATGATCACCTTCCTGCTGAAAGTCAGGCCGCTGTAATCGAATTTCGTGTAGCTCAGCCCGTACCCGAACGGGAACAATGGCTCGCCCGTGAGGTTCACGTAACTGTTTCCTCTCCCGGTCGGCAAATGGTTGTAGTACAGCGGCAGCTGGCCCTCGAATATTGGAAATGTAATCGGCAGCCTGCCTGCCGGATCGTAGTCGCCGAACAACACGTTGGCAACCGCCTTTCCTCCGAGTTCGCCCGGATACCAAACGTCTAATATACCCGGAACCTTGTCGATCCAATTCTCCATGGTTATCGCACTGCCGCCGACCAGGATGACTACGGTAGGAACGCCCGTCGCCGCGACTTCCCTTATCATCTCTCCCTGGTGTCCCGGCAGACTCAGTTTGGCCCGGTCCCGGAATTCACCTTCCTCGATCCCGACCGTCACGATCGCGACATCGCTCTTTCTTGCAAGTGCAATTGCCTGTTCGATCTTCTCGCGCCAGTCATCCTTCACACCCGCATTCCAGATCAGCGCGCACCTTACGTCTCCGTCGGTCGTATAGAACTGGACCTTGATGTTATACTCTTTTCCTTTTTGGAAATCGTAAGCGACCGTCGACCTGTCGAATGATTTCTGGATCCAGTCGTCGATGACCAGGCTGTCGTTTATGAACAATCTGTAACCGTCGTTGCCTTCAATCCCGACATCGACTTTCCCGTTCACCGGTCCGATGATCTTTCCGTCCCATTCGACTGAATACCAATCGCGGTCCAGCTTCTTCGGGTCCGGTGAAAACAGCGACCACCTGAAATCGACCCTCCTGTCTACTCTCGTGAATGCCGGCTCTCCCTGGAATCTCGGATTGCTGAAATATTTCCCGATCAGACCGCTCTCGGTCTTCCCGTCATAAACGCACGTCAGGTTCTCGCTTGGTACGGGAACAAATGAAATACTGTGTCTTCCGCAACCCGGAGCGTATTCCACATCTCCGTTT
Organism: Bacteroidota bacterium; assembly: GCA_021811615.1. Taxonomy (GTDB): domain Bacteria; phylum Bacteroidota; class Ignavibacteria; order Kryptoniales; family JAKASW01; genus JAKASW01. The sequence continues at coordinate 7,489 of JAJZNW010000097.1, forward strand.
AGTTTTTCTTTTATTCCCTGGAGTATATTGACCACATTCCCCGGCGGACGGCTGTAACCGCCGAGCCTTCCTTCGACGGCATCCGTTCCGATGACCGCGATCTTCTTGAGATCCCTGCTTAACGGAAGAATGTGGTTCTCATTTTTCAGGAGGACTATCGATTCTTCGGCGGCCTTCTCCGCTAATTGCCTGTGCGCGGGACTGTCGTTCAACTCCTTTGCCTCTTCAGGATTCACATAGGGATGATCGAACAGTCCGAGCTCGAATTTCGCAGTCAGCACTCTTCTGACGGCATTGTTTATGACGGATTCTTTGATCAATCCTTCTTTGACAGCCCTATAGAACAATGGAAACTGAGAATATGAAGTTTGAAGCATGACGTCCAGTCCGGCGTCGAATGCCTTCTGGGCAGCTACGGCATAATTGGGTGCAGTGAAATGTAAATCGGTAGCCCCAGGGACCGCTCCCGCATCTGATACGACGAAGCCTTTGAATCCCCAGTCTCTTCTTAATACCGTTGTCAGCAGCCAGCTGTTCGCTGAACAGGGAGTTCCGTCGAAGGAATTATAGGACGCCATTATAGACATCGCGTGTCCTTTTTGAATCGCGGCCTTGAATGCGGGGAAGTAGATTTCATCCATGAGTCGCTTGCTGTAGTTTATCGGATAACTGTCTCTCCCTCCGGCCCCGAAATTTGCGACGAAGTGTTTCGGAGTGGCGACGACGCCAAGCTTTTGAAACTGTGATACGAACGCAACTGCCATCCGGGATGTAAGGAACGGATCTTCCCCGTATGTCTCTTCAGTTCTGCCCCATCTTACGTCACGCGCTATGTTGATCACTGGAGAGAAGACCTGCCTGATTCCTCTCGACCTTGTCTCTGAAGCGATCGCGTGGGCGACCTGTCTCATAAGAGGTACGTCGAATGTCGCGGCCAGACCGATGGCTTCGGGGAAGGCAGTCGCACCGGGTCTTATCAATCCATGAAGCGCTTCGTCGAATGGAATGATGGGAATGCCGAGCCGCGTATTATTAATGAAGTATTTCTGAACGGCGTTTATTTCCTTCGCTTCCGATTCCGCAGTTCCGGAACCGCTGTAGTTGAACATTTGTCCGGCAGCATTGTCTGTCATTGCTTCCGTACCAAACTGCAAGCCGAACACTCCGTCCTTGTATTTCTTCAGCCCTCCCTTTAGATCGGCCGGGATCATGAAGAGCTGCCAGAACTTTTCCTTCAGAGTCATACGCGAGAGTAAGTCGTTCACTCTTTCACTTATCGGAAGCTTGGGGTTCTTATAAGGAGGAGTCTGACAAAATGCGGCCGTTGCGAAGAAGCCGATAAGCAAAGGGATTAAGAGTTTCTTCATGATGTCGAAAGTCTCTTTCTCAGGTTGTTGAAGTGTGAGTCTACTCTCGTTGTTAATATAACACTGCGCTGCTCTTTTCTTCCTGGCTGCGCACCCCCCCGAGGCGTCATGCTGAGCGAGTTACGCGTTATGCGTGACGAGTCGAAGGGCGACAGCTGCTTTTTGTTGCCTGGCTGCACGCCCGGCCGGGGCGGCAACGGAAGGCGGGTATGCTGTGATTAAAAAGAACGAAGCCTGATGTTATAGTGCGTTTGCTTTCGGCCGTCGCATGCTCTCTCCCGGTCAGAGTTCCGGCTATGCCCGGTGGATTGCAACTTCGGCACGAATCGCCTAACATCGTGTAATCAAGGAACAGGATATGTCTCGGAAGTGCGGGCTTGAGGCAGAGAGCACAACAGTTGACCCGAAAGGCGTCGGAAGCTATGCCGGCAATACCCGGGTCCGACTACTGCGGAGTTTAGCGTGAAGGGTGCCATACGATGATGAAAGGCATTGTTGTCTTCCTGTCCTGCCTGGCTTGTTCAAGTACTTCGGTTTTCGGGCAGAACTGGCAGTTTCTCGGTGGACCGGCTGGAACGATGAATGCGCACGACATCTTCTTTACAAAATCGGGAAGGCTGATCGTCTCAACCTCAAAGGGGATTTCATACTCTGACAACGACGGCTCATTGTGGCATGACGCGTCAGGGGTTTCGGGAGATAGCGTCACCTCCTTCATGCAAAGGATGGACGGTGAACTTCTCGCTACATGCCCGGGAGGGCTGATTGAGAGCACTGACGGAGGAGAAAACTGGAGTGTCAAGGGCTCTCCGCTTCCTTTCGGCTGCAAGATCTGTGAATCGCCAATCGATTCAGCACTGTACTATGTGAATGGGAAAAGCATTTTCAGAAGCTCAGATGGAGGGACTAATTGGAGCCGCGTATGGACCGGAGATAGCACCGGCAGTCTTGTTGTAACCGATTCCGGATGGATTTATGTGAGCACTCTTAAGCTCGAATTCCTTCTCAGCAAAGACAACGGGAAATCCTTTCATCCGATCTCGCTGGGTGTCGGTGCCTGGTATGGAACCGGATATGATTCATCGAAGGCGATAGCATTCAGTATGCTCCCCGACCGTCACGGCAGCTTTTATTTCGCGGTTCACGATCCTTCGATATGGGGCGATGGTATTTTCGACTATCGTCCGAACGAGAGGAACTCCCTTTACTTCGTGGCATCGGAGTCTCCATGGGGGTGGGATTTCCCACTGCTTGGTGTAACGGACAATGGAGATTTGTTTTACGATTCGAACCAATACCTCCAGGAATATTCGTACTCCAGTGAAAGATCTGCAAATCTCACACATTTTAATAGTTGGCAAATGCAGCTTGCAAGAAAAGTGGTTGCATATGACGATGTCCTTGCGATCAGCTATGGATCTCTTGGGGCCTTCGAATCGTTCGATGGGGGCAAATCGTGGGGCGAGATCAGCTCGAACTATAACGACTGTCGTTCGGTGTACATCAGCGGACAGGGAGACATCTACGCGGGGACGTACACTTCGGCATACTCGGGCAGGCTATACAAGTCAACCGACGGCGGCATGACCTGGCTTGACATCAGCCCGTACGGTTACATGACTTCTTTCCTTAGCGTCACTCCTCTCAGCGATGGTAATTTGATTGCGGCCGGATCCGGCGGCGTATTTGTTTATGACCCACAGAAAAGTTACTGGACCCAATCGATCGATATAACATCGGCCTCTTCTCAATATGTCAGCCGGAGCGGCGTCGTATACGTCGGGGACGGCAATAATGGTATTTATGTCTCAACAGACAACGGCGCGACCTGGACGGAATCGGATAGCGGGTTGCCGAAGTCTACATTTATTGCTTTTGGTGAGAGCCCTACAGGCAGAGTGTTCACTGCTGCCTCGCCTTCAGGTGTCTATTACACCGACAATCACGGGCAATCATGGACCGCCGTCAATGGTGGCCCGCTTCAGTACGAGAAGGCTTCCGGCTTCGCTTACAAAGAGGATACGGTCTTTGCAGCGACTACCGGAGGTGTTGTCTACAGCACCGATAACGGCATTGATTGGATACAGGCAGGCGGACCTTATGGAGGTGCTCAAACGGTGTCGGTTGCACCCAACGGAGATCTTCTGGCGACGGTCCCGGGAAATGGGCTCTATATGAGTACAAACAACGGCAGTACCTGGACTCAATTTAGCGACGGTCTGACGAATACGAGCGTAACGGATATCGTGTTCAACAACATTGGAAGGCTCTATGCCGCAACGGGATCAGGCATCTTTTCATCCGATGCTTATGAAACCGGTCCCAATTCCGGAGTGAAATCATTCTCCCTGCAACAGAATTTTCCCAATCCGTTCAACCCTTCGACAATAATAATGTATAAGCTTGCGTCGGATTCCCACGTGACTCTTCAGGTCTACGATGTACTTGGGAGACTAGTGAATACCCTGGTGAATGAAGATCAGAGAATGGGGAATTACCTTATCGAGTTTAATGGGACCCGATACGCGAGCGGTGTCTACTTCTACAGACTTCAAGCGGGAAGCTATTCGGTCACGAAGAAGATGCTCCTCATGAAATGAGTGCCAAGGTAAACTGTCTTGTTTCTATTCGGATGAAAAGTTCCGAACACAGTAAGACTCTGCAGCTGTGTAGTGAGGAGTCGGTGTATGGCTGGAAACGGCTTTAC
>JAJZNW010000033.1 GCA_021811615.1 Bacteroidota bacterium
GTGATTCGATGCGCGCCTTGTCCTCGAATATATGTTTGCGCTTTTCGACAAGGCGCTCGAGCTTCGGATGGATCGAGAAACCTTCCGGGAGTCTCAGCAGCTTGTCGTTTATCGACTGAAGCCGCTTGATGTCTACCTGTGTCTTGATCCTTTTCGCAGCGCCCGTAGGGGGCGGAGTAGGTCGTGATTCGATGCGCGCCTTGTCGGCATCGAGAGAAGATAAAGCGTTCTGCAGCTTGTCGAACTGTTCCTTCACCATGTCTGATGCCTCCGGCCCGGTGACTATTCCGCGCTCCCCGAGCACGGTAGCCCACTTCTGGCGAACCGTCGGCATGTTCTTGATCGTCTCGTACATGAGCGGCTGCGTGAATGTAGGCTCGTCGCTCTCGTTGTGCCCGTGACGCCGGTAACCTACGAGGTCGATCAGAAAATCTCTGTGGAATCTTTCCCTGTAAGCCGAGGCGATCCTGATAGATTCGATGCATGCGATCGGGTCGTCGGCATTTACATGGATTATCGGGATCTCGAAACCTTTTGCAAGGTCGCTCGCGTATTTCGTGCTTCTCGTCTCATCCGGCGAAGCCGTATAGCCGAGCTGGTTGTTCGTAATTACATGAATCGTCCCGCCCGCCGAATATCCCTGCAGCATCGACAGATTGAGCGTCTCTGCCACGATTCCCTGGCCGGGGAACGATGCGTCGCCGTGGATGAGAATCGGAAGCGTGATCCCGGGGTCGAACAACGGCGTGCCCGGTTTGTGCGCGTTCGTTCCGGCGGCTCTTGCCATTCCTTCGATGACCGGATCCACCGCTTCGAGGTGACTCGGATTGGGCGCGAGGAATATCGATAGGCCTTGTTCGGTGCCGTTCTTCTGCACCTTGATTGCCCCGCGGTGATACTTCACATCGCCGGTCCAGTCAAGATCCGCCCTTGAGTGCTTCTGCGGGGTCGGATCCTTGAACTCCGCGAGTATGGCGGCGTACGGAAGCTGAAGTAAATGAGCGAGCACATTGAGTCTCCCGCGATGCGCCATCCCGATCACGATTGCGCTTATCCCGGATTGTGAGGCGAGCTGGACGACTTCGCCGAGCATCGGCACGAGCATGTCGACGCCTTCTCCGGAAAATCTGAACTTCCCGGGGAAAGACCTCTGCAGGAACTGCTCGAACACTTCGGCTTCAGTCAGGCTCCGCAAAAGGGCCTTCTCATCTATGTGAAGGTTTGGTGGTGCGAATTGTTTCCCCTCTATCACGTCCCGGAGCCAGCGCCGCTCGGCGGCGACGTTCACATGTTCGAAATCGAACCCGATGGTCGATGTGTAAATCCCCGTGAGTGCCTCGATAGCTTCGAGCGCGTTTTGCGTCCGGGCGGCAATCGGCCCGCCGACAAGATCCGCGGGAAGGGCGCGCAGTTCGCGGTCTGTCAGACCGTGCGAGTCCTTTCCGAGGATCGGGCTTCCGAGCGGTAACAGACCTAAAGGATCGATCTTTGCCGCAAGATGGCCGAACTGTCTGATATCCTGCGCCAGTCTCGCTACAGACAAGATGGTCTGCCAATTTTCCCCCACTGAATGATCGGAAGGTGCTTGTCGCGCGGTTGTCTCGTCCCGGGTGGGTCTCCAATTCTGGAAAAACTTCTTTGTCTCCGGATCTACTGAAGATGGGTCGTTGAGAAATCTGTCATAAAGTTCCAGGACATAACCGGCATTTGGTCCGTAGAACTCTCGTAGTGTATCCATTTTGGTTCGTCAATTTTTTATTTTTTCCGTAAGACGGTGCGAATCTCGGTATCTGCTTATTTGCACGAAAGATGATGCAATAAGGGCCAAGGAGGCCGTTCGTATCCCGTCACACAGAACTATCTTTCGCTTTCGTCCGGGTCTAGTATAATAAAAAGATTCCTCTTTTTCATCTGATTTGACAAGCCTCCAGTCGGGCACTTATTGTCATAGGTGTTGTCAATTTGTGCGGTAGGTTCGCGGAATAAAGTCAAAAGCGTTTATTTATTCAAAAAAAGGTGGAATCGTTGCATAAAAAGGGGGTGTTCGTTAACTTTTGCCAGCTAAAATTTTCAAGGAGATAACGATGGCATACCAACCAAAACCGCCCGAAGGATGGGTTAAAACTAATTTAAAGTACACGAAGGAACGTGGAAGTGTGGCGTGGATTCTTCACAGGATCACCGGACTCGGTCTTACTGCCTATATCTATGTTCACATTTATGCGCTCACCTCTCTCACTCAGGGGCCTAAAGCATTTGACGACGAGATGAAATTGTTTCAGACCCCGGTATTTCATGTCCTCGAATGGCTCCTATTCTCTCTGGTCGTGTATCACGCGCTCAACGGCATGAGGATAGTAATTGTCGACTGGGCAAATGGGGCAAGGTATCACAAGAAATTGCTCGCGGTAGTCTACGGACTCGGAGTCGTTCTCTTCATAGGGATGGGAATCCTTATGTTCAGGGAACCTATTGCTAACATGTTTGCATCGTTAAGGTGAGGTGAAAAATGTATAATCACACTGGTTCGAGAGGGAGCGGCGCTCCCGGATGGATACTTCAGCGAATCACGGGGGTTTTGTTGTTCGTTGTGGTACTGACACATTTCTTCGTAATGCACGCCAACCCTGCTAGCGGCCACACATATGCCGCGGTCCTCGCAAGAATGCACGATCCGTTCTGGAAAATGTTCGATCTAACTTTCATAACCGTCGGACTGTGGCACGGTCTCAACGGGACGTGGGGAGTATTCCGCGATTACAAGATGAAACCTGCCGTCAGCCTTACTATATACGGCGTTATCATTTTGTCTGGGATCGCTTTCTGGGTCCTCGGAGTCAATACAATTCTTTCTTTCTAAATCGAAAAGGAATTCATGATGATCAAGCATCAGTATGATGTGGTTATAGTCGGAGCGGGCGGGGCGGGACTCCGCGCAGCGCTGGAGATTCCGGAAGGATTCAGCTGCGCCGTCCTTTCTAAAGTATTCCCGACCCGTTCGCATACCGGGGCGGCGCAGGGGGGGATCGGCGCCTCGCTCGGTAACGAGGAAGAAGACAGTTGGGAATGGCACATGTTCGATACCGTGAAGGGGAGCGATTACCTTGGTGACCAGGATGCCATCGAAATAATGGCCAAGGATGCCGTCAGGGCAATCATCGAACTCGAACATATGGGCATGCCTTTTTCCAGAACCCCCGAAGGAAAAATAGCACAGCGGAGATTCGGCGGGCATACAAGGCCCGAGAACCCTGATGATCCCGATTCCAAGAGAGTTGCCGTGAAGCGGTCGTGCTATTCCGCCGACAGGACCGGGCACATAATGCTTCATACGCTTTATGAGAACTGCATCAAGCAGAAAGTCCATTTCTTCTCGGAGTATTTCGTCACAGACCTCGTGATGTCCGGGAAATCCTGCGCGGGCGTCGTCGCTATGGATATCGCGACGAGCGAGATCCATGTGTTCCATGCCAAGGCCGTCATGCTTGCCACCGGCGGTTACGGAAGGGTCTTCAGGATCACTTCCAACGCCCACGTCGGCACTGGAGACGGGTTTTCTTTCGTCTACAATAACGGCCTGCCTCTTCAGGATATGGAGTTCGTACAATTCCACCCGACAGGTCTCTGGAAGCTCGGAATCCTTATTTCCGAAGCGGCCCGCGGCGAAGGAGGTATACTCCTCAACAACAAGGGAGAGCGTTTCATGGAACGTTATGCGCCGACCGTGAAGGACCTTGCCCCGAGGGATATGGTCTCACGCGCTATCATAACCGAGATTCGCGAGGGAAGAGGCTTCAAGGGAAGCGACGGTACAAGTTACGTCCAACTGGACGTCTCGCATCTCCCAAAGGAAGTCCTTAACGACAAGCTTCCCGAAATAACTGGCTTCGCACGGACCTATCTCGGCGTGGAGCCTACCAAAGAACCGATACCCATCCAACCGACGGCGCATTACGCGATGGGCGGTATCCCGACAACGGTCGACGCCGAGGTCACGCGCGACAAGAAGCGGACCACGGTCACGGGCCTGTACGCCGCCGGCGAGGCTGCGTGTGTCTCCGTACACGGGTCGAACAGGCTCGGGACGAATTCTCTTCTCGACCTGATAGTCTTCGGACGAAGGGGAGGAAAGGCGATCGCAAAATTCATCAAGGATGCAGAATTCGCACCGCTTCCTGAGGATGCCGCCGAAAGGACGATTGCACGGATCGATACTCTCATGAATTCCAAGGGAAAAGAGAAGGTCGGTGCCCTTCGGACGGAACTTCAGGAAAAGATGATGGAGAAAGTAGGGATCTTCAGGAACGAGAAAGACCTTACCGAAATGACTGCGGAAATAAAGAGCCTTCGTGAGCGGTACAAAGAAGTCTCCATAGACGACAAGGGAAAGGTCTTCAACACCGATCTGATGGAAGCTCTGGAGCTCGGCAACCTCATCGAGACGGCCGAACCTATCATACATGGCGCGCTGGTGAGACAGGAATCGCGCGGTGCCCATTCGCGCGAAGATTTCCCGAATAGGGACGATAAGAAGTGGCTCAAGCATACTCTTATCTACAAGACCGACGGGAAACCCAAAATAGACTTCAAGCCTGTCTCCATCACTCGTTTCCAGCCAAAGGAAAGAAAGTACTGAAAGGACGGCCGAATAATGAAAGTAACCCTACGAATACAAAGATATAATCCCGAGAGGGATTCCGAACCCTATTACCAGGAATTCATTGTGGAGGCCGGAGACGAAAAAGAGAGGATACTCGATCTCCTTCTCCAGGTCAAATGGAAATACGACGGCACGCTTACTTTCCGACGGTCCTGCGCACACGGCGTGTGCGGCTCAGACGGTATGAGGATCAACGGGAAGAACAGGCTGGCGTGTTCCACTCTCCTGAGAGATGTCAACTACAAGAAGCCGATCGTCATCGAGCCTCTTCCGTCTATTCCGATAGTCAAGGACCTCATCGTCGACATGTCGGACTTCTACAAGAAGTATGAAGCGGTGAAGCCTTACCTTATCAACAATTCACCGCCTCCGGAACACGAGCGCTACCAGAGCAACGAGGACGCGGAAAAATTGTTCGAGTCCGCGAAGTGCATACTCTGCGGGTGCTGCACGACATCGTGTCCGTCGTCGTGGTCTGACGAGAACTACATCGGGCCGGCAGCGCTGTTGAAGGCATACAGGTTCGTCTTCGATACGCGCGACGAAGCCGCCGACGAAAGACTCGACGTCGTCGACACTCCCGACGGCGCCTGGCGGTGCCATACTATTTTCAATTGCGTCGAAGCGTGTCCCAAGGAAATCAACATCACGTGGCACATTTCGAAGCTTAAGAAGCGTCTCGCCGAAAGGGAAATGTAAACACTGGCTTCATCTATGAGAATCGAAAGGCGGGTTCTATGCCCGCCTTTTTTTTAAGACTGCTACACACCATCGTATGAAGTGTGAAGAAATTTCCCGCTCTAAGTTGAGCCCTACTTTCAGCCTTTCGCAATCCTCCGTAACCATTTATATTATTGCATGTTAAAGAGAACAATATTAACGATCACGTTGCTATCGATAGCGCTGGTCTCCATTTCATACGCCCAGGAGAATCAATCCGATTCCGACATGAAATTCGGAATGGAGCTCTACCAGAACAAGATGTATGACCTTGCCGAGGAGCAATTCACTAAATTTCTTCAGGAGTATCCCGCCTCGCCGTCAGCCGGACAGGCCAGGTACTATCTTGCGATGTCGCAGTACCAGGAAAACAAGTTCGGCAGCGCCGCGGCGAACTTCCAGGCTTTCGCCGTACAGTACCCGAACGATCCTCTCGCCCCGAAAGCATGGCTGAGTGCCGGCGAATCCTACGCGAAAGTAAAAGACTACATGAACGCCGCTCTCTCTTACCAGAGATTCCGCGTGTTTTACCCGACCGACGCAAAAGCCCCCGGCACGCTTCTCAAGGCGGCGAAATATTTCGAGCTCGCCGGCGACACCGCCCGGGCAGAAGAGTCGCTCGTCGCAATCGTGCAGAACTACACCACTACCTCAAGCTACTTCGATGCCACGCTGTGGCTCGGCAATCTCTACTTCACGTCCGGTGACCTCTCCAGGGCCGAAGACCAATACAAAGCTCTCCTCACTTCGGACGATGATTCAGTGCGCGTCATGGGACTGCTCGCACTGGGCAAGCTCGACCGGCTGAGGGGAATGCCGCAGCAGGCCGAAGCCTTTCTGCAGGACGCTGCCGACTTGAATATCGCACCGCAGAGCTTCGACGCGATGCTGGAGACGATAGAAATCGACCTCGCTGCGGGAAGCTACACACTCGCCTCGCGCCAGGCCGCCATGATCGATTCAACCAAATTGTCTCAGCCGCAGAGAGAATGGCTTCTCTTCGAAAAAGCTTATTCGGAAATCGGCCTCGGCAATCGTTCGTCCTATCCGGCGAGTGCCCTGTTCTCCCTTCCGTTGAAGTACAGGGTGAGGCTCGCACAGCTGCTCAATACTAAGGGGAGGTACGGTACCGGCATATCGATCCTCGGCAACATGGCGGAAAGCGAATCGTCAGAGTCTATCCTGAGACTCTATTCTGAACTCGCCTTCAGAGCAGGACGGATGCGGCTCGCCGACTCGCTGCTTACGATAGCCGTCGCTAAGTCGAAACCTGTCGACGTCAGCCTCGTTGCAAAACTGCTCGAGATTGAAAACAGATATATAGGCGATCCTGAGAAGATCAGAGAGACCTTCTACCGCTATGAGAATGTCCTGAAGCAGCGCCCTGATCTTTATGATTATTACAAGGCCCTATCCGAGGAAGAGGTGGGCGATTATGAGGCGGCCATCCGCGACTTTGAAGATCTGACGGCAGAGTATCCCGAATCGGATTACGCCGGAGCCGCAGACAGCCTCTCGAAATACGACAAGAATTACAAGGTCGTCAACTACCGCGATGCCGTGGTTACGATGGCAGACATTCTCCTCGAGCAAGGATCGGCAGACAGGATTAGCGCGTTGTTCCATCTGGGCAACCTTTATGAAAATGAGTTGAAAGATTACAGCAAGGCTGCGAGAGTTTATAAACAACTCGCCTCGATCTCGGCGGGAGATACCGGGAGGGTCGCGGAATTCAAGTACGCGGAGGCGCTGGAGAAAATTCCCGGAGACGGAAGGGGTGAGTCTTCACAAGCATACCCTATCTATCAGCAACTCTCGGCCGGACTTCAGACGGACAGCGTTGCCAAACGCTCGCTCCTCAGGCTCGCGGAGATGCAGGCTCTGTCCAGCGATTCTCTTGCGGCGGAAGGCTCGGCGCTGAGTTTCCTGAAACGATTCCCGGCTTCGCAGCAGGCTCCTCATGCCTATTTGATTCTTGCTGAGTCACTCTACGGCGGCGGGGCCTATCACGAGGCGATGGCGCAGGGCATCCTCGCGGGAAACCTGCCTGAGGCGCAGCTGATCGTAGCGAAGGCTGAGATTGCCCTCGACTCCCTCCGGGACGCAGAACAGACCCTGCAGGTCTTCATCGGCTCGAACCCTTCAAAGAAGTATTGGCTGGAAGGGAACATGCTCTATGCACACGTCCTTGAGAAGATGAACAAGGACGCGATGCCGACTTACTCCCGGATACTCCAAAAACTGCAGCCATCACGGTATAAGGACGAGGTCGCCGCTCGACTGGCAAACTATCTATACGCGACAGGCCGTTATGACACCGCTTACACCGTCTACAGGAGTATCGGGACGGACGAGCTTTGGTACAGCAACCCACCGTCGATTCTTTACAAGATGGCGTACTGCAAACTCAATTCAGGCGATCTTAACGAAGCGAAGACTCTGTTCCAGAAAGTCGCGACTACTTCCAGCGACTCGTCCCGCGTGCTCGATTCATATTATCAGCTCGGGAATATTTACGCTACCCTCGGCGACCGGAAGATGAGCGCCTCCTTCTATGAGCGCGCAGGCAGTTCGAAACCCGATGCCCTGGTGAAGGCGGCTGATATCTATTTTGCAATGAAAGATTACGCGGATGCAGCAAGGGTTTATGGTGAGGTAGTATCCGATGCCAATTCCGACACGCTCAGGGCATATTCCGCGGCCAGGCTCGTCGATATCGATTACCTCGGCGGCAATCTCAAGACCGCAGATCTCGATGCGGCAAGGTTCAGGAGAACCTATCGGGACCCCGGAGGGAAATATTGGGCGCGCTTCCTCGTCGACAAGGCGGATTACTTCATTCAAAATAAGAATTATGCGGAAGCGGAACGTCTCCTGGCAGATGTGGGACGTAACTATAAGAGCACCCCAGCCTATCCGCGCTCGCTCCTGGACGAAGCGCAGATCTCGGTTGCACTCGGCGAACTCGACATAGCCGAACAAAGGCTGAAGTCGCTCATCGCAAAGTTTCCGCAAGCCGATGTCGCACCGGAAGCCCATCTGGAACTCGGCAATATCTATTATGCAAAGCAGAAGTACCAGGATGCTGCCGATAATTTCAGGGCCGTCTATCTCGATTCGCTCGCCGAACAGACACTGGTGCGTGACGCGATGAGCCGGCTCATAAGCTCCTACGAGTCCGTCGGCATGTACGACGCCGCGCTGGACATCACCAGGAAGTTCATAAAGATGTTTCCCGAAGCCAAATCGATAATGGACAAAAGGATCCAGGTCGGAATTCTCTACGAGGAACTGAGGTATTTCGACCAAGCGCTCCTGACTTTCAAAGGTCTCATAAAGGAAGCGAACCGTGATTATCAGGCGGAACTTCACTATTATGTCGGAGCGATATACGACGACAAGGGCGAATACGCTAATGCGATCCTGGAATTCCTTAAAGTACCCTACCTGGTACGGCAGAATGCCGTTGTTGACTGGGCCGCGCAGGCATACTATATGGCAGGAAAGTGCTATGAGAAGCTGAACAAGCCGAACGAGGCCATTGCCATGTACGAGAAGATCGTTCACAAACCGAACACCGACCCGACTTTCATCGCCGGTGCGGAAAGAGAAATAAACAGAGTAAAGGCGTTGCTGAAATAATGTTCGAGAAGGAAATCACAAGCTACGCGTTCAACGTCACGAAGCGCTATACAGGCGACCGCGTGAAATTGAGCAGTCTCATGTCCGACGTGGAACTCCCCGAAGCGTTCAGGAAATTTGCCGAGGCCGAGGTGGACGACATCATCGACATGGAGGAGTTCGACAGGAGCAGGACGGGGAAGTTCGACCTGTCGAAGCCGGAGATCCAGGCGCTGTTCAAGGAAGTAAGACATATCCTTAAGAGCTCTCACGAATTCACCCGCGAGGAGTTCATGGAACTCGCCGACAAAGCTTCCAAGTTCCTCTTCAATTATGTGATTCGCCCGAAGTGGACTCTCGAGAAATTTCTGTTCAAAGGCGAGAATTCCATAGATGCGGTTTCCATCCGCAAAGCATCCAGGTTCTTTCATTACTACGCCTATTATCCGAAAGGGATAATGGAGTATCTCGATTATCACGGCAAGACTTCGCTCGATATAGAAACCTGGAAGAAACTACATGCGAAGATCGACGAACACCTGATAAGCACGCTCCCGGCTAAGCTGAACAGCCTAACTGCACCGCTTTTCGGTTTGTTCAGGTTTTCGTCCGACACGGATCGGGTACCGACGGATGCGGCTGCTCTCTTCTTCAAGGACAAGTCGGCAAACGAAATCGTAGACAGGGTCGAATTCGCAAGGGAAGTCAAGAGCATACGCACCGTCGATGTCATGACACTCGCTATGATTCTCGAAGCCGCGTCACGCGATGTCGACCAGAACGTTGCGGTGCTTCCGAAGACCGAAGAGCCGCCGAAAGAGTTCAGGAGCTTCGAGCGACAGAAGGTGACCCACCCGCTTCACCCCGAAGAACCGCCGGCACCGCAGATCCCGGACGTCGTTCTTAACGAAACTCCAGGCGGTCCTGCCCGGCCCGAGCAGGCTAAGCCCTTGACCCGGCCGACTCAGCCGCCGCGTGTGGAGCAACCCCGCCGCCAGGAGCCCCAGCGAAACACCGCCTCCACTTCCGTGCGCAACTACATGTCCGCGAAACTGGAAGACAAGATCATCAAGAAGATATTCCGGGGCAGCAGATCCGCTTACCAGATTTGCCTCCACAAGCTGGATGAGAGTGCAGACTGGCACAACGCTTCGAGGGTTGTCGAGGGAGCATTCATTGACAACGACATCGACCCTTTTTCCAAGTACGCGGTTGCGTTCACTGACGCGGTAAGCGCGAAGTTCCGCGGATCGCAATCCTTCGATAAGAAATCGTGATCGAGTCGTAGCCGATGGCCCATTTTGTAGACGAGGCGGTTATTCATGTCAAGGCCGGCGACGGCGGGAACGGCTGCGTCAGTTTCAGAAGGGAAAAGTTCATCCCGCGCGGCGGACCTGACGGAGGAAACGGCGGCCGGGGAGGCAGCATAATCCTCGTCGCTGACAAGAGCCTTACAACGCTTCTCGATTTTCACTACAGAGCTTCGTTCAAGGCGAACCGCGGCCAGCATGGGCAGGGCTCTAACAAGTACGGCAGAAGCGCCGAGGACCTCATCATAAAGCTTCCAACGGGCACCCTCGTGATGGATGCCGAAACGGAAGAAACGGTAGTCGATATGGTCCAGGACGGCCAGGAATTTGTCATCGCCAGGGGCGGGAGGGGCGGAAGAGGCAACGCGGAGTTCGCAACCCCCACCGACCGCGCTCCCAGAAGGGCGGACCCGGGTGAGACCGGAGAGGAGAAAACTCTTAAACTCGAACTGAAGCTTCTCGCAGATATCGGTCTCGTCGGATTTCCAAATGCGGGAAAATCTACCATGCTTTCCGTCATCTCGGCCGCCAAACCGAAGATAGCAGACTATCCTTTCACTACGCTTGCGCCTATTCTCGGGATTGCCAGCTTCCGCGACAGGTCGTTTGTCGTTGCCGACATGCCGGGACTGATTGAAGGTGCGAGCAGCGGAAAAGGCCTTGGGATCTCCTTCCTTAAACACATCGAGAGAACGAAGGCGATAGCTGTGCTCATCGAGTCGACATCGGCCGACCCGAAAGGGGATTACGCCAAACTTATGGAAGAGATGCGGCTCCACAGCAGGGATCTTCCCTCGAAAGTAAAGACCGTCGTCTTCACGAAAACCGATCTCGTCGACCATGATGCATTGAAAGCGCTCGGGAAAATTGCCTTTCCGAAAAAGCTGAAGGTACTCTTTGTCAGTGCGGTTACCGGAAACGGTATAGAAGAACTTATTAAGAGATTCTGGGAATCGTTGAAGTAACATCGCCCTCTCCTCCCTTGCACACTTGAGACACTGAAAAGGGCGCCAGTTCCATCGGGTAAGTGCCGGATAGAGACCCGTCCGTAATATTATCCCGTGCCGGTTTCGCGCAATTGTCAGGCGCCCATTTTAACGAATGATGCAGAGTCGATGGGACCGCAACTGGACGGCTACACCCGCATCGATGCGCATCTTGATTTTCCCCGATGCCGGAGATAAATTCTTCTGCATAGGCCGTCATTACTTCCGGCTAAGATCCAAAGGTCAGAACCTCACAAGGCAGCACCTCTTACCAATATCCGGCTTTCAACGACTAACGTTGAAGACGTCGAACCCAGTGATTCATCTCATTTACTTGCTTACAGATTGGAAGGAACATTCTTCTTTTTGCTGACATTTTCTTCCCCGCCGCCCGGTGGGGAAGAACCACAATCATCCGTTGACGGCCAAGATCTGGACTCCGCCAGCTATCTATTATTTCTGTCCTTTTCCCATGAAGAAGGAGGGAAATATGACGCAAGGATACGAAGAATCTTCATTGGACGTGCGAGCGAAAGTCCGATTCGAAATGATCCATACGGCACTCGACCACGTCAGGCAGATCCTGTCCGCGACAAATTCGAAGGAAGAATTAATCGGAAAAGTCTGTGAGATCATGGTGAGCGACGCAGGATACCTGATGTCATGGATCGGTTGGCTGAACCCGAAGACGCACATAGTGGTCCCAGCAGCTTTTGCAGGCGCACCCGCCGAAGAATACCTCGGTTCTGTCAGAGTCACGGCAGACGGTAGTGAGAAGGGGCAAGGTCCGACAGGGAGGGCGTTGCGGGAAGGCGGCCGGTTCGTATGCAACGATTTCCTGTCAGATACGCGTACGGAACCCTGGCATGTCGCTGCCCGCAAGGCGGGTATTCGCGCCTCCGCTGCTTTTCCGTTCAGATGCGGCCGGACGGATGCCTGCGGAACGTTGAATTTGTACTCCCGTGATCTGAATGCTTTTGAGGATACAGACACGTCGCTGCTCGAGCAGATCACCGCCGATGTTTCAAACCGGCTTGGAGAAATTTTCGGTGCTGAAAAGGATGGAAGTCAAGCGGTCGGGACCGGTGATCTGGAGCAGATGTTCAGGGATTTTGCGGAGTTGGCCGACGAAGTATTCTGGATAATGAGGACCCAGCCGGAGTTGATACTTTTTGTGAACCCTGCATTCGAGAAGGTGTGGGGTAGACCGGTTTCGGAGCTTTACAGGAATTCACGTCTTTGGATCGACTCTATTCATCTTGACGATAGGCCTCGCATAATTGAACTGTTTTCAAATTGGATACAGCGCATACCCGGGTCGACCTATAATGTAGAGTACCGCATCGTTAGGCCTGACGGGAAACTGAGGTGGATTCACGATCGAGGGGTCGCGCTTGTCGAGGCGGGTGAAGGAACCGTTACCATGGCGGGAATAGCCGAAGACATAACCGACCGTAAGGTTACCGAAGAGGACCTTGTCCAGTCCCGCGAGCGGTACAAGAGCGTTCTCGACAGCATGCTGGAGGGATGCATGGTGATAGGATTCGACTGGACATACATCTACGTGAACGAGACGGCCGCCCGTCATGGTTACCAGGAGAGAGAAAACCTGCTCGGACGGAGAATGACATCGGTGTACCCCGGCGTCGAGAAGTCCGAAGTCTTCATACATTATAAGCATTGCATGGAAGAGCGCGTTCCACAACGTTTTGAGTCGAGCTATACTTTCGAGGACGGAACTACGAACTGGTATGAGTTCAGGGTCACGCCTGTCCCGGAAGGGATATTTGTCCTCTCACTCGACATCACGGACCGCATCAAACCGAGGAGACGGACCGAAAAAGGTTAGGAGATCAAATGGGACTTGGTTCAGGATCGGGCATAAGGGTCAGGATATTTATCGGCTTCGGCGCCCTGGTCTTCGTACTGCTCGTGATTTTGATAACGGCCTATCTGGCTCTCGATGAATCCCAGCGGGCACAGAGGAGAATTCTCGAGTACAACTTCGGAAATCTGTACGATCTTCCGGATTACAGGGCGAATCTTAATGCGCAACGGCTCGCAGTAGCGCTCCTTCTGGAGAGCCCGAAAGAGAGCTGGGACACGCTCGCGGCACAGCTTGAAAGTCGGCGTAAGAAAGCGGACAGTCTGGTCAACAATCTCATCCTCAGGTTCCGTGATTTTCCGGTCGAGTCGGAGCGGCTAGGGGTGCTGATCGCCGCAAGGGATAGATACAACAGGGTACAGAATCTCCAGCTGGAGCTCCTTGCCGACGGAAAATTGGACGAGGCAAAAGCGTTGTTCCTTGGTACTCAAATGGAGAATTATGCAAGGATACGCGAGTTGGCCGGGGAGCTTGAAGAGACTGAATTAATCGAGACGCGCGAAATAGTCGGTCGTGCTGAAGAGGACGCGGCGTTGAGGATTCGTGAATTCCTGATCCTCGGGATCATAGGTGTCCTGATCGCCGCGGCCCTCGCCATTTACCTGACTCGAACGATTTCGTCGAATGTGTTGGAAGTCGGCTCGGCAGAAATTGCAAGCTCAAAGGCTAACAGGGCTTTAAGAATGTTAAACGCTTGCAGATCTGCGGCAATCCGGGCTTCTGACGAGACACAGCTTCTCGAGAACGTTTGCCGTGCCGTCGTCGAAATGGGCAGCTACAGAATGGCGTGGGTAGGTTATGCCGACGACGATAAGGATAAGTCGGTCCGCCCGATGGCCTTTGCGGGCGAGGACGGCGATTATGTCGAACATGCGAAGATATCGTGGGGAGACAACGAAAGAGGGCACGGACCGACCGGTACTTGTATTAGAACCGGTGAATTGGTGATTGCAAGAGATACTTCGACAGAGCCCGGTTACGAACCCTGGCGGTTCCGTGCAGCGGAAAATGGGTATCGCTCGTCCGCGACCCTTCCTCTCAAGAACGATGGAAGGACGTATGGTGCACTGATGGTTTACTCGTCCGTCGCGGATGCGTTCGACGATCGCGAAGTCGAGCTTTTGAGGGAACTGGCGGACGACCTCGCCTACTCTACGGCATCGCTCAGGGATCAAACGGCACGTTCGATGGCGGAGAAGAAAGCGCGCGAATCTGCCGCCTACGCCAGAAGTCTGCTGGAGGCAAGTGTCGACCCGCTCGTCGCCGTCAGCCCGTCCGGAAAGATCACGGATGTCAATCTCGCTATGGAAGAAGCGACAGGTAAAAGGCGGGCGGAGCTTCTCGGGTTCGATTTCTCAGCGTGCTTCTTCGAGCCTGAAAAGGCGGCGGAAGGACATAGAAAAGTGCTTGCCGAAGGGAGCGTCCGTGATTTGTCCCTGACTCTCAGGCACCGCTCGGGGCTGCCCGTTACAGTCGTGTACAATGGGAGCGTCTATCACAATGATTCGGGCGAACTTCAGGGGGTCTTCGCCGCGGTAAGAGAAAACTCTAAGCGTTGACGCGTAACAAAGGGTAACCGTCGGCTTCCCGAACCCGGGCGCGACGGTCACCCTTTAAATCTTAACCTAAGCTTCCATTTCTGAAAGCGACTTCGTGATAATCTCAATCCCTTCATCGACCTCAGGCTGGCTCAGGTTCAACGGGGGCCTGAAGCGTATCGTGCGCTCGCCGCATCCGATAAGCAGCAGCCCCTTGTCGAATACCCTTCGCCTTAATTCAAGTCTGTTGTCCGCGGAAGGCATGTCGAACGCGCAGAACAATCCGAGACCGCGAGGATTGATTATCAGCGATGGGAACTCCTCGGCCAACTCCGTTATCCTCCTCAACAGATAGGTCCCAACCTTTTCGGCATTCTCGACGAGCCGTTCTTCATGAATGATTTCGAGGAACTTCGTGAAGCGTACCATATCCGTCAGGTTCCCGCCGAATGTGCTGTTGAGCCTTCCGGGCGTTGTGAACACATTGTCTCTTACTTCGTCGAACTTTCTACCGGCGAGAACGCCGCAGACCTGTGTCTTCTTTCCGAACGATATCGCGTCGGGCTCGACGAAATGCTGGTGTGCCCACATCTTTCCAGTGAGGCCGATGCCGGTCTGGACTTCGTCCATTATCAGGATTATGTCGTTCTCGGAGCAAATCTCGCGGAGCTTCTCGAAGAACTCCCTTCGGAAATGGTTGTCGCCCCCCTCCGCCTGTATCGGCTCGATTATCAGTGCCGCCAGGTCCTTCCCGAACTCGGATATCGCCTGCTTCAGCTGGTTCAACGAAATTTCTTCCTCGTGTTTGACGAAGTTCAGGTTTTCATCATCGAGCGGGAAACGGACCGCAGGATTGTGAATCCGCGGCCACCTGAATTTTGGAAAGTACTTCGTCTTGATCGGATCGGTGTTTGTAAGCGAAAGCGTGTAACCGGTGCGTCCGTGGAATGCACGCCTGAAGTGAACGACTTTCAGCCGGTCCTCATCGCTGTCCGACTTATATATTCCTGCCTCGATATTCTTTCTCATCCTGTAGTCGAACGCTGCTTTCAACGCGTTCTCCACAGCGAGCCCGCCTCCCTCGATGAGAAATGCATGTGGGAGATAGTCCGGGATCGCAATCCTGGAAAATGTCTCCATAAATTCGGCCATCTCAACTGTGTATGAGTCGGAGCTCGAAGGCTTGTGAACAGAGACTCTCGCGAGTTTCTCCAGAAAATCCGGAGCCGTCATTTTGGGATGGTTGAATCCGACCGGAGACGATGCAAAGAACGTGAAGAAATCCAGGAAATACTTCTTCCTTCTCGAATCGAATACATACGATCCTTTGCTTCGTTTCAAGTCGAAGACGACGTCGAAACCGTCGACAAGAAGATGCCTGCGGAGGACATCCATTACTCTCTCCGGAGTTACGCTCTCGGAGTATGCGATCGTGCCGGCACTGACATCGTGCTCCTTTTCTCTCGCTCCGGCTGCTCTGTTTCGTGTGTCATTGATAAGCATAAATCACCTTTTGGGAGTTTAGTTTTTCTTCCGGTTGTTGCCGGGTTTGTCTGAATAAGTGTCTATTTGTGCTCGCTGCAGCTTGTCGCTGTAATCGACGTACACGGTCTTTGTCTCCGTGAAGAAGTCGAATGCGCTTGCACCGCCCTCGCGGTGGCCGTTCCCGGTCTGTTTGACTCCGCCGAACGGCATGTGTGTCTCCGCACCAATCGTCGGTGCGTTTATATATGTTATGCCCGCTTTGATGTCCCGTATCGCTTTGAATGCGTCGTTTATGTTCCTTGTGTAGACCGCAGAGCTCAACCCGTAGATGGTCCCGTTGAGAAGTTCGATCGCGTGGTCGATCGAATGTGCCTTCATCACGCTGAGGACCGGGCCAAAGATCTCTTCGCGGGCGATCGTCATCTCCGGCGTGACGTCGGCGAATATCGTCGGCTTGTAAAACCATCCCTTCTTAAGATCGCCACCCGTCGCTGCCTCACCCCCTATTACAAGCCTCGCGCCTTCCTTCTTGCCGATCTCTACGTAAGAGTGGACCTTCGCCCGCTGTGCTTCGTTGATGCAAGGGCCGACTTCCACCGACTCTTCGAGCCCGTTTCCGAGTTTCAGTTTTGATGCCCGCCCGGCCAGCATGTCCAGAAACTTCTCATATATTCTCTCGTGTACGATCAGGCGGCTGGTCGCAGTGCAACGTTGTCCCGTAGTTCCGAACGCTCCCCACAAAATTCCTTCGAGAGCCAATTCTATGTTCGCATCGTCCATGACAATTTCCGCATTCTTCCCTCCGAGTTCGAGGGAAACGCGCTTCAGCGACCTCGACGCGACTTCAGAAATTTTCTTCCCCACCTCCGTCGATCCCGTGAAGCTCACCAGCTCTACGTCCTCGTGTTCCACGATCGCCATTCCGACTTCACTCCCGCCGCCGTGCACGATGTTCACAACCCCGTCGGGCACTCCGGCCTCAACGAGAATGTCGACCAGGGTCGCGGCGGTCTTCGGTGTGTCGGACGCCGGTTTGAATACGATTGTGTCTCCCGAAACGAGTGCGGGGAATATCTTCCACGTGGGGATCGCCATAGGGAAGTTCCACGGGCTGATCACTCCCGCGACACCGGCCGGGACCTTCATAGACATCGTGAACTTGTCCTTCAGCTCGCTAGGCGCCGTAACCCCGAACATTCTTCTTCCTTCGCTCGCTGAATAATATGCAGTATCTATCCCTTCCTGGACGTCGCCGCGGGTTTCGAGAAGTACTTTCCCCATCTCACGGGTCATCTCTCTGGCGATTTCGTCCTTGCGGGCGACCATAATGTCACCCGCCTTCTTTACAATATCTCCTCTGCGGGGAGCAGGGTAGAGGCTCCACTCTCTGAAAGCCTGCTTGGCAGCATCTACTGCCGCGTCGACGTCTCTAACGTCGCTCTTTGGAAATATCCCTACAACTTCGTCCCATTCGGCCGGATTTCGGTTCTCGAATGTTCTGCCCGACAAGGCATCCATTTCCTTGCCGCCTATGAGATTTCTAAATGCTTTTGGCATCGTGAGCTCCCGTCTAAGTATGTAACCGTTTTTGTTCTTTAACGATATTTTACATCTCTGTCGCCCTTGAGTCCTTGCCTAAGATCATAGTAACGGTTCTTCTAAGCGGATTTGTCGTGTAGCTGTCCCGGTTTTCATTTCGGTGATTTCTGGATATATGTTGTTCATGATCCTTCGGCGCGCCGTCCGGGATCTTCCGGCCCGTCGCACTCTCATTCTCCTAGTCGGGACTGAAAAAAAGGATTATAGAAAGTATCAGTACAAGTATCGGAAGCAGCGAGAAGAAAAGGATATAATGGAGCGGCCTGCTGAGCACCAGCTCGTCATCCCGGAAAAGATGCTTGCTTACAAGATGAGAGCCGGCAACTGAAGAGCCCGCCGCCAGAACTACCAGCGTTATAGACTTGATCGGTCCCATCGAAAATTTTAGGAACGTGATTTGCGCCGCCATTGCAATCGTCAGACCGGCGAGCAGCCCGTAAAATCCACCGAGCCACACCAGGAACGACTTGTTTTGCATCAGCGACGAAGATTTCATTCTTTCAATCCAAGACTTCTGTAGATATAATCCACGTTTCCAAGGAGCGAATTAAGATCGAATATCTTCTCAAGCTCATCGCGTGCGATCTTCTCGCTGACTTCCCGGTCCCCGGCAAGAGCCGCCAGAAAATCCTCGCCTGTCTCCCAGCAATGCATCGCATTTCTTTGTACGATCGCGTACGCCTGTTCGCGGGTAAGGCCTTTTTCGATCAGCTTCAGGAGAACGTCTTCGGAGAAGAAGAGTCCGTGTGTAATCTGAAGGTTCTTCTGCATTTTCTCCGGATAGACCACGAAATCCTTGAATATCTTCTGCGACTCCAGGATCATGAAATCCAGACCGAGCGTGGCGTCGGGGAATATGACCCGCTCGACGGAAGAGTGAGAGATGTCCCGCTCGTGCCATAGAGCCTGGTTCTCCAGTGCAGACATGGCGTAGGACCTCATTAGGCGCGCTATCCCGCATATCCTCTCCGCGTTGACAGGGTTGCGCTTGTGCGGCATCGCAGACGAACCCTTTTGCCCCCTCGTGAAAGGTTCCTCCGCTTCCAGTACCTCGGTCCGCTGAAGGTGTCTGACTTCGAGTGCCATTTTCTCGAGCGTGCCCGCGACAACGGCGAGGACAGTCATGAACTGGGCATGCCGGTCCCGCTGGATCACCTGGGTGGAGGCGATTGAAGGGCGGAGGCCGAACCTCCCGGCGACATATTTCTCGACTTCGGGTGAAATGTGCGAGTAAGTGCCGACTGCTCCCGATATCTTTGCAACTGCAACTTCCTCGTTGGCCTTCCTGATCCGCTCGACGTCGCGGCCGAGTTCATCGTACCAGACAGCCATCTTCAACCCGAATGTTACAGGCTCTGCATGGATCCCGTGCGTCCGTCCGATCATCGGGGCATCCTTGTATTTAAGGCTTAGTTTCCCGACCATCTCACGAAGCTCCGAAAGGTGTTTCTCGATTATCTCGCCGGCCTGCTTCAATTGAATGGCGGAAGCCGTGTCGAGCACGTCGGACGAGGTCATGCCGAGGTGCACGAAACGCGCTGCCGGTCCGACGTTTTCGCTGATGTTTGTCAGAAAGGCTATGACATCGTGCTTGACTGTCCTTTCGATCTCGTCGATCCTGTCGACGTCGAACTTTGCCTTTCGCTTTACCTCCTCGACCGCCTCTTTCGGGACTCTCCCGAGGTTTGCCTGTGCTTCCATCGCAGCAATTTCCACGTCCAGCCAAATCCTGAACTTGTTCTCTTCACTCCAGACCCCGCTCATCTCCGCGGGGGAGTATCTCTTTATCATTTCGCAGGTTTCCTTCCAACCGTAAGTGTTATTGTCAAAAGCCTGTTGTCGCGCAGGATCTCGAAGCGGATGCTCTCTCCCGGTCTCAAATCGTCGAGCTGGGACTGTAACGACCCGGCACTCCTGACAGGACGCCCCTGATACTTTAATATCAGGTCTCCTGCTTCAAAGCCGCTTCTTCTTGCCGGGCTGCCTGAGTCGACATTGCTTACCAGCGCGCCGGTTGGTTCGCTGAGCCCGAAATATTTCGCCATCTGTTCGTCGAGAGATTGAAGCTGCAAGCCGGTCCATGCGTCTCGCACCACCTTCCCATATTTTCTTAGTTCGTCCACGACACGCTTCACCCTGTTTATAGGAATCGCGAAACCGTAACCTATATACGCGTTGCTGACACCCGCCGTGTAAATCATCGTATTCATTCCGATGACCCTTCCATTAGCGTCGACCAGAGGGCCCCCGGAATTGCCGGGGTTTATCGCGGCGTCCGTCTCGATCATATTGCTGTAATTCCTTGAGCCGATCTTCGCCAGGTTCATCCCGAGAGAGCTAACAACCCCTACAGTCACGGTCGGCTTGTCGTTTATGTCGAAAAGTCCGAACGGGTTTCCGAAGGCGACTACCCATTCACCCACAAGTATGCTGTCGCTGTCGCCTAACTTACAGTAGGGAAGGTTGTGCCCGTCGATCCTAAGCAGTGCGACGTCCGCCTGATCGTCCTGACCGATTATCCTGGCGCTTCGCTTGCTGCCGTCCGTCATCGTGACGATGATCTTAGTGGCATTTTTCACAACATGCTCGTTCGTGACG
The DNA here is from genome assembly GCA_021811615.1 of Bacteroidota bacterium. GTDB lineage: Bacteria > Bacteroidota > Ignavibacteria > Kryptoniales > JAKASW01 > JAKASW01. The sequence continues at coordinate 20,403 of JAJZNW010000033.1, forward strand.
ATGTAGCCGTCCGGCGAAATCACGAATCCCGATCCGAGACTCCGCACCTCAATCTTTTGTGAACCGAAGAACTGTCTGAAGAAAGGGTCGTTTCCGAAAAACTCGCGGAACATCGGGTCGTTCATTGAGAACGGGCTTTGCTGCTCCTGGACCGCCGTAACATTTATTCCAACAACAGCCGGACTTATCTCCCGTACGGCTTTCGTTATTGCGGTCTGCCTGCTGCTCGTCGGATCGCCGCTGTCCGACCGGCGCTGTGCCGCGAGAAGATTTCCAGTGAAAAGCGAGACAAAAAGAATAACCGCAACAAGTCGCGAAAGCGGGAACGTTTCCGGGCCCGCAGATCGGCGGATCCTGCTGGGATCAAACTGCGTAAGTGAAGTCTTTTTATGCATTACTTATTTCGGTCCTCAATGGTAATAAATGTTTCGAAAGCACGACTGCGATCAGCCCGGCGGAAAGAATCAACGGGAACGGTGCCGGATATGTCTTCATGAACAATGGTATGGATGCAAGCACTATCCCGATGACGCTCGATAAGTACAACCTGAGCCCGACGGCTCTCAACAGGAAGTAAATGAACAGGTATAACAACACTGCCAGGGGTTGTACCACCAACAGTGCTCCCGCCGCTGTTGCGAGACCCCTCCCACCTTTGAACCGGACAAATAGCGAATAGTTGTGTCCGACAACAACAAAAAGCGCGGCGATCATGCCGGCTACCATTCCATAATTCCAGAATGAAAGCGAAGTTACCAGGAATCCCTTCGATATGTCTATCGAAGCGACGATGATCCCTATGGATTTTGAGCCGGTGACTTCATACGCGTTCATGGCGCCTAAATTCCCGCTTCCGTTCCTTGAAAGATCGACATTGCGGAAGTACTTCCCAATCACATACGCCGTCGGAAACGATCCAACCAGGTAAGAGACTATGGCGGCGCTTAGTCCTAACATTTGGCATATTAGGCAAAATGTGACTGAATTTCAATGATATGCGGCGAGTCGCTGCGGGCTACTTTGCTCCGTAAGAGGAATTGCCGCAGGTCTCGTGAAACCGGCTTCCACATTTGCACCCCAGGAGTTTCTTCTTCCGATTTGTGCCATTGGAATTCAAAACAGCCCGCTACCCGATAGTTGGGAGTCGGCTGATCCGGATGCAGTTGAATAACCGTCGATGCCCAAAAGCGACCAAAACAACTCGACCCGCGCTTCGTCCCCAAATGGCATGAGCCTGACATGATCGGTAGACCTGCCCAGTCAGATGAGAAGAAACGCATCTGACTTTAGGCGCAAGCCTAAAATCAATATGTAAGCGTCAGGACGTAATTTCCGCTATACGATCCAGCCGTGGCATAACAGCTATTGAAAGCGCCTCCCAGCCGAAAGTGAATAAGCCCGTCGGAGCCGATTGCCGCCGTCCCTCCCGTCACAGAAGGGAACTCATTCCTTTTTTCCCCTCTCGAATTGCCGTTGCTCCACACGGAGATATCGGTTGACAATGCCAAGGTTCTTCCCTCATTACTGCGAAGAATCACCATGCTGGGTATTGAAACGGCTACTCTGGAAGTGGGTTGTCCACTGACCGTGAGAAACCCATAATCTGTTTTAGACTTGGTGGTTTGCCGAAACCTCCCTCCGGTTTCAAAATAATCGAACTTGATTCCCTCTAGGGCAGTCACGGCGGTCGCCTGAATAACAACGACCGTGATCGTTGCCGATGCAGAGGCTTTTGTTTGACCTGAACAGATATTCGCCTTTCCCGCCGAGAGCGAGAAAAACGCCAATACACCTAACGCACTGACCCGCTCGACCATTTTTCCTCCTCGAACCCAAGATGGCTAAAACCTGACGCGTTGTTTTATCCGATGAAAGCGTCGTGGTACGAGTTTAACCAGTATTCCAAACAAAGTCAAGCTTGAGCAGTAAGGTGAGCGTCGTTCTCAACCCGGCTCTCTTTGAAAGTGTATCTCACAGCGGCGACTTCCGCATTCAAGGATGAATGAGCCGGACGTGCCGGGGTGACTCTGAGAGTCGAGCCTAATACGCGATGGTCATGGTGAAATTACCAATGTAGACGCCGAGCGGTTGATCGGGGGAGAGTTTCGCCGAACCGCCTACCCAGAAATGGTAGTGACCCTTTGAATTTGTGACCAGGCCGGTCCCGTCCTTGATAATGATGGACTGAGCCTGAACGGAGGTGGGACTTCCCGCCAGCTCACCGGTGAATTGTATCGAGCTACCGTTAAACGTCAAACGAGTCGAAGAGAAAGTCACGATGATCTGAGTATGCGGTGACGATCCAAATGTAAAATAGGCCGCCGAGCCGCCCCCGGTTACCGGGTTGACCTGGATCTCCGTTACACCCTGTACGACCGTCCCGAGCTCAAGATTGCGTAAGGCGGACAATGAAACCAATCCCTTGACAACAATGTTTGCCGATGCAAAAGCGGTTGTAGTCTGGGCATACGCATTTGTCCCGCCCACGATGAGCATGGCCGCGATCAACGCCTTCCCGGCAAAGCTGCTCTTTATGTTGAAATGGAACGGTGGGTGTTCTTTCTCCATCGTTCTAAATATCATTGATTAATGAAGTCTAAACAAGGGATAACGGGAGCGGCATCGTCCTGGAGAAAACGAATCTGTTTGCCGCTGCTGATTTCAAGGTTGGAGCGATATTATCCGTGCTTCAGTAAGTGACCGTAAGATCAAAAGTCCCTTGATAAGCTCCGGCTGGAAGAGTGTTTGTAATCGGAGCCGTCGTACCACCCACCCAGAAATAGTAGTAACCAGTTCCGTTAGTCGTTACGTCTGACCCGCTCGATATTGTAGTGGCGGAAGTCTGACTCGATGACGACGAAGCTCCTACAACGGAAGGAGTCCAGGCGATACTCCCGGTGGTGAAGGTCATCGGTGTGCTGGTATATGATATCGCGCAGGAGTGGTTTGCCGAAGTCTGCAGCGTAAAATAAGCGGCCTCGGTCCCGTCAGAGTTTGGATTTACTACTGCCGCAGTTGAATCCTGAACGTGAGAGGGGAAATTCAGGTCGCGCACTGTCGTTACCGTCACCTGGGCGTTAACTGTAAGGTTCACGGTGGCAGAAGCAGTTCCTGATACTTGGGCGAAAGACCTGGTTCCCCAGAAAGCCACCAGAAGAAAGGCGACTGGGATGTATTTTTTCATCGTATCTCCGCGCAATTTAATAAGTCACATTCACTATACGTAACATTCGCAAAAAAAACAGATGGGTGCCGCTGCATCCAGGGACTCGAAAGTCTTACCACGGTCTCAAGTAGACCGCCGTGTGCCGGCCGGCGCGTACGGTGGAGAGCGTCCGCTTATTATTAAGCAACGCGTATGCCGAGATCGGCGCTACTAATTCTGCCGATTTGATGCGTGTTGTGTATCATGTTTACAAAATCTGTAACATTTCTGTAATTGTATGTTACTTTTCCCCTACGCCTTCGAAAGGCTGGTCGTAAACGCCATCGTGGAAGGAAACCGCCCACAGTGTTTCCAAACGGACCTCCGGGCGAGAATTCACCGGGAAGCCAAGCCTGCACCGGAGCGGCTGCAAATAATCATGAGGAAAGGTGTACAAGTAAGTGCCGTTCGTATCCACGAACGATTCGGGCGTTACTAACCTAAAAGTTAGAAAGAAGCTTCTCGTTTGTCGGATATCGCCGGATCAGTTTAAGGACATTCTGCATCCCTTCGCGGGGCGACATTCGGGCTATTGATCTCCGCAGCTCCTGATGCTCCCTGAGAGAATCGCCGAAGAGCAACTCTTCCCGGCGCGTACCTGAGACACCGAGGTTGATTGCAGGAAAGATCCTTTCATTCGCGAGATCCCTGTCAAGGACGAGCTCCATGTTTCCCGTTCCCTTGAATTCCTGGAATATCAGCTCGTCCATCCTGGAGTTCGTGTCCACCAGGATCGTGGCGATAATTGTAAGCGAGCCGGCTCCTTCGAATTTCCTCGCCGCTCCGAATATTCGCTTGGGAACTTCGAGCGCCCTTATATCGACTCCGCCGGACATGGTCCTGCCGCTGCTCTTCTGATGGACATTGAAGGCGCGGCCGAGCCTCGTCAGAGAATCCAGGAGGAGGACGACATCTTTGCCTGTTTCTACTTTCCTCTTAGCGTATTCGGGGACAAGCTGCGCCAGCCGAACGTGGCTCGAAAGGTCGTTGTCATTGGAACTGGCAAAGACTTCGCCGCGAACGGACCGTTTCATGTCTGTAACTTCTTCCGGACGTTCATCGATAAGAAGAACGATCAACTCCACATCCGGATTGTTCTGGCTTACGGCGTGAGCGATCTGCTGCATCAGGATGGTCTTACCGGCTTTCGGCGGTGAAACTATCAATGCACGCTGTCCTTTCCCGAGAGGGCAGAAGAGATCGACTATGCGCATCGCGGGATCCGAAGCCGGCCCTTCGAGCCTGATGATTTCACTCGGTGAGACAGCCTCGTGCTGCGAGAACTCCGCAATTGTTTTCCATTGATCGGGATTGACCCCGTTGATCGCGTCGATATTCTTTGCTTCCAGCCCCTTGCCGTTTCCGTTCGCTGCACTTCCGGAGATGAAGACTCCCTGGCGAAGGTTGAATCGGGAGATGATTGATTCGGGTACGAAGATGTCGCTCTTGTTCGCGCCGAGGGAGAGGGTTAGGTTCCTTACGAAACCCATTTCACGAGGCTGTCGGTTGTGTCGGTCGCCATGCATATGCTGCGGCCCTTTGGGACGGCCTCTTTCAATTTCGAGAATTCCCGAAAATGTTATCGTTGCTTACCTCCAGTTAAGGTATCTGTCGCTGTTCCGCACATGTCGCGGTGTATAATTCTGAGTGCTCTGCAATTTGGTCGCTGCTTCATTGTTCATTCGCGATCTCAAGGCATCCTCTGCCGCAGAGCGATTAGAACCGAGGATTCTCCGGCCTCAAATGAGTGGAATGTTGTGCATTCGTTGAAAGCGGATCGATCTATCGGATCCGAGCGTACGGAAGTTGATCCCTGTTCATTCTGCTACCGACGCACCAAAGATATTCGATTGCACAATGTTTTTCAAGGCAAGCAAGCAAGGTATGTTGAAAATGAGAATTCCGGCGGCCGTGCGCCAATTCCTGTCATGAAACGCCGGGTAAAACAAGGCCGGCGGATTCACACTGCTCAGTATTGTCGCAACGAAGCCGTGAGCACGTCCATCATCGGTTCAATCAGTGTCGGGGAACGCTCCGCAAGGCAGATCGGGACTAAAGACTTGATCCTTTAAGTCGATAAAGAGGATAGGAGGCGGTTCTTGCAGTCGGAGGGAAGGTCGGAATTAGTATGATTTTGCTGACTTTCTTACATCAGTTTGTTACCTTAGTTGACATTCGAGCCATACCTTCCGGTGTGCCGAAATTTGACTATGCAAACATCGACCTATATCGAACGGGTTGACTTCTCAAGGAGAAGAGCATGAAAAAAAACGACCCTTCCAACTCATACCGAGCATACTCCAGAGAGATAATCTACTCGACGCTGAACGTCGGGCAGGATTCGGAGCAGTCTCTCGACTACGTCGGCGAAAATGCCGGGAGGATTCTCGGGTACAATCCAATGCTTACGCCGGGCGAAGAGAACGCTTGGCTTTCTTCGGTGCATCCGGATGACAGAAATGAAGTCGCCGGGAACTGGCGCAAGGTATATGAGTCGCAGAAACCCCGGACAATCGAATACCGAATGAAAGCCGGCGCCGGTTCCGGTTATTTATGGATAGAGGATAGAACGGCTCCGCGCCTCGATGCCGCCGGCAAAGTGATGGGAGTGGTGGGATCTGTTGTTGATATCTCGTCGTCAAAGCTGCGCCCCCGTAAGAAGAGCCGGACCGGCTCGGTCGAGGAAGCTCCGGGATCAAAAGTATCGAAGGAGAAGACTGCCCGGTTGAACCGGATGCTTCGGATGCTGTCTAACGTGAACCAGCTTATCCTCCGTGAAGAGAACCGCGACTCGCTGTTTCAGGAGGTATGCAACGCGATCGTGGATGGCGGTGAATACCGGCTTGCCTGGATAGGCCTTGTGGACGACGGCGGCAGTAAGGCGACACCCGTTATCTGGAGCGAAGGAGGCGGAGAACTTCTGAAGGGGACGAAGATTCCGCTCGGACCGGGTAAGGCGGGCGAGATCATGGTACAGAGCGCCGTGGAATCGAAGAAAGCTTCGCTTTTCAACGACCTGACCGCCGGCCCGGCCGCCGAAGGCCTGCGTCTGAAATATCTGGAACGCGGCTACCTTTCGGCGGGGTTCTTTCCGATGCACATCCGGGGTTTCGTGGAAGGTGTAATCGGGATATGTTCCGATGAAAAAAACTTGTTTGATCGGGAAGAGACTTTTCTTCTCTCTGAGCTTGCCGACGACATCGGCTTTGCACTCTGGGCGATAGAATCAAGGGCACAACAGGCGGCAGCTGCAGAAGCGGTACGCGACCGGGAATTCTGGCTGAATGAATCGCAACGCGTTGCGCATATCGGATCTTACGTCTACGATTTTACGAAGCGAAAATGGTCGGGGACCATGGAACTCGGCGATCTGCTCGGACTTGACGGTGCTAATGAGCGCGAGGTGGAATCACTGTTGAATGTCGTCCACCAGGATGACAGGGAATGGATCGTCGGAAAAGTGAGAAACATGTCGGGCCCCAATGGCCGGATGGAAGAGGCGTTCAGAATCGTAAGGGCATCGGACAAACAGGTAAGATGGGTGTGGGCGACCGCAGAGATTCGAACCGACTTTTCCGGAAAGCCCGCGAAGCTGTTCGGTACGATGCAGGACATAACGGCGCGCAAACAGGCTGAAGATGCATTGGCTCAAAGTGAAAGCCTGTTTCACACTTCCTTTGAGAATTCATCTATGGGGATAGCCTTGCTCGCTCCCGACGGGAGATACCAGAGAGTCAATGCCAAGTTCAGCCGGATGATTGGATACTCAAAAGAAGAACTGCTGAAGTTGAGCTGCAAGGAGATCACTTTCCCCGAAGATGCGGCAGTTGCCGACGTTGTCCTCGCCGAGGCATTCGCAGGGAAGACCGGCGGCGTCGTAGAGAAACGCTACGTCAGAAAGGACGGGCAGATTATATGGGTCGAGTTTTCCGTATCGCTGGTCCGGAACCTTAACGGTGAGCCCGGATACCTGATTGCCAATTTCAACGACATAACCAAGCGAAAGCGTGCGGAGGAAGATTTCAGGAATGAGCACATCCTGCTGAGAACACTTATCGATAACCTGCCGAACTCTATATATGTGAAGGATACGGAATACAGGAAAACGCTCGCGAATCCTGCAAATGTCCGGCATACCGGGAAGAACTCGGAATCTGAAGTTCTCGGGAAGACCGATTTTGAACTTTATCCTTTCGAACTCGCGCAGAAATACAACAATGACGATCAGGCCGTTATCCGGGACGGGAAGGCGATACTCATAACGGAAGAATACGGCTTTACACAAAGCGGAGAGAAGAAGTGGCAGCTGACTTCGAAGATACCGCTTCGTGATAAGAACGGTAAGATAGTGGGATTAATCGGAATCGGCACCGACATTACCGAAAGAAAGCACCTTGAAGAGGCACGTGAAGAGGAGCGCCGTCTCCTGCGCACCTTGATCGATAATCTTCCAAGCGCAGTATTCGTCAAGGACACGGAATTCAGGAAGACCGTGGCGAACAGGGAACACCTACGGGGTATCTCAGCCCAGCTCGGAAGGCAGAACCCGCTCGAAGAATTCCAGGTCCTTGGTAAAACAGACTTTGAAGTTCTGCCGAAGGCATTGGCTGAACGCCACTTCAGAGAAGACCTGAAAGTGATCCGCGATGGCGAGATGATCCTGGATCAGGAAGAATTGGAATTCGATGCGGAAGGAAACAGGCACTGGAACCTTCTGTCAAAGATACCGCTGCGGGATTCAAACGGGAATATCTCAGGTTTGTTGGGCATAAAGACCGATATCACTGCGAGGAAGCTTGCGGAGGAGGCCATGTCCCGCGAACGACTGCTCCTCCGGACTATTATCGATCGCCTTCCCGCTTCAGTGTGGGTCAAGGATAAGTCGTACAGAAAAACCCTGGTCAACCGCGCGCACGTCGGACGCATGTCCCTTTTCGCAGTCAGGAATATCACCTCGGAGTTCGATCTAATCGGTACGACAGACTTCGATATGTACTCGCCGGACAAGGCAACGATTTACAATCTTGAAGACAGAGAAGTGATAGTACACGGGAAGTCGGTCATCGACCGGGAAGAGCTGGTTGTAGATTTAAAAGGGAACAGACACTGGCAGCTCGTTTCGAAAGTTCCCTTGCTCGACGAATACGGACTGACTACGGGACTCGTGGGAATCGTCACCGACATCACGAAACAGAAAGAGGCCGAGGAGGAAAGCGCGAGGGGGATGGAGCTCCTCAGGACGCTGATCGACAACCTTCCTAACGCTGTTTTCGTGAAGGACAGGAATTTACGCAAGGTGATTGCCAATCCTTCTCACGTCAGAAGGATTAGTCTCCTTACCGGGGGAAAATTCGCCACCGAGTCCGACCTGATCGGCAGAACGGATGAAGAAATCCTTTCGCCTGCGAAGAGCCTGATCGACGAAGACGAGCGGGTTATTAACGAAGGGGTTGCCATACTGAACAGGGAAAATCATTCGGTAGATGCGGACGGCGAAGAACGCTGGGAACTCGTATCGAAAATACCTTTACGCGATAAGACCGGTGAGATAACCGGCTTGGTGGGGATCACGACCGAGATCACTGAACAGAAGCGCGTCCAGAAGGAGCTGAGGACCTCAGAGGAGACTCTTGCGAGGATCACGGGCTCGATAAGCGACATCATTTATAGTGTCAATGGAAGGACGGGCGAATTCGAATACCTGAGTCCCGTGTTCGAGAAGGCGCTTGGTTATTCGTTGAGCGACATAAAAACCATGGGAGGGCGGTGGGCTTTTCTCTTGTCGGTTATCGAGGGTGCAGACCCGGCCGCGACAGACCCCGTCATGGACGAGATGCAATATGAAAATGCGGAGTACCAGGCTACATGGGAGAACTGGTGGAAGTGCAAAGACGGCACGAAGCGTTTCATCGAAGACGAGTCTCTCCCGGTTTATGAAGATGGGCGGCTTGTCAGGATAGACGGGGTCTTAAGAGACTTCACCGAAAGAAAACTCGCCGAAGAGGAGATCGAGAAAGAGCGCGTGCTTCTCAGGACACTGATCGACAACATCCCGCACGCAATCTATGTAAAGGACAGAAACTACAGGAAGGTGATAGCAAACCCGGTCGACGTCCGGCAATTCGCAGGCCTGTCATCTGAGGCTGAGATCATCGGTAAAACTGATTTCGAAGTCTATCCCAGGGAGAGCGCGGAGAAATATTACGAAGACGACCGGCGGGTGATAGAAAACGGCGAGTCAATAGTTGCCAAAGAAGAGTTCCTCCCGGACGTTGACGGCAGAGAGCATTGGATCCTTACGACAAAGGTCCCGTTGCGCGGGAATGACGGTGCCGTCAATGGACTGGTGGGTATCGGGCTCGACGTTACCGATATACGCACGGTGGATGAAGCATTGAAACGTTCCGAGGCGGAACTCCGTGCTCTCTTCGAATCGATGCACGACGTCGTAATGGCGATCGACTCCGAGGGGAGGTACGTCAAGGTAGCTCCTACCGATCCGTCGCTCCTGTATAAACCCGCGCCGGAAATTGTCGGCAGGACTCTCTTCGATGTTTTACCGGAAGACCAGGCGAACCAGTTCTTCGGCGTCATCACGGAAACTCTCCGGACGGGGGAGATACATACTCTCGAGTATATGATGGTCATCGAAGGAGATGAACGATGGCGGTCGGCAACGGTCTCTCCGATGAACGACAACACCGTTCTCTGGGTCGCCCGCGATACAAGCGAGCGGAAGAAAATGGAAAAGGAAATTACCGACTCGGAGAAGAAATACAGGGAGCTCGTCGAAAACGCGCTTGTCGGGGTTTACAAAATCAACCTCAGCGGTACCATAGTCTATGTAAACAAGGCTATGGCAGATATGCTTGAGTACGATTCTCCTCAGGAGCTGATGTCGGTCAGTTTCTCGTCTTTATATAATGATGTTGAAGACAGTGCAGGACTCATAGACGAGCTGCGGACATACGGAAAGACGGATCAGAACAGGGAAGTTGAGCTGAAGACGAAGACAGGGAAGGTTCGGAATGTCCTGATAAATGCGTCGCTCGAGAAGGACGTTATCTCGGGAATGGCGAAGGACATTACGGAGATACGGACACTCGAGCGTCAATTCATACAGACTCAGAAGCTCGAAGGGCTCGGGAACATAGCGGCAGGTATCGCCCACGACTTCAACAACATACTCGGCGTCATACTCGGCTATTCGGATCTCCTCGGGCAGTCGGAGTACAGCAGGGAAAAATTCCAGAGAGGCATGCAGGCGATCGCGAAATCCGCCGACAGGGGGAAGTCACTCGTGCGTCAGCTGCTGACATTTGCCCGCAAAACGGAAGTCGAGTTCGAATCCGTCGATCTCAACAGTTCCGTTGCGGAGATGGAAAAGCTTATGAGCGAGACATTTCCAAAGACCGTGGAAGTGCGTACCCAGCTCGCGAGAGATATTCCTCCCGTCCACGCCGATGCGACTCAGATCCACCAGGTCATATTGAACATCTGCCTCAACGCCCGCGATGCGATGCCCAAGGGAGGAATCCTTTCCATTTCCACAGATGTCGTCTCCGGTTTCACTCTCAGCCAATTCCATCATGAAGCGGCATCGGATAAATACGTCGAGCTCCGCATTGCGGATAACGGAACCGGGATGGAGGAAGCGATCAGGCAAAAGATCTTCGAACCGTTCTTCACGACTAAAGGTATCGGGAAGGGCACCGGGCTCGGTCTGTCGGTCGTCTACGGGATAGTCGAGAGTCATAAAGGTTTCATCGATGTGGAGACTGAGCCGGGGAAGGGAACCGCGTTCCGTATTTACTTCCCCGTACTGAAACATGAGACGGACAATGGCGCTCATCAGGACGACGCATCCGGCGTCGACCGCGGGAAGAGAGGGAATATACTGGTAATTGAAGACGAGGAAATGCTCAGGGAGCTGCTTCGTTCCGTCCTGACTTCGAGAGGGCACAACGTGATTTTCGCCAACGACGGCGAGGAAGGGCTTTCGACTTTCGTTGGACAGAAGGACGGGATAGATATTGTCCTTTCTGACCTCGGCCTGCCGAAGCTGGGTGGTGAAGAAGTGGTCAGGGAGATCAGGAAATTATCGAAGACGGCTAAAGTCGTTGTCGCGAGCGGCTTCATCGCGCCGGAGGTGAGGGATGAATTGGAAGAGATGGGCGTCAACTATTTCATCCAGAAACCTTACAGGACGGCAGAGGTGCTGAATGTTGTGGATGCCGTACTTTCTTCGAAGTAGGTAAGAGCGCTTCGCTCTGCGTCACGCGAGCATCAGCTGGTACCGGGGCTCGAATTCAACCGCGAAGATCGCCAAGAGGCGCCAAGAAGGAATTATTTACTTTGCGTTCCTTTGCGCACTGGGAGGTTAAATTTTAGCTTCAGTCAGCACACCAAGTCCTGCTTACCCGCCAAGGACGCCAGGACGCGGCAAGCGGGGAGTGGTTCGATCCTCCCCGAGCAAAATCGCTGTTTTTGAGCCAGAAATGATTACGAGGTAATCTATGGAGGTCAGGGGCTGCCCAACGGAGGTTACCAGGTAATCTCCCGAGGTCAGGAGATAATCGCCGGACATTACAGGCTAATCGCCGGAGGTCATGCGGTAGCCGCCGGCGGTCAGTGGATAGCCTCGCGAGATTACCTCTTAACCTGCCGACATCAGGAGGTAATCGACGGAGGATAAGGCGGTAATCTCCGGAGATCAGGAGCTGATCTCGCGAGATTACCTTCTAACCTGCCGACATCAGGAGGTAATCGACGGAGGATAAGGCGGTAATCTCCGGAGATCAGGAGCTGATCTCGCGAGATTAATTGGTGATCGACGGAGGTTACCAGGTGATCACCGGAGATCAGCATGGTAACCAACTTCGGTCAGTCGGTGACCTCGGTAGGTCAGTCGGTGACCGGCAGAGGCTGGTGATTAATCGGAAGGACCGGCATACCTTATTGTCCGAGTCCGCGTTGCAGCAGCTGCGCAAGAATTACATGGAGTATCGGCGAAGGACTACTTATTCGAAGGGGGAAAAGGTAGGAAGCACATGGCGGAACGGAGCGTTCAGAATGTATTCGAGCGGGCGGTAAAGGAGGCCGGGATACGGAAGGAGGTTGGGATACATAGTTTGAGGCACAGTTTCGCGACGCATTTGCTTGAGGCGGGGACAGATTTGAGGTCCATTCAGGAGATACTTGGCCATGGCCGGTCGCAGACGACGGAGGTATACACGCATGTGAGTCAGAAGTCACTTGGAAAGATCTTGGATCCTTTAGATATTGCGCCACAGACAAGAAGGAGGTAAACGCCACAAGGCGTCATTCCTCGGTACAGGAAAAACGCCATATGTCAGGGATAGAATAGTTATCTGACAGCGCAATCGCATGGATTGAACAGAGTAAGAAAGGAGGATACTCAAAATGGTTTCCAGAATGGTTCCATTGCTTTGTATGATGTTTGCCTCCTGCGACTTGTTTTCTCCGGATACCTCGAAGCAGGTGAGTACAAGCATCGGGTTTCGTACGTTCCTCAAGAGTCAAGTCTAACACCCTTTCAGAAGGAAGCCACGATGTCCAATTTGTTCAGATATTTATGCATACTGGGGCACTCGATGAATTGGATACTTTCCATGGGACGTATCAGAAGGACCTTATCCCTGGCACTGCGAAGACCACCATGTGGCTGACAACCAGAGAGCAGGAGATTATCGTTACTCTTTGGAGCGCTACAGATTCTTCTCTCTTTGCCAGACACCATTGAAAGCATAACCCAACTGATAGGGGACATCGTGGCTTCCAAGCCAGAATACAAGTCACTTCCTCCTACAAAAGGCGGCTACCAATGATTCCCATTGTCTCGTGCCACATGTCGCCGGGCTCGCTTCATCGCCCTCTGCCGCACCCATCGATCTTCGCTCACTGAAAGCTGCATTTCGCGACCACTGTCTCCCGGCGAACTGCGCCATCACCGCATACGGAATTGCATCAGCAAGGAGAGTCTTGAGAGACCGAAGGTCTGTTTTGCTTGCTCTCCTGATCGGCTGCTTTGGCTCGTGGGCTCCGGGGAGTACTGCCCTTCATTGCGAAACTGGTGTGTGAACGGTAAGGTCATGTTGTAGCAATGAAGGATGTGTTATAATTGAGGCGAGAGGTCTGGGGACGTACCGTCCTAACAGGGCCAATTACCTGGATTTGTAAAAGAGGAGTACTGGATTGGATTCTGTCTCATTATTTAAGAAAACGTTTGACGGCATCGATTACAGGTCCGGGCCTCTGAACAGTGGAGAGTATGAGGAGTGCCGGTTTGTAAACTGCGACTTCTCAGACACCGACATCTCGGGCGTAAAATTCATAAATTGTGAATTCGTTGGATGCAATCTGAGCGTTGCTAAATTATCCGACACCGCCCTGCGTGACGTCAAATTCAAGGAGTGCAAACTCTGGGGGCTCCGATTCGACCTGTGCAGCCAGTTCGGCCTTTCGGTGAGTTTTGAGGGATGTTCGCTCAACAACGCGACGTTTTACCGGACAAAGATCAAAAAGACCTCCTTCATCGGTACTCAGCTGAAGGAAACAGATTTTTCACAATGCGATCTCACGGGCGCGGTCTTCGACGAGTGCGACCTTGCCGGTGCGATGTTTGACAATTCGATATTGGAGAAAGTTGATTTCCGGACATCCTGCAATTACTCAATCGACCCCGAGAGAAACAGGATAAGGAAAGCCAAGTTCTCACTCCCGCATGTACTCGGACTTCTGAACAAATATGATATCGAAGTCGGTGACTGAAGGAGCCGCTGAACCGAGGATCGAACATTCGAACCAAAGGATGTTCCTTGGCAAACGACTTGTGACGACCCTATCCGAAGATCGTACGTTTGAACTGTGGAGAGAGTTCATGCCGGTCAGAAATGAAATCGGCCGGAGAGTTGGAACAGAACTGTATTCGATAGAAGTCTATCCGCCGGGTTATTTCGACGAGTTCGATCCGTCGCTGGGATTTGAGAAGTGGGCCGCGGTGGAGGTGAAGGAGGCCGGGGCGGTTCCCGCCGGCATGGAGACCATCGTGGTCCCCGAGGGGCTCTATGGAATATTCCTGCACAAAGGGCCGGCGACCGAAGGGATCCGAACGATCCAGTACATTTTCAGCACCTGGCTCCCTGCCTCAGGCTTTCTGGTGGACGGCAGACCTCATCTTGCTGTGATGGGAGATAGATACAGGAAAGACGATCCGGATTCTGAAGAAGAATTGTGGATCCCGATAAGACCGAACTCCGAACGGCAGGCAAGGGGAAGCGCGCTGTGAATGGAGCCACCGGTTCTTCAGAAATCAGAGATTAGAACATTAGTGTGATCGACCGCGAACAGATATTTCCGCTTCGCAGTCTTTTATAATGTTTCCTGTACCGGTATATTGTGCCATGTTTGTTCAATTTTCTCTTGTCTTTCTAGCTGCGGTGCTCGCAGGATTTCTCGGGGCGCTGGTCGGCATCGGGGGCGGTGTCATAATAGTCACGGCGCTCTCACTGTTCTTCCACCTTCCGATCCATATTGCAATTGCAGCGAGTCTAGTGTCGGTCATCGCAACTTCGATCGCGGGGGCGCTCCGCTTCGTGAAGCAGAGGATCGCGGACGTCAGGCTGGGAATGTACCTGGAAATGGCGACGACAATGGGAGCGCTGGCTGGAGCCTTCATTGGAGTCATTCTGAATGCATATCTCCTCAGCCTGCTTTTCGGCGCGTTCCTTCTGTATACCGCCGTAAATTCTCTGAGGAAGGAATTGAAAGCGAGGGTCGCGATGGAGACCCAGAGCGGCGAAGCGTCGGCTGTCTCTGAATCTTCCAACGGCACTCGGCAGCTTCTCCGAAGGGGGAGCTACTACGACAGATCCACCCAGTCGACCATCAGTTATACCCCTGTCGGAGCGTTGCCGGGTGCTCTCGTCGTTTCGTTTGCAGGTTTAGCGGCAGGACTTCTCGGAATAGGGGGAGGCGTCATCAACGTCGCGGCGATGAACTCGATCATGAAGGTTCCGGTCAAAGTCTCAATTGCGACCAGCCAGTTCATGATAGCGGTTACTGCCGCCACAGGTGCGATCGTCTATTTTCTCGCCGGTGGAGTGGATGTGTATGTCGTCGCTCCGGCCGCCCTCGGAACATTGCTCGGGTCGACGCTCGGCGGTCTGGTCATGAACAGGCTACCCACAAGGCTCATCAAAACGCTATTTCAGTTCCTGCTGCTCTACCTTGGGTATCAGATGATAGCAAAGGGTATTCTTATGGGGTTCGGTTTCAGACTTCCCGGCATCGTTTAGCGGATCATACCACGAGATCGTCATAATCTCGAATTTGACTCAATGTCATCGGCACAATTGAACCGCTAAAGCCGCGATGAAGTGGCGGGAATCATTACCGCTGTTCTTGCGCCGCTGCATTTCTCCCTCCGGCTGAAGTCTGCTCGAAGTCCTTTGAAAGCCTGCAGCGGGGCGTCGGCAGCTGGTAGTGTCCTAATTTGATTTCCTTTACAAAAGTGTTTGAAATGAACCGCCAGGATCACGGAGAAACGCCAAGTTCTTCACTTCAGAATTATCCTTCGCGGTTCCTGGCAGACTTTGCGGTTAGCTAAGAACTTTCTTAGACAACGCGTGTTAAAATTAGGACACTACCCGGCAGCCCATCTCATTGAAATTGACTCACACATGCCTTAGCTTTGTGCAGTCGTGTTGATTTGTGCGCGACATTGCTATACCAATTGGGCTTAACCTTTCTGATCGTGGGAACATTTAATGGAGGATCTATGAGAAAGAACTATTCCAGCCTATTCATGGCTTTGGCTCTCGCCGCGGCCATCCCGTTATTAGCGGGGTCGATTTTTCGAAACTCGGGCACGCGTTCGGCAAACCCGGCACTGGCGGAGTCCGCAGTCCGGACAGTTCAGGGCTTTTCCCAATCGAACCCGTTCGCTAATCCGAGTCCCCTTCAATTTCAGGCGCCTGAATTCGACAAGATACATGATTGCGATTATCAGCCCGCCCTGGATGAAGGGATGCGACTTCAGAGTCTGGAGATCGACAGCATCGCGCTCAACCCCGAGCCGCCGACTTTCGGGAACACGATAGTTGCGATGGAGCGGTCGGGCGAACTGCTCACGCGCGTTTCAAAAGTGTTCTTCAGTGTCATACAATCGAATACGGACGATACTCTTCAGAATCTACTTTCCATCGAAGCGCCGAAGCTGGCCGCGCACTCCGATGCAATCTATATGAACCCGAATCTCTTCGGGAGAGTCAAGACGATATACGACAACCGCAGCGGCCTTAACCTCTCACCGGTGCAGAGGATGCTCGTCAGGAGATATTACACGGATTTCGTCCGGTCCGGCGCGCTTCTGTCCGAGGCAGATAAGGCGAAACTGCGGGAGATCAACCAGGAAGAGTCCAGACTTGTCACGGATTTTCAGAGCAGACTTCTCGAGGCGACAAAGGCGGGCGCGCTCGTCATAGACGACAAGAATAAACTCAGCGGTCTGAGCGATGCCGAGATCGCCGCTGCCGCCGAGACGGCTCACAATCGCGGAATTAATTCACCGGATACGTGGGTCCTTCCTCTTCAGAATACGACACAGCAGCCATACCAGGTGTCGCTGAATGACAGGTCGGTTCGTGAACGGCTCTTCGTGTCGTCGACGATGCGGGCAGAGCATGGTGACAGCAACGACACGCGCGGAATCATAGTGAAGCTGGCAGAACTTCGTGCCGAAAAGGCGAAGCTCCTCGGCTTTCCGGACTATGCCGCCTATGTCCTTGAGGACCAGATGGCAAAAACTCCGGCGGCGGCCATAAAACTGCTGACCGATCTTGTACCGGCGACGATGGCAAAGGCGCAGGGAGAAGCAAAAAGAATGCAGGCGCTGGTGAACAAGGCGCACGGTGGCTTCGAGCTGCAACCGTGGGACTGGCAGTACTATGCGGAGAAGGTTCGCAAGGCAGAGTACGACCTGGATGAATCACAGATTAAGCCGTACTTCGAACTTAACCGTGTCCTGCAGGACGGCGTGTTCTACGCAGCCAACAAGCTGTACGGGCTTTCTTTCAAGGAGAGGAAAGATATCCCGGTTTACCAGCCCGACGTGCGGGTGTTTGAGGTATTCGACGAAAACGGCAAGCCGATCGCGCTGTGGTACTGCGACTACTTCAAGCGCGACAACAAGAGCGGCGGGGCATGGGAAGACACTTTCGTTGACGGTTCGGGGCTGATGGGGACTCATCCGGTGGTATTCAATGTCGCCAACTTTGCCAAGCCGGCCGCCGGGCAGCCTGCGCTTCTAAGTTATGACGATGTTACTACCATGTTCCACGAATTCGGACACGCGCTTCATTCCATGCTCACTACAGTCGAATTTCCGAGGCTTGCCGGGACTAACGTGCCGAGAGATTTCGTGGAACTCCCTTCGCAATTCAATGAGCACTGGGCGCTTTATCCTGAAGTACTTGCTCACTATGCGAGGAACTACAAGACCGGTGCGCCGATGCCCGAGGAACTCGTCGCGAAGATAAAGGAAGCCAGGACATTCAATCAGGGCTTTCAGACGCTCGAGTATATAGAAGCTTCGCTTCTCGACATGGCCTGGCATACTCTCCCAGCCGGCGCGAAAGTCGCGAATGTCGATTCGTTCGAGACTGCCGCATTGCAGCACTACGACGTCTACATGAAGCTCGTCCCACCAAGGTACCGGTCGACTTACTTCGCTCATATCTGGGAAGGAGGTTATTCGGCGGGGTACTATTCATATATGTGGGCCGAAGTGCTTGATGACGACGCCTTCGAGTGGTTCAAAGAGCATGGCGGCCTCACTCGCGCGAACGGAAAACGTTTCGAGGAAATGATCCTCTCTAAAGGAGGCTCGGAGGATGCCGGAGCGATGTACCGCGCATTCCGGGGCCGTGACGCAAACGTCGATGCCTTGCTCAAGGATCGCGGACTGACCGGAGCCGAGTAGCTTTTTTCAACCCGGCCTTTGCCGATTTGTCTTCCGGCCGGCGGGCAATTTTGAGATGTGAGATCAGCACGCTGGTAATACTGAACTGAGCAGGAGATTCCCACGGACTGGATCCTGTTCGCTCCTTCTCCGTGGGAGTCTTCGTTCCTTGATCCTGATCTGAGTTCATCGAAAAACGCAGGGAGGCGAATCACCGGAACTCGCTTCGCTGACTCCTGCCGGTATGCTGCTCCATGTTGCACTTCATCAGAAGAACGGATAATTTCGAATGTCAGCGGGCTCAAATGAAAAAAGAACATCGTATCGTAGAAGTGATTTTGTGAATAAAAAAACTATCCGGCGGCCTGATTCATTCGGCTGATATTCGGATCCGTTGACCTGCGTTCGGTTGAGCCGGATTTTGGGCTCGATACCGGTCAACTCTTAATGCTGGAGGCGCGCTTGAATTCTAAAGATCCGAAGATCACTGCGCTTGAGTTTAATGAATGCATTACCAGACACGATGTCGCGGCTCTATCGGCTCTGATGTCCGAAACCCACCTCTTCGTCGACAGGGAAGGGACCGAAGAGCGGTCTAGAGAACATGTTTCGGGGATCTGGCAGGAGTTTTTCGGCATGTTCCCGAAATATCGAAATACGATGGTGCGCGTCGAATCGAAAATCGATACCGTCATTATGATAGGGTACGCATATTGGAATGAAGAAAACAGACGCGACCCGGCGATTTGGGTCGCAAAGATAGTTGACGATCACGTCGCTGAATGGCGGATCTATTACGATACCGCGGAGAACTGGAATAGATTGGAGATTGACTGATTGATTCTGCCATTTTCGGATCGAGATCTTATTATCACAAGTCATCTTCTCCAGCTGCGGTGTATTACAGCATGAGAATGGTTCGGCCGGCGGTTTGCGAATCGAAGACTGCCGAGAAGATCACGAGGAAGAAGAAATGGACGATTTGAGCGTATCAAGCCTGATCGCTTTTTGCGGATTGAATTGTTCCACCTGCCGGGTTTACACCGCTACGAGAGAAAGGGACGCGGTCAGGCAGAAGGCAATCAGGGAGGAAATCGCTGCGACGATCTGCGAACGTTACGGGAAGCGTGTGACCGCAGCGGATGTCACCGACTGCGACGGGTGCAAATCCGGAACAGGCCGCCTTTTCTCGGGATGCCTTAAGTGCGAAATCCGGCAATGTGCCACCGAAAAGGGGAAAGGCCTCTGTGCATTCTGCGAGGAATATCCCTGTGAGAAGCTCCACAGGCTCATCCTTACCGAGGTCATAGACAACGATCCGAGTGAGGCGTGAGTGTCATGCCGCTGTTGTGAGGGTCTCAACGGATCCCTCTTCAGATAAGAAATGCCGGACGCTCAGATCTCGATTCCCACGCCGAGGCAGGCAGAGTTGTACTTCGCCACGTCATAACCCACACTGATATTGACCGCGTAGAGCATCCGGAGTGAGAATCCGATCGTAATGCTCGTCACGTTTTCGCCGGTAAGGGAGAACGAGACCGGAACTGAGATCGGCTGGTTCAGTGGACCGGTGGTCTGAAAGTCATACGAGATATTCATCTTTGAAGACTCGAACGAAAACCCGGCGAACGGCGTGATGTTCAAGAGGCCGGGGCCGAATGTCTTGCTCGCGTAGATCCCGAATTCGCTCGCGGTGCTTTTGAATACGCTCCCGATCTTCAGCGTCTGGGTGAAGTAGGCAAGAGACAGGTTGAGGGGGACCGGGCTCCCGAACCATACAAGCGGATCGTGCTGGATACCGAAGCCGAAGTAAGAAGTGTTTCCTAGTTTTGAGTTGATGCTGCTCGTCGGAAGAAACCTTACCGAAACGTCGGTACCGAGGATTGTGCCCGCACTGAACTGGAAAGCACCCATGGGGAGAAGCCTCAGGTTTTCGAGAAAACCTGTGACGCCGGTCGATACGACAAGAGGATTGAGATTCACGCTCTGTTTCGTTCCGCTGTAGTTGACCGTTGCTGTGCCGCCACCGAACCTTACCGCGATCGTATCCAGCTTCGAACCGACGATGGTCGGACCCGCTATCGTTACGTTGAAGGGAATCTTCATGATCTCCGACCTTATTGAGTCGCGAAGCGCTCCTGTATAGCTTCTCGGTATGAGCAGATCTGCCTGGTTGTGGTTGAATTCGAAAGTCCCCTGAGCGTCGAAACTCTTGCTTGATGGCGAAAAGAAAGACCCCATTCCGACAATCCCGAGTTTGATATCAAGCGACGCGATCACCGGCGGGGGAACGCTCTCCACCCAACCAGAATTGAGGTCCGCGCCGAATCCCGATACTATCGGCGCGACGTATCCTCTCGCGGCGGACTCCGCCAGTCTGCCTAGAGTTGATACGAGACCGTTTTTATTTCCTGACGTCTGCGCGTATGAGGTTGAACGGAGAACGAAAATGGCTGTCGATATAAGCACTGACTTGCATATTGAGCCGTAACGATTTGGCATGCCTTCTTCTAAGGTTATGTATGATCAGGGCAATTCTAAGAGAATCACAACTGGAGGGCAGCAGCTTCGTCAAGCTCATTGCCCGCGAGCCGGTAGACCCTCCATTCATTCATCGGCTTTGCGCCCATGGATCTGTAGAAGGAAATTGCTTTTTCGTTCCAGTTGAGCACGGCCCATTCGAATCTCCCGCAATCCCGCTCTTTTGCGAGCTTCGCAAGGTAAATCAGAAGCCGTTTGCCGTAGCCCTTCCCGCGGAATTCGGGTTTCACATAGAGGTCTTCGAGATAAATTCCCGGTTTGCCGAGGAAAGTCGAAAAGTTGTGAAAAAAAAGCGCGAAGCCTACAGGCCTACCGTCCACTTCGGCCAGCACAACTTCGGCTACGTGCTTTTCAAAGATACTTTTCCTTATCATCTCTTCAGTCGCTTCAACTTCGTGGAGAAGCTTTTCAAACTCAGCGAGTTCCCTGATAAACCCGAGTATCGTCCCGCTGTCCGATTCGCGGGCAGCCCTGATACGGAATCCCGTACCGCTATTTTCATCTTTGCTCATCATCACCTTCCGAGAAATTCAAGTTCCCGATTTGTTTGTGAGAATATAGAAGCAGGAGAGTGGAAAGACAAATATACGACGCACTAATTGAATCGGATTACAATGAGCCATCACCGGCATGTTCGCCGGGGATTTTGGTAAGTTATGTTCCTTGTGTTATAATCTAGCGGTATGTCAGCGGGAGAAATGAATTCAATGGAGGGCTCTAGGCATGAAGCACACCCCGGCGGTCTCGCTGCTTGCTTTTGCGGTTTGTTCGGCGCTTCTGGGTCTATCAGGACAACCGCATCAGGGAAAGATGACTGTCATGCCTGACGGCGATTATGTTCTCACGTCGGGAAAACTGAAGATGACCGTGAATCCTCGTGCAGGGGCACGAATTGTTTCGTTGAAGCTGGGAGGTTACGAGTTTCTTACCGGACGGGAGGTCATGGAAGGGAATTACGGCTCAACATTATGGCCGAGTCCACAATCTTTATGGGGATGGCCGCCTCCACCGGTGCTTGACAGCGATCCGTGCTCCGCGAGCGCGAGCGGCGACACTGCCACTTTCGTAAGCTGGAAAGATGCGAGGACGGGGCTACAGGTCATCAAGAGATTCTCGGCAGGCAAAAACGGACGCATGGACCTTTCATACACAATGATAAATGTGACGGACTCTTCCATGAAAGTCGCTCCGTGGGAAATCACGAGGGTCCACAAAGGGGGACTCTTGTTTTTCCCGGTTGGGGGCAATCCTCTCGGGAGGAAATCATTCGACCCCGCGCCTGTCAAAGTGATCGACGGTATAGCATGGTACAAAGATTCTGTAAGGAGACCGGATGAGAACCTTCTTACGACTGCGAACGGTACCGAAGGCTGGGCGGCATATGTCATCGATGAAAGACTCTTTGTGAAAAGATTCCGCAATGTCCCGAGAGATAGCGTTGCGCCGGGGGAAGGTGAAATCGCTTTCTACGTCAGTAAGGAGGCGGACTATGTGGAATTCGAGATACAGGGCACGTATCAAAACATAGATCCCGGGGCACAATCGCAATGGAACGTGGAATGGATGGCTGCGGAAATACCAGGTAAGATCGCGGTCCACGCAGGAAGCCCTGATCTGGTTGAGTTTGTAAGAAGACTTGTCAGGTAGCCGGTCCTGTTCGGCGCGAGGAAACCGCAGAATACAGCCGTCCAGATTCACGAGCCGGATATTCAAATCAGTTAACCCTGGAATTCCGTCTCCCGCCCACGCGGTGCTTCGGGCAGGTTACGCGTATTTACATTTGGATTTGCGCGCGAAGAACTGCGAGATTTGTACGTGGTACCTTTCGGGTGAATGGGCTTTCTGCCTATTCATACTGAGCCTGTAAGCGTTTTGAGGCGAGAAGCTGCCGGATGTTGCACTATGACGCCGCTTCGTCTAAATTTCTGCGAGGGGAGCTCGAAGCAGGTCGTGTGGTGGAAAGTTCCTCGTGTCTGCATCTCAGTCTCTCTATATCGGCTGGATGCTGTGTTCCCCTCAGGCCGTGGGAAAGGAGGTATCTTATGAGCACCTTATTACGAATTCCATTTTTGGCGGTCCTGATGCTTACCGGAGTTGAACGGTCGGACGCACAATGGCTGGTGCGAAACAGCGGCACGACGGACAAACTGACGGATGTCGTTATGTTGAGCAGATCGATCGCCGTCGTCGTCAGTAAAGCGGGACCAATCCTCGTAACAACTGACGCTGGGGTGACATGGCAGGATGTCACGCTCCCGTTGTCGTACGGCGGGCATTGGAACGCAATATCGTTTTGCGATTCCGCGAGCGGGTACGCGGCCGGCGATCAAAGTGCCGTATTCTGGACGCTGAACGGTGGGGCGGGTTGGATGTGGAGGTACCTCCCGGCGAAGCGCTCCTGTTATTCGGTCCTTTGTACAGGGCCCGGTTCCTGTTACGTTGGCACCGATTCGGGCTGGGTGTTCAATACATCGGACACTGGCCGGACATGGTCCTCCGAGAAGATCAGCGAGTGGCCTGTCAGGTCGATATTCCGCTGGCGGGGAGAATCTCTTGTGGGTGTTTCAAAATTCGCGATTACTTCTCACTCCTTCTGCACTCAATACGTTTTGCCGTCACCTTCCTGGGGCGAAGTCGAGATTCCCGGATTGGAGCAGCCGGGCTCTGAGGCGTATGACGCTGAGTTCGCACAAAACGGAGGACCGGTCTACATCGTCGGTGGACATGGAGACTATTTTTCAAGGCCCGTTGTGCTTAGAAAGCTGCGCTCCGATACTAGCTGGCAAGATGTTTCCCCCGCTACGGGCATGAGCGGGATTTTTACAGGAGTCTCCGCTCCGTCTGCTAGCTCGGTCTATATCTGCGGAAGCGGCGGTGTCATGTACAAATCTACAGATGGGGGAACGACCTGGGGAAGGCAGGATGTACCAACGAAGCTCGACATCAACGCGATTTGTTTCTTCGATGAAACTCGCGGTTTCGCGGTCGGGGACTCCGGTCTGATACTCTATACACAAACCGGCGGACTGCTCGGACTCGATGACCGTACCGCAGCCATCCCGGCGGAGTTCGAGCTGTTCCAGAACAATCCCAACCCGTTCAATTCGGCTACAAATATCGAATATCGGATTCCCGACTTCGGATTTGTGACGTTGAGAGTCTACGACGTCCTGGGAAGACAGGTGGCGGCGCTGGTCAACGAAGTAAGAAGGCCCGGAAGCTATAAGGTGGTGTTTGACGCCCGCAGTCTTCCGAGCGGCGTGTATTTCTACATGCTGACGGCGTCTCCGTTTTCAGGTGAACGTGGCATGAGCCGGCTCAGGAAACTCGTCCTCCTGAAATGAGTGCCAAGGTAAACTGTCTTGTTTCTATTCGGATGAAAAGTTCCGAACACAGTAAGACTCTGCAGCTGTGTAGTGAGGAGTCGGTGTATGGCTGGAAACGGCTTTACGCTAAGCGACTC
>JAJZNW010000082.1 GCA_021811615.1 Bacteroidota bacterium
CAGCGAGACCATCCTTTTCACGAACGCTCTTGTACAACCGGGAACTCGACCGGAGATTTTCCGAGGGCGGAGAGACGAATTTACGAGACCATCGATGAGTTTGTGAGAAATGGTCCCACGAATGAAGAGGTGCGGAGAGCGAAGGCACAGCTGAAAGCGGGAATAATCTTCTCGCTCGAGAATTTGTGGGACAGGGCATCGCTCTTTGCAAGAGACGAGCTTTATTATGGGGCGAAGACGAAGTTTTCGGAATCGCTCGAATCTATAGAGAAAGTGACTGAGGCTGAAATCTCCGAAGCTGCAAACAGCCTTCAAAGGGGCAGCCTCACGTCAGTCAAAATACTACCCAATTCCGCTCGCGGCATTGCGGGCCGTTTGAAGGATTCCGTGCCGGGGCGCCAAACGACGAAAACAGTGCGGAGATCCCGCCTTGTTTGAAAGGAGAGTCTGATCGACATGATCGTAGGATTACTGAAAGAGATCAAACCGAACGAGAACCGCGTAGCACTACTCCCGGCGGGCGTAGAACTGATGGTGGCGCACGGGCATAAGGTGTTGGTTGAGAAGAATGCGGGTGTTGGCAGCGGGTTTTCTGACGATCTTTACAGAAAAGCCGGCGCCAAAATAATTCCGGCGGCCGCCGAGATCTACGAGGCCGCAGAGATGGTCATGAAAGTGAAGGAGCCCATAAAACCCGAATACAAACTCATTAGGGAAGGCCAGATAGTATTCACCTATTTCCACTTTGCTGCGAGCAAGGAATTGACCGAAGCGATGATGAAGTCGAAGGCGGTTTGTATCGCCTATGAGACCGTGCAGCGGGCGGACAGATCTCTTCCGCTCCTGATCCCTATGAGTGAGGTGGCCGGGAGAATGGCCCCGCAGGAAGGGGCGAAGTACATTGAGAAGACGATGGGAGGACGCGGAGTATTGCTCGGCGGAGTCCCCGGGGTCGAACCTGCCGACGTTGTCATTATCGGAGGCGGGATCGTCGGACAGAACGCTGCCCGCATCGCTGCTGGATTCGGCGCGAGGGTGACGATCCTCGACAACGACCTTTATAAACTTCGTTACTTAGACGATGTCATGCCAAAGAATGTGCAGACTCTCGCCTCGAACCCTTACAATATCCGCAAGGCTGCTTCGAGAGCCGACGTCTTGATTGGTGCAGTCCTCATACCTGGCGCGAAAGCACCCAAACTTGTAACGAAGGCTATGCTCAAGGACATGAAGGAGGGTTCCGTGATCGTCGACGTGTCCGTGGACCAGGGCGGATGCATAGAGACGTGCCACCCCACAACACACGAGAACCCTACATACGTCGTGGAGGGTGTGGTACATTATTGTGTGGCCAATATGCCCGGCGCGGTTCCGTTCACATCCACGGTCGCTCTCACGAATGCGACGCTTCCATACGCCTTGCAGATTGCGGGCAGCGGATGGCAGGAGGCCGTAAAGGCGAACAGCGAGGTCAGGCTCGGACTCAACATGGCATTCGGCAAGATCACATACAAACACGTCGCTGAAGCTTTCGATTTCGACTATACTTCAGTGGAAGACGTTTTGGATTGAGGAGAGTGGAACGCGCCGCCGGGGCGTTGTGCCTCGTCTGAATGGCAGAAGGAGAATTTGTCTTTAAATTCTTGTTTGGAAACGTGTACATTTATTACTTTGTTTTTACAAGAAATGGTAGGACGAAATGCCTAAGGTAACAATTGTTGAAGATCCCGTTAGTGGGAAAGGAAAGACAGTAGAGGTTGAAAATGGCACTACTGTAATCCGCGCTGCGGCCAAGGTGGGTGTGGAGATACCTCACTTTTGCTGGCACCCCGGCCTGTCCGTCGCCGGAAACTGCAGGATGTGCCTGGTTGAAATAGAGAAAATGCCGAAGCTGGCGATAGCCTGCGCGACGCAGGTTGCCGACGGTATGGTGGTACACGTCAATTCTGAAAAAGCTCTCAATGCCCGCAAGGCGGTGCTCGAATTCATTCTGATCAATCATCCGCTCGATTGCCCGATATGCGATGAGGCAGGCGAGTGCAATCTTCAGGATTACACTTACAGCCATGGTCCGGGGCACAGCGCGTTCCAGGAAGCAAAGAACAAAAAACCGAAACGCGTTCCGCTCGGCCCGAATGTGGTTTATGACGCCGAGAGGTGCATCCTCTGCTCGAGATGCATTCGGTTCATGGACGAGATTGCGAAGGAGCCGACGCTTACTTTCGTCGAACGCGGCGACAGAGTCTTCATCGACACATTCCCGGGCAAGGAATTGACGAATCCTTACTCGATGAACGTGATAGACCTGTGCCCGGTCGGCGCGTTGACCAACCGCGAATACAGATTCAAGGCAAGGGTCTGGGAGACTTCCTCGACGGAGGCGATCTGCACCGGATGCGCACGCGGCTGTAATACGAACGTATGGGTGAGGAATAACGAGATTCTCCGCCTCACTCCGCGCAACAACCCGGAAGTGAACAACTACTGGATTTGCGACAACGGCAGACTGAATTCCTTCAGACATGTGAATTCCGCGGAGCGCATCAACTCTCCGATGATAAGGAAAGACGGAACTCTCCAGGAAGTAGGCTGGGACGAGGCGCTTGCCCATGCCGCCGATGCCCTGAAGCCGTTTTCGAAGGATGAAGTCGCCGTACTCGGCTCTGCCTATTCCTCTGTTGAGGACAACTACATCCTCCAGAAGTTCGCGAAACAGATCCTCGGAACGTCGAACATTGATTTCCTCAGACACGAGGTGTCCGGCGATGAGGATAATCTCCTCATTCGCGCCGACAAAACGCCGAACGCTTTAGGTGCCCGTGTGGTCGGCGTCGTTTCACCGAAGAACGTGGACTCACCCCGGATTTTCGAGCTGATCGGCAGCGGTAAGATCAAGGCGCTGTACGTCATGGACGACGAAGTCGCGGTTACAAAGGATATCGAGGACCTTCTCGCGAAATTGGATTTGCTCATCGTCAACAGTTGGGTCAGCAGTAAAACGACCCGGCTCGCGGACGTTATTTTCCCGAGCGCCACGTTCGCCGAGAAGTACGGCACATACGTGAACTTTCTCGGACGGGTTCAGCTTTCCCGGCCCGCAGTGTCAACGCTTGAGCAGGAGAGAGTCCCGGGCCGTTTCAACATGAGCAGACTCGACAATTTTGGAAGCGCGTTCGACAGATGGAACAAGGGCCCGCGGCGGAACGTGAGATCCTCCTGGGAAATCATTTCCGCAATAGGTAATCTCCTTGGCGGCAAGATGCGCTATCAGTCGGCACAGAAGGTGTTCGATGAAGTAGCCCAATCGGTCCCTGCCTTCAAAGGTCTGTCTTATGCGAAACTCGGCGAGCGCGGTGCGTCGTTGTCCGAAGGAGCCATCGGGAAGAAGACCAAAGAAGAAGCGCTTGTCAGGTAATTCCGGCAGGTGATTCCGATATTCTGCCGGATTTTTTCCCGGCCTAAAAACTAAACACCAGTGAGTCGGTCTCGACCGCCGAGATGCGTCCGAGACCACATCCTAAAAAAAGAGCTGAAGACGAATGATAGTACTCGTACCCCTGATAAAGGTAATAGTAGTTGTCCTGATAGTCCTCGGGATTGTCTCTTACCTTGTCCTTGCTGAACGCAAGATCAGTGCATACATGCAGGACAGAATTGGCCCTAATCGCGTCGGTCCTAAAGGCCTCTTCCAGCCGTTTGCCGACATCATTAAGCTCGTCTTGAAAGAGATGATCGTACCCGAGAACGCGAACGGCTTCATACATGCGCTCGCGCCGATGATATCGATAACGGTTGCGGTCGGCGCTTTGGCAGTTATCCCTTTCGGTAACTACATAGTGATCGGCGGCCAAAAAATCAGCCTTATAGTGGCGAACGTCAACATCGGCGTGCTTTACATTCTGGCGATGTCGTCTCTCGGAGTGTACGGCATCACGCTCAGCGGCTGGTCGTCGAACAACAAGTACTCGTTGCTCGGTGGTCTCCGTTCCTCTGCACAGATGATCAGTTACGAGCTTTCCCTGGGTTTGAGTCTCGTCGGAGTGCTTATGATCGACGGGACGCTCCAGCTCGACAAGATTACGATGGCTCAAAGTGCCGGGTTGTGGAACATCGTCTATCAGCCTCTCGGTTTCCTGATCTTCGTGACGGCGGCCTTTGCCGAGACAAACCGGCTTCCGTTCGACCTTCCCGAGGCGGAACCTGAACTAGTCGGCGGTTATCACACCGAGTACAGCGGCATGAGGTGGGGGCTGTTCTTTCTTTCCGAATATACGAATATGATCGTATCGAGCGCGCTGATGGTTGCACTTTATTTCGGCGGATGGTCTCTGCCTTTCATAAATTACGCCGCAATGGCGCCGAACCTCGCTGCGCTCTTACAGGTAGTGACGTTTTTTGCGAAGATCGGTGTCTTGATATTTGTTTTCATGTGGGTCCGGTGGACTCTGCCACGATTCCGGTATGATCAGCTCATGAATGTCGGTTGGAAAATCATGCTCCCGCTCGCGATTCTGAATTTGCTTGGAACCGGTGCAGTGCTCCTTGCAGTTAAGTAATATGAGGTTAGAAATGATGAACAATGGCAATGGAAAAAAAGGACCCCAATTGACTCTCTGGGAGAAGCTCTACTTCCCCGAGATTATACATGGGATGTCCATAACATTTAAAGCACTTTTCAGACCTAAATTCACCCGTCAATATCCCGAAGAACGCTGGGTTCCGCCACCGGTATTTCGAGGAAGACCGGTGCTTGTGGTGGAAGACGAGACGAATGTCGAACGCTGTGTCGCCTGCGGTCTCTGCGCGAGAGTTTGCCCGTCGCTTGCCATCCAGGTGCAGGCGGCCGAGACGGAACTCGACAAAGAGAGATACCCGGAACTCTTCGAGATAAATATGCTGAGATGCATCTTCTGCGGATTTTGCGAAGAGGTATGCCCGGAAGAGGCTATCATCATGAGCAAGGATTACGAGATGACCTTCAGCAACTCGAAGGACGCTGTCTTCGGCAAGGATAAACTCCTGACTCCGGCATCTCAGCTTAAAGACAGGCTGGAATTCCTCAAGCAATATCGCTGATTTCCTGTTTCAACGGTGATTAATGTTAGGAGAACAAAAGCCTTCACCGCCGAAGAGGCCCACCGGTCGTCACATGCCGGCAGCTGCCTCCATTCCATATTGGCCGCTTCCGGATCACGCGGTCACAGTATTCGAAGGAGAGCTTGATGAAATCTCACACTGAATATCTCTGGTTCAATACAAAAAACAGGAAAGAGCTTGTCAATATCACCCCCGATGTTGAGAAGAACGTCAAAGCAAGCGGAGTCCAGGAGGGATTCTGTCTCGTCAGTGCGATGCATATCACAAGCGGTATCTGGGTCAACGACGAAGAGCAGGGGTTGAAGGAAGACGTCATGGAACTCCTCGATGCTCTGGCACCTTTTAAACCGGAATACAGACATCATCGGACGGGAGAAGACAACGCCGATGCACACTTGAAGAGGACTCTGATACACCACCAGGTGGTCCTGCCGATAACCAAAGGGCGGCTTGATCTCGGACCGTGGGAGCAGGTCTTTTACGCGGAATTTGACGGGCAAAGAAGAAAAAGGGTCGTAGTGAAAATAATTGGTGAGTAAAAATCAGTCTTTCCTTATATTGATATAGTAGGACCCGGAACAAGCTTAACAAAAACAAATACGATTTTGACTGTGCTTTCGAAGTACCTTTTCAAATACTCGCCGGACGCAATTTACGGAACCTCTGGATCCTGCATCCCTGAGCCTGATTTCGTCCAATCCTGCCAAAACCGCTCTAATCCGATCCATCATAATTGCCACGATAATCTTTCATCGATTCCATCCGATATTAGAATAGACTTTAGTTTCGAGTCAGCCGCCGGAGCGGGTAACAGAATCTCATAAACTGGAGACCCGATAAAGAGAATGCATTTCCGGACGAGTGAATCATGGAGAGAATCGGCTTCTATGCTGCCGGTTCTTCTTGGACTGTCGCTGTTTCTCATTTTCACCTGCGTTTCGATCGGATATTCGCAGGGGGAAGGCAACGCTTCTGCCGAGTTGCAGGGTCCGGCATTCAAAGCACAAGGGCAGCTCGTATTTCTCAAGCATGGCTCCGGGACAGCGCTCAAGATGATCACGATTCAAATTGCGGACAATAACGCCGAGCGGGCGGAAGGACTCATGTGGAGAAAGTACATGCCGGAAAACGAAGGCATGCTTTTTATTTTCGGAGATCAGGAGCTGCTTACATTCTGGATGAAGAATACTTATATCCCTCTCGACATGGTTTTCGCAAACAAGAAAGGTGAGATTGTGAGAATCTACCGCGATGCCACGCCGCTCAGCGAGGCCTCGATCTCTTCCAACAGCCCCGCACAATATGTCGTGGAGGTGAACGCTGGCTTCTGTGCGAAATACGGAATCAACGTCGGCGACAAGATTGAATTCGAGAGATAGGATGTTTTCTCGCCGAATCTTATTTGCAGTAATCATAGTTGGCGATGACACCGCATCAGTCCCGGCGCCCGGCATGGCGCTGCCGCGGACAGCGGTGCCCGATCATGCCTGCGGATCTTGTGGCTCCTGTCACGGAATTCGGCCTGAATATCGAAAGAGGAAGGTCTAATGCCGAAGATTTATTACTATTCCAGATCCGATCTATCGTACAAGAAGGTCGCCCGCGGGAAGATATGGGGAACCGTTGTATCGGTCGTGGTGCTTTCCTCATTCATAACGATGCTGTCGGGATATCTCGGGATAGATCCGTTCGGACTTAAAGCCCTTCGTCTCGACACAGTATCAAGTGAAAACGCATCGCTCAAGGCGCGACTTATTTCTCTCAATTCGAAACTGGAAAACTTTCAAAGGGACATGTCGGTCCTCGGCAGGAGCGATAATTTGATCAGGACTTCCGTCGACCTCCCGATCCTTTCTAGCGGGGTCAGGAAGGTATCGATCGGCGGCGTTGCGATGAATACCGACTACGGTATACCTCAGAACGCAGGCAACCTGATAGCCACGGCAACTCAGAGGTTGGCGATGCTAAACAGGGAAGCGAGGTTGCAGGAAGACAGCTACGCAGATGTCCTCAGGAAATACAAAAGCAATCAAAGGCTTTTCAGGCACATTCCGGCCATCGAACCGATAAGGGGCGGAATAATCTCCAGTCCGTTCGGTATGCGGTTTCATCCGATCCTCCGCATTATGCTCATGCATGAGGGGATAGACATCGAAGCTCCTGTCGGAACCCCGGTTCATGTCTCGGGGAACGGCGTGGTGACTTATGTCGGACTCCGGGGAGGATATGGCAACGTTGTTGAAGTTGATAACGGCTTCGGTTACCGGACTCTCTACGCACATCTTTCAAAGTTCCTGGTGAAAGTCGGACAGAAAGTCAAGAGAGGCCAGGTAATCGCGTTGAGCGGAGATACCGGACTTTCCACCGGGCCGCATCTCCATTATGGCGTGATGAAGGACGGAGTCTTTGTCAACCCACAGGACTACTATTTTCAGGGGCAGCAATACGAGTCGAAGAGACTCTACAACATTCTCGCAAAGAAATAGGAAGCGGAACCAGTTCCTTCCCCATTATGCAGCCTGAGACTCAGGCCAATTCTTCCCGCACCCCGATAATCGATCTCGACCTATATTGTTCATGCCCGCTTTCCGGTACCGGTACGGTCACTATGGCTATTTCTCTTTGCACGCGATGTGGATTTGTTCCCTCTTGAAACTAAATTTGATCGAGAGGTCGTGGACGATGGAGGAGATGAGGAATAGAATTAACCTGTTCGGCGGATGAAGATTCCACTGACTAAATCTATAGCCGAAACCGACGGCAAGACGAGAGATTCCGCGGATGCGGCACTGTCCGGCACATCGAAGAAGGGGACGATAGCCCGGCTGATTCCGTTTCTCGGCCCGGCATTTATCGCAAGTGTCGCCTATGTCGATCCAGGCAATTTCGCGACCAATATACAAAGCGGATCGGCTTTCGGTTATACGCTTCTCTGGGTGATTCTCGCGAGTAACCTGATGGCGATGCTGTTGCAGACACTTTCTGCGAAACTGGGGATCGCGACTGGAAACAACCTCGCGGAGCATTGCCGCAACGAGTTCAGCAAGCCGGTAGTTTACACGATGTGGGTGCTGATGGAAATTGTCGCGATGGCGACCGACCTCGCGGAATTTCTCGGTGCCTCGATAGGGTTCAATTTGCTTTTCGGAGTTCCGCTCATTGTTGGAGGTGTGCTGGCTGCCATTTGTACCTTCCTCATTCTCGGTCTCGAACGCTACGGGTTCCGCCCGCTCGAGCTGGTCATAACGGCCCTCGTTAGTGTTATCGCCATCGCCTATCTCATTGAAACAGTGCTCGACAAGCCGGACTTCGGCGTGCTGGCGTATCACAGCGTGGTACCGCGATTCTCTGGACCTGAGAGCATACTCCTTGCGGCGGGCATACTCGGTGCCACAGTGATGCCGCACGCGATATTTCTTCACTCCGCACTGACCCAGGAGCGCATCGTAGTCAGGGAGCCGGGAAAACTCCGTAAACTGTTCAGGTATGAGGTGCTCGACGTGACGATGGCCATGGGAATCGCGAGCCTTGTGAATATGGCAATGCTTGTGATGGCTGCGGCCACCTTCTTCAGGCAAGGTCTTACGAATGTAGGTACGATCCAGGATGCCTATATGACACTTCAGC
Source organism: Bacteroidota bacterium (assembly GCA_021811615.1). Classification (GTDB taxonomy): domain Bacteria; phylum Bacteroidota; class Ignavibacteria; order Kryptoniales; family JAKASW01; genus JAKASW01. The sequence goes on from JAJZNW010000082.1 coordinate 8,725, forward strand.
CTCTATTAGGGAAAGCCGCCGGGTGGATATTCGCGATTTCGCTCTTAGCTTCGGGACTCTCGTCTTCCACTGTCGGTACGAGCGCGGGTCAGGTGATGATGCAGGGGTTCTTAAGGCGGCATATACCTGTCTGGTTGAGAAGAACAATTACGATGATACCTTCGATGATTGTCATTGCCGTCGGCCTGGATCCGACAAGAACGCTTGTAATAAGCCAGGTGATCCTGAGTTTCGGACTTCCCTTTACCATTATCCCGCTCATCATATTCACCAGTAAGAAGAGACTGATGGGGATACTGGTAAACAGGAAATCGACGACGGCAGTCGCAACCGTCGTTGCCGCTTTGATAGTAATTCTGAATGTCTACTTAATCTATCAGGTGTTCCTTGGATAACTCAATCATACATTCGCTGCTCGTGCCGCTGGATGGTTCGTCTCTTGCCGAATCCGTCCTTCCCGCGACGGCGAGACTTGCGAGGAAGATAGCCGGTACGGTCAAACTGTTCCATGTTATCGAGCGGGACGCGCCCGAAAAGGTTCACGGCCAAATGCATCTTACCAGGCCTGACGAGGCCGAAAAGTATCTTGCCTCCGTGTCGTCGAGCGAAACATTTCAGGGCGTCACCGTAACGACACACGTTCATGAGACCGGCGTAAGAGACGTGTCCCAGAGTATTTCAGATCATTCGGAGGAGTTGAACGCCGATCTAATAGTGATGTGTACGCATGGAAGCAGCGGACTCAGAAATCTCCTCGTCGGGTCGATAGCACAGCAGGTGATTTCGTTGAGCAGCACTCCGGTCATGCTCGTGAATCCTTCTATGAAAAAGTCGGGGCGCATCTTCAACTTCGAGAATTTTCTGATACCGCTCGACGGCGACCCGGATCACGAGCACGCGTTGAGATTTGCCTCGGGGCTGGCCTCTCTCTGCAAGGCTAAGATCAGGCTTCTGGTTGCGGTGCCTCGATTCGGAACGATGTCCGGAGAGCTGACAATAGTCAACCGCTATCTGCCGGGTACTACAACACGCATGATGGACATGCTTGTGCCGGAGGCAAAGAATTATCTGAGAAGCGTTCAGTCAAAGCTGGAGGCTTCCGGTCTTGACATCACGGCGAGCATTTCTAGAAGTAGTCCCGCGAAGGCCATCGTGAAGACAGCGAAGAGCGCAAAATCGGATCTGATTGTCCTGGCTACGCACGGTAAAAGTGGATCAAAGCCTTTCTGGGAAGGAAGTGTCACGCCGCAAGTGATCAGGGCAGCGAAGGTACCGGTACTCCTGGTGCCTGTGAGGGAGTAGTGTGGGGCCAGTTAGAAAGGGAAGCGAGTGTGCTTCGCGTGTTGCCTTACCGGGTTTGCGTTTTCTGCGCATGGGATGTACATTCGTGTTATGATCACCCGGGCTGTGCCCAAGAAGCGTCTCGAAGCTTCCGGCGTTACGATAGTCTATTTGTTCGGCTCGCGTGCCGAAGGGAAAGCGAGCGCTTCAAGTGATATCGATATTGGCGTTGTTTTCAAGCGAGAGCCGCGCGACGAGGAGGTGGCTCGACTCTACGCCGAGACCTACGACATTTTTACCGACCTCTTTCCGAATTGCACCGTGGACATAGTGTTTCTGCAAAAAACAAATCTTGAGTTACGCTTTGATGCAGTCAGTCACGGAGAAGTGCTCTTTGAAACGTCGGAAGAGCACCGGCTAACTTTCGAGGAGGATAGCATGCTTATGTATGCGGACTTCAAGCCTTTGCTTGATGAATTTGACAAATCCATCCTTGAGAGGATATGACGAGTTAAGCCAGAGGGGTGTTAAAGCGGCAATCGATACTTCCGAGGATGGATGGGATCCAGCGTGATCTGATTAAGTTGAAAGCACTGGGAAGATTGCCGCGTGACGAGTTCGCTGTTGAGAGCAACTTCGTGCAGGTCCAATTCTACCTCAGGCGGGCCCTCGAGGGAGTGTTCCATATCTCAGCTCACATCCTTTCGCGCATACCGGGTGGGCGGGCGACCGAGTACAAGCAGATAGCTGTTCGACTCGGTGAAACGGGGATTGTGGACAGGGACTTTGCCAATGTGAAGCTAAAACAAATGGCTGGTTACAGAAATCGACTTACGCATTTCTATGCCGACGTTACACCGGAAGAGATTCAGCAAGTTTTGGCACACGACCTCGATGATATCGAAACCTCTCTTGCGTCGATTAAGAAGCTTCTCGAAGACCCCGGCCGGTTTAACTTGAGCCTTGAATGATCTCAACGAAGGCGTCAAGAAAGATCTTAACATGTTTCCCAATAACAAAATTGTGCGTCAAGTGATCAGGGCCGCAAAGGTGCCGGTACTGCTGGTACCTGTGAGAGAGTAGTCTGGGGGCATCGGGTACGGGCGTGAAGAAGTCACTTCGAGTCTTCGGATGATCGGGATTTGCCGCCGCCCGGATATGGTGGCGTGATGGTAGGGGGGCTGGATTCTGGGAATGGCTCCCTCTTTCGGCGGAATGACGCGATGTTTTGCCTGGAAACAGAAGTTGGCGCGGAAGCGCAGCCTGCGAAAAAGGCGTAGAATCGCTGCGGTACCGTAAAATTTGGGGTGCCGACCCTGTCAGATGGGGTCGGCAACCCCATCTTATCAGGTCAGCGACCCCATCTGATGGGGTTAGGAAAGAGAACGCTGGGGTCTGGAAGGTGAATGCTTTCGTCGTGAACCCCATCTCTCAGGTTTGGAAAGAGGCGGATGGGGTTCCGGACCCCACCTGATAGGGTTACGGAGTCCGTCGATGGGGTCAGCGGCTCGGTCGATAGGGTCGG
>JAJZNW010000007.1 GCA_021811615.1 Bacteroidota bacterium
CACGCCGCACCAGTAAATCCCTGGGATACTTGGCTTTCTACTCCTGCGCTGTCCACGGCGCTTACCCAATAAGTGAATGCCAGACCGCTAGTGCCAATGCTATCTACATAGGAAGTATCATTTCCGGTACCGAGGCGATTACCGATGCCTCTGCCCGATTGCCGTATCCGGATTGAAAAGGTCCTTGCCTGTAGATTTTATACTTCTCGACATCCGGGCTCGAACTTGGCCGCCAAGCTACTTTGATTTCTCCCGGATAGCCTGGCCCGGTATAGCAACCGAACATTTCCGGTACAGCCGGCGTCTCCCCTATGTCGATCTCGTAAATCCTCGGTCCTCCAACCCCCGCCATATCCACGGCCCACAGGTAATGCCTGGCAATTGTTAGTCCACTAAGAGGTCCATGGAACGGGATTTGGTCCTTGGGCAAGGGAAATTCGCGCAATATCTTCCCCGTTGTGTCAATCTTAAATATATATCCGTTGTTGTCGTCACAGTACCATAAGTCACCTTTGTTGTATACAAGGCCGTTTATATTGCCTGAAGGTGGCGGAATGGAGTCTATTACCGCTCCGGTTGCCGGATTAACCTTATATATCATGCTCTTCTGGCCCTTAGGGGAAGCGAAACAGACATTGGTTCCGTAGTACAGATCTTTTCCGTCCCATGCGATACCCGCCCAGTAACAGGAACTCACGGCAGGAATATGGGACATGATGGTCCCGTTAGTAGACTCTTCCACTAAACTCGACGTATTAATGTTTGGATATAACCCTCTCACCCACAGGGCCGATCCATCCCATGTGATACCGTCTGGCCCCCTGCAGGGGGCGGGGATCGAATCTGTTATCTCGTGGGTCCAGATATTTATCTTGTAAATTCGTTGAGGTCCGTAGTCGAGTGCACGATTCGGAATCCAGAACGACGTGCCATCCGAACATATCCCATCCGGCTCAGGAATCGGAATAAGAAAGTTGTCCACTACCGTTCCAATCCCGGACTCTTGTGAAAACGCGTACCTCGCAGTTAGAAACAGGAGCATGATTGTAATCGGGAGCAAACAGTAATCCAGCCCTCTGAGGTGTCTACACATTACATTCCCCTCCACTATACCAGGAAGACACCTCAGCGTGTATGCTGCCAACACACGCCCTGCATACCATTGCTTTTTGCCCAAATATGTTCTTCTTCATCTCGCTCTCCCCGTCCGGACTGTTTTCCGGACAATCGTTCTTACGACATGGATTACTACACTAATCCTTCATGAAATCTCCGTGTGATATTCCCAACAACTTTCCCATCTTTCGCTCTCCTCTCTTTCCCTCCAAGACCGAGCGCCGTCGACGGTCTTTCTTTCCCTGAACCTTCGCCCTATTCCAGAGCTATGTCAACTTTCCCGTGTTTGACGATAAAGTATGCCCCCCCCCTTCACAAAGTCAAGGCATCGGCTGGATTTTTTTCTGCGTAGAACGTTCGTTTGGATCAGAGGACTCTTCCAAAGCAGGCCCGGCGGTGTGCAGCGGGTGACCGTCACCACCTTGAGCGTTTCACCGCGCCGGTGACGGTCACCGTCAATTGCCGTTGTAGAAGGAAGCAGGCCCGGCAGAAGGTCGCCTTCTGCTTGTGCAATGGCGAAGTAGAAGGCGACCTTCAACCGAATCTGTCACTGTCACTTTGCTATCTCTCCGACCGAGACCGCCGGTATTCGCCTCTTTCTCGCTCTGTAAGCTTCCATCCCGTAAACCATTCCGAACATGAGCGACATAACGGCTGCCGCGATAAGCACCGCGACCAGGGGATGCACTCCGCCGGGTATCAGTTGCGCGAGTCCCACGTTCACCGGGGAGCCGTAGACGATCATGAGATGGACGATGTACACCGTCAGTGAACTCTTCCCGATCGCAGGAAGGATTCGCGGGAAACGGAACGACTGCATGCTTACATACCCGACACCGGACGCGACCATCGCCACGATGCCGAAGCGGAGGAGGTTGACTGCCGGAAGCGCGCGCCAGTAGTCCACGTAAGGCGAGACATATCTGATCTGAACGAAGTAGAAGCCCACGGAAAGTACAAGAGCTACTAAAGAAGCTTTCGCGAAACCTTTTGTGAGAACTCTGGCTCTTGTTTCGGCGGGAAGGCCGATAGCAGCAACTCCGAATGCCGCACCCGCAAACAGAAACGCTGAGAACGGGAAGAAAGTGAAATACGATCCGGCCCGGTATGTCAGGTATGGATAGATTGCCGGATGCATGAACTTCTCCCATTGAATCGGCTCTGTTATCGGCGCAATCGCGAGCGAAAGAACGGCGGCTATGACGTAAGAATTCAGGAGGGCCTTATGATTCCTGGAGACCAGCGCGATGACAAGTATGACAAGGAGAGAAAGAGAGATTATCTGGAGCGCGTCCGCAACGTAGAATATCTTCCACGCCTCCTGCGAAACTTCAGACGGAGCGTAGAGCATCTGCAGCGGCATGTGGAGTCCATAGCCGATCAGCAGGAGCGTGACGATTCTCTTCAGCCTTCTCTTCTTCGATTTTCCCGTGACGGTCAAAACGCCTCCCCCGTTCTTCACGGTCGCTATTACGAAGGCGAGCCCGGCTGAGAAGAAGAAGAACGGCGCAGTCAACCCCCTGAAGAAGGTCCAGAACTGAAAGAGGACACTCCCCCCATCCTTGTAAACGGGACTCATAACCGCGTCGATCGTATGCCCTTCGATCATAAGCATCACCCCGAGGGCACGGAGTATGTCAAGAAGTACCAGTCTATTTTTGTTTTCCATCGGTGTCACAAGATTTTCTCACGGTAGTTCGGAGCCGTATCATGAGACGCGCCTCAGCCCAGAAGGTTGATATGCACCATACCATACGTGTAGCGAGGATTCACCCGCGAATTTTCAAACAGCCCACGACGTTATTAAACTAAAACCTAATATCTGCAAACAGAAGCTTGAAATTATGTCAACGCCGGATCACACTTCCTGTAAAAGTATCATCGGTAGTTCACGAAGCTCCCTTCTTATCGGATCAAGGGCAAGACCGAGTGCCTCAAGTGTCAGTGCGCCGAGAAGCGTCACATCTCCCTCATCACCGAAGATCACGTCAGCCACGCCTATCCTGTCACCGTACTTGAAGAGAGCCCATCCCTTCCTGCGTCGTATCTTCGAACCGTCAGCAAGTCTGAATTCCTGCTCGCTCAACGGCCGCAATCCGAATTCCTCAAGAATGGAGCTGGGAACCACCGAATAGATCGCTCCAGAATCAATCAGGAAATCGAGTTTCCGAGTGGAGGATGGATTTGACGGATTGCCGACTTCAACGTTCAAAATCGTCAGTCCCACCTATTGCCTCCTCTGACAATTACCGACACTCGCATACTAAAGTATTTCACCACAACAGCTCACAGAAGCTTCTACTTTACTGAGACTCCCTGCGATTTCAAATAATCCCGGAACTTCATCTTCTTATAATAATCACCGTTAATATACTTTAATACGTTGATAAATTCCTGGGGTCCCATGTAACCCGGCGCCGCGGTGATCGGCTGTCCGTCGCGTGTCAGAAAAATCGTAGTCGGATAACCGCTCACCCCGAATGCGGAAGCTAACTGCGCATCAGTAACGTGCATCGTATCAACAGTCTCTTCCCGGCTGCTCTCGGCATTCAATCTCACAAGCACGTAGTTGTCGCGGAGATAATTCTCGACTTCCCCGTTCGAGTATGTGTCCCTTTCCATTTTCTTGCACCAGCCGCACCAGTCGGTGTATACATCAATGAGCACTTTCTTGTTCGTTGCAGAAGCCTCCTTCAGACCTTCAGTGAAGTTTGTCCATTTCAGCTCTCCGTTCTGGGGCTGGCTCATATTAGACCTCCCACCGGTTAGGAAAAAGGCGCTAAACAGGACGATCAAAAACGAATTCATACTTACCTCTCAGAGTTCTAGAAAATGTCGAACTGATATATGAACGGAGAAGGGGCGGAAAAAAGTTCATCAAGTCTGTGAATAATCGACGGATCCCCGGAGGCGAAGCCATATTTCACGGCATCGCTCGGTCTAAGAAATCCCGAATACACTTGTGAAAAGACTTCGATGTCTGACTCGAATTGCGCGGGAAGCCTCGTGTCGTCGACGACGGTCTCGCCATTATGCACGTGAATGTTGAGATGGCGCGAATTTTGCGGAAGATCTCCGTCGGTCACTCTTATGACAATATCCGAAGGAGTCTCAATATTATGCCGAAGTCGTGAGATCGCGTCTCTCACATTAATCACTCTCAACATAAATCCGGGCGCGACTGTGGAGAACGACTTATACTCGAAAAAAAGCCTGCGATAGTCTTTCTCCCTGGGTTCTTTCACGAAAAGATGGAGCGGATAGTCTCCCGGTCCGAGGAACCTGACCTTAGCTACCTGCTCTCCCAGCGCTGAAAGGAAACCCCAGAACCCCCGGTGGGCGGCAGCGTTCAGCCCTACAAACTCCTTTACGTTGACGACGGGTTCGCTAAATGCACCCGGCGCTGCAGCGGGTTCCTTGTAAAGTTCGAAAGTCAGGTAACCTTTCGCCTCCCCATCGTCGTACACGTAGGCGTCTTTGAATTTCGGAAGCACTACGAGATCCCAGAAGGCGTCGTTGCGCAGCGGAGTGAAACTGCCACGGCTTTGTACATCCTGTTCGAGCATCCTCTTCACCCTGTTCCGGTCCGACTTCCCGAAGGCTCTCACGCCCGATCGTTCCGGGAAAGGGATGATATCCGACGGAGCAAGCTCATACGACATCATGTTGCCCACGTGGGCATAACCGTACTTCTTATAGAACCTGTGTTTGAAAGGAAAGAGCATCGAGATCGGAAAATCCATATCGTACATTTTTCTCAATGCGTCTTCCATGAGGTTGTCGGCGATCCCGCGCCGCCTTGCCTCCGGCTGTACCGCGACAGCGGCTATGCCTGCCATCGGCATCCTGACTCCGCGCGAGTAGACTTCGAACGGTGTTATCCTGAGACAGCCGAGTATGCCGCCGCCGGTTCCCTTCTCCTCGATGACAAACATGTTTGAGATCGAGTAGCGCGGATTGTTTTCGATGCTGACGCGTATGATGGAAGTGTCTTCGAGGAACGACTTGGAAAGAAGCGACGCTATCGCGTCGCCGTCATTTCCTGTTGCTTGCCGAATAATCATTCGAGGTATCCTTTGAATGCTGGACTTCCGATTCGCTCAGGAATCCCATGATTTCGTCGTACACAGTCTCAACTCTAATCCCTTCCCCGCCGCTCTGGAACGTACATATATGTGGATCTCCCGGGCATTTAGTATGGCAGAAGTCCTCAGGTGGCAGGATAATTCTCGTCAGGCTTCCGACAGGACCCCACAACTTGGGAGAGCAAGCCGGAAGCGGGCAGAACATCGACACAGTGGGGGTACCCACTGCCGCAGCGATATGCATCGGCCCTGTGCTCGCGGAAACGAAGACGGTGGTTTGCGATATCACCGCGGCCAGTTCGCGAAGCGAGAGTTTGCCAAAAGCCGTACGCACCTGCCGCCGGTCACCCGAGGTAAATGTTTTCTCAAATACTCGTTCGCCTTCCGAGCCCGTCACCAGGACCTGCATGCCCGAATCGGATAGCATCTCAGCGAGCTCGACATATCTTCCAGCTTCCCAGTTCGGAGAAGAGTGCCCGCTGCCGGGATGTATGCAAATCACCGGTTTGTTCTTATCGAGACTTTCTTTCACGAGAAAATCACGGGCGCGCACTTTCTCTTCATCGGACAGGAAAATCTCTGGCTGAGTCCAAACGTCCTGCACCTCTCCGTTCTTTCGGGGTATTATCCTCCGTGCGAGGTCCAGCATATAGTCCGATTCGTGGCGCAACGGAACGTACTTGTGCCGAGAGACGCCGTGCGTCAACGTGATCACTTCATATAAGATATGCCCGACTCCGATGCGATAAGGAATCCCTGCAAGGAACATCATATAAGCATGCCTTTTCGTCGGCATAAGAAGAAGTGCCGCGTCGAACCTGTGAGACGCGATCTCTTTTCTTTTCCTCATGAAGGGATCGCCGCCGCGGCCGGGTACATCGGTTATAACGGCGTCAATGTAGGGATTTCCTTTCAACAGAGGAGCTGTGTAGGGCGAAACGAGCGCTCCCACGTAGCAATCCTTAAGTGACTGTTTCAGCGTGTGATAGACAGGCGTGGAAAGTACAACGTCGCCGACTCTATCGGGCCGCACCACTAGTATCCGAAGATTTTCTCTATTGATTTTGCTAAGCAAACTCGACTCAATACCGTTATTGTTCAATATAATTCGCAGACGGCTGTGTTACACAAGTCACATGTACAGATAGACTTTAGTAAGTTTTCACTTGCATTAACAAAAAAGCAACTTTAAATTAAGTCGAGTTTAATAGAGTTTCGACGAGGATCCCACCCTACCCCAAGAATCCTCGGACTATCCGTACCGACCTGCTGGCTACCCCACAGCGGGTCGGTTTTTTTTATGTGGTACTTCCTTACTGTAAAGCGCCCGGATATTTTATATAGCATAGGGCATGGGGCAGAGCGCGATTGCGTCGCCATGCCAGATGCTTCAATTCGTGGCACACCGTCTTTTGAACCGGCATCAATCTTTTCATAACTTGTAAGAAACCCGGAGTTACCATGGACCTCGAAAAGATTCAATCTGCGATCAGATCACGCGGAGCAGACGGCTGGCTGTTCTTCGATTTTCATAACCGTGATCATCTCGGCCTGAAGATCCTGGGGATGGACGTGAAAGGACTGGCAACGCGTCGCTGGTATTATTTTGTTCCGGCGGAAGGAGAGCCGACGAAGCTGGCACACAGAGTCGAGCCGACCAAGCTCGATCATCTCCCCGGACAAAAGAGAACGTACTCGAGCTGGCAGGAGCTTCATTCGAACCTGAAAGAAATCCTCGGTGCTCCGAAGAAAATCGCCATGCAGTATTCGCCGATGAACGCGATCCCTTACGTTTCAATCACAGACGCCGGGACGGTCGACATCGTCCGAAGCTTCGGCCATGATATCGTCTCATCTGCCGATCTCGTGTCGCAGTTCGAGGCACTCCTCGACGAGAAGGCGGTGAAGTCGCACTTCAAGGCAGGCAAGCTGGTCGATGCGGTCCTCGCCGAAGCCTTCAACGAAGTACGCAAGTCCGTCAGGTCGAAGAAGCACAAGACGGAATACGAAATACAACAGTTTATCATGAAGAGGTTTAAGGCAAACGGGCTTATCACCGACGATCCGCCGATCGTCGGCACCAACGATCATCCGGCAAATCCCCACTTCGCCCCGTCGCCGAAGGGTTCGAGGAGAATCAAGCCGGGAGACAAACTGCTGATCGATCTCTGGGCAAAGCTCGACAAGCCCGGCGCGATATACTACGACATAACATGGTGTGCGTTTATCGGGGACGAAGCGCCCGAAGAATACGTGAAAGCTTTTCATACGGTTCGCGATGCGAGACGGGCAGGATTCATATTCATAAAGGAACGGCTCGAATCCGGTGAAGCGTTTGCGGGCTGGGAAGTCGACGATGTCTGCCGAAATGTCGTCACTGCAGCTGGATACGGCGAGTATTTCACTCACCGGACCGGGCACTCCATCGGCGAGGAAGTCCATGGCAACGGTCCGAACATAGACAACTTCGAGACCCAGGATACAAGGCAGCTCGTGCCGGGCTGTCTGTTCTCGCTCGAACCAGGGATTTACATCGAGGGAGAGATGGGAGTTCGTTCGGAACTGAATGTCTATATCGACGGCTCAAGGAGAGCGCGTGTAACCGGGAAAGAGCAGGACGAGCTCGTACTGATTTATTAAACAGGTGAATTGATTTTTCATGCCGAAGCAATCAATCAGGTTCGCGTGTCAGAACTGCGGTTACGTGTCTCCACGATGGACCGGGCGCTGTCCTGAATGTGGAGAGTGGAACAGCTTCGTCGAAGAACTGGTAAACGAACAGCGCGCGAAATCAGAAATTCGCAATTCGAAATCCGCTTCCGAGATCGTTCCGCTTAGCAAGGTTGAAGTTGCCGAAGGGAAAAGGCTTCCCACCGGTATTGAGGAATTCGACCGCGTGCTCGGCGGCGGGTTAATGCCCGGTTCGGTGATCCTCATAGCCGGCGATCCGGGAGTCGGGAAATCCACACTGATGATGCAGCTGGCGCGCTCGGAAAAGCTGGGCAAGATACTTTACGTCACGGGTGAGGAATCGCGTGCCCAGGTGAGGGTCCGCGCGCAGAGGCTCGGCATCAGAGATCTCGAAAGGCTCTTCGTGCTGGCAGAGACAGACCTCGAGGCGATCGAGAAAGCCGTGTCGGAATTTAATCCTCCCGTCCTGATCGTCGACTCTATACAAACCGTCTATCATCCCGACATTATGTCTGCACCCGGAAGCGTCAGCCAGGTGCGCGAATGTTCCGCGAAGCTTGCGCAGATCGCAAAGGTCTCTGGCACAGCGGTATTCATAGTGGGACACGTGACGAAAGACGGCACGGCAGCCGGGCCGAAGGTGCTCGAGCACATCGTCGACGCCGTCCTTCAGCTCGAAGGAGAGCGCCACTACGCTTTCAGGATACTCCGGGCGAACAAGAACCGCTTCGGGTCGACGAACGAGATCGGGATTTTCGAGATGCATGAAAGCGGGTTGATCGAGGTCGAAAACCCCTCCGAGATTTTCCTGTCAGAGCGGAGTTACGGCTCGAGCGGCTCGACCGTAACCGCAGCCATCGAGGGAACTCGCCCTATACTTCTCGAAGTCCAGGCGCTCGTTACCCCGACCGGCTACTCGGTGCCCCAGCGGACTGCCACCGGGCTCGACTATCGCAGGCTGAGCATAATCCTGGCCGTCGTCGAGAAGCGGATGGGACTCAAGCTCAGCACATTCGATGTCTTCCTGAATATTGCCGGGGGCGTGAGAATAGATGAGCCGGCCGTCGATCTAGCGGCCGCAATTTCGGTGATCTCCAGCTATAGGGATATCCAGGTCGACTCTGGCACTCTCGTAATCGGAGAAGTCGGACTTGCCGGAGAGGTCAGAAGCGTAAGCCAGATCGAGCGCCGCGTGCAGGAAGCGGCGAAACTCGGCTTCAAGAGGGCGATAGTGCCACATGCCAACTTCTCCACAGTGTCTCAAGGGAAAGGGTCGAAAGCCAAACTCGACATCGAGGTGATTGAAGTGCAGAAGCTTTCGGAAGCCGTTAATCATTTAATTTGAGAATCGGTAGCCGTCAAACGAGTTGGCAACGCAAAGGTTATTCGCAGTTATTGCGATGACTCTCTTAAATTCGTTTCACATCAACAGTCAAGGCTGAAAAAATGAAAATAATCGGATTGGTCGGTCTTCTCGCCATCGTCGCGTGCTGGATACCTCAGACTTTCGAGGTCCTTAAGACGAAGCGCGCCGACATGAGCACTTCATTCCTCATTTTCTATTTCGTCGGAAGCATCGCACTGACCATCTATGCTCTCGGAGACGCTATCTTTCTGACACTGAATCTCCTCACATCAATCGGGAGTGCCATTAACCTGTATTACAAGATGTTCCCGAAGACCGAGGAGGTGGAAGAAACCAGATGAAAGTAGTGATTGCTACGCACAACCGTCACAAGGTTGAGGAGATACTCGATATCCTCTCCGGCCTCGAGATCGAGCTTCTTTCGCTCGACTCCTTCCCTGAGATCGGCGAGATAGTAGAAGACGGCGACACGCTTGAAGACAACGCAAGGAAGAAGGCGCGGACAGTCTACGATGCAACGGGCATTCTTTCCTTAGCCGACGACACAGGGCTGGAAGTAGAGGCGCTCGGAGGAAGGCCCGGAGTATACTCTGCCAGATACTCCGGGGAATACGCTACATATGAGGAAAACAACCTGAAGCTTCTCGGCGAGCTGAAAGGTGTACCCCCCGAAAGGAGAAATGCAAAATTCAGATGCGTGATTTCCATAATAGGTAACGGCATCGACGAAATAGCCGCCGGCGAAGTCCCCGGCAGAATCATCGAGCATCTTCGGGGGAAAAACGGATTCGGCTACGACCCGCTATTCGTGGCGGATGGGTACGATTTAACGTACGCGGAAATGGATTCAGAAACCAAGAACTCGCTTAGTCACCGCGCGAGGGCCCTGGAGAAAGCAAAGACAATTTTGACGAGGTTATCCCGTGGAAAACAGTCTCCTGAAAATTGACGTGAGGTAATGCTTTTCTCCGCAAGTTCATACGGGAATTCAAATGTCCCGGACGGCCGCCGTCTCGTCAACCGGACGCACCGGCGACGCCGGTCAACTCCCGTTCACGCGTTTGAATCGACTATCATGAGTATTTGTGCTGTCGCATCCAATTGCGAGCTACTGAGTCCTCCAATTCCGGAAATCAGCGATGACACCGAACTGTAGAAAGTCATATAGGCCTGTACAATCGCACCTGTAGTCGCGGCCGAATTGAGTGCGGCGCTGAGAACCGAACCTGCTCCTCCAGCTGCCTCTATCTGCAAGTCGGCACTCGACACCGCGGAGCTGTCCGAAGAGTCCAAATCCAGAAGTTGCTCCATGATAGCCGAGTGAAACTCTTGGAATGCCGACGACAGCTGCGAGGAAGAAACGGCAAGGTCGAGACTGGCAAGCAATTCGGAATTTGCGCTGTCGGTCGAGGATATCTCGGCCTGTGTCGCTCCGCCGGCCTGCATTTCCGATAGAACAGCCTGGCCTGCAAGGGCCGCCCGCACGAGTGCAGAGGACTGCGCAACAGAAAAGCTTATACCCGCCGACAATGACTGGGTATTGTCGGTCAATGCGGAGCAAGAAGCATCTTCTACCTCAGCGAGCGATTGTATGGGAATCCCTGCGGAAACATAGGCACCGACAGTTGCCGCATAATACGTTTGCAGCGCGACATCGTCTGCCGCTGAGTCCCCGTCAGCTGAGTACAACGCCGATTCGAAGCTCGCCTGCGCCTGCTGCCGCGCCGTTGCCGCAGTCTGTAATTGCGCTTCGGTAATGTTGAACTGCGAGAAGGCCGTGGATTGCACCTCGGCCTCCGCTTCCAGAGCCGATGCCACCTGCGCTATCGCGTTGGAATTCCCCATAATGTTCGCGGCAACGACCGGCGTAATGAACAACTGAAGATCGGCCGGCGTGACTTCGTTCCCTTTCCCGTCGGCCACTATTTTCGAGTAGGCCTGGGACTGAACCGTCGTTTGGTCCGTCAGAGGTTGGCAATCTACAGCTTCGCCGTTCCTTACTTCACTGCTGACGATCGCTTCCCACTCGCTGCTTCCCTGCGAAGCGACCGCGACAAGATCACTGACACCGTCGAGATTAGTCTTCACAGAGAATTGTCCTTCGGCGTCGGATTTCACAGGAGCGGCTGAAACTGTCTTCAATGAACCATCGACCTGTATTTCTGCAAGTGTAACCGTTGCACCCTGGACTCCTGTCGAGTTAGACGAAATTGCGCCGCCGCTGCCCGGGACGTTTCGTGCTGCAACCTCTTCAGACTTCGCCAGCCCCTGTTGGCCGTTCACTTCACCCTGAACAACCGATTCCTGCTGAGAACTCACAGGGTTATTCCCACGCCTTGTGCACCCGGCCAGTAATAAGGACGAAGCGATCAAAATTGAAATCGCAAGTTTTCCGGATGCCGATCCGATGAATTCGATTTTCCGCATATGTTCTCCTTTCTTTGGAACGTGGTTCAGCAAAAATTATCGCCACGATCAACGGATAAGCTCAACTAACGTGCCGGTAGTTTGTGCCGTGATAGGCGCAATTATGCGTCATCTCCCAAAGCTATGTGTACATCTTACACGTAGCCTGCGTAAGGTGTATCCGACACAAGGTGCCACAACAGCGAACAGGGATGTCTCATGACAGGTTAACGATTCTGTGGCCGGTCACTCCGTACATGCTGTCCGCGAAAAATCTTACGCCAACAGAAAGGAGAAAGACGAACGGCAACATCTCTATGCCGGCGGCGTTCGATAACATGGCCGAAGTTGCTCGCGTGAATCCGCGTTGCAATTTCCTCCACCTGAAACTAAATTTAGAAAAATCTGAGGCGGCAATGACGAGTCCATCCGAAAACACGAACAAGAACGAGGATACCCGGACCCAAGCGGGCACAAAGCGGAAATTATTCATCTCCATTGCCGGAAACATAGGCAGCGGAAAGTCTTCGCTGACGAGATTGTTGAGCGAACATTTCGGATGGGTCCCATTCTACGAATCCGTAGACGACAACCCCTACCTTTCGGATTTCTACGGCGACATGAAGCGTTGGTCGTTTCATCTTCAAGTGTACTTTCTTTCCAACCGGTTCATGAACCACAAGAACATTCTCGAGATGCCCAAGTCGGTAGTCCAGGACAGATCCATTTACGAGGATGTAGAAATTTTCGCGCGCAATCTTCACGATATGGGTAACATGGACGACCGGGACTACAGGAATTATCGTGAACTCTTCGCGATAATGGTCGACTACCTCAGGCCACCTGACCTGCTCATCTATCTTCGGGCGAACATCGAAACGCTTCTTCGGCAGATCAAGCTACGAGGCAGAAGCTACGAGCAGAGCATCGGGAAGGGCTACCTGGAACTCCTCAACGCGAGCTATGAAGACTGGATAAGCAGATACGAGGCAACGACCGGCAGGCTTCTTATCATTGAATCAGATGACCTCGACTTCGTCAACAATCCCGGGCACCTGAGCGACATAATATCTAAAGTAGAAACTGCCCTCATGCCCGCGACGAAGGCGCGCACCGGCGCTTCTCAGCTGGCCGGTTGATCGGAGACACTGCAATAGAATGCCGGTGAAGCCAGAAATCATACTTCAAAACGGAATTTTCTGGACGGGCAATAAGCGAGATCCATACGCCGGGCACGTGATCTGTTCGAGCGGTAGAATCGCGGCAGTGCGAACGGACCGCTATACCCATGAGAGCGCAAGAATGAAGTTGGATCTCGGCGGATATTTTGCCATGCCGGGATTCATAGACGCCCATACCCACTTCCGTATCGGGGGCGCGATGCTGAGCAGACTAGACCTGCGCGCGGTTCGGAGCGAGCAGGAATTCTCAGATGCGGTCCGCAAACAGGCGAAAGCCCATTCCGCCGGCAAGTGGATGCTCGGCGGAAACTGGGATCACCAAAACTGGAAGAGCAGGAAACTGCCGAGCAAGGAATTGATAGACGAAGCGACTTCATCGTTTCCCGTTTTTCTCGACCGTGTAGACACACACATGGCACTCGTAAATTCGCGCGGCCTGGATGCCGCCAGGATTACGCGCCATACTCCCGATCCCCCGGGTGGAGTGATCGTTCGCGACGCGGCAGGGGAACCGACGGGCATACTTAAAGACGCTGCCAGAGAGATAGTCCTGCGTAACATTCCTGCGCCGCCGCTCGAAGAGATAATTCGCGACATCAGAGAAGCGATGCGGCTTGCGAACAAGTTTGGCGTCACGACCGTGAACGAAATTGGCCCTGAGCGGGACTTGAGAGCGTATTTAGAGCTGGATCGGCAAGGTGAACTCTCAGTACGAATCAACATGATCCTTCCGCTGAGCGATTACCGGCTCCTCACCGATCGGCGGATCACCATGGGTGAATCTGCGGGCGAGAGCGAGTGGGTCAGGTTGGGTGCCGTAAAGGGTTTCGCCGACGGGTCGCTCGGCGCGGGGACGGCTTGGTTCTTCGAACGCTATGCTGATGACCCTTCGAATTATGGTCTCGCAACCGCGCCGCTATCGAGCGGCGAGCTGGAGCAGACTGCTCTCATCGCAGACAAGAACCGCATACGGCTCGCGATACATGCCATCGGCGACAGAGCCGTTGCCACCGTTTTGGACATGTACGGCAGGATGCAGGAAAAAAACCCGCCATGGGACAGGAGGTTGAGAGTCGAGCACGCACAGCATGTTCGTGAAGAAGACTTCAAGCGGTTTTCCGAGTTGAAGGTCATAGCTTCAGTACAACCCTACCATTGCATCGAGGACGGAAGATGGGCCGCTGGAAAGATCGGAAAAGACCGAGCCAGATTTGCTTTCCCTCTCAAGCGTTTCGTCGACGAGGGGATTGCGCTTGCGTTCGGCACGGACTGGCCGGTGGCTCCACTCGATCCGATGAGTGGGATCTACGCGGCCGTCACGAGGGCAACCACCGACGGAAAGAACCCCGACGGATGGATCCCGGAACAGAGAATCGGCGTTGAAGATGCGCTTCGCGCATATACCTTCAGGAGCGCTTTCGCATCACGCGATGAGAACGATAAGGGGACACTTGAGCCGGGTAAGTTGGCAGATATAGTCGTCCTTTCGAAAAACCCGTTTCAAATTCCACCTGAAGAATTGGAGAGTCTGAAGGTCATATTGACGGTTGCCGGAGGAGATGTCGTTTACTCGGACGGTGCAATCTATAACTCGGAGCTACGTGGGAACTCCGGCATTTGAAGGAAAGCGTCTCCTCTCGGAGATTGAGGTGCAATACGTAAAAGGTGTCGGACCGCGACGCTTCGAAGCATTGCGCTCCGTCGGTGTACTGACTGCCATGGACCTTCTATATTACTTTCCCAGGAAATATCTCGACAGGACCCGCATTTACAAGATCAAAGACGCCGCGGCAGCGATACTGATGACCGAAGAAGTCACATTCGTCGGGAGGATCAAATCGGTGCAGGTCGTGCGGAGAGGTCACGGAAGGAACATGATGTTCATAGGGCTTGCCGACGATTCCGGAACCATGCGGTGCGTCTGGTTTAACGCAGTGCAGTACTTCGCGAACGCATTCAAAGAGGGAGAACTGATTGCCTTTTCCGGAAAAGTAACTTCGTACCAGGATCGGCCCTGCCTGATTCACCCGGACTACGATCATCTTGAAGACGAAGCTGACGAAGCTTTTCTTCATACGGGCGGAATCATCCCCGTATATCCGACGACTGAGGCTCTCAGGAGAGTGGGGCTCGATTCACGCGGGTTCAGAAGGCTAATCAAGAACCTTCTCGGCAATCTCGACCTGTACGAGTTTCCCCCGGACCCATTTCCGAAGGAGATAATCGCGATAAACTCGCTCATGGGTCTCTGGGAAGCCGTTTCCAAAATTCATTTTCCAAAAGATGAAAAGGAACTCGACTACTCACTTCGACGTTTCAAATTCCAAGAACTTTTCTATCTGCAACTTCTTCTAGCTATCCGCCGCAACCTCATAAGGCATTCACCCGGCCCGGCTTTCAGGGAGCCGGGTGCGCTCGTCGAAAAATTCGTCAAGGAGGTCATCCCATTCAAGCTGACAGAAGCGCAGAGAAAGGTTCTCCATGAAATATTCACCGACCTGAAATCCTGCCACCCGATGTACCGGCTCATGCAGGGAGATGTCGGAAGCGGAAAGACAATAGTGGCGCTGATCGCGATTCTCCTCTGCGTGGAGAACGGTTACCAGGCCGCCTTCATGGCTCCGACAGAAATACTCGCCGCGCAGCACTACGCGACTCTGAGCAGGTATCTGTCGGCGCTCGGCGTCGAGGCTTCCCTTCTCACCGGCGGTCAGAAAAAGAAAGTAAGGTCCGTTGTCTACTCTGATATCGAAAGCGGTCGCACAGCGGTGGTCGTCGGCACTCATGCGATCATCCAGGAAAAGGTCAAATTCAACAGGCTCGGGCTTATCGTCGTCGACGAACAGCACCGTTTCGGGGTAATGCAGAGAATGGCACTGCAGCAGAAAGCCGGCGTTTCGCAAGGCGAGCCGCATCTTCTCGTCATGACGGCCACCCCTATTCCGCGAACTCTTTCACTGACAATCTACGGCGATCTTGATATTTCGCTGATAGACGAAATGCCG
Organism: Bacteroidota bacterium; assembly: GCA_021811615.1. GTDB lineage: Bacteria > Bacteroidota > Ignavibacteria > Kryptoniales > JAKASW01 > JAKASW01. The sequence goes on from JAJZNW010000007.1 coordinate 15,851, forward strand.
CTCGGGAGAAAGAAGATCAGGACAGCTCTGCGGGGAGAGTCGAGCCGCGACAAGTTATATAAATTTATACGCGAGCAGGTCCTCTCCGGCAGACAAGCGTTCATCGTGTACCCGCTTGTGAACGAGACCGAGAAATCGGACCTCAAAGCCGCAACCCAGAGTTTCATCAGGCTTCGTGACGAAGTCTTCAGAGGATCTAAAGTTGGGCTGATTCACGGACAAATGACCGACACCGAGAAGAACGAGGTGATGCTCGCGTTCAAGAAAAATGACGTCAGCATCCTCGTATCAACAACGGTGATAGAAGTCGGTATCGATGTGCCGAACGCAACGGTGATGGTCATCGAACATGCGGACAGGTTCGGGCTGAGCCAGCTTCACCAGCTTCGCGGGAGGATCGGCCGGGGGGTGCATCAGTCTTATTGCATCCTCATGGCGGAGGACAAGTTCCTGGATGAAAAGAAGATTCAGACGGGCGATGAAGCGACGGCCAACCGCCGTCTCAGACTATTCGTTTCGACCAATGATGGGTTCAAGATTGCCGAATACGACCTTATGCTCCGCGGCCCCGGCGAATTTTTCGGGACTAAACAGAGCGGCGCGCCTCCGCTGAAGCTCGCAAACCTTGTCAGAGATCGGGATATCATAATGTCGGCCAGAAAATCGGCTTTCAAGTTGGCGGAGGCGGATCCACATCTGAGGGATAAAGAACATGAGCGGATCAGAGAAGTGCTTCTGAGAAATTATAAGGACAGTTTCGATTTCTTGAAGGCGAACTAGCTCCCCGAAGCCCAATCAGATCGTGAAGGGCATTCGGGATCGCTACGCGCCCTATGACCGGCTGTCGGGTTCCCCGGGATCTATTTCGACATATACGTTGCCGAGTCCGGAATAAGCGGTTATAACTGAACCTCCACCGTTCATCTTGGCTTTCAGATAATTGTCCCGACGGATCTCATAACTCGGACAATTTGTGGATAATGCGGTCGACGGTGTTATCTTTACTCCGCCGAGTTCCGACGTAGACGCTTCGATGTTTGCCGAAAGGTCTGAGGGCAATTCCAGTCTTACCGAACCTGTTTCTGTAATCAGTTCAACATCCTTCATATCGCTTGATACCGCAGCACATATGTTTCCCTGCTTGGTCACCGCACGCACTGAACATGGCGAGCCCCTTGGAACCATTACGACGAACTCGACCTGGCTCAGAGCTCGCCCGCCAGCAGGCTCTCCCTTTTCATACCAGCCCTTTAGGGTCAATTGACTGCCAAAGAAATTATGCGTGAAATGAAAATTTGCAATTCCGTCCGGAGTTCCGCGCAGCGTAAGCTCGATCTTGACTTCGCTTCCGTCGTACTCCTTCACTGAAATGTTGCCCAACTCCGTATCGAGCAAAATCAAGCCGCCCGGCTTCAGATTTATGCTTTTCTGCACTGTTTCCGTGCTTACTCTGTCCAGATATTCGGAAGTAGCCGAGGAGCTACCGGGCTGGTTGAAACCCGCCGGTGCACCAAAGAGGAGCATTGACTGAGCCAGGATGGCAACAAATATCCCGTTCATGACTTCCCTCCCTTTTATGAATCTTGTACAACATTGGATGATTTCTTAATCGACTCGCACACATTAGCATCCTTACGGCAGGGAGGTAGTTAAGTTTCACGCCGGGAATATTCGGGATCAAACCACAAAGGAGAAAACAGCGACTAATCATATCGAGTTCAATTTGGATTTGTAATTGCATAGAATTAGTTTTGATACCGTCAGTCAGTAAGTCGAAGCATGCATTGGGGATTAAAATGAAAAGAAGATCTTACCGCATCACGAAAGCGGGTTCTCTCAACAATCTCAAACTTACCGATGAAGAAATCGGGCAACCTGCGGGGAATGAAGTCCAGATCGCCGTCAAAGCGATCGGCCTGAACTTCGCCGACGTATTCACGATCTTTGGACTTTACAAGGCTGCGCCGAAAGAAAATTTTATACCCGGCCTGGAATTCAGCGGAATCGTTTCCGCAATCGGCAGCGGCGTCATGGATATGGAAGTCGGCGACAAAGTGATGGGGTCTGTCAGATTCGGTTCATACACGACTCAAATTAACATCGACCGGCGGTACGTTACCGCGCTTCCTGACGGGTGGTCATTTGAAGAAGGTGCGTCATTCATAGTCCAGGCCCTCACAGCGTATTATGCGCTTGTGCCTCTCGGCAATCTAAAGAAAGGGCAGACAGTATTGATCCACAGCGCGGCAGGCGGCGTCGGGATTTACGCCAACCGAATCGCAAAGAAGTTTTCCGCTTATACAATAGGTACGATTGGAAATCCTTCGAAGGTTGAACTCTTGAAAGAGGAAGGATACGACGGAATAATAGTAAGGAATGGAAAGTTCAGAAATGAACTTGCCAGAAGTTTGAACGGAAGACAGCTCGATCTTGTGATGGACGCAGTCGGCGGACAAGTGCAGAAGGACAGCTTCGATTTCCTTACCACCACAGGAAGGATGGTTGCGTACGGTTTGTCCCAATTTGCGTCACCAGGCGCGCGGCCAAACTACTTGAAGCTGGCGCTCCAGTTCATAACTATGCCGAGGTATCACACGCTTACACTTATTGAGTCGAACAAGAGTATCCTCGGATTCAATCTCATATGGCTCTACGACAAAGTCGATATGCTCAAGTCGATGCTGGATGAGATTCAGGCACTCAATCTGAGCAAGCCTTTTGTCGGGGCGGTATTCACATTCGACAGATTAAAGGAAGCCCTCAATGCATTTCAAGGGGGAAAGACTATGGGCAAGGTAGTAGTCAGGGTCTGAAAGCCTTCCTCACGAACACCGGAAAAGGATCCGGTTCACGAGCCGGAGGGGATGAAACCGCCGCAATTCGGCCTGCTCGTTCAGGCAGGATGATTTGCTCACGCAATCCACAACGGTTATTTTGTTGTGGATATTCCCCGGAGAAAGAAAGTTGAGCACGAGCATTTTTACAGGCGACACATACGACACGGACGATAAGACACCGCGAGCGTTCCTCGACAAGATAGCACTCAACACGCGGCTCTACTTCATGGCTGAGTACATCGGGATCGTGCTGAGGACAAGACGAGAGGCCCTCGACGGCATTTACGACACCGAGCATTGGATCAAATCGTCCGCCGACATCTTCAGGCTTGTAGAGAGCTGCGGTGGGAGATTTCACCTGACCGGTCTGGACAATATTCGTTCGAGCCCCGATCCGATGGTCTTTGTCGGCAACCATATGAGCACGTTAGAGACGATGACTCTACCGTGCATCATCGCCCCGGAAAGAGAAGTCACGTTTGCCGTGAAGGAGAGCCTGGTCCGTCATCCTTTCTTCGGAGCTGTCATGCGTTCCAGGAACCCGATCGTCGTGGGAAGAGAAAATTCAAGAGAGGACCTTGCCGTCGTTCTGAGTAAAGGACAGGAACTGTTAGCTGCCGGGACCTCAGTCATAATCTTCCCTCAGAGTACTCGCATGGTCAAGTTCCTTCCTGAGAAATTCAATTCACTCGGAGTCAAGCTTTCCGCTGCAGCGAAAGTCAAAGTTGTGCCGTTCGCAATAAAGACCGACTACTGGGAAATCGGAAAAGTTGTGAAGGATCTCGGGAAGATAAGCCGCCGCAAACCCATTTACATGGCGTTCGGGGAACCTTTCGAAGTAAGAGGGACCGGCAAGAAAGAGAATTCGAAGATAATTGATTTCATAACTTCACATCTGAAACAATGGGGCGGAGAGGTCGCTTGACGGAAAAACACCGTTAACCGTATCCGAAAGCTATTCCTTTCTCCCGTTCACGCCATCTCCCATTCACCCTTACTTCGATTCCCTGAATGTCGACGCTCTACTTTCTCTTGTAAAACTGAGAGACCGCCGGCACCAGGTACTCCTCGAATGCCCGTTCAAAATCATATTCCGGGTTCCAGCCCCAGTCTTTCCGTGCGCGCGAGTCATCTACGTCGGCGGGCCACGAGTCGAGAATAGCCTGCCGCTTCAGGTCGGGCTTGAAGTTTATAACGGCATCCGGGAAAGCCTTCTTCACCCGCCTCTTCAATTCGCCCGCCGACGGGTTGAACGAGCCGACGTTGTATATCTGCGTGCTCAGATTCTCCCTCGGTGCAGCTTCGAGCGAAAGGAGTGCCTTCACACCGTCCGGCATCGCCATGAAAGGGATCCTCGTATCTTCCCTGACGAAGCAATCGTACGGCTCCCCTTTCGCCGCCTGGTGAAGCATCTCAGGCGCAAAGTCGCTCGTGCCTCCCGTCGGCAGCGTGACCGCACTTATCAGGCCCGGAAACCTTACACACCGAAAATCCACTTTACCTCCCATGGGCTGAGCATCAAGCTGACGGTAATAGTTCATGTAATACTTCCCGAGCCTTTCACAGTACAGCTTGTTTATACCGTACATGGTACGCGGCTCCGTGCACTGGTCCTCGCCTATCCTATTCGCCTTCTCCTTTGCGCCAGCGTCCGGGAGTCCATAGACTGCGATCGAACTCGGATAAATCATCTTCACTTCTTTTCCCTGCAGACGTGATTGCGTGATCGCTGTCTCGAGAAGGTTCAGCGTTCCATCCACGTTTACCTTATGCGCAATCGTCGGCTGTCTTTCCGCCCTCGTCGAAAGGAGCGCAGCGAGGTGGTATATCACATCGAAATCGTGTGCCGTAGAAAGAGATTCGAGAAACCGATTATCTAAGATGTCGCCCGTGTAAGTCTTGTAGCATTTCGATTTGGAGGAATCGTCCAGGGTATTCAGGTCGAGTGCGACAACCCTGACGCCATCGTGTTCGGCAAAATGCGATATGAGTCCGTGTCCGATTTCACCGTTTGCCCCGGTGATTAGGATAGTCCTTGTTTCCATCTGTTCTCCTTGAACAATTGCCGGATCTCTGTTTGAATGCCGGCAAGAATCTGTGGTGATTGCAGGCTGGCTTTCCGCCTGATTTTTGTCGCATAAGTTATAACACGGCGGACCTGTTAAGCAACAAGCGGGAACATACTGAAGCTCACCGCGCGGGCCGATTTCCACAAAATAGAACAACAGATGTCACGCAGCAGCACAGAAGAACAGCGCCGATAGAATCCCATTCGAACAGTACCCCCGGAAGACCGTCCCGATTCTATGTCTTCCGTGCGCAACGACCTGGAGTCAGCCCACCGCCAATTTAGGCCGATGTTTTTTATTGATGCTAACGGTTTGTAAATTCACGTGATAGACCATACGGGACAGGGCCGCTTCGTCAATAGAATCAAACCGGGAGATCAACTCTATGTATTCTAATAATCCAATTCTTCGAATAGCGGGAATACTTGCGATAGTTGTAACCACGGTTGTCGGCTTAATGTCGGCCGCCTATTGCCAGGAGTGGAATTCTGGCGAATTCAACGATATAGAAGTACTCGTGAAGCCGACGCTCGATTCCCTCATCGCGAAGGAAGACACCGACCACGACAAGAGAATAACGATTGACGACCCGCACATCCCCGATACCGACAGGGGCAACAGACGCTTCTGGATCACGACACTTGGCGGGAAGAAATACGAAGTCGACGAGACCTATTACCTTGCAAATCTCCTCGAAGATCTGAAACTCGCAGAAGACGAAGGTAAGGACACGATAACCCTCAACGGAGCGGACATTTTCCGGACGCCCGTCCAGCGTATCGCTGAATCGATAAAGAATCTCTACTGGGCCGGTCTGACGAGGCGGATCGACGAAGCGGGGCTCGAAAAGACTTTCACCGACGAGAAAATAAAAACCGTAGACGGATTCAATTACGTTTATGTACCGCACGGCGACACATTGGGCTACGACTACTTCTCGGAGGTGGCACACACCAGGCCGAATTTCAACATGAGAGTCGTAATGCTTCCAGCCAAAGTCACTCCGAAATATATCGAAGGCTTGAACGGCAGGCCCGGCATCCTCAGCCTGAAGCTGTGTAAAGAGCCCGACGGCAAAATCACGGCAGCACCCTTCGTCGTTCCCGGCGGAAGATTCAACGAGTTGTACGGCTGGGACAGCTACTTCATAACACTTGGGCTGCTTGAAGATGGGAAGACAGCATTGGCAAAATCGATGGTCGATAATTTCATTTACGAGATAGATCATTACGGAAAAATTCTGAACGCCAACCGGACTTACTACCTGACGCGGTCACAACCGCCCTTCTTTACGTCTATGGCACTTGCAGTCTATGACGATCTTCCGAAGAATGAAGAGACAAAAGCCTGGCTGGAAAAAGTTCTCGAAGCGGCCATAAAGCAGTACACAAACTACTGGATGGGTCCGAGCCATCTCACGAAGACCGGGTTGAGCAGATACTATGACGACGGCATCGGTCCGCCGCCGGAGGTCGAGCCTCACAGGTACCGTTACCTGTATGCCGAATACGCGAAGAAGTACAGTATGAGCGAGGAACATTTTAAGGACGAATACCTGTCGGGGAAGCTCAAGGTGCCTTCGCTCGACATGTTCTTCAAAAACGACCGCGCCATGCGGGAGTCGGGGAACGATGCAAGTTATCGCCTGCAGTATGATTGCGTCGACCTCGTCACCGCAGACCTCAACTCGCTTCTCTACAAAGAAGAGACAAACATAGCCGACATCATCGAGGACGACTTCGGCGGCGAAGTCAGACTTGGCGGAAGAACAGAGAGAAGCTCGACCTGGTACGATAAGGCTGAGAAGCGGAAGAAGCTGATGACAAAGTATCTATGGAACGAGAAGGCCGGCATGTTTTTCGACTACAACTTCGTCACCGGCAGGCAGACAGGCTATGTTGCTGCGACGACATTCTATCCTCTATGGGCAAAACTTGCGACGAAGAGGCAGGCAGAGGAACTCGTGAAGCACGCGCTTCCGCTGCTCGACACGCCGGGCGGCATCGTCGGTTCCACGGAGAAGTCGCGCGGTCCCATCACCAAAGATCGTCCGCAGACGCAGTGGGACTATCCTTTCGGATGGTCCCCGCAGCAGATACTGACATGGGTCGGCCTGAAAAATTATGGTTACACGAAGCTGGCGCGTGAGCTGGCGTACAAGTGGCTTTACACGATTACCGTTAACGCATACAACTACAACGGGACAATCGCAGAGAAGTACGACGTCGTGGACAGGTCCTCCCAGGTATTCGCCGAATATGGAAACGTCGGGACGAAATTCTCTTACATCACCCGGCAAGGTTTTGGCTGGACGAATGCGTCATACGTGTTCGGCCTGACATTTCTCACGAAGAAACTCATATCCGATCTCGACCGGCTGATCCCGCCGGAGTGGGTGTTCGGGAAGTAGCGATCAGGCAACCATCGCCCGTTTCGGTGTCCCTACGCCGGTGTCAGTCACAACTCATTTCGGCCCGGCTGTGAACCTATCGCCCCCTTTCTCATGTTATATAGGAACAAGGCCAAGATTCGCTAACGTCTGCGTGAAAGGGAAATAGCAATGTCGGAGAACAGGAACGTTCTGGTTGCGGGTGCGACCGGCAAGCAGGGAGGAGCTGCGGCAAAAGCTCTCATTGATAAAGGGTTCAAGATAAAAGTGCTGACAAGGAATCCGTCGTCTCCTGCCGCCCGTGCGCTTCAGAAGGCCGGCGCACAAGTAGTGAAGGGAGACTTAACCGACAAGGCGTCTTTGGCGGGTGCCCTCAAGGGCGCCGATGCTGTCTTTGGCATGACGACGCCGTTTCAAAACGGTCACGAGGCGGAGGTGACACAGGGCGTGAACCTCGTCGATGCGGCAAAGGCCGCGGGCGTCAAACATCTCGTCTTCAGCTCCGTTGCGAGCGCGGACAAGAACACCGGCATCCCACACTTCGACTCTAAATACAAGGTGGAACAGTACATCGCAGCCTCGGGAATACCTTACACGATCATCGGTCCGACGGCATTCATGGAAAATTTCATACAGTCTTTTGCTCTTGCCAACCTTCGCCAGGGGAAGATAGCGAGAGCGCTTTCTGCAACACGCCCTATACAGTTGATCGCAGTAGAAGACATCGGTTCGTTTGCTGCTTTCGTTATCGAGAATAGCAACGAGTTCCTCGGTGAACGCATAGATATCGCCGGCGACGAACGCACAGGTGAAGAGACTGCGCTCATACTTTCGAAGATCGCCGGCCGAACCATCAAATACGAAAGTTTCCCGCCGGCCAACCTCAGGGCCCAGAGTCCCGATTTGGCCATCATGATGGAATGGCAGGAGAAGAACGAATATACCGCCGATATAGGGCAATTGCGTCTCGACTTCCCCGAGGTCGGCTGGCACAGACTGGAAGAGTGGGCGAGGGCAATTGATTGGAAGGCGCTCTTGGCTGCTTAGGCGAACACAGTCCTCGCTTTCACCCGTCTCACTCAAATGATGTGCGCCCAGTACCACCCGCTGGCTACTACTAACTGCTTACCGCATACTGCCTACTATCCCCGTACCTTCTCGCCCGGCACCACCGTATCATACCACACTCTTTTATCACGCGGTACTCCGTCGTCGACATGTATGTGCTTGATCTCCATGTACTCTTCGACTCCGATTCGACCGAACTCCCTACCGATGCCGCTCTGCTTGTAGCCGCCGAACGGTGCGCGCTCGTTCAGCAGATGCCACTCGTTTATCCAGACGGTCCCGGCCTTCAACCTCTCTGCAATCTTCATGGCGCGCGTGAGGTCTTTACTCCACACGCCCGCGGCCAGACCGTAGACAACATCGTTCGCGAGTTCGATCGCTTCCTCATCAGATGAAAACTTCTTGACGGTGAGGACAGGTCCGAATATTTCCTCCTGGGCAATCTTTGCGCGGTTCTCCACATCGACAAAGATCGTCGGCTCAACAAAATTACCTTTCGCAAGTCCGGGAGAGTGCGGGACATCCCCTCCCAGCGCCATCTTGAATCCGTCTTTCCTTCCGCCGTCTATATAACCGAGCACTCTGGCAGCCTGCTTCTTCGAGATAAGCGGACCTATGTCCGTCGAAGGATCCATCGGGTTCCCCAGTCTCATCCGCTTCGCTTTTTCAATGAGCGACTCGACAAACACGTCATATATTCTCTCATTAATAAAGAGCCTCGTTGCGGCTTCACAACATTGTCCCGAATGGTAGAACATTCCATACAGGCTGCCGTCTGTCGCGACTTCCATGTCTGCGTCGTCCAGTACGATGTTTGCCGATTTGCCTCCGCATTCGAGTGTAAGCCGCTTGAAATCGCTTGAGGCAATCTCCATGATTCCCTTTCCCACCGCAGTGGAACCGGTGAACGCTATCTTATCGACTCCGCGGTGACGCACGATAGCTTCCCCCGCTTCAGCGCCGTAACCTGGTACTATATTCACAACTCCGGCAGGGAGCCCGACGTCATTAATTATCTTCGCCAGTTCCATTGCGGTAACGGGCGTTAGTTCCGAAGGCTTTAGCACGACGGTACATCCCGCTGCGAGGGCAGGGCCCAGTTTCCATGCCGCCATTTTCAACGGGAAGTTCCACGGAATGATGGCACCGACAACGCCGATCGGTTCGAACCTGAGATAATTCTTCGCGAAGCCGGGCTTCGATATCTCAGTCATCTCGCGTTCGTTCTCATATGTCGCGAGCTTTGAAAAGATCGCAAAAGCTCTCGCACTAAGGGAAATGTCTTCCCTGGCTTTTTTAACCGTCGATCCCGAATCAAGAACTTCCAGTTCCACGAGCTCGGCGGCCTTCTCATTGATTTTGTCCGCGATCTTTTTCAAGCAGGAGGCGCGCTCTTCACGGGGAATGGCTGTCCAGGTTCCAGAGTCGAACGCTCTTCTAGCCGCCCCGACGGCTGCGTCCACATCTTCCGGCGAGGCCACCGCAAACCTACCCACCACCGTCCCATCGAACGGATTTATCGAATCTTCGACGCGACCGCTTTTCGAATCGACGAATTTGCCGCCCACGTATAGTTTGTATTCTCGCATTTGATCCTCACCGGTTTTTTTTTACGAAGCACCCGACCAGGAAATACATTTACAGACACGAATGTTTTTCGATGTCCGCTGAAATAATGCGGCGTCCTTCGTCCGCTCTAAGATCCCACCTCAGGTCCGGGAAAGCCAGGTTCAGAACCTCAGCGACTCCTCAAACCGGATCCAACAGATGACCCGCCTCTTCAACGGGGGTCAGCTGATTTTGTGCTTCCTCTTCGTCTTCTCGATTGCAGCGAGATGATGCTCGAAGTGTTCGACGGTATGTTCAAGCACTCCGAAGAGAGTGACCTTTCCGCTTTCGTTGTGAATGCCCGTTCTGGAGAAATCCGAGTCTTTCAGGCTTTTGAGTATGGGGGTCGTCGAGGCGCGGAGTGTGTAGAAGAGTGCAATCGAACCTTCGACCGACATTTTTGTGTAGAGAAAGCTGTCCGCCCAATTGTTTTGATCGAAAGCAATGAGGAGTGGATTCTCCTCTGCGATGATCTTCTTCATTCTATAGACGAGGTTCAGCTCGGCATCTGCCAGATGATGTACCTGCTGTCTTATCGTCCACTTCTTCGGAGCAAGCCGCCTGTCAAGGTCTCTGTCGGAAAGCCCGTCCACGCTCGCTATGAGATCTCCCGGACCGTTTTCGTATCTGTGTATCAATGAGATTGTCTTTGAGCTCATAATGAATCTCCGTGAAAGTTTATCGTATCAAGCTTAAGGTTTGAAAAGAGTAATGAGGACGATAATTACAACGAGGACCCAGTTCAGGACGAAGAAGACCGTCTGCTTACTATTGAGTGCCTCGAGCTTGTCGCTCGCATCCTCCGGCGGATTGACCTGGTTCATCTGGTCGAGAAGCATGGCGCGCTGGCGCGCGGTCTTGGGGCTGACCACCATGCCGATCCCGAGGAGAATGATGAAGAAGAACAGCTTGATGCCCAGCCACGCGTCGGCTCCGAAGAGGTCGCCTATGTTGATATTCAGAAATATCATATTGCCGATGCCGCTGAGAATAAGGACCAGCGCTCCGAAGGGAGAAAGGAGACCGACACTCCTGAGCATCTTTGCAGCGTGCTGTTTCATCCTGATATCGTTCTCCCACCTGAAATTTGCCTCGATAATGGGACCGGCAAACAGGAGAGTGAAAATCATCCCTACGCCGAGCAGGTGAAAGAACAACGATACGTGGAACCAATCCATCTATTGTCTCCTTGATATTTTATTTAATGTAACCATACCGGAGCAAAATTTCGCTTAGACTCAGCCACGATCGTGCTCCAATTGAACGGCACATCCAGGACGTCGAGGACCTTCTAGATCCCCCTGACGATAGTGGAAATTCCCTGCCCGACGCCTATGCACATAGTCGCGAGGCCGTATTCGATCTTTCGCCGCTTCATTTCGTGTATCAGGGTCGTCAATATTCTCGCGCCGCTCGCGCCCAGCGGGTGACCTAGCGCGATCGCGCCTCCGTTGACGTTGGTGGTTTTCCTGTCGAATCCGATTTCCCTGATGACGGCTATCGATTGCGCCGCAAACGCTTCGTTGAGTTCGATCAGTCCGATTTGCTCCAGCTTCAGTCTGGCTTTGTCGAGTGCCCGACGGGTCGCAGGTACGGGTCCGAGTCCCATGAATCGGGGGTCGACTCCCGCAGTGCCTGACGCAACGAACTGCGCGACAGGATTGAGATCGTTCGACCTGATAAACTCTTCCGAGCATATCAGAAGAGCGGCCGCACCATCGTTGAGGCCCGAGGAATTTCCGGCGGTCACACTTCCACCGGTCCTGAATGCGGGCTTGAGTCTCGACATCTTTTCAAGGTTAGTATCGCGTCTAGGTCCTTCATCTTCAGAGACGCGCATCCCCTCGCCTCTACGCTCCATGATGTTCACGGGAACAATTTCTTCTGCAAATTTGCCGTCGTCCTGCGCTAGTATGGCGCGCCTGTGGCTCTCCAGCGCGAAGACATCCTGCTCGTCGCGGCGGATCTTGTATCTCTCCGCGATGTTCTCCGCAGTTTCTCCCATGCTCTCAAGAGGAAAACGGGCCGACAGTTTCGGATTTGGAAAACGCCAGCCGAGCGCAGTATCGTAAGCCGTCAGGTTTCCGAAGACGACTTCTCCAGTTGCATTTTTTGGAACGACATAGGGAGCGCGAGACATGCTCTCGACTCCGCCGGCTATCACGCAATCCGCGTCACCGGCGGCGATCATCCTTGAGGCAGAATTAACCGCTTCAAGGCTCGAGCCGCACAGACGGTTGACCGTATAAGCCGGCACGCTGTACGGAAAGCCCGCAATGAGTGCCGCCATACGTGCAACGTTCCTGTTGTCTTCGCCCGCCTGATTCGCGCAGCCGAGTATAACCTCATCCACCTTAGACCAATCGATTTTTGTTCTCTCGGCAAGCGCTCCGATTACAGATGCGGCGAGGTCATCCGGTCTGGCGCTCTTCAAAATGCCACCGTACCTTCCGATGGGACTTCTTAGAGAATCGACTATATATGCCGGTGTTATGGATTCAGTCATTTGATATGCAGTCTGTTCTCGCTCATTAGGATTGCGAAGGGCCGACAAAGTTACTGAGGTTTTTTGCCAAGCTTTTCCAGTGATTGGAGGTTAATGCGATCGAGAAGGTTATAAAGCGGTGTAGTACTCTTTATGCCAGACCCGGTCACTTCGACCAGAAACCGGCTTGCTACCGGCAGCTGCAATTTACCTTCCTCTGAGGTGCTGTCATAGGTCTCAAGCACCCTGATTCCATCGTACAGGACAGTCTTCTCGTAGCCTGTGGGAGTTTCCTTATCGACATCGCTCGCAACGTACATATATGAAGGGATACTCAGCATATCCGTTATCTTCACGGAAATGGTGCTTCTCGATGTATCCGTGTCCGCTCGATAGATCACCTGGGCCCACGAAGTCGCAAATCCCATCATGGAGGAAGTCTCGCCGGTGGGCTTGCCGCGCTTGTATGGTCCGAAATCCCCTTCCGGCAAGAGTCGTTGCAACTCTTTAAAGTGGTACACCTGCGGCTGTGCCGATGCCGCGACAGTGAAGAGAAGAAGCAGCATGAACGAAAATAATCTGAGACGCATCCTTTTCTCCTTCTACTGGGACAACAGAAGACTTGGCCTGTAGGCGTCGCCATACGTGCGGCGCATCGCCTGCAGGAATTCGGCTATCATATATTTGCCAATAGAATCGGAGAATTCCAAAGGCCCTTTCGGAAAATTCGTACCGAGCTTCATCGCAAGATCTATCGAGTCTCTTGCGGCTATCCCCTCCTCCATCATCAGGTGCGCTTCGTTTATGAGCATCGAGATGGTCCTCGCGAGAATCACCTGCTGAGGCACGTTGAGCTGGCCTGTGATCTCAAGTTTCGCGGAAATCTTGTGTGCCATCTCGGAGAGCGACTCGCTGATCATCGCCTCACGCCTCTCGATCTTAAGGGCGGCCTTGGGAGTTTTCCCATCGTAATTGTAGAATCCCTTACCGGCTTTTCTGCCCAGGAGCCCGGACTCGGCCATTTTCTGCTGTAAAATCACAGGCCTGAATCTCGGTTCGTGGAAGAATTGCTCGTAGATCGATTTTGACACGAGAAAATTCACATCCACACCGACAAGGTCGAGCAGCCTGAACGGTCCCATAGGAAACCCGGCCGACTCGAAAGCAAAATCTATCTCTTCTATACCACCTAACCGCTCCGACAGAAAGCGAAGCGGCTCCAAATAGAAATGCCTCGCGCATCGGTTCACAACAAAACCGGGAGTATCCCTCGTGAGTATCGGAGTCTTGCCGATCTGCCTGACGATCTGCGAGAGTTCCTGAAGGACATCCTCCGAAAGGAAATCGGTTTTTACGACCTCGACAAGTTTCATCTTGTGTGCGGGATTGAAGAAATGCATGCCGGCTATCCGGTCTCTGCCGGCACAGCCGTTCGCTATCGAACCGATCGATAGACTTGAAGTGTTGGAAGTCAATGGAATCTGAGGCGGACATATCACGTCAAGACTGGCAAAGATCTGTTTCTTAACAGAGAGATTCTCCGTGACCGCCTCGACGACGATGTGTGCCTCGGAGAAATCCGACAGCCCAGTCCGAGGATGGATCCTCGCTATGGCTGCCTGCGCGTCCTCCGGTTTTATCCTTCCCTTTTCAGTTTCCCGGTGGAATTCCTTTACGATAACCTCAAGCGAATGCGCAACGATTTCTTTCGAGATGTCGTACAAGAGTACGTCCCAGCCGCTCCGGGCGAACGAGATAGCGATTCCCGCGCCCATTGTTCCCGTTCCTACAATCCCTACTGCTCTCATCAGCCTGATACCACTCCGTCTTCTTCCATTTTCTCCCAGTCAGGTTTCCAATCGGGTAGTCTGAGGCCGCACTCTGAACATCTGAGGCGGATTTCATCTGTGAACCCTTTACGGACTTCGTCGTTGTCTCTCGCCTTAAGTCCGAATTTCCTGTAGAGAGTATTGTGGCTGGTCCTGGGTTTCCCGAAAATATTCATGGTTCTCGGATACCATGAGTCGAGAGCTTTCTGAACTTCGCTTCTCGTGGAACGGTCAAACGCCAGCTTCCTCACCCAGAAGTCGCCATGACTGACATGCATCGTTTCTTCCTTGAAAATTCTTTCGATCTCCCTCCTCCACGGGCCGTAAGAGGATCGCCGGACATCTTCCAGCTGGTGCCCCGCGCCCCGGTCCATGCAGAACTGGAACATGATGAAATCCGTCCAGCTATCTATCGTGTAATAGAAAATATTTACGCGCTTATCGTCGGCCGCGCGCTTGTCTTTCAGCTCGTCGGCTTTCAGGTCGACTCTGAGCGTGTAATCGTGTCTTGCGACGTGGGACTCTGCGTCGACGCCTATGTCTGCCAGGAGACGGTACATGGCCCGTGCATGTCGAACCTCGTCTTTCACGATGTTAGCGACTGCGAGCTTCTCTTCGGTCGTCGGCGCTTTCATGATCCACGGCACATACCCGAACGCACCCGCAAGTTCGGAATCGGCTTGCTGAAGCATGAGGTTGGTGAGATTGTCGTAGTATTCGTCGCTCATTTCATCTACTGTCTCGATGGCCTCTCCCTTCTGCAGCTTCTCCCACATCCGTTTTTCCCGCTCTTCATTCGACAGGTTTGATGGATTTCTTGTCGGACCCGTTGTCATCATCGTCCTCCTATCTGTCTTTCGAAGGGCATGTAACGCCCCTCGGGTTTTATTTCAGCGGCAACGTCTATTTCCCTTTGAAAACCGGAGGGCGTTTCTCGACAAATGCCTTCGTAGCCTCTCTTGCGTCCTCCGTCCGTCCGGAAATTTCCTGCATGTACGCTTCGTATTCAAGTGTCTGTTCGAGTGAATAAACTGCCGAATGTCTCAGCATCTTCTTAATCGTAGAATACGCCTTTGTCGGACCGTTCGCGAACCTGACGAGTATTTTCTCAGACTCTGCCGCGTACTTACTGTCCGGGAACACTCTGTTCACGAGACCGAGTCTTAGCGCCTCCTCTGAGGAGATCTCGTCGCCGAGCGCCGCGAGCTCAAAGGCCTTCGCATATCCGACAAAACGCGGGAGGAAATATGTAGAGCCGGAGTCAGGAACAAGGCCTATTCTCACGAAGGCCTGTATAAGTTTCGCACTCGAACTCATTATCCTGTAATCGCATGAGAGGACGAGGCTCATTCCGGCTCCGGCCGCGACGCCGTTCACAAGCGCGACGACGGGTTTCTCCATGCCGGTTATCAGCCTGATTATTGGATTATATCTCTTTCTCAACGAGTCGGCAAACGACTTGGCCGGTGAGATCTCTTTCAGGTCCTGTCCGGCAGAAAATGCTCTTCCGCTCCCGGTTATGGCGACGCAACGCACGTCCCTGTCGGCCGAGAGCTCCTTCAAAGCGGTTTGAATGTCGGCCGTCATCTTTTCGTTTAACGCGTTGAGTGAATCCGGTCTGTTCAGGGTCAGTCGTCCTATCCCGTCGCCGACCCCGACGATTATGGTTTCGAAATCACGCATGACCGTAGGAGTCCTCAAGCTGACGGGCAACATAGTTGCACGACTTGAATTTGCGCAGGTAGTTCAGCACCGATCTCATATCCTTCGGAAGGTCGGCTTCAAACGTCATCTCTCGGTTCGTACCAGGGTGAATAATCGTAATCGAGGCCGCATGAAGCGCGGTTCTGGAAAGCAGCGGCTTCTCCTCTCCCTCCGAGTAGTAATTGGACTTGACGGCAGAAAGAAAAAACGGCGTTCCGTCGCCGTACACCCGGTCGCACATGACCGGTAGGCCTACCGATGCGAGGTGTACCCTTATCTGGTGAAGTCTCCCGCTTTCGGGCATTGCATTTACGAGCGCGTATCCGTCAAACAGTTCTTCGACCGAGAAGTTAGTAACCGAAGGCTTGCCGTGCTTTCTGTTCACTTTCATGACACCCGGGTGGCTCGGATTTTCGGAAATCGGCGCGTCGATGACCCCATCTGCTTCTATGGGCTTCCCCACAACTATCGCCACGTATTTCTTATGAACTTTCCTTTGTTCGAACTGCGAATTCAAATGCGCATGGGCATCCGCGTCTTTCGCAAAGATTATGACGCCGCTTGTCTCTTTGTCGATGCGGTGAACGACGAAGATGGCGCCGAACTCATCCTTCAGCATGCCGTAGAGATTCTGGAGCGAATGATTGTACCGGTCCGGTAGGACGAGTAGCTGGGGCGGTTTCTCAACCACAATAATCTTCTCGTCCTCATATATGACCCCGCCGTTATGCGCTTTCAGAATAGGGTCAAGTCTTCTTTTCATTTCACTCCCTGTTACCGCTCACAAAAGAGACATACCCGCTTCATCTACCTGTCCACCGCGGTTTTCTCTTTTCAGTGAAAGCCAGCATGCCTTCTTTTTGATCCACGCTTGAAAACAGGATATAGAAATTCTTGCGCTCGAATTCGAGGCCTTCTTTCAGAGCGAGCTCGTCGGCCCTGAGGACAGCTTCTTTTGCGAGACGAACCGCCACTGGTGATTTAGACGCTATGATATTTCCGATTCTCTTCGCTTCTTCGAGTTGAAGACCTACCGGTACGACCCTGTTCACCAGACCGGACCTGAAAGCCTCTTCGGCATTTATCATCTCTCCGGTAAGTATCATCTCCATCGCTTTATACTTTCCGACGGCCCTTGCCAGCCGCTGGGTTCCGCCGGCACCAGGCATAATACCTATGTTGATTTCCGGCTGTCCGAACCTGGCGGTGTCGGACGCAATAATGATGTCGCACATCATGGCGAGTTCACACCCGCCGCCGAGAGCGAACCCGCTGACTGCGGCGATCACAGGTTTCCTGACTCTTCTTATACTCTGCCACACCCCGAAGCTGTCCATCAAAAGCATGTCGATGGTTCCGGCTTCGGCCATCTCTCTTATATCTGCCCCCGCCGCGAACGCTTTCTCATTCCCCGTGATGATGATACACTTAACCTCATCGTCCCCGTCAAGCTGCTCCAGGCAGGAAGCAAGCTCCCGCAACAACTTATGATTTATCGCGTTCAGGACTTCCGGGCGATTCAACTGGATTGTCGCAACAGGTAATTCCTTGGTGAGAATAATATTTCCGAATTCCATCGACGCTCCGGGTTGGTAAGTCTCAGCATGCCGGGATGTGACGATGCATTTCGACATAACGGCAGCAGGCCCAAAAATTTAGACCTGACGCGAAAAAGAAACAAGTGGATTAACGGGTAGGCTAAGTCCGAGCTTCAGACGGATTCAACGCACCTGTTCGACCTCGCAACCGGTCTCCAGCCTCGTCTCATTTGCCCTGGTTGTACGCTAATCCCTCGTCTTCGAGCGGGATTGGAACCGACCGGGGCACCTGCCGATTTCGAGATTCTTAGCGGGACATGGCTTCGATTAACGGCTTGCTTCCGGGCGGCAGCTCAACTTGCAGCCTGTTCAGGGCCGGGATCTACGGTGAGTGGCGAAGAACGGCAGAACTGATTGCAGAATGTTTTTCACATATCGACCTTCAAAGCCCTGACACCGAAAAACCTCGCCAGGCAGAAGCATGCGACCCCAACAAATCCGAGGATCCAGGCCCGCGAGACGTCGACCGGGACACTCCCTTTCGACGCGAAGTAATCGAAAGTCTGATTGAATACGACCGAACTCAATATCACCATTACGCCTACCGAAACAAGGAGGGAAACAGTCGCCCCGTGAGATGACGATATCCTGACGGGGTTGTTTTCCTTGTAGTTCGCAAACACTCCGCCAAACATCATCACGAAGGACGGGAACACGATTCCTCCGAGTGAGCCGTAGATTACACTCGCCGTAATCAGTCCGCGGAAATTTTTGAACGGAGAGGGCGCAGCGTAACCGAGCAAAGACCCGACCACAGTCAGGAATACGATGCTCGGAATGATCTTGGAGTAGAATACATTAGCAAGACTGACGGGTGATGAACGTATCAGCCACATAGTCTGCCCTTCAAGACTGAGCATCGGGTAGACGAACCTTACTGCGAGGGAGACTATAAGGAAGCTGTTGAATGCATAAATAAGCGTAAAGGCCGAAGAGACTATGAAAGTGTCAGGCAGATAAATTCTCATCTCGAAAAGGTTCAACAGGAAGATACCGATAAGCACCATCAATACTGCGAAATGGAAAGTCTGGCTCGGCTCACGGACAAAAAGCAGAAGGTCCCTTTTCAGCAGCGAGATATTTTTTCGCGGTTTCCGGCCGGGCTGCGAGAGACGATCGGAGCCGCTTTTTTCTTTCCTTTCGAAGAGTTTGTGCCTGGCCGTCCAGTACGCTTCTTCGTAATATTTGTCTGCCAGCTTAAGCATAACCAAGAACAACACCACCGCGACTGCGCAGACGATCAATGCCGACGCGGCGGCCCCGATGAAATTTCCCACCGTCGCGAAGTAGAAGAAATTCGCGGACCAGAAACTCGGCGCGAAATAGTCGAGCTTCGGATCGAGGACTCCGAGGTACCTGTCGATGTGCGGATAATATTTCATCACGTTGGTGAAAAGTGTGAAAGGATTGTTGAGCACAACATAGGAATAGGTGCTCGCAGCGTACAGAAGTGTCACAGTGAGAACTGCCGTCCTTATCGAGACCCTGTGCGAGACCTTAAGCATGACAAGAAGGACAATTGCACCGACACAAGCAGCCGAAAGGATCAGCGGCAGAATGGAGAATAAGACGCCGGCAGCCGCCACGAGCGGATTCCCGAAGTACCCTGCATATCCCGAAACCGCCGCCAGGATGACGATAATCATGAGTGCGGAACTGTAGAGAAAGGAGTCGAGGAATTTGGAGATGAATATCTCTACCGGTCTTATCGGCAGCGTGTGAAGGAATTCCGCCTCGCTGTTCCTGAATATCGTAGCGAATGCAACGAGTATGTTTGCGATGCTTATGATGGCAAAGAAAACGAAAAGCGCCAGTGCAAGAAGACGGTGATAAAGGAAGAGTCCGATCTTCGCCTGGACAAGGAGATACCTGGTTGACAGTTCTACGATCAAATATGTGAGATATGCAAAGACCGCAAATGTCACGAGCGAGAATACCGACCTGGCAAGGTGGCGGCTGACACGTTCGCCCCCTTCGAGATACAGGAGATGAAGTTTTGTTTTGACGAGGTCTCTTATCATGGCCAGATCACGAGGTAAGCTCGAGGTATTTCCTTTCCAGTTTTCCGACGCCGTCCCCGGCAAACTCTTCGATCCGGCTCTCGTACACCAGGCGGCCGGCATTTATTATACCTAGCCGCGTGCATATCTCTGTCGCGAGAGAAAGCTGGTGCGTCGTTATTAGAATTGCTGCACCCTCTGCTGCAGCGAGTTTCATCCGTGCTTTGAAGGTCTCCGCTCCTTTCGGATCGAGTCCCACCATCGGCTCATCGATCACTATTAGTTTGGGCTTATGGAGCATGGCCGCGGCGAGGACAAGTCTCTGCCTCATCCCCTGCGAATAATCCTCGATCCGTCTGTTGAGCCATGGCTTCACTTCAAACGTCTCGGAAACTTCTTTTATTGATTCGGAACTTTCTTCTTTTCCCATTTTGTAGATTCTCGCCACGAAAAAGAGAAACTCGACTCCACTCAGCTTTTCGTACAGGAAAGGCTGGTCGGGTACATAGGAGAGGTATTGTTTCGCTTCATGGGGAAAGCGGTGCGCATCTATCCCGTTGATCATGACACGCCCGGAACTCGGCTTCAGCAGTGTCGCGATCATCTTAATCGTCGTAGTCTTTCCAGCGCCGTTCGGGCCGAGGAACCCGTATATCTCCCCGGCTCTTACCCTCAATGAAATCCCGTCGACGGCTGTGAAAGATCCGAATTCCTTCTTCAAAGAAGCTAGCTCAAGCATCGGCCAATAATCTCCAATACTATTTAGGTACTAACAGCAATCAAGACCTATTTCTGTTTGAACACCAACCGTATCGGGACACCTTCGAACGGGAATTTGTCCCTGAGTTTGTTTTCGAGAAAGCGCCTGTAGCCCACCGAAATTTCTTCCGGCAGGTTTGTAAACATCGCAAAAGTCGGGAGCTTGCTTTCCACTTGCGTGATATACTTGATCCGGATATCCTTTCCGGTCCTGGAGGTAGGCGGTGTATTTTCTATGAACGGAAGGAGATAATCGTTGAGTTCACTCGTCTTGATCTTCATCTTGGCGCTGTCCAGGATCCTCAACGCGTCCGACAGGAGCTTCTGGACACGCTGCTTCCTCAGTACAGATATGAAGACGACGGGCACGAAATCGTAGACTCGCAGTCTTTCCTTGATCTTGTGTTCATATTCTTCGGCCGTCACTTCTCTTTTGTCGACCAGGTCCCACTTGTTGACGCCTATGATCGCGGGTTTCCCCTGTTCGATCGTATATTCGACAATTTGAAGATCTTGTTTTTCCACGCCGATGGAGGCATCAAACATGATTATTGCGGCATCGCAGCGCTCGACCGCCTGGAAAGTCCGGAGGGCGCTGAAGAACTCTACCGATTCCTTAATCTTGCTTTTCTTCCTTAGCCCCGCGGTGTCTATGAGGACCACGTCCTGATCCTGGAAGCGAAGAAGAGTGTCCACCGTGTCTCGCGTTGTGCCTGGTATGTCAGTCACGATCGAACGTTCCTCACCGAGGAGGAAATTCACGAGCGACGACTTACCGACATTCGGCTTGCCGATGATTGCAATTTTTTTTGAGGGAGAGGCATCTTCGGCCGGCTGCGCGTCAGAAACGGTCCCGGCAATTTCATCGAGGAAATCCCCGACGGTCCTGCCGAGTTGTGCGGAGATTCCCATTACTTTCCCAAACCCCAGTTCGAAGAACTGACCGACGTTCCTCTCGTGTTTGGCATCGTCTATCTTGTTCACCGCGAGAAGAACTTTCTTAGCCTTCTTGCGGAGTATCTTCGCGACTTCTTTGTCGATAGGGTGAAGTCCAGTGGATCCGTCCACCACCATGACGATCACGTCCGCCTCGTCGACGGCGTACTGTGCCTGTTCCCTGATCGCCTTCTCAAAAACATTCTGAGAGTCGGGGACGAACCCGCCCGTATCTATCACGGTAAACATCCGGCCGCGCCACTCGAACGAGCCGTAGTTCCTGTCCCGCGTGACCCCCGGTTTGTCGTCGACTATCGCGCGCCTTCCGCCGATGAGGCGGTTGAAAAGCGTCGACTTGCCCACATTGGGGCGACCTACTATTGCAATCGTAGACACGTTAGTCCGTCAAAACCTCGGCGCCTTTATTGACCGGCTCGAATATTTCAACGCGCCAGTTCAAACCGAGGCGGCGAACAAGTTCTTTGAAGGATTCGCTCACAGTATCAACCCTATCGAGACAAAACGCTATGCAGCTGCTTCCCGCTCCGCTGACGGTAAACCCGAGCGCACCATGATCCAAGGCAGCAGACGCGAATTCATCGAAGTGCGGTATCAGCTTTTTCCGGTATTTCTCGTGTAGTTCGTCCTTGAGCGCCCTTTTTATCATCCGGTATTCGCCTGACGCCAAGGCGGCAACGAGCAGCGAACTGTGTTGAACATTTGACACCGCCTCAGCCATGGGAACAGTGGCGGGAAGAATTTTCCTCGCAGCTTCGGTCTCGACCCTGGAATCCGGAAGGATTGCGACGAACTTAAGCTTGCCATCGACCGGGATCTTGATTCTGGCGTAACCCGCGTTGTTGCGCGCATTGACCACCATCCCCCCGAAAATCGCAGCGCTCACGTTGTCAGGGTGACCTTCAATTTCCACTGCGACGTTATATATTCCTTCCGTATCGAGCTTTGCGGTCGAGAATTCGTTCCCGAGAAGGAGTCCGCCGACAATCGCGGCTCCGCTTGCTCCGAACCCGCCGCAAGCGGGGATCCCATTCTGAATCCTTATTTTCAGCTCCGGAGTCTTACCGAGCAGCTTCTTCGCGGCCACGACGATAAGGTTGCGGTCGTCCGCCGGAATATAGGCTGCACCTTCGCCGCTCACCTCTACCGACAGCTTATCCGACGGTTCAGCCTCTACAATAAGATATCTATTTACAGCGAGCCCGAGTGTATCGAACCCCGGACCCAAATTTGAAGTTGATGCAGGGACAACTATTCTTTTGAAAGATCGTGAAGACAGTGGAAGCTCCTTTTTTGACATCAGAAATATATCTTTGGAAGGGAGATTTTACAAAGAATGACCTGCAGTCGGATCTTCGTTGCGGACCCCTTCCAGGATATACCGCGACTTCCCTTGATTTTCCGCCGTCCGAATGAGAATTTAGGCGTAGATGATTCCCGTCCTGATTTTCTGGATTCACATAACTGGCGCCGTTTACCTTTTCGTGAAGAAATATTACGAAGAGACTGTCGGAGAAGCATTCCTGACTCTCGGCTTCGCCGCGATCATATTTACTGCGGGGTGGACCTTTTCTTCTTTCATGGTACACATGCTTTTCGGACCACAGGGAGTCAGCCGATTCCTCAACGACGACTCGCTTTCCCTCATACTCCTGACGATTCTCGAGGTGATCTTCTACAAGCTATGGTTCCGAAGATCCTCGGAAGGGCCCCGTCCCGATACGGGCAACGGACAAGACCCGGCAGATGCATAAGCTCTCCCACTCCGAAATCGCAGCCCGAAGAAAGACCGTTGAACAAGCTGTTGCCGCCGGCCGAACCCCGATATACGGGTTGATAGAAAACGTCAGGAGCCTCTACAACGTCGGCTCTATCTTCAGGACATCTGACGCCGTCCTTCTTTCTCAATTGTACATCACAGGATTCAGCCCTCGCCCTCCTCGCCCCGAAATATCTAAAACCGCCCTGGGCGCCGTCGAAAGCGTCCCCTGGTCCTATCACAAGCATCCTATGGATGCGATCGAAGAGATCAAGAGTAAAGGCATCAAGTTGATAGTGCTCGAGCAGGCGATGGAAAGCATTCCGGTCTGGGAACTCCCGACAGACATCTTCCCCGCCTGTGTTGCCGTCGGAAATGAGATCGGCGGGATTACCAAAGACGTCCTCGACGCGGCTGACATCGCCGTGGAGATTCCGATGCTTGGAGTCAAACACTCCCTGAACGTCGCCGTCGCGTACGGGATAGCAGTCTACAAGCTGTTTGAATTGAACACCCGACTGAATGGCGAAAGAAAACCCTATCCGCTAAACTCTGAAACCTCTGATCAGAAGTCAAACAAGTGACCTCAATAAGGACAAAACCACTTCCCTCCTTATTTTGAGTTTCGAGTTTGTTTGGATTTTAGAGCTTAGAATTTTGTGTTTCCCCTTTAGAAAGCGGATGTGAAGTACTCGAACCTCTCTTCGGTGTGTATCCTGATTACCCCTGCCCTGACAAGGTTGACGAGTATTCTCGATGCACGCCGCTCGCTAATGTTCACGAGCTTCGCGTAATCTCTGACGGTTATCCGCTCCTCCTCTTCGAGATACTTGAAAAGCCGTCTTTCGTTCTCGCCTATTATGATCGAGAGAGGCTCACTGTCGGGGTTTTCGCTTTCCAGTATTCTTACGACTTCCCTGCTCGCAATCACGCTCTTGTCGTTTATCCTGATGTAGACCTTCGCGTCGCGAGAGAGGACGGCGCGGTAGTCCTGTAGTCTGTGTGGTTTTGTCCGGCTTTCCTCGACAATCGCCACTACGACGTCCTTCCGGTTAAGCTCTATCACCTGCACTATCGGATCTATGGGGGGTTCGCAGTGGTCTCTCGCCGCCTCCCTGATAAGGTCGATTTCCGATTTTTCGCTCGGGACCCCATAGATTGTTCCGTCGTCATCCACTCCGAAGAGTATCATTCCCCCTTTGGTGTTGGCGAAGGCAATCAATTCCTTGGCAATTTTCTCGACCGAACTGAACTGGCGTTTGAATTCGATCTTGAAATTCTCGCCTTCCGAAATCAGAGTTTTTAATTCAGCGACGTCCACGTCTTTCAAATTCTCTCTTGTGAATCTTGAACTCTCAACTGAAGATAATCAAGATTACATTCAAAATTAAGTATGCCGGCTGTGGAATCCCCGGTCATCTTATGGGTCACTGAGTTATTCCGCCGCGAGACCCAATTCGAAAATCAAAATTTACGGCCGCATTTTCTCACCATCCTCTTTCTTTCATTCTCAAGAGAATGTCCGCCGTTCTGAATGTGACAAAGCGCGCTTCGGAGTTGGGTGAGAAATGAAGCGGGTCAGGGACAATCGCCTCAAGCTTCGCTGCCTGATCCCGGGTAAGAGCGGAGGCCGGCTCGTTGAAGTAATACTCGCTGGCGGCCTGGGCGCCGAACATTCCGCGGCCAAATTCTATGTAGTTAAGGTAAAGTTCCAGTATGCGGCTTTTGGAAAGATAGAAGTTAAGCATATACGCCGATATCATCTCATTGATTTTTGTGAGCGGATCCCTGCTCGTTGAGAACCAGAGATTCTTGGCGAGCTGCATCGATATCGTACTGGAGCCACGAATCACCTTCATTGCCTTCACATCGGCTATGAAGGCCTGTTCGACCTCGTACCAGTCGACGCCATCGTCCTGATAGAACGTCCCGTCTTCGCCGACGATGATCGCGTGAACAAGGTTCTTCGAAATTCGGGAGAGCGGAACGTAGGACCGATGTATGACATAGTACTCGTGCCTGGCCTTCGCTTGGGCTAACCTCTCCTTCATGAGCGCGGTGACTCGGGGATTCATCGTGCGTAGTTTTTCCACTTCCCACGGAGCAGGAAGGAGAATCGCTTCGATCACCAAGAATGCAAGAAAAAGTACGAGTACTATACGCCGGGCTGAGAGCCGGTGCCGGCGCGGCATGGTCTCGCCGCTCATTTATGAGAATCAAGATAGCTTTGCAGGATCAATTGAGAAGCCATTCGATCCAGATTGCCTTTCTTCTGCCTTTCCTTTTTCTTTACACCGAGCTCTAGCTGAGTCCTGTGTGCCATAGTCGTCGTGAATCTCTCATCCCACTCGACGACATCGACGTCAAGCAATTCTTTCTTTAACCCCTCGCGCAACCTCTGCGCAAATTTCGCCGCTTCCATTGCCGAATCGCCGGCCTGCCCGCTCAACTTGAGCGGTTTGCCGACAACAATTTTGCCGACAGACATCCTCCTGACGATGTCCGTCACTTTGCCAACGAGGCTTGAGTTGTTCTCCAGAGTATCTACTCCCTGTGCAATGATCCTCAAAGGATCGCTGACGGCGACACCGACTCGCCTCATCCCGAAGTCGATACCCATCACCCTTGTCCCTTCAGCCATTTTGGCTCCTCCCCGGAGTGCCGGTAGATATCCTGTCCACTTTGGTAACTCCTACAATCTTCCTTAGTTTATCGATTATGCGTTCCAGGTGCTCTTTGTCTTTCACGTAAACGATTATCTGGCTTTCGAATATTGCGTCTCTGACTTCCGCCGAGACGCTCCGTATGTTTGTATTCTGATAGCTCGAGATGGAATGCGTGAGCTCGGTGAGAATCCCGGGCCTGTCCATTCCCGAAACCGAGACGCCAGCCACGAACAAGCCGCTGCTCTCGCCCGGCCAGGTGGCATCAACGATCCGTTCCCGCGCAGCGCCCATCATGCGCGCCAGGTTAGGGCAATTCTTCCGGTGAATCTTTATCCCTTCGCCCGTCGTAACGAACCCCACTATCTCGTCCCCCGGTATCGGATTACAGCATTTCGCGTACGATACCTTCCAGTCGCTGCGCGAACCGTCCACTACAATCCCCTCTGACGACTTCCGCGCGATCTCTACGAAAGTTTGAGCCGGCTTATTTGCTTCGGAAGAGTCCTTCACCGCCTTCTGCTGAGTCAGGCGCGTGATCAGTCTCTCCGGCTCGATCTCCTCTTCGGCAATCGCAACGTAAAACCTTTGGGCGTTTTCATACTTGAGATCTCTGAGGAGTTTCACGAAATCGTCTTCACCGAGAGTCAGCTTGTGCTTCTTCAGCCTCTTGGCCCAGATCTCTTCTCCCTCGGCGGCCTTCTTCCTCGTCTCGTCGTTTATCCATCTCCTTATGTGCGCTTTGGCCTTCCGGGAAACGACGAATTTTTCCCAATCGGGGTTGACGTTCTGGTTCGATGAGGTAATTATCTCTATCTGGTCGCCGCTGTTAAGCTTGGTGTTCAGTGGAACGATCCGGCCATTCACCTTGGCGCCGACGCAGTGCGTGCCGACTTGAGAGTGTATCTCGAACGCGAAGTCAACCGGGGTCGATCCCTTCGGGAGGACCTGCAGGTCTCCCTTCGGGGTGAAGACGTAAATCTCATCCTGGTACAGGTCGAGCTTGAATCCTTCCAGGAAACTCTTCGCGGCATCCTCGCCGCTCGATATGGCAGGCTGCTCAAGAATCTCCCGCACCCACGATATCCATTCGTCGAGCTTCCTGTCCGTAACCTTCACGTCCTCTTTGTATTTCCAATGTGCGGCAACGCCGCGGTCCGCGACCTCATCCATCTGCCGCGTCCTGATCTGCACCTCTACCATCTTCCCTTCCGGTCCGACCACCGTAGTGTGTATCGACTGGTATCCGTTTTGCTTCGGAACAGAGATGTAATCCTTGAAACGCTCCGGCACGGGAGTATAAATCTCGGAGACGATTCCATACACGGAGAAACAATCGTTCTTGTCAGGTGTATCGAGAATTACTCTGACGGCAAAGAGGTCGTATATCTCCTCGATCGGTTTGTTTCGCTTGACCATCTTGTTGTAAATACTGTAAATGTGCTTCGGCCTGCCGGTGATCTCAAACTTGTAGTCGTCCTGCTCAAGGCGCTTCTTAATAGGTTGAATAAATTTCCTTATATAAGCCTCGCGTTCCCTTCTCTTCGCGTTCAGTTTCCTCGATATGAATTCGTACTCAGCCGTGTTGAGGTACTTGAAAGCGAGGTCTTCGAATTCCCACTTCACCTTGGCGAGACCGAACCGGTGAGCAAGAGGCGCATAAATCTCCAGTGTCTCCATAGCAATCCTCTGCTGCTTCTCCGGCCGGAGAAATGCGAGAGTGCGCATATTGTGGAGCCTGTCAGCGAACTTCACAAGGATCACCCTGACATCCTTGGCCATCGAGAGAAGCATCTTTCTGTAGTTCTCCGCACGGGTAATCTCGTGGCTCTCGACTGCCCCCGAAATTTTCGTAACGCCGTCGACGATGTCCGCAATGCCGTCCCCGAATTCTGACCTTATCGACTTGAGGTCGTACCCCGTGTCTTCAACGACATCGTGGAGAAGCGCAGAAGCTATCGAAACGTCGTCCAGCGGGATTTCCTTCGCCACTACAAGGGCTACCTCGTATGGATGTGAGAAGTACGGCTCTCCCGACGCCCGCGGCTTTCCTTTGACGTGGGCGTTCCAGCTGAACTCGAAAGCACGCCTGATCAGGTTCTCGTCGAACGTGTACAGATTGTTTCTGCAGACATCGAGGAGACGGTTAAGCTTTTCGACGCTTTTGACATCGGCGAGGTAAGACACTTAAAAACCTTCCAAAATATCTTCATTAGTCAATTTAAGGGCGTCGCCATAATTTCCAAGACCCTTGTGAGACTCAGGAGCAGATGCACTGAATCGGATTGGACTTCCTGGGAGTCGGCGAAATCTCTCTTAAGGCAATGTCGTGCCGGAAAGGCAATATCACGTTGGAAAGGCGTAAACGCTTCTTTTCGACATGAATTCCGCAAATCCGCACCTTTCGCATCATCGGCGGCTCAATTGGACTTATCTTTGGGAATCGTGTCCCTTCCTTGTCCGTTTCTTCAGTCTAACCATAACGTGAGTCATTATCGTTGACTTTATAGACCCTGCTGGCTAAATTAATCAGTCCTAAAGGATTCTCCGGACGATTCTGCCGAACCTTTGGCGAGACATCGCCGGGGTGGCGGAATTGGTAGACGCGAAGGACTTAAAATCCTTTGGCCCCAAAGGGCCG
>JAJZNW010000073.1 GCA_021811615.1 Bacteroidota bacterium
ATCGTCACTGTACTCCTGCTGGAGTTCGACTTCGTATCCGAAATCGTCTGCCAGCAACGTTATGGTTTCCAGATCCAGTCGCTGGTTAATCGATACCATCAATCCGAAAGATATGCATTTAGAGATCAAGTCGGCGACGTCGACGTTCATTAGTTTTGCCAATTCTCCCACGGAAACGAACTCCGACAGTTTCAGCTGGCGCTTTTCGATCTCTTTCTTTTCGATTTCTATCTGCTGGGCCTCGAATTTCTCTTTTCGTTTCTTCCTGCGGATTGCGGCGCGATCGGATTCTCCTGTCTCCTCTATGCTGGCCATCGTGCGCTGGAAAGCGAGCTCGACCTCTGCCTGATCAACTTCGGGGTGTTTCCCCTTCTTCTTCTTTCGCTTCTTAATTTCCTCTTCGGTTTCCGTCTCAGGCGCCGGTGCGGGCACGACGGTGGCCTCTCTGATTTTCTTTTTCTTCTTCTTTTTCTTCTTCTGAGACTGAGATTCAGATTCGAGAAGTTTCTCCGCCTCTTTTGTCTTCTTCTCGGCTTCCTCAAGCTCTTTGCGCATGCGCATTTCTTCTTCGGTGATCAGACGCCCCGTCCTAAGATCCATCCTCCCGCGGATCTTGAGCCCCTTCTCCTCCTTCTTCGGAGGAGCTGGCTGCGGTTCTTCAACCTTTGCAGGTGCCGGAACCGGCGGAGCCTGGACAACGTTTACAATCGATTGAGGCTCGGGCTGTTTAGCCTGCTCGACGACAGGAGTTTCCGGAATAGGCGAAGACACGGAAACGTCCTCTTTTGTCTCTTCAACGGCCGCCGTAGGCTGTTCCATGGCAGGATGTTGAGGCTCTGGAGTTGAGGCTTCAATCTCGGTGCCCGGCTGTGACGCCGCCGGCTCAACAGCTTCCGGTGGAATTTCGGCCTGCAGCTCGACTACATCCACATTCACCGGCTCAACTTCCTGTATGGTCGGGGCGACCTGCGTCTCCTGCTTTGCATCCGGGACGTGAGGTCTCTCGACGGTAACGGTATCCACGAGTTTTTTGACCGCTACTTTTTCTTCCTGTTTCTCCGTCAGCTGTTCTTTGATCTTCTGTCGCTTTTCTACCTGGTCGAGTTCCTTTTTGAAGTGAGCGGCCAGCTCGGCATACATCTGTTCATCGACAGACGAAGTCCGTTTTACCTTATCATGTCCTTTCGATTTGAGAAAGTCCACAATCTGGTCGGCAGAGACCTGAAATTCCGAGGCAACTTTAGTAACGAGTTTTTTCTTCGTGGTGGCTTCAGCCATGCTGAAAAATACCTTTCTTTAGAAGCTATTCTTCCTTCCCGAGAGCATCTTGGGTAGGTTCGTTTTCTGGTTCTTCTTCAAGCTCCTTGCGCATCATCTCATAGATTTTCCGAATTTCTTCCTCGGGAATATCCACATCCATTTTTATCTCTTCTTCCGTGGCCTCAAGGACATTTCTGGCGGTCAGATAACCGGCATCAAGGAATTTCGCAAGCAACGCCTCTCCAAGTTCTTCCTTGAACTCCGACAGATCGATGTCGTACATCTCCGCTTCGGCCTTCTCCTTGCCCTGGCCCTTCGCTTCAGGGGCGACGCCTTCTCTCATCAGGTCGATATCAAAACCTGTAAGACGTGAGGCAAGCTTGACGTTGATTCCCTCTTTGCCTATCGCGATCGACTCCTGGTTATTGTCGACCCACACCTGGGCTTTGTGATTTTCAACGTCCACTTCAACTTTCGTGACCTTCGCAGGAGTGAGTGCGCGTTCGACAAACATCTTACGATCATCGGAGTACAGGAGCACATCGATATTCTCGTTGTTAAGCTCGCGGACTATGGAGTGAATTCTTACTCCTTTCATCCCGACGCACGCTCCTACCGCATCGACTCTCGAATCGGTCGACAGAACCGCGACCTTCGCTCTTTTTCCCGGATCGCGCGCGATGGCCTTTATCTCCACCACGCCGTCGAAAATCTCGGGTATTTCCATTTCGAACAACTTTTTCAGAAACATCGGATCGGCTCTCGAGATAATAACCTGCGGGCCCGACGTTCCCTTTCGAACCTCTTTAACGACGGCACGGATCGTAGAGTTCTTGCGATAGTGCTCGTTCGAAATCTGCTCCGACCGTGGGAGGAAAAGCTCGCGCCTGTTATGGTTGACAAGAATGAAGTCTCGCTTTACCTGGTATATCTCTCCGACAACGATCTCGCCGATCATCTTATTGTATTCGTCGTATATTACATTCTTCTCATACTCATGCAGACGCTGGAGGAAAGTCTGCCGCGCGAATACTACCTGACGCCTTCCGAGCTCTTCTGGCGATACCTCTTCCGGATACTGGTCGCCGACCTCGAAGCTCCCATCCGGTTCCAGTTGCTTCACAGCTTCAAGGCTGATCTCCTTTCCAGGATTCTCA
Organism: Bacteroidota bacterium; assembly: GCA_021811615.1. GTDB lineage: Bacteria > Bacteroidota > Ignavibacteria > Kryptoniales > JAKASW01 > JAKASW01. The sequence continues at coordinate 2,418 of JAJZNW010000073.1, forward strand.
ACTTGATCTACAATCGTCTTGATGACGTAGATTTCAATCTCACCGCGATCGACGTTGGTCACGATGTCCGTCTCAGCGTCCTCGCCATAGGTCTTTTTTACAATTCCGGCGAAGACCTCTTCAAGGATTTCCGAAACGACCTCTTTGTCGATTCCCTTCTCTTTGGCAATTTCAGCCGCGGCAGAAATTATCTCATTCTTCTCTGCGTGCATTTATCCTCCTATCACCATCTGATTTTAACTCTCGCTTCTAATATCGAGTCGAATCCTAGTTCCATCGAAGCCGTTTTTGTTTTCAAAAATATCCTGTCTTCAGTGAATTCCACTAAATCGCCTTCTGCCTCTTTTGTTTCTTCGCCATCCCTGTACTTGACGGACATGAGCCTTCCGACATTGCTCCTGTATTGCCTCCGGTCCTTCAGCGGAGTGCCCACCCCGGGAGAAGATACGTCAAGCCTGAAGCTCTCGCCGAGTATGCCTGACGTTTCAATTACAGGTAGTACCTCCCGGCTTATCTCTGCACATTGACTGATCGTTATTCCTGTGTCAGTCTCGCAGAAGAGCTCGAGAAGCTGCCGCCTCCCTTCACCGCGAAGAACAATGTCCACGATAAAGGCGCTCCTCCCTTGAACTACGGGATCAAGCAACTGACGAAGCTTCTCTATTTTTTCTATATTCTCCATTCCTTCTAAAAAAAATAGCCCAGGAATTCCGGGCTAATCGTCCGAGACAAGTAAAATATACTCCCTGACAACGAATCTTTCAACCCTTACCGTGCGACTTGTCGCAGATCGTCCCGCGGCATACCGGGGAACCTTCCATAAGATGTACGTCTTTGCCCCAGAATTACGGAATACCCGGCGGAAGGCATGCCCGGTTCGCCTGAAGGTCGGAATCTCTTTCTCCGGTCAGTTGGTCGATCAAGCGTCGAGTGAATAAGCCCTCTTCGTTTTCCTCATTTGAACGGGAAAGTCCCAGAGTTCCTGAATACCGGGTCTGAGATTCTGGTAGTGTCCTAATTCCAACACGCGTTGCCTAAGAAAGTTCTTAGCTAACCGCCAAGTCCGCCAAGAACCGCGAAGGATAATTCTGAAGTAAAGAACTTGGCGTTTCTTCGTGATCCTGGCGGTTCATTTAGACACTTTTGTAAAGGAAATCAAATTAGGACACTACCGAAATTTTGCCAAAGTTGAATTTGAAACCAATATTTCGTAAAGTCTCGATGAAGCAAAATCTAAATGAAAGGGGGAAATTCATGTTTGCGTTCAAACCTCACTTGTTGCTTCTGCTCGGAAGCGTGGCAGTATTGGCCACAGGTTGCGCTTCGTTCAGCGGCTTTGACTCGAGGATTGTTCCGCCGACGCTGATCGAGAAAGCACCTCTTCCTCAGCCTCCGGTAACACTGGCCGGAAGGGATTTCTACCTTAGAATGGAGATACTTGTCGGAAAGGATGGCTCCGTCCGACATGTTACTCTAACCAAGTCCAGCGGTGACCCGGCCTGGGATGCCGCTGCTGTGGAGCGAATAATGGAATGGAAATTCTCTCCTGCACTCATGGACGACAAGCCAATCCAGATGAGAATCATCCAAACGGCCAGAGTCGTCACTTCTACGCCCATAATGATGGATCTTTCGGAACTTGTCTGCATGAGTTTCGCCAGGGCCGACTCGGCGTATTCCTTCCTGAAAGAGGGGGCCTCCTTCGACTCGATTGCCTCCGTTTACAGTTGCAAAGAGGTAAGTATGCCTGTCGGGCACATGGGAGAGATCGACATCAATCGCTATCCGGATGATGTACAGGCGGAGCTGCACAGCCTCAAGAGAGGCTCCTTCACACGACCACTGCCGCTGGGACCTTATTTCGCAATTTTCATGAAGCATTAGGTCCAAAGAAAGCCGCGCGGGAAAATCACGCGGCTTTCTCCTTTGAAACTCGGACGTCAAGTTTGTAAATTTATCCGATGATGCCCGATGTCTGAAAGCGGTATTGCGATTCGCCTTCAGATACGGCATCCCCGGTTTCCCATAGTATCACCGCGCGAAATCGGAGGGTTGGCAGAATGGCTATTGCACCGGTCTTGAAAACCGGCGCCCTCACGGGCTTGGGGGTTCGAGTCCCTCACCCTCCGCTTCATCGTTGACTCTCTCACCTCACACCGCTAAGCACCCAAACAAAACTATCACGGAGGCTTAAATGCATTATCCATGGTGGTATGTCCCTGATCTTACTTCCCCGATGCTTATCGCGATGATAGCTACAGTCCATGTCTTTGTCTCGCTGTATGCCGTCGGAGGAGGTATCGTGCTGGCAGGAGAAGTCACCTACGCCTATAAGACCGGCAACAAATCCCTCCTGAATTACCTGAGATCCCACACACTTTTTTTCATACTTCTCACTGTAGTCTTCGGCGCCATCACGGGCGTCGGCATTTGGTGGACGATCGGATTGGCCTCTCCTCTGGCAACCGAATCGTTGATCCACATTTTTGTCTTTGGCTGGGCCATGGAGTATGTCTTCTTCTTTCTGGAAATAGTCTCGGCATTCATATTCCACTATTATTGGGGACGCCTCGACGCGATGACGCACAAGACTATCGGATGGATCTACGCGATAAGCGCTTACATGAGTCTGGTTCTGATCACGGGGATCACCGCGTTTCAACTGGACATTGGAAACTGGACGCCGGAAAAGGGAATGTGGTCTGCCTTTTTCAATCCTCAAACCTTTCCCCAGATAATTGCCCGATCTGGAGCGGCTCTTCTTCTCGCCTCACTCTATATTTTCCTGCACGCTGCATTCAAGCTGAAAGACGACAACGAACTTCGCGCTCTCATAGAGAGGCGAACGGCGAAATGGGCGATGGCAGGCGCGGCTCTCGTAACTGCCGGCGGAATATGGTGGTACATCAACCTCCCGGAAAGCGGTAGGGCGGCGCCGCCGGGGCAAGCGCACTTAACATCCTGTCGGCCCTTGTCTTCGCAGCGTCCGCGGTCGTCTTCTTCATGCTGTTTTTCGGTCCTTACCGGAACCCGGGCTGGATCAATCCCGGATTTGCAATTTTGTACTTCCTTCTCGGTGTAGCGGCAACCGGCACCGGAGAGTTCATCCGCGAAGGCGTCCGGAAACCGTACATAGTCTATAACTTCGTCCTCGGGAACAATGTACTCGTCTCGCAGGTACCTTCACTCAGGGCCACAGGCTACTTAAATGGCGGCATCTGGACAAAGGCCCTGGTGAGAACCACTCATCCAACTGTGATCGGGAGCGATGGTAATATCATGGATTCAGCGCTTGCCGGACTCTCTGCCACTGATCGGACCGGGATCGGACGCGTTCTATTCCAATACCACTGCAACGATTGTCACTCTGAACGCGGATTTTCGGGCATTGCGGAGTTGACGCGGGGCTGGAACAAAGAGATGATACACACTGTCGTTACCCATCTTGACAAGGCTCATTTCTTTATGCCCCCCTGGTGTGGGACGGCGACGGAAGCCGCTATTCTGACCGATTATATCATGACGCTGTCGGCTCCGAGCCCATCGGGGATGAAGTTCAGCAGTTTCCCATTTTCGGTGCAAGAATCATTCACGGCACAAAAGACGGGAAAGGAGAGATGATAATGAATCCCGAATCGCTAATCGGTCCAGCTTCTCCGCTCGGAAATCCGGCCCCGTTCTGGTTTATTACTTTTTTCAAGGTGCTCGGGTTTACACTGCACATGACCCTTATGAACATCTGGTTTGCGGGGATGCTGATCGTTGCCATTTTCGCGACGATCGGCAGCGGGCATGCCCGTGAGCTCGCACACCGGTTGTCCCGATCGATGCCCGTGGTTGTTGCGCTCGGTATCAATTTAGGGATTGTCCCCCTCCTATTCACTCAGGTGGGTTACTACCAATTCTACTACCCGGCGGGCGTGCTGATGGCACGCGCATGGTTCAGCGTCATAGCCATTCTGATATTTGGCTATTACGGCGTCTATATATATTCGCTCGGCGTTCGGCGCGGGAGGAGCACGGCCTTCGCCGTCGCAGCAGCGTGGGTTAGCTCGCTCGCATTTATTTTCATAGGATTCCTTTTTGCGAACAACTTCAGCCTGATGGTGAACGTCGAGAATTGGATCCGCATTTTCGAGTCCACCAACGTTGCAGGTGCCGTCCCAGGAACCGCCCTTAATACCGCCGACCCGACTCTCATTCCCAGATGGCTGATGATGTTCGGCCTCGCATTAACCACCACGGCGGTGTTCATCGCACTCGATGCCGTTTTCTTCAGGAGAAATGAAACTCAAGAAGATTACAGGAGATGGGCGGGGAGATTCGCCTTCCTTCTTTATTCAATTGGACTCGTCATGTTGGTCGCGATGGGAAGCTGGTACATCTTTGGAGCGATGGAGAGAGCCACTATGGAGCAGATCGCGAAACACCCTCTAGTGTACCTGACTTTCGGACTCACCGCGGTGTCGCCGGGATTTGTCCTGGTTGCGCTCTTCACTCAAAGAAGAATTCCCGCAGGGCGGGGTGTGTTTGCCGCCGCGATATTACAGCTCCTCGTTCTCGCGCTTAACGCCGCCAGCAGGCAATGGGTTCAGAACGCAGAGTTATTCAGATATGGTGACGTTTCTAAACTCCCCGTGAATATCCAATGGAGCCCTATGATTTTGTTTCTAGCGCTATTCCTGCTCGGGCTCGGAGTTGCAGCCTGGATGGTGGCAAAGATAGCTGCTGCCGAGAGGAAGAGCGCGGCAGCCTAGATCAAAAAAAACGGGCGAGAGTTATGTCGCCCGTGAGCACAATCTGGTTACCGGCTGTAATCTCAATCCTTGGGTTGAGTAAAATCCTCTACGATCTTCACAAGTTCGTTCCGTCCCTGGCCGGATACTGCAGAGAACGGAAGGAAACACTGGCAGAATTTGAGGTTGGGGAGTTGAGCCTTTGCGCGCGCCATGTGGGTATTCATCTTGTTCTGAGAAAGCTTGTCGGCCTTCGTCATCACGATCACATACGGTATCTTATAAAACTCCAGCCAGCCGATCATGATCTTGTCGAGCTCCATCGGTTCATGCCTGGCATCCAGGATTTGGACCACGAGCTTCAGTTGCTTCCTCTCCTGGAGGTATGTCTCGACCAGTTTTGCCCAACTCGACTTCATATGCTCGGGGGCGATCGCATAGCCGTATCCCGGCAGATCGACAAAATACTTTTCGTCGTTGATAAGGAAGAAATTCAAAGCTCTTGTTTTTCCAGGGGTGGAGCTTGCCTGTGCCAGGCTCTTCTTGTTGCAGAGCTTGTTGATCAGCGAAGACTTGCCGACATTTGATCTCCCGATGAAGGCTATCTCGGGCAAATCCGTATCAGGCACCTGTGAAAAGTCCACGGCGCTCGTGACGAACTTAGCTGCCTCGATCTTCATAAGGTTTTATCCCCGTTTACTAATTTCACGTATGAAATTAAGAAATTTTGGTATTAATCTCAATGCATCGTATATGCGACAGGAAAGGAAAGAAAAATTCCCCTCTGAACGCGCCAGGGCCGTTCGTAGGGGAATTTCACATTGAAGGTCTTACTAGGTGGTGTATCGTATGGCGTTATTGAGCCGGAGTTGATTCAGCGGCGGCGGTTTCTTTGGTTTCCTCCTTCGCCGGAGAGGCTTCCTTCTCGCTCTTGGTTGCCTTGCGCCGCTTGTCCGCTTCATCGGCAGCATTGAAATCGACGAGTTCGATAATCGCCACCTCGCCGCCATCTCCATGCCGCTGGCCTAACTTCACGACCCTGGTATAACCGCCCGGCCGCTCCTGAACCTTAGGGGCGATTTCCGTGAAGAGTATCCGGAGTGCTTCCCTGTCCTTGATGAAGCGGGCAACATGCCTGCGTGCCGGGACGCTGTCCTTCTTCGCTTTGGTTATGAGGGGCTCGATGAAGATACGTGTCTCCTTGGCCTTAGCCAGCGTAGTGCGGACCTGTTTGTATAGAATCAGGCTGGTCGCGAGGGACTCCTTAAGAGCCTTTCGGTGAGAAGCCGTTCTTTTTAGTTTTCTTCCAGAATTGAGATGTCTCATTTTTAAAAACTCCGATTACTCGTTGTCGTCTTTCAAATACTTACTGACGTCCATACCGAAATTCAGGCCCATGCTTCCGATCTTCTCTGCCAATTCCGCCAGGGACTTGCGCCCGAAGTTTCGGAAACGCAGCAATTCCGCCTCGTCTTTGTTGACGAGCTCCGAGATCGTATGAATGTTCGCCGCTTTCAGGCAGTTATGCGCACGGACCGACAGCTCGAGTTCATCGACGGACATCTTCAGGAGTTTCCTGACGCGTGCGGCTTCCTCTTCCTGGGCTGAGCCCTCTTCAGAAGCTTCCTGGTGTATCCCGAGATTCAGAAAAAGCTGGATATGGTCCTGGAGCATCTTCGCTGCCGTAGTCACTGCATCTTCCGGCGTTATGGAACCGTCGGTTTCGACTTCAAGGGTCAGCCTCTCGAGCGTGGTCTTCTCGCCGACGCCGGTGGGCTGCACGAAGAACCTGACATTTCTGATCGGCGAGAAAAGGGCATCTATGGAGATCAGGTCTTCGGGTGCTTCAGCAAGCTTGTGATCCTCGGCGGGTTCGTATCCTTTTCCGCGGGTGATCCTCAGCTCAATTTCTGTCTCCCTGGACTCGCTGAGAGTCGCGATATGATGTTCTGGATTCAGTACTTCGATCTGGGGATACTGGCGCTGGATCTCTTCCGCGGTGAAATCCATGGGGCCCTTCAGCTTAAGATTTATCTTCGTGATCTTCTTATCGATCAGCTTAATCCGAACACCTTTCAGGTTCAGCGTGAAGTCGACCAGGTCTTCGGACATCCCTTTCACCGTCGAGAACTCATGTAGCGCCCCCGGTATCCTGAAGTGCGTAAACGTCCAACCGGGAATTGAGGACAGCAAGACTCTCCTGAAGGAGTTTCCCAGCGTAGTAGCATATCCGCGTTCGAGCGGCTCAACGATAAAACGGCCGAACGTATTGCTATAGCTTGACTGATCCAGTACTATTGTTTCTGGCATTTGCAATTTCACAGCGCTCATTAGCTTTTCACCTCAATTAAATTTCTCTGTTACTCGTCTCGTTTACCGGTTCTCTCTGCAAGAGATACCACGGACGGGGAACGTTTGACCACGTCGCCAAACATCACTTCGAATACAATTCAACGATAAGCTGCTCATTCACATCAGGCAATGGTATCTCCGAGCGTTCCGGGACCTGCAGGAAGGTGCCGGTCAATTGCGCCTTATCGAGCTGGAGGTACGACGGTAACATCCCCTCCTTGATTCTCTTGAGTGATGAATGGATAGTATCGAGCTGCTTGCTTGCGTCGGCGACTTTTATCACGTCTCCTGGTTTCAGAAGGTACGACGCGACATCCACCTGCTTGTTGTTCACGAGAAAGTGTCCGTGCAGGACGAGCTGGCGCGCGGACTTCCTTGAAGCCGCGAAACCGAGTCGGAACAGGATGTTGTCCAGCCTGCGTTCCAGAAGCCTGAGAAGGTTCTCACCGGTCCTGCCCTTCTGGTGAGTCGCCATCTCGAAATAATTCCTGAACTGCTGCTCGTAGACGCCGTACATCCTCTTCACCTTCTGCTTCTCGCGGAGCTGTACGCCGTACTCACTCACCTTCTGCCGTCTGCGGAGACCGTGCTGTCCCGGAGCATAGTTTCGTTTCTCCAAAGGGCATTTATCGGTATAGCACTTCACGCCCTTTAAGAACAGTTTCTGTCTCTCTCTTCTGCAAAGTCTGCAACTCGCTTCTACATATCTTCCCATTTACAACTCCGAAAATATTATTTTAAACTCTTCGTCTCTTAGGAGGGCGGCAGCCATTATGCGGGATCGGCGTGACGTCGCGAATACTGGTGATCTCAAGGCCGCCGGTCTGAAGCGACCTGATTGCGGCTTCCCGGCCCGAGCCGGGTCCTTTAACCAGCACTTCGACCTTCTTCATCCCGAGGCTGGCCGCTTCCTTAGCGGCGGCTTCTCCCGCCGTCTGGGCGGCGAATGGAGTGCTCTTCCTGGATCCCTTGAATCCCATCTTGCCTGCTGACGACCATGAAACCACATTGCCATAAATGTCGGTTAGCGCAACGACGGTGTTGTTGAAGGTCGCCTTTATGTGCGCGATGCCGTGCGCATCGACCTGTGTCTTTTTCCGCTTTTTTCCTGCTACCTTAGACAAATCAAAAACCTCCTATCATTTACTTCTTGGCCGCGACTTTCTTCTTTCCTGCTACCGTGCGTCTCTTGCCCTTGCGTGTCCGGGAGTTAGTCCGTGTACGCTGGCCCCTCACGGGGAGGCTCTTGCGGTGACGAAGGCCGCGGTAGCTTCCTATGTCCATAAGTCTCTTGATATTCATCTGGGTCTCGCTTCTCAGCGCACCCTCGACCTTGTATTCGGTCGTGATCACCTGCCGAATCTTCGAAACCTCTTCATCGCTCAGCTCGCCTACGTGCTTGGCAGGATCAACGCCCGCCTTCTCAAGTATATCGTGCGCCGAGGCACGGCCGATCCCAAAAATATAAGTCAGGCCGATTTCGGCTCGCTTGTTTTTCGGCAGATCTACTCCTGAAATTCTAGCCAACTTCTTTCTCCTTTATTATCCCTGGCGCTGCTTGTGTTTCGGATTCTTCTTGCAAATCACTCTGACTACGCCTTTGCGCCTGATGATTTTGCAGCTGTCGCAAAGCTTTCTTACCGATGCTCTGACTTTCATTTGCGTAATTC
>JAJZNW010000100.1 GCA_021811615.1 Bacteroidota bacterium
CATCCCTCGGATGGGGATTGGTCTTTCATTGGGATAAGACCGGTGCCGCCCGTAAGACGCTTCTCCTGATCTATTTCTTCGTGACTGCCTCTGCGGTATTCTCCTCAATCTTTCTACTAAAGGGATTTGGAGACGCAGGGCTCTTTCCCGGGATCGTAATCGACTCGCTGGTTTTTTCCCTGGGATTTGTCCTCAGCCTCATCTTCGGATTCATGCTTGCTTCGGTTCGAAGGATTGCCGGCGCTTTCGTTTTTCTCGAAGGGGTATGGAAAGGTGAAAGCCGCGAGAAGGACAGGGATGAAGAAGTCGACGAGATCATGGAACGGATTAACCGGACGAACGAGATAGATCCTCTCGAGAGAGAACTCATAGGGAGCATACTCAAGTTTAAGGACAAAACGGTGCGCGAAGTGATGGTCCCTCGCGGTGACATCGTCGCAATAGATGTTGAAGAGGATCCGCGCCGCTTGCTTCGCAGAGTCGCCCAGGAGGGCTATTCGAGAATGCCTGTCTACAGCGGTTCGATCGATAACGTTGTCGGGATCATCTATGCCAAGGACCTGATACCGATGGCCGAAGGCGGCGGCGCCATAGTCCTGCAGGATATACTGAGAGTCCCATACTATGTCCCTGAGTCCAAGAAAATCGGCGAGCTGCTGAGGGAGATGCAGAGAAACAAAGTCCACCTGGCAATCGTCGTGGATGAGTTCGGCGGCACAGAAGGGATCATCACGCTGGAAGATGTCCTGGAGGAAATTGTCGGAGAGATTCAGGACGAGTATGATGAATCACTCTCCGAGCTTACTCAGGATGAAGACGGCAACATGCATCTCTCCGGCTCGATGAGTGTCGACAGGTTCAATGTGCTGATAGAAACGCAAATACCCCGCGAAGAAGACTATGATACGGTGGCCGGTTTCGTGCAGAAGCTCGCCGGAAAAATTCCCCAGAAGGGAGAGGTTTACAATTACGGCGAAATGTTCTTTGCGGTAGAAGACGTCGCCAGGCACCGTATAAAGAGGCTGAAAATATCCTTCAAGGAGCATCCGAAAATATCGGAGGGCGCAGAGTCACCTGCCGAAAAGGTCGAACCCCAGGTTCAAATACCGGAAGTGATCGAGACTCCGGTCGAATCGGAGCCGGCCACCGCGCCTAAGCCGAAGAGGAAAGGATCGTCGCAACGCGGTACGGGCGCAAAATCATCGCGCCAGGTGAAGGCGCCGGGACGTTCGAAATCAGGAAAGGGATCCGAAAAAGATAAATGAATTTTCTCGAAACCATAATCGGCAGAAGAAAAGCCAGTGTCGAAAAGGCAAAAGGCGTGCTGAGCCTGAACGATCTTATCAGTCTGGTCTCGGGATTGCGGCCTGGGAACGACTTCAGGAAAAGTCTCGTACGCGCTCCTGGTGAGAACGTCAGGATCATCGCCGAAATCAAACGTGCTTCGCCGTCAAAGGGAAACATCTCGACCGATATCGATCCCGCCGATGTGGCGAGGGCTTATGCCGCCGGAAACGCCTCCGCAATATCGATCTTGACTGAGGAGTCGTACTTCAAGGGATCCACAAAAGACCTGCAGATCGTGCGAGAGGCCGTACCGGGTATGCCACTTCTACGGAAAGACTTTGTGGTCGATGAGTATCAAATCTACGAATCCGTTCTCATCGGGGCCGATGCGGTGCTGCTCATCGTCGCTGCGCTCAAAGAAGAGAACCTTGTCCGTTTCATCCAGTTAGCGAGGAAATACGGGCTATGCCCGCTTGTCGAAGTACATGCGGATGACGAGCTCGATGCGGCACTTTCTGCAGGAGCGGATGTGATCGGCGTGAACAACCGCAACCTCGCAACATTTGAAGTTTCGCCTGAGACTTCCGAGAGAATGGCGCGGAAAATTCCTGCCGCCATTGTGACCGTCAGCGAAAGCGGGATCAGCGACCTGGAAGAACTGCGCGCCGCCGGAGAGCTCGGCTATCACGCAGTACTTATTGGGGAACATTTCATGCGTGCCGGCGACAAAGCCGCGGAAGTACGAAGGTTTTCATCTGCGGGGGGAAGAAAGTGAGACGGCTGCGTCGGACCGCGCATAGGGGGAGCTTATGTTTGTGAAGATATGCGGAGTCACAAATATCAAGGACGCATACGCCTGCGCCGAGGCCGGAGCGGACGCGATCGGGCTGAACTTCTTCAAAGGGAGCAAACGCTTCATCTCGTTTGATGAAGCCGCGTCTATAGTCCGCGAGGTGTCGGCCTATGTCAACACGGTTGCGATCATGGTACAGCCGAAGCTCGAAGATGTCGCCCGCACGCTCGATGCGACCGAGGTGGATGCGGTGCAGGTTTATGAACCCGAATTCGATCTGCGCGACTTCGATTTCAAAAAGCTTCTGTATTATTCTGTAAGAGTGAAAAATGCCGCAGATATTGAGGCCGCTTCAAAACTCGGCGCGGACCTTATTTTTCTGGATACCTATGTGAACAATGAGTTCGGAGGCACCGGACGCCTTTCGAATTGGGAAGAAATTGTGAAGAGCGGAATCGATCTCTCCTCTCGCTTCGTGCTCTCCGGCGGCCTGAGGCCGGAGAATGTCTGCGAAGCGATCGGGGCGGTGAAGCCGTTTGGAGTCGACACGGCCTCCGGTGTGGAAGAGTCGCCGCGCAGCAAGGATCATGATAAGATCCGCAGGTTTGTATCGAACGCGAAACAATGCGCGTGAAAATCGATTACTTGAATTTGTAATTTGAAAACAGAAGAGTGCCATGAATGAGTTAGAAAAGAAGATTGCCGATTACTACAAGCTTCCCGACGAGAGAGGCCATTTTGGAGCTTATGGAGGCTCTTTTGTCCCGGAAACTCTCGTGAAAGCCGCCCAGGAACTCGATAAGGCTTTCGAGTCGGTTAAAGACGAGAAGACCTTCAATGAGGAGCTTCAATACCTTCTTAAGAATTACGCCGGCAGGCCCACTCCTCTGTATTTCTCCAAGAACCTCAGCGAGAAGTATGGAGCTCGATTAATCCTGAAGCGCGAAGACCTCCTCCACACGGGGGCGCACAAGATTAACAACACGATCGGCCAGGCTCTCCTTGCGAAGAGGGTCGGTAAAACCAGGATAATCGCCGAGACCGGAGCGGGCCAACACGGCGTGGCGACGGCAACTGTGTGCGCCTTGCTCGGGCTCAAATGCGTCGTCTACATGGGCGAAGAGGACATGCAGAGGCAGGAGCCGAACGTATTTAAGATGCGACTCCTCGGCGCTGAAGTCGTGCCGGTGCTAAGCGGGACGAAAACCCTGAAGGAAGCGACAAGCGAAGCAATCCGTGATTGGGTGACCAATGTGCGGGACACTTTTTACATCATAGGCTCCGTCGTCGGTATGCACCCGTATCCGAAAATCGTGAGACATTTTCAGTCGGTGATCGGAAAGGAAGCCAAAAAGCAATACAGGGAAACCTACGGGAAACTGCCCGACTATGTCGTGGCCTGTGTGGGAGGCGGCAGCAACTCGCTCGGAATATTTCATGATTTTGTCGGAGATATCCCCGAAGTGAACCTCATCGGCGTTGAAGCTGCAGGCGAAGGGCTGGAGACGGGGAAAACGGCCGCATCGCTGACTCTCGGGCGGCCGGGCGTGCTCCATGGTTCTATGCAATACCTCCTTCAGGATGAGAACGGCAACGTACTCAACGCCTACTCGGTCTCTGCCGGGCTCGATTACCCCGGAGTCGGTCCCGAGCATTCATATCTCAAAGATTCCGGACTTGTCAAATATACATCTGTCACCGACAAGGAGGCTCTCGATATGTTTGTCGAGATGTCCCGTCTCGAAGGAATAATTCCCGCTCTCGAATCCGCTCACGCCGCGGCGTACGCTGTCAAACTTGCTCAGTCGGAGGGGAAAGGGAAGGACATCCTCGTCAATCTGTCGGGGAGAGGGGACAAGGATTTGTTCAGCGTCGTAAAGAGGTTGGATTTGCATTAGGAGAGGCTGGGGGCTTTTAAGGGGGACGGGTCACAAGCAGCACTACTTTAAGTACGGTTAGCGCACACTGGGGGGCATTTCACCGCAATCAAATTCAATGGTCCCGCTTTTCGGGTTAAAAAAGCATGATAGTCCCGGCACGCCGAATGTAATCTATGTGCGTGACAATTGAGTTTACCGGGATCCGGCTGGATGGGCTTAAAGGGATTTTCTTTGCCGGGAAGAATTCGGGAACTTGTTTTACCGTTATATTGTCTGTCGATTCTTGACTATTCATGAACCGGCCTGTAAATTTAACGCGATAATTTTTCAGGAGCTGCAAAGTGCAAGTCCGAATGATTATAGATCAGCTTGCATTCGTACAATAGGAAAGGGATCAGAGACGAATGCTTTCTCATTTTGGTATCATCCTCTTATTCTTCATCGTAGGGGCCATGTTCGTCGCGGGCGGGATGTTTGCCGCGCGAATGCTGAGGCCTAACCGCCCGAACGCCGAAAAGCTGAGTACGTACGAATGCGGCGAAGAGCCGATCGGAGACTCGTGGGTTAAGTTCAATTTCAGATTCTATGTCGTGGCACTGATCTTCCTGATATTCGACGTGGAAGTGATCTTCCTTTTCCCTTGGGCGTTGGTGTACCGCAATCTCGGCGCGTTTGCATTCATAGAAATGATGGTTTTCCTCGCGATCCTGATTGCCGGGTACGTGTATGTCTGGGTGAAAGGCGATCTGGATTGGGACAAGCCTCAGCCAAGGTACATCGATTACGTCCGCAAAAACCTGTCGGGCGGACATATTTCCGGATTTGACGAGGCAACTCGTGTTCAAATCGCTTCCGAAACATCTCTTGGAAGCACAGAGGCTAAATAATGGGACTCCTTGATAAACAGTTTGAAGACGGCAACATAGTAATCACCTCGATGGATAACCTTCTCAACTGGGCAAGGCTGTCCTCGCTCTGGCAGATGCAGTTCGGATTGGCATGTTGTGCGATAGAAATGATGGCCGCATCAGCGTCTCACTTCGACATGATGAGGTTCGGCGTTATCCCGCGCGCCACCCCCCGCCAGTCCGACGTCATCATCATATCCGGCACCGTCTCGATGAAGATGGCAATTAGGATAAAAAAGCTCTACGAGCAAATGGCCGAACCTCGATATGTAATTTCGATGGGATCGTGCTCCAACAGCGGCGGGCCATACTGGAAATATGGTTACAGCGTGCTCAAGGGGGTCGACCGGATCATACCGGTTGATGTTTACGTCCCCGGCTGCCCTCCGAGGCCCGAGGCACTCCTTGAAGGCCTGATGAGACTTCAGGAGAAGATCCGGAAGGAAAGCAGAGTCAAGAGGAACAGCGAAGGGCTTATTCAGCCGTCCAGGAAAGTCGAGGCTGTCTAGATCATGAATGCGAACGAAATCCATGATAGGATCAAGGATCATTTCCCAGAAGGTGTGGTCGAGTTTAAGTCTGAGGCGGCTGTTGACCCATTTATCGTCGTCCGGCCGGAGCTGATTCGCGACATCGCGTCGTTTATCTCGTCGGATCCCGATTTGAAATTCGATTACCTTATGTCGCTTTCAGGTATGGATTTTAATGACGGTAATCTCGGCGTCGTGTATCATCTGTTTTCGATGGAAAAGCGCCACAGGATTGTGTTGAAAGCGAAGTTGCCGAAAGGCGAAGCGCAGATCCCGTCGGTCGAAAGCATCTGGAAATCGGCCAACTGGCACGAACGCGAAGCTTTCGATCTCTTCGGTATCGTGTTCCAGGGTCATCCGGATCTTCGCAGGATTCTTCTCCCAGACGACTGGGAAGGGCATCCACTGAGAAAAGATTATAAAGCCCAGGAGTACTATCGCGGAATGAAAGTGCCGTACTGAATGGCAGCGGTCGGCACTTTTCGGCAAATCTCAGAGTCCCTCAATGACGGGACTAATCCCCCGAGCGAGCAGCTGAGAACTGATTTTTCTTTTTAGAAAACTATAGAGGAATAAATGGCTGAACTGCGTACCGAAGAAATGGTCCTGAACATGGGCCCGCAGCATCCTTCCACACACGGAGTTCTTCGGGTTGAATTGGTGGTCGACGGAGAAGTTGTCGTCGACGCGATTCCGCATATTGGTTATCTTCACCGGTGTTTCGAGAAGCACGCCGAGGTTATGAGCTATCAGCAGATAGTGCCGTATTGCGACAGGATGGACTATCTCGGTTCGATGAACAACGATCACGCCTACGTTCTCGGTGTGGAGAAGCTCCTGAATATACAGGTCCCCGAGCGAGTCGAGTATATTCGCGTCATCATGGCCGAGTTCCAGAGGATCGCGAGCCATCTCGTGTCGGTCGGTACATACGGCCTCGACATCGGAGCGTTCACTCCATTCCTCTTCTGTTTTCGGGACCGCGAGATGATTCTCGATCTGTTCGAGATGACATGTGGAGCGAGGCTGCTCTACAATTATATGTGGCCCGGCGGGCTTTCTCATGACCTCCCTCCGGGTTTTGTCGAAAAAGCAAGAGCCTTCATTAAACACTTCCGCCCGGCGATAAAGGAACTTAACGAGCTCCTGAGCTACAACGAAATCTTCGTGAAACGGACCGCCAACGTCGGCGTTCTCCCGGCCGATATCGCGATCAATTACGGCGCAAGCGGGCCGACTCTTCGCGGTTCGGGCGTCAAATGGGATTTACGGAAATGCGAGCCTTACTCCGTATATGACAAGTTCAACTGGGACATCGTCGTCGGCACTGGCGAGATGGGAACACTCGGCGATTGCTGGGACCGCTACATGGTTAAGGTCTGGGAAATGGAGCAGAGTCTCAGGATCATAGAGCAGGCGCTGGATACGCTCCCCGAAGGCGATGTGCATGCCGCGATCCCGAAGAGGGTCAGGCCGCCTGTCGGCGAAGTCTATGTGCGGAGCGAATCTCCACGCGGCGAACTTGCCTACTACATCGTCAGCGACGGCAGCCAGAAGCCGTACAGGGTGAAGGGGCGCGCCCCGTCGTTCTCTAACCTGAGTTTACTCCCCGAAATATCGCGCGGCTATCTCATCGCGGATATGATCGCCATTATCGGAAGCGTTGACATCACGCTTGGCGATGTGGACCGGTAATTGAGAATGTTGAATTCTGAATTTTGAATGAGGTAGGTCAACCCGCGTAGATGCAAAACTGAATATTGAGAATTTAAAATTGAGAATTTATCTCCATGCATAATTTCATAACATACTATCTCGGCGCAGGTTTCTGGGGAAGCCTGGTATCGAGCATAATCCCGCTTGTGTTTATCTTGCCGTTTGCACTCGTGGCGATATGGCTCGAGCTCAAGATCTCGGCGCACATGCAGGACAGGGTCGGACCGATGCGCACCGGGAGATGGCACGGTTGGGCCCAGCCGCTGGCGGACGTTACCAAGCTCATTCAAAAGGAAGACATCATCCCTGCCGCTGCTGACAAGGCGTTATATATCCTGGCCCCGGCGCTGGTTTTTGTCGGCGCGTACGCGGCATATGCAGCCATTCCTTTCAGCCCGGCATATATAGGTTCCGACATCAATCTCGGGATCTTCTATATCGTCGCCGTTAGTGCCCTGGTCGTCATAGGAATCCTGATGGCTGGTTGGTCTTCCAACAACAAGTGGTCGCTGCTCGGTGCGATGAGGACCGCCGCCCAGCTTGTGAGTTACGAAATACCTTCGTCGCTTGCCATACTGGCCGTGGTTATGGTTGCGGGAAGTCTCAATCTGAACGACATTTGCGCGGCGCAGTCCGGTTGGTTCTGGAACTGGTTCGTCTTCGGCAAATTTCCGTTTCTCTTCATCACTTTCATAATCTACTTCATTGCATCTCTCGCGGAAACCAACCGCTCGCCGTTCGACATACCGGAAGCTGAGTCTGAGCTTGTCGCGGGTTATCATACCGAGTACAGCGGAATGAGGTTCGCCTTTTTCTATCTCGCAGAATACGCAAACATGTTTGTGGTGGCTGCCGTTGCGGCGGTTCTCTTTTTCGGCGGTTGGAACAGCCCGTTCGGGACTTTCCTTTCCGGACCTGTCTGGGGAGTATTCTGGCTGATTAGTAAGGGCATGGTCCTCGTCTTCATTCAGATTTGGCTGCGCTGGACTCTGCCAAGGTTCCGTGTCGACCAGCTCATGTATCTCAGCTGGAAGATACTGACGCCGTTTGCTCTGGTGAACATTTTTGCTGTCGGTCTCTGGGTGGTATTGCGCGGGTAATTGGAGGTCATAAGATGAGTTCTGTAGATACATATTTCAAAAACATCGGCAAGGGATTCTGGACGGTTCTTCTGGGAATGAAGGTGACGATGAGGCACCTCTTTACTCCCGCCGTGACTATCCAGTATCCGGACGCACGGATGCCGATTCCCGAACGCGGTCGCAACCGACTCTATGTCAATATGGACGATTGCATCGGCTGCAACCAGTGCGGCATGGCGTGCCCCGTGGGATGCATCACGATCGAGACCGCGAAATCTCTCCCGACAGAAGATCTCGGCGTGACGTCGACAGGTCAGAAGAAAAGACTGTGGGTTACCCAGTTCGACATAGATTTTGCCAAGTGCTGCTACTGTGGACTCTGCGTCCCCCCATGCCCGACCGAGTGCATTTATATGACAGATGTCTTCGAATTTTCGGAGTACGACAGGGATAAACTGAACTACAGCTTCATAACCCTCACGCCTGAAGAGGCGGCTCAGAAAACAGAGCAGGCAAAGGCGGCGGAGAAGGAGGCTGCGGCGAAGAAGGCCGCCGCCGCTGCGGCAGCGGCACAGAAAGCCGCTCAGACTCAGAATGCGGCTCAACCGAACGCACAACCGAATCCACCTTCTGCGCCGAAACCGGCCCCTTCTGTCGCACCCACGCCTCAGCCGGCACCTGCGGGCGCGGAGGCTGCTCCGGTATCTTCGGTGACAGCGGATCCCCAGGGAAGCAAAACAGCATCGTCGCCTGAAAATGTGCAACCCCCAAGGCCACAGGAACAAGCGGCTCAGGCGCCGCAGGAATTGAAAACCAACGACAATCCAAAAGGCTCTGCGGATTAAAATGAACTGGTACGACATAATATTCTACGTCTTCGCGCTGCTTACGATCGTGAGTGCCGTCGGCGTCGTCTTCTCGAGGAACATAGTCTACGCGGCTTTTTCGCTCCTCTTCGCCTTCTTCGGCGTAGCCGCCTTATATGTGCTGCTCGCGGCCGATTTTATCGCGATCACTCAGATACTCCTCTACGTGGGCGGAATTCTCGTGCTGATCGTCTTCGGCATAATGCTTACAAGCCGGGCTAACAGCGTCGAGATGAAAAAGGGTATCCTTCGCATAGCTCCTTCGGTAATCGTCGCTGGGGTGATAGCCGGGACTCTGATCGGCGTTCTCACAACTACCAGATGGCCTTCTGCCGGCATGGGACCCGCAGAGGAAACCGCGAAACCGATAGGCACTCTGCTGATGACCAACTTCGTCCTCCCGTTCGAGCTCGCTTCGATCCTGCTCCTGGTCGCGCTGGTCGGTGCAGTGATAATTGCGCGCCGTGAGGAAAGAAAGGAAGGCTTGAAATGAGTCTGCATGTCGGTCTTGAACAATTTCTGGTTGTCAGCGCTATACTCTTTTCCCTTGGGATTTACGCCGTGATTTCGAGGAAGAACGCAATTATGGTGCTCATGGGAATCGAACTGATACTCAACGCCGCCAACATAAATTTCATAGCCTTTGCACGCTTCGGCATAATGAATCTGAGCGGCCAGGTCGTGGCAGTGTTCGTTATTATCCTCGCGGCGGCTGAAGCGGCGGTCCTGCTGGCTATCGTACTGAACATCTTCCAGCAGCTCAATACCGTGAATGTCGATGAAGTCGACAAACTGAAGAACTAAGATCCGGGCCTTTGAATTGAGTTTTGAAGTCTTGAACATGGCACACTCTCGTAACGGATTCACATTTAAAATTCACAATTGAGAATTTAGAAAATGGCGTCCATGGAATCGTTGTTGATACATCTTTCTCTCGCAGTCCTCTTTCTTCCTCTCGCGGGATTCACGCTCCTGATATTTTTCGGAAAGCGAATACCTCGACAGGACCTGGTTGAGACCGGCCTCCTTTTCTTAGCGCTCGCTATATCGATCTACATTATGGTACAGAAGGTGTTCTTCCTTGGTGTCCCGAGAATCGATATGACGTTCAGGTGGCTCGATCTCGGTGCTGTCTTTGGATATCCCGGCTTCACAATCGATCTTGGCATTGCTATCGATAACATCACCGCCATTATGTTGGTTGTGGTGACGCTGATTAGTTCGCTTGTACATCTTTTCTCCCTCGGGTATATGGAAGGCGACGTGAGGTATACGCGCTATTACGCCTATCTCGGCTTCTTCAGCTTCTCCATGCTCGGGATTGTCCTTTCAAATAACCTCCTCATGATGTATGCCTTCTGGGAACTCGTTGGCATCAGCTCCTACCTCCTGATCGGTCACTGGTATGAAAAAAAATCAGCCAGCGACGCGGGGAAGAAAGCGTTCATCGTGAACAGGGTCGGCGATGTCGGCTTCTTCATCGGAATAATGATCGTCTTCACCCAGCTTCATACATTTCTTCTGACAAAAGTCTTTGGTGGGATAGCCGCCGGCCATCTCTCCGGCCCCCTGTTGACCGCCGCCGGTATCCTGATATTCTGTGGTGCGGTCGGTAAATCCGCGCAGTTTCCACTGCACGTGTGGCTGCCGGATGCAATGGAAGGTCCCACTCCCGTCAGTGCACTTATCCATGCCGCAACCATGGTCGCTGCAGGCGTCTATCTCGTTGCGCGGGTCTACCCTATGCTTACGGCCGGCGCGTTGACAGTCATCGCTTATATCGGCGCGATCACCGCTTTCCTCGCGGCCACGATCGCAATTACGCAGAACGACATCAAGAAAGTACTTGCGTACTCCACTGTAAGCCAGCTCGGTTATATGGTCATGGCTCTCGGCGTGGGGGCATTCTCTGCCGGCTTCTTCCACCTGGTCACGCACGCTGCCTTCAAAGCCGGTCTATTCCTCGGATCTGGTTCGGTTATCTACGCTATGCACCATGAGCAGGACATGCGGAAGATGGGCGGCCTGAGAAAGAAGATGCCGATCACTTACTGGAGCTTCGTCATTTTCAGCCTCTCAATCTCCGGTATCCCTCTGACTTCCGGATTTCTGAGCAAGGATAATATCCTTGCGGGCTCGCTGGCTTACGGGATTCTCACCGGCAACTATCTTATCCCGATAATCGGATACGCGGTCGTATTTCTTACCGCCGCCTACATGTTCCGGCTGATTATCATGACTTTCCACGGCGAGCCCCGCGACCATCACGCGTACGAGCATGCAAAAGAATCTCCGAAGGTTATGACGATTCCTCTGATCGTTCTCGCGGCTCTCTCGATATTCGTGTTTTACAGTTTCAACCCGTTCAATCCTGATAACGGGTGGTTCCTTAGGGCGGTGACGCAGCCCGCTTCTGTTGTCCCCCCAGCGCAGAGCTATGGCTTCAATCAGCCGGTGAATCTATCCGTGGCCGATTCCGCCAGCGCGGGGGCAAGTCTGGCAGGAGCGAGCTTCGTCGAGCAACCTGCGGTTCCGACCGCCGAGTATCACGAAGTGATGGAGGAAATCCATTATCCCGGCCTTGCACTTTCGCTGACCCTGGCGCTCCTCGGGATCTTCATGGCGTTCTTCGTCTATGAGTGGAAGAAGCTGGATGCGGAGAAGTTGAAGCAGCGGGTCTTGCCTGTCTACAATTGCCTGTATAACAAATGGTATTTCGATGAGTTGTACGGTGCGACTGCGATTGCCGGTACGATAATGCTGAGCAAATCGCTGGCGTGGTTCGATTCGCATGTGATCGACGGCGTCGTGAACGGTGCTGCGTCTTTTACCCGTCTATGGTCGAGGCTTAGCGGGCAGTTCGATCACTATGTGGTCGACGGTCTCGTCAACTTCTCGGCGTGGTTCACCGGGTTCCTCGGAAGGGGAGTCAGAAAGGTGCAGAACGGGAAAGTGCAGACTTATATCGTCTTTGCGCTGCTCGGGGTCATCGTGATTTTTTATGTCTTCAGACAATTCTGATCGGCGGGATGAGATCGGTATTTGCAGCAGCCGTTTGTCGTGTGGAGCTTAGTTCGACATGTAATATGATTTATAAAATGAGTATTTCGAATTTAGACATATCGTTGGAGGAATAATGCAGTATCAGTTCCTTGGAATTGGATACCTGACCTGGATAACATTTTTGCCTATAGTGGGAATGATCGTCGTGTTGCTCATTCCAAGAGGTAATGCAAACTCGATGAAGTGGACCGCGCTGGCTGTCACGGTCCTTCAGCTTGTCGTCGCGGGTCTGATTTGGATGAATTTCAAACCGGCTCTGACCGGCATAAACGACCCGAGCGGGTTCCAGTTCATCGAGAAGGCGAAATGGATCGATCTGCCGGGAGTGGCTTGGTTTGGCCATGTGTCGATCGATTACTTCCTCGGGATCGACGGGCTAAGCCTTCCGATGATAGTATTGACGGCTCTCATCTCCTTCGTCGGAGTGATAGCATCATGGAACATCAACAAGTCCCAGAAGGGGTACTTCGCGCTATATCTCCTCCTCGACACCGGTATGATGGGGGTGTTCGTTGCTCTTGATATGTTTTTGTTCTACGTGTTCTGGGAAATCATGCTTCTCCCGATGTACTTTCTCATCGGAATATGGGGCGGTCCGAGAAGGGAATACGCCGCGATCAAGTTCTTTCTATACACCCTCTTCGGCTCGGTGCTCATACTGCTCGTAATGCTGGCCTTGTATTTCAGCGTCAGCATCAAGGATCCCGCGACCGGCCAGATGATGCACACGTTCGATATGCTTGCAATGATGAATCCGCAGAATTACGATCCGAATTCGCTTCTGGGAGGGATAGGGACGTATTGGCGGTACGTTGCGTTCATCGCCCTTTTCATCGGATTCGCGATCAAGGTTCCTATTTTCCCGTTCCATACCTGGCTTCCCGACGCGCACGTCGAGGCTCCGACTGCCATCAGTGTGATCCTGGCAGGCGTCCTTTTGAAGATGGGTACCTATGGGCTTCTAAGGATCAGCTTCCCGATCTTCCCTGATATTATGCTGAAAAGTGCCTATCCGCTCGCGATACTTGGTTTTATCAATATCGTCTATGGCGCTTTGTGCGCGATGGCACAGACCGACTTCAAGAAGATGATCGCGTACTCGAGCATCAGCCACATGGGAGTCGTTCTCCTCGGCATCTCGGCCCTGAACAGCCAGGGTATGGCGGGAGGTGTCTTCCAGATGTTCAACCACGGCGTCGTTACCGCGATGCTCTTCCTCATAGTCGGTGTGATTTACGATCGCGCCCACACGAGAGATATGAACTCCTTCGGCGGACTTGCCAACCAGATGCCGGTCTATACCGGGATAATGACTGTGGCTTTCTTTGCGGCGATCGGTTTGCCGGGACTGAATGAATTCGTCAGTGAGCTCTTCTCGTACCTCGGCGCTTTTGCAGCATTCCGGTGGGTGGCCATTTTCTCGAGTATCGGAATCGTGCTGACCGCGGGTTACATGCTCTGGGCTCTGCAGCGCGTGTTCCTTGGGCAACTTCCGGATAAATGGAAGGGATTGCCCGACATCAACGGCAGGGAACTTGTCGCACTCGTTCCGCTGATGGTCGTCGTGATTCTGCTTGGCGTGCTGCCTTCGATTATGCTCCACCCGATGAACGCTACATTGAATCATTTGGTGAATTTCGTTCATAGTGTCGGCGCTGGGATGACTGCTGCGAAGTAGGAAAAATGTTAAATGCTGAATTCTAAATATTGAATTTCGCCCGGAAAAAAATCCGCGCCAATTCAGAATTCAAAATTAGGAATTGAGAACTTAAAAATGGCACAGACCATATACCAGAGTTTCGGCTACGTGATACCGGAAACCGTACTCTCAATTGTCTTCGTCCTGACATTGTTGACCGCGCTGATAAAGAAGGGAAGAAGCAGGCATCTGCCCGCTTACATTGCAATGGCAGGATTTATCGTCGCGGGAGTATTCGTGTCGCGACAGGCCGGAGTGGATCAGCTTGTGTTCAGCGGCATGTACGCGGTGGATCCTTTCAGCTGGTTCTTCAAGGTGATTTTCCTCGTTACCGGAATTCTGATAGTCATATTCTCAATGCAGAGCCGCGAGCTCGCGGAAGGCTCCACGAAATACTCGGAGTATTATAGCCTCATAATCTCGCTCACAATCGGCGCGTTCTTCATGGCGGGCGCTTCTAATTTACTCATGATGTACCTCTCGCTGGAGCTGGTAAGTATTTCTTCATATATCCTTTCTGGTTTCACGAAAGAGAATCCGCGGGCAGATGAAGCCTCTCTGAAGTATGTGATATACGGCGCGTTTTCCTCGGGACTTATGCTTTACGGAATTTCTATCCTATATGGACTGACGGGAAGTCTGAACTTCTACGCGTTGAACCAATCCTTGGCTTCCGGGACCTCCTCTCAGGTTACACTGCTCGTCGCTATCGTCCTTATGCTGGTCGGGCTCGGATACAAAATCAGCGCCGTCCCTTTCCACTTTTGGACGCCCGACGTTTACGAAGGTGCGCCTGTGACTGTGACAGCGTTTCTCTCGGTTACTTCCAAAGCGGCCGGCTTCGCACTTCTTATCAGGTTTTTCAAGATCGGATTCATCGATGTCGGAGCGCAACCCGCCGTCGCAGGAATGTGGGAAATATTCCGAGGGCTTAACTGGACAGACATAATTGCGGTGCTCTCCGTCCTGACGATGACCGTCGGTAACCTGGTTGCACTTTGGCAGTCGAACATGAAACGCCTCCTTGCTTACTCCAGCATAGCGCACGCCGGATATATCCTGATGGGCTTCGTAACACTGACCGACCAGGGCATATCGGCGATGCTCATGTACTTCGTCGCGTATCTTCTTATGAACCTTGGAGCATTCTACATCGTGATGCTGGTTGCGAATAAGTATCATACCGAAGAAATCGATGGTTATGCCGGACTCGGCTATCGTTCGCCGTACGCAGCATTCGCACTCGCCGTTTTCCTATTCTCTCTTACCGGTATTCCGCCCACGTTTGGCTTTGTGGGGAAACTCTATCTCTTCGCCGCACTCATCAAGACCAACTACATTTGGCTCGCGATAGTCGGAGTGCTGAACAGCGTGGTGTCTCTCTATTACTATGCGAAAGTCGTCAGGAGCATGTATCTCGTTCAGCCCGCGGAAAATACGAGGATCGAATTTGGTTTCGGCACGAATCTGATGATGACGATCCTTATGGTTCCTAACATTGCTCTCATGATTTATTTCACTCCGATACTGAGTTGGGCAGAGCAGTCTGTAAGGATGTTCGGCCTCCACTGAGAGGAAGAACCTCTGAGTGTCCGCATTTGGCGCATCGCTCTTAGGTCCGCGCCCGCGGAGGATTCAAAGAGTATGCATGATTCACAGTGACGCAATTCGGATATGATCTGATACGCTGGTGATCAGTCTTTTGTCCCATTTCATCTGTGAGTTTCCCTCGTAATAATAACCGGCCTTCAAACCGCTGCCCCGCCGCTTAATTATCCAGGTGTGCGTTGAATGTGAGCCTTATTCCTCCTTATCTTAGCTATCGAAGCCACTACAAATGCTGAAACCGGGATCCTGGACGGTCGCATTACCGGTCGCGGATCCATCGTTAGTTGAAGGAGTAGCACATTGGGACAGCAGCAATTATTGCTAATTGTATTGGGGGTGATAATTGTGGGCATTGCTATTGCGGTCGGTCTTGCCGTATTCAGGAGTGAAAGCCAGAGCTCGAACCGCAATAATCTAATAACCGATCTTGAAAGACTCGCTTCCATGGCTCAGGAGTACTACAGGAAGCCGTCCAGCATGGATGGAGGCGGGATGAACTTCATGGGATTCGCGCTTTCTCCGCTTGACACTGGGAATGCAGATGGTAGTTTCTCTCTGAGCACCCAGCCGCCGAACGATGCGGATTTCAAAAGAGGGAGCACTCTTCCGATCGGCACTCCGGCCAGCGAGATCTACATCATTGGTTGCGGAAAGGAAACTGGGAACGATAACAGGAGAGCTGTGAAAGCCTACGCAACGGTTTTACCCGATTCTGTGGCCATAAAAATCATGAACTGATGCACCCGGTAAGCTTTTACCCTTCCCCCTAAAAAGCCCGTCCCGGGAGTCCCCGGGACGGATACTAATCAACCGAGTTCCGATGCAAGTTTCTGAGAGCGACGTATTGCTTTCACGCGCTTCATCCGCTTGCGGACCGAGGGCTTCGTGAAGTATGTTCTCTTCTTGAACTCTTTCAGAATTCCCGAACGCTCATACTTCTTCTTGAAACGCCTCAGTGCTCTGTCGATCGGCTCATTCTCTTGAACAACGACGCCGACCAATCGAATCACCTTCCTTTGTTTTTTTATTAGGAACTTCTGTCATGAAGATAACCATCGGACCTTGAAGATACAACAATTTCACCCTCACCTCACTCCGGGGGATGGCATGAAGCGATAGAAACCAATGATCTGAGGAGTTTTGAGCTTACTTCCAAGTTACGGCGAAATCTCCTTTACGGTACCCCACCCACGACAAACGCCAGTCTGACGTAACTGCTCGGTCGTCTATCAGCCTTTTGCTCAATTGTCCCCTGAGGGCTTCGAACAAAAGAAGAAAGACTCTTCAGCCGTAGACCTGCGCTCGCGAGGTGTGGATTTGAAGAGCCTGTGTTGGTCCGAACTCAATTGAGGTTGATGCCGAACAAGCGAATACCGCCAGCCTGTTTCTACTGGCGATCGTTTGTAGAATGAGTATTTCTCCGATTTTTCGCAAGCTACGCAACGATGAAAATCCGGGACTCAATTCTTATATTAAAATCGAAAAGAGTTCGATGGACGAGGCTAAACTAACATATAAATTCGGCGAGACGACGGTGCAGTTTGGATGCCGTACATATTTGATGGGAATTCTGAACGTCACACCGGATTCATTTTCGGATGGCGGCTTGTTCTTCGACCAGACGGATGCTGTCCTGCACGCGTTCCAGATGGTCAAGGATGGAGCTGACATAATCGATATCGGGGGGGAATCCACGCGCCCTGGTGCCGAGAGTGTTCCATTAGAGGAAGAGACAAAACGGGTGGTCCCGGTCATCCAGAAGCTCAGGCAGAAGACAAAGATCCCTCTGTCGATAGACACATACAAGACTAATGTCGCTTCCGCGGCGCTGAAGGCCGGTGCGAATATTGTAAATGATATCTCCGGGCTACGTGCCGAACCTGGAATGGCAGATGCCATTGCAGAAGCCGGTGCATCGGTCGTCATCATGCACATCAAGGGAACTCCCAAGGACATGCAGATCAATCCTTCTTATGATGATCTCGTGGGAGAGGTGTATGACTATCTTGCTGGTGCGGTCGAGACAGCGCGTTCGAAAGGTATCAAACAGATAATGGTGGATCCTGGAATAGGTTTTGGGAAGACTGCCGACCATAATCTGGAACTGATAAACCGCCTTTCCGAGTTCAGGAAAATAGGAGTGCCGATCCTGATAGGAGTGTCGAGAAAATCCTTCATCGGGAAGATACTCGATACCCCTGTGGAGGCACGCCTTGAAGGGACAGCGGCAGCAATCACGGCCAGCATCCTGCACGGAGCGGATATCGTCCGGGTCCATGACGTAAGAGAGATGCGCAGAGTTGCAATGGTAGCGGATGCGATACGGAGGCAGAAGGTCTGATGGACCTGTTTCATATCGGGTTTATTCCCGTCTCGGTAATTGACATTATCGACATCGCGATTGTCGCCTTCATTTTCTACAAGCTTTACCAGGTGATGCGCGGCACCGTCGCTGCGCAGATATTCATCGGCCTCCTCATGATCCTTGCACTTTCGTTTGCGGCCCAGGCTCTCGGCATGCGTGCGCTCGGCTGGCTTCTCGGGACGCTTACGAATATCTGGGTCATCGCGTTCATAGTGCTGTTCCAGCCAGAACTCAGGAGATTGTTCCTTTACTTCGGGAAGAACAGCTTCGTAAGGTTCTTCATTCACATCGATATCAGCGAGACGGTGGACGAGATCGCCGACGCCGCTATGGAGCTGAGCAACAGGCAGCACGGCGCTCTTATTGTCATCGTTCGCGGGAGCGCGCTCCGTACCATCATCGAAACGGGCGAGGAAATACGCGCGAAGGTTTCCAAAGGCCTCCTCGTAACCATATTTAATCCAAAGGCTCCGCTTCACGACGGGGCGGTTGTGGTGAGAGGGGACACGATTGAGGCTGCCCGGTGCACGCTTCCGTTGAGTTCCACGACGAAGCTCGGCGGGTACGTGCTCGGTATGCGCCATCGCGCGGGGCTTGGTATGTCTGAACAGAGCGATGCCCTGGTCGTCATCGTCTCGGAAGAAACCGGCACTATCTCCGTGGCCGAAGATGGTGTCCTCAACCGGGGCCTGTCGCCCGAGGGGCTGCGCCGACGGCTGAAAGAGACACTGCCCAGGCCGTCCGACAAGGGAGCAAAATCGATTCTTAAGCACGCTACCGAAGATGCCTAAAGTTGCCGTAGTCATTCCCGCTCACAATGCGGCCCGTACTCTGGGGGAACTCGTCTCCCGAGTGTCCCGGCAGGTACCTCCCGAAAGCATCTTTGTCGTCGACGATGGCTCGACGGATGAAACGGAATTCATAGCACGCGACCTGGGGGTCTGGCTCCTCAAGCATTCAAGAAAGAAGGGGAAAGGGGCCGCGTTGAGAAACGGGGCAATGAAAGCCCTTGAGCTGAACGCTGAATTGATTATCACCATGGATTCTGATTTGCAGCATGACCCGGCTGAAATTCCGGCTTTCCTCGAAGCAGCTCTGCAGTTCGACCTGGTTATCGGTAAACGGAGCATCTCCACGAAAGATATGCCTGTCCACAGATTTCTGTCGAATACCCTGACATCGCGAATTCTCTCATCGAGAACCGGAGCCAATATTGAAGACAGTCAATCAGGCTACCGCCTCTATAAGTCGGAAGTGCTGAGGCAGGTAGATTCGAACTGCCGTCATTTCGATTATGAGTCCGACATGCTCCTAAAAGCGGTTCTGGCAGGTTACCGGGTGGGATTCATTCCAATCAGGACAATCTACAACGATTCCCTGAGCTACATCAGGGTGATCGACATATTTCGTTTCATCAAAGTGTATTTGAAATCCTTTCCCATTCTAAATGGCAAAATCCGGACTGCTTGACAAATACCGCGAGGCACGCGAGGAGATGGTACAGTTGCTCCTCGACCGCGGAATTTCCGACGAGCGCGTGCTCAACGCGATGGCACAGGTCGAAAGACATCTGTTCATCCCTATTCCGCTGCGAAACCATGCCTATGACGATGCGGCTCTTCCCATCGGCGAAGGGCAGACGATTTCACAGCCGTTCACCGTTGCGTTTATGACTGAATCACTCCATGCCCGGGAATTGGATAAGGTCCTGGAGATAGGTACAGGAAGCGGCTATCAAACGGCAGTCCTTGCCGCCATGGGCATCAGGGTCTTCACGATCGAAAGGATACCGTCTCTCCTTGATAGCGCCAGACGGGTGCTGGACAGCATGAACGTCCGCTACATCTCCAAATCGAGCGATGGCACAATAGGGTGGAAAGAATTTGCTCCTTTCGATGGTATCGTCGTGACCGCCGGCAGCCCCGGTATTCCTAAGTCCCTTGTCGAACAGCTTAAGGTAGGCGGCAGGCTGGTCGTACCAGTCGGAACGCAGGACTTTCAGCAAATGAAGATCATTACGAAGACCGGCGAGGGGAACAACTACTCGATTGAGGAAAAATCGGATTTCAAGTTCGTCCCGTTGATCGGAAGGGATGGCTGGCCCGAACGCAATGGCTGAAAGTGAGGGCATCACAAATCAAAAATTCATAGTTGCTATCGTCGGACCGACTTGCAGCGGGAAGACGGCCGTCGGGATAGAGCTGTCAAAACTTGTCCCGAGCGAGATAGTCTCCGCCGATTCTCGACAGATTTACAGGCTGATAGATATCGGCACGGCAAAGCCGACGAAGGAGGAAATGTCTCTAGTTCATCACCATCTTGTCGACATCGCTCCTCTCGACGAAGTTGTTAGCGCAGGGACATACGGTAAGCTGGCTCGTGATGCCGTCGCTGACATCTTATCCAGGAATAAGCTGCCGGTCATAGTCGGAGGTTCAGGTCTGTATGTCCGAGCCGTGGTCGATGGACTTTTCGATGCTCCCGAGATCGAGGGCGGGATAAGAGATGAGCTGAGAATAAGGCTCAAGACTGAAGGGGCAGGGAAACTGCTCGAAGAGCTGAAGCGCGTCGATCCGGATGCTGCTGAAGGACTGCTTCCTCAGAACTACAAGAGAATTCTCCGGGCCCTCGAGGTCTACCACTCTTCCGGAAGTAAGATATCGACCCTCCGTGTCGAACGTACTCAAAAGCCTGAATTCGAGACAATCCAGTTCGGCCTTCTGCTCGAAAGAAAAGACCTGTATAGAAGAATTGAGAAACGCATCGACGACATGATTGAAAATGGTTTGATCGATGAAGTGAAAGAGCTGCTTCGAAGAGGATTTGATCCTGCCTTGAATTCCCTCCAAACCGTCGGTTACAGAGAATCGATCGGCTATGTGCAGGGGAGACTCAGATTCGAAGACATGGTAGCTCTAATTAAAATGAACACGCGAAGATACGCCAAGCGGCAGATGACCTGGTTCAGGAAAGACTCACGGATAATCTGGTTGAATGCGGATGGGCGAACCCCCGACAGCCTTGCTGAAGAGATAAGGGAGAAATTCCAAACCGCCCCTTAGGGGCTGAAAAACTTCACGCGTTTCGAAGCGACTTGATCATTAGGTCCGCTGCTTCGGCGGCATCTTTCGCTATCTTGACATACTGTGCGCCAATTTCACTTCCCTCGGAGGTAAATTCACCTGTCAGCAGGTCTACCGCGGGCTTCCAGAAACCGGTTGCGAGTATTATCGGTTTTCTTTCCATCATTTCTTTGCTGATGAGTTCCCAAACCATGGCGAACTCGACAATGGTTCCTGTCCCGCCTTTCAGGACAATGAAGCCGTCCCCCAGTTCGATAAGCTTCTGTAAGCGTTCGAATATGGTTTGGGTGTGCACCTGGACGTTAACATACCGGTTTGGGGAAGGCGAGAACACAGCAGAAGTGACGCCAATTATCCTGACATCCGATTCGGAAGCGCCTCTGGAAACCCCTTCCATTATTCCGCGGTATCCACCGGTGCAAACCGATATCCCATTGGAGGCGAGACGACGGCCGATCAGGACCGCATCTTCGTATTCATGAGAACCCTCAACTGGCTTACTGCTCCCGAAGATCGTGACTATCTTTCCGGGGGCAGGGGAGATGGTTTGACCTGGTTCAGCCACAAGTATCAGTTGTAAATTACGAGCCTCTGACCCGGATGAATATCCGGTGCAGTATCGTTCCATTCCCGCAGTTCGTTGAGACTGACTCCGAACTTTCTCGCGATACTCCAGAGCGAGTCGCCGCGTCGAACCCTGTAAATCGTCTTAGAGTCCGTCGTTTCAGCAAGCATGTTGCCTGACCCCTTGTGCCCTGCCGCGTATGGCGAGCTTACCACAAGGCGGGCGCCGGCCTGTATTCTGCTGCCACCGAGATTGTTCCAATCTTTGAGATCGGCGACCGTGACTCCATATCGAAACGCAATGCTGCTGAGAGTCTCACCGCGCCGGACAATATGATACCTGGAGTGTGCTGCCGGCGGATCGCTGTGCCGGACGAGCGATGCTCTTGCTTTCTTGCCGCGGGGGGGATCCGGCGTTACAGCGGCTACCAATAACCTCATCCTCGGCTTAATGAGTGAGCTGCTCAGATGATTGAGTCTCTTCAGTTTCGCGACCGATATGCCATAGGCCGAGGCTATGCCGCTGAGTGTCTCGCCTCTTCGAACGATATAAATACCCGAGTTGCTCCGTCTGATAGAAGGGCGCCGTCCGAACCTGAGCTGGGCTTCGCGCTGGTAGTATGAGCTGTTGACAGGTATGATCAGTCTCATCCCGGGATATATCCGGCTGCTGCGCCACGACATGTGGTTCGCCATCCTTAGCGATGTCAGACCCACTCCGTAATCGTGCGCAATAGTCCATAGGGTCTCGCCGTATCTTACGGTGTGGAACGCCCACGTAAGCCTTTCAGAGGCAGGGAGCTTCTGATAATCTGCCGCAAATACCGGCCCCATTCCTTTTGGTACGAGCAAGGGGTATCCGTCGTCGCCGTATTCAGGCGGAGTCACACCGTGGACTAACTCAGGGTTCATAGCCATGAGAGAATCATAATCCATGCCCGCTGCGTCTGCGAGGACCCTGAGATCGACACTCTCCGGGATCCTGACCGTATCGCATGGCGGCGGTGCCGGTGCGAGACTGTCTGCAAATCCATATTCCTTCGGATTCATGGCGATCATCGTGACCGCTATGTACTGAGGTACGTAATTCCTCGTCTCCCGCGGGAGAAACCTTTCAATCTTCCAGAAGTCTCTGTATCCCCCGCTTCTCCAGATAGCCCTGTTTACTGAGCCTGTGCCGCAGTTGTAAGCCGCAATGGCCAGATACCAGTTTTTGTAATAATTGTACAGATCCTTCAGATGGCTTGCGGCTGCTTCGGTCGCAAGAACCGGGTTGCGCCTCTCATCGTACCACCAGTTCGATCTAAGTCCGTAAAGAGCACCGGTAGAACGGATGAACTGCCATAAGCCCACCGCCCTGGCCCACGAACGGGCGTCGGGGTTGAGTCCGCTTTCGGGCATCGAAAGGTACGCGATCTCCGGAGGAAGGGAGTCCGCAATAAAAATCCTCTTCATCATCGGAATATATTTGCCTGACCGGTAAATCCATTCCTGCATGTGCCATCTTCCTCGCGTTGTGAAGAACTTCAGGTTCTGTTCGACATACCTGTTCATCACGAGCGGCACCTTTCCGGTGGCGAGATGCTCCGGTTTCGGAAACCTTACCCCGTTTACGTTTATCGAGTCGACTATCTGGGACAATTTTTCCTGAAGGGCAAACACCGAAGTGCCAGGACCAAGAGTCTGGATAGTTGAGATGTACTTCTCGTAATCTCCGATGATCCTCTGGCTGAGGTCCACAAAATCGGAATCGCTCTCGATGCCGGGGTAATAACTCAGGTCATTAAGAACACTGATTGCTCTTTCAAACTCCACGGCGGATGAATCCTGATTCCCGATTCCCTGAAGCCTGAGTGCGCTGGCGTATCTCTCTCGCGCGATACCCATCAGCCTGTCCACGGCATCGTCATCCGTTATGATCGAATCAAGCCCATTACGATACAACGATTGAAGCCTCGATTGTTGCACTATCGCTTTCCGGCTCATTTCGATAGAAGATCTTAAACTCATCGTGTCCAGCGCCGCAAGCCGATCGCCGGATGGCTTCTCGACTCCCCGATTCGAGGAGCAGGAAAACGAAACGACCGCGAATAGCCCCCCCAATACTAGTAAAACTAAACGATTTCTAAGCATTTGCCTCATTCATTTGAGAAATTCTTTCAAATATATGGCCACAGCACGGCTTTGTCAAG
This sequence comes from Bacteroidota bacterium, assembly GCA_021811615.1. GTDB lineage: Bacteria > Bacteroidota > Ignavibacteria > Kryptoniales > JAKASW01 > JAKASW01. The sequence continues at coordinate 23,637 of JAJZNW010000100.1, forward strand.
AACGAGTTTAACTGCTGGGCGAAACTGGTTATCCGACGACGACTTAGCCCTTGGCTGATCTCAATATCGGATTTTTGACGCGATCCTGCAGTGGCTCAGAACACAACCGGCTCTTCGTAAACTCCGAAGACTTCCTTCAATGTCTCGCACATCTCGCCGATTGTCACATATGCCCGCGTTGCCTGAAGCAACTCCGGCATAAGGTTGCTCCCGTCTCCGGCGGCTCGCCTGAGACCTTCGATTGCCTTCCTGACATCCGCGTCGCTGCGACCCGCTTTTACTTCCGCAACACGCCTGCGCTGCTTGATTTCCACATCCTTCGATATCTCGAGGATAGGAATCGAGATCTGTTCATCCTCCTGAACGAACTCGTTTACCCCAACGATAATCTTTTCCTTCCTGTCGAGTTCCTGCTGATACCTGTAAGCTGCTTCGGCAATCTCTCTCTGGAAAAAGCCTTGTTCGATAGCGGGGATCACCCCGCCGAGCGACTCGATCTTATCAAAATATTCCTGCGCCTCAGCCTCAAGCCTGTTGGTCATGCTCTCAACGAAGTAACTCCCTGCCAGAGGGTCGACGGTGTTTGCAACCCCGGTCTCGTATGCGAGTATCTGCTGTGTACGAAGCGCTATCGTCACCGCCTTCTCGCTGGGAAGGGCAAGCGTTTCGTCCATCGAATTGGTATGCAGCGATTGAGTCCCTCCAAGCACGGCGGCAAGAGCCTGGTATGCCGTGCGCACTATGTTATTCTCAGGCTGCTGTGCAGTAAGGGAACAACCGGCGGTCTGCGTATGAAACCTGAGTGCGAGTGTCCGTGGATTCTTGGCCCCGTACTTGTCTCTCATCCTCCTTGCCCAGACTCTCCTGGCAGCGCGGTACTTCGCCACCTCTTCGAAAAAATCGACGTGTGAATTGAAGAAGAAGGAAATCTGTGGGACGAATTCGTCGACGTTCAGGCCTGCCGCGATTCCCGCTTCGACGTAGGCGAAACCGTCTGCAAGCGTGAAGGCGAGCTCCTGCGCCGCAGTCGATCCCGCTTCTCTAATGTGATAGCCGCTCACGGATATCGGGTTCCACTTCGGCATCTCCTTCACTGTGTAGCCGAACATGTCGGTGATGATCCGCATCGAAGGCGCAGGTGGATATATCCATTCCTTCTGTGCGATGTATTCCTTCAGGATATCGTTCTGGATTGTGCCGCGAAGCTGACTCGGCTTGACTCCCTGTTTCTCGGCGACGACTATGTAAAATGCGAGCAGCATTGCCGCCGGGGCGTTTATAGTCATCGAAGTCGATACCTTGTCAAGCGGGATGCCTTTGAAGAGAATTTCCATGTCTGCAAGAGAACTTACGGAAACTCCGCACACGCCGACCTCACCTTCCGACAGGGGATCGTCTGCGTCTTGTCCCATAAGTGTCGGGAGGTCGAAGGCAACACTCAGTCCTGTCTGCCCGTTATCGAGAAGGTAGTGGTAACGGCTGTTCGAATCCTCCGGCGTGCCGAAGCCGGCGAACTGCCTCATGGTCCACAACTTTCCGCGGTACATAGTCGCGTGAATGCCGCGTGTATAAGGAAACTCGCCGGGGAAACCGATATCGTTATCGAAATCCATACGGGCCGTGTCCTCCGGAGTGTAAAGCATATCCACCGGTTCGCCGCTCACAGTCGTAAACTTCACCGGACGTGTCTTACTCCCATTGGCTTTGCTCTCCCATTCCCGCTTCCGTCTTTTGAACTCCTCAGCCGGCTGTTTCATCGATTCACCTTGTAAGGTCCTTCTCCCGCAGTGTCGGGACTGGCGGATCTCATTTTGTGGAATGAATCCGTTAATGTTCTGAAAACCGCCGCACACATCGTAAGGTAGCCGATGAAGAATAGCAGCCAATCGTATGTCTTCGGCGTGTAACTCTCCAGGCCTTTTGGGCCGCTGGTAAATAAGATATGAAAAACTCCGGCAGTAAACGAGTACAGAACGACAGTGCAACCTATGACGAAGATCGCTATATCTACTCCCCTGATGCGTATGTCCGGCACTCTTCGGTGCAGGACGATTAGTGCCGCTGAGGCGAATGCGAGCAATGCCGCAATCAAGACGGGAGCGATCACCGGCCCTACCCACATAACAGGTATCAGGAATAGAACGTCGAATGTTGTGAACGACGGCGGCCAGCCCACGGCAGCCCTCAGGAATACGTAGTAGAAAATATCCCAGATCGCGAATGCATATATGAAGTACATGATTCTGTCGAACTTCTTCTTCCCAGCAAGCATCGCAACCATCGCGAGCATTATGATAGTCATGGCTTCCCTGACTATCTCTACCATGGCAAGCTGAGGGTCCAGAGTCCTGAGAGGGAAGAGCTGCTCCGGGTTTGCGAACAACATCTCGCGAAGGTAGATCACAACCGCGGCTTCGACGTATCCCATCGCAATCGAGTAAAAGGTCACTATCGATAATCTTTTCATACCCGAATTTCAAAAAGTCATTCGACTGATTCAATGTTCGAATTGCCACGTTTGAGGAGCTGATAGGCCGTTCAGCCCGTTTATCCTGCGCTGATCGGTAGTAATCCTTTAGTTTGTCGAGGTTTACGTACTCCTTCGTTTCTTGCTTTGCGAAATGGGCTTGTTTAAATTGATCCACGGCAAAATTGATGAGTAAAAGGACAAGTATCGCTATACTCGGCTCCACCGGGTCGATCGGAAGAAGTAGTCTGGACGTTATCACCAGTATGAACGAGCATGGCGAAGACTATCATGTCAATTATCTTGTCACGAATAAGAACGTAGATTTGCTTTATCAACAGGTCAAGAAGTACGCTCCTGCCGGTGTCGTCATAATCGATGAAAAGAGGGCCGATCAATTCAGATCCTATTTGAACGGCGAGAAACTGAAGGTCTATTCCGGCGAATCGGGGCTCATGGATGTAATGTCTGGGGGCGAATTTGACGTTCTGATAAGTTCGCTCGTCGGTTTCGCAGGACTGCGACCTACATTGAAGGCCCTGGAAGCTGGGAAGACAGTGGCGCTTGCAAATAAGGAGACGATGGTTGTCGCCGGCGAGATCGTCAACGAGACTGCGAGCAGGTATCGCGCAACCCTGCTCCCCGTAGACAGCGAGCACAGCGCGATCCTCCAGTGCTTCTCGGGTGAGGGGAAGAAATCGGTTGCAAAACTTATTTTGACGGCGTCAGGAGGTCCATTCCTGAATCGGAGCAAAGAGGAACTCGAAAATGTCACTGTGGAAGAGGCCCTCAATCATCCGAATTGGAAGATGGGAAACAAGATCACCATCGATTCAGCGACGTTGATGAACAAAGGGCTGGAAGTAATTGAAGCTCACTATCTCTTCGGCTTGCCCGCCGACAAGATCGACATCGTCGTTCATCCCCAGTCCATCATACACTCGATGGTCGAGTTCGTAGACGGCTCCATAAAAGCGCAGCTCGGCATGCCCGATATGAAAATCCCAATTCAATACGCGCTCACGTATCCGGAACGGGTCGAGTCCAAATATCAAAGAATAGATTTCAGCAGGATCGGGCAGCTGACGTTCATGCCGCCCGACATCGAGAAATTTACTCTTATCAAGTCGGCTTACGAGGCTTTGCGTCAGGGTGGAACCTCTACGGCTATTCTGAATGCGGCAAATGAGGCGGCTGTCGATCTCTTTCTCAGACGCAGGATCAGGTTCATGCAGATATCAGAGTTTGTCGACGCGGCGCTCGGCGCCATTGAGCCGAAAAAATCTCCCGACATAGATGAGATATTCGAAGCGGATCGGGATGCGAGAAAGTTTGTGTATGCGGAGGCGGAGCACGTTTGAAGTCAGCTTCTAATCGCACAGCGTCAGGCTGCCGTGATTAGAGAATTTGAAATCTAAACAAGAGAATTGTGGATGGCTTATATACTTTATTTCATAATCACCGTCGGAGTTCTGGTCCTGGTGCATGAGTTCGGCCATTTCATCGCGGCCAAATTGTCCGGGATGAAGGTGGACACCTTTTCGATCGGCTTCCCGCCCCGCGCCTTCGGAAAGAAGATCGGTGATACCGACTACTGTGTATCGTGGATTCCGATCGGGGGATATGTCAAAATCGCCGGAATGATCGATGAGAGTTTCGACACCGATTTCGTGAACAAGCCTCCACAGCCCAACGAATTCCGTTCGAGACCGATGTACCAGAGGATGATCGTCGTCTCGGCCGGCGTGATAATGAATTTCCTCCTTACCTTCCTGATCTTCTACGGTATAAACCTTGCGAATGGCAAAATGTATCAGGCGACCACGACAGTCGGCATGGTACGCTCGAATACTCCAGCTCAGAAACTCGGCTTCGAAAGCGGCGACAGAGTTGTGTCCATCAATGGCAAGGCTGTCAGGAACTGGGAAAACGTTTTGACCGATCTCTATCTCGACAATGTCGCCAACCCTCTTTCGGTGAAGCTCGATCGCGGCGGAAAGATCGCGGACATCACAGTTCCTAAAGGGGCGGTGAGGCCAGATAAAGATTTTGGCCTGTACCCGAACCACATGCGTGTTCAGATAGATGCCGTCGAACCCGGGATGCCCGCCTCAAAAGTCGGAATCTTGCCGGGCGATTACGTCCTGTCGGTGGATGGGCAAAGCGTAACTACCGATACTCAACTCGTTGAGATCGTGAAGTCCAATAAGGGGAAGTCGATTCAGTTAGGCATCGAGAGAGGGAATGAAGAAAAAAATATTTCGGTAATGCCTAACTCGGACGGAAAGATCGGAGTAGGAATAGTCATGGCCTACACCGGTCCGATCGAAAGGCTCAGGTACAACGTGATCTCCGCCATTCCCGCCGGTTTTGACCAGACTGTCGGTGCAACGGGCCTGCTTTTGAAATCGATCTATCAAATGATCGACGGGAAAGTATCCTTCACCAAATCGATCGGCGGACCTATCAAGATTGCGCAGCTCGCGACGCAAAGTGCTGAGATGGGACTTGTCAGTTTCCTTGGTTTCATGGCACTGCTCAGCATAAGTCTCGCTGTACTGAACATACTTCCTTTCCCGGCGCTTGACGGCGGACATCTCGCGTTCCTTGTCTACGAGTCGATATTCAGAAGGGAAGTGCCCACGAAGGTGAAGCTCGTTGCTCAGCAGATCGGCTTCGCAGTGCTTCTCCTGTTCATGGCATTTGTCATATACAACGATATTGTGCATTTCTAAGTTGTACCCGGCCTTCCGATAAATCGGTTGGCCTTCATCTTGCTACATGCCTGACGCCGTATACCTGGGAGAGGGGGCTGGCTCCGGCTTGTTTTGAAGAATGCGTCCGAGATAATCGTCAGACAATAAGTCTTTGCCGGACCGGCCGCTATCCGGCAAAAAGGGAGGAGCTTATGAAACGTTTTGACATTACCGTGTTATTCATTGGTCTGCTTGCCATATCTGCCTCGGTGAAGGCGCAGACTTCCTCTAACCTTGTGAATCTCACACTTACCGTTCCGCAGACAAATCAGATTTACGTAGCTGATCTGGATATCCAGCATATCCAGAGTTCCGGGGTTCTTTTCTCCGCTACGCTTCAGTCGCTTGCCTCGACTCCTATTCAGGTCAAGCTAAGGATGACTATTAACGTCACCCTCGCCGACGGGGCAACCTATCCTGATATCGCCGATGCAACCACCAACCCATTCACGCTTGAACCGGGACAAGTAAGAGTCATAACTAATGTCGACCTGTCGGGCAGCAATCCCTCGATCAGCGTCGAGAGTTCGCATTACAATTCCGACCAGGTGGACAAGCTCAAGAATGTCGCGCTGGCCATGGGGAAAGCCCCGGCCGGCGTCTATCAATTCATGCTGCAGTGTTTCGACCAGAATAATATGCCTGAGTCCGAACAAGCTCGGGGGAGCATCATCGTCACCAATCCAAGCAGGATAGAGCTTGCGCTTCCCATGGACCAGGGATCTGTCTCGACGCTCTTCCCGCATTTTCAATGGATGGCGAATGTAGACACGGTAGTGCTCTCCGTCTACGAGAAGCTCCCGAGCCAGGTAAGTCCTGAAGATGTGGTTTCGGGTGTCCCGTATCTCCGGGTGACTGTGCCCAATTCCACCTCGCCGGCTCCCGGTTCATTCAATTATCCGCCATCGGGTCCGGGAGTGCGACCTCTTCAGGATGGAAGGACTTATTACTGGTACGTCCAGACACCGGGCTCCGCTTCGCGCGGGAGCGGACTGAGAAGCGACATCTGGAGCTTCACCATCGGGAGCGTGAATTCGCCCGCACCGGGAGGGACGCAGGGCGGCGACATCAACAGCGTGGCGACCGCCGCGCTGAAGAGCTTCCTCACCGGCACACCTTACAGCTACCTTGTCTCTCAGATCGGCATGCTTACGGGGCAGGCTACTTATGACGGCAATGAAATCTCGACCGACGAACTCATAGACATCCTGAAGAATATGGACCGGTCGAAAGTCACAAGTGTAATTGTCCACTAGGGAGGCGGCGATGAAGAAAACAAAACTTATGCTCGTTTTCGCAATGTTCGCGTTTGCCGCAACTCTTTCATTTGAAGTCGCGGCGCGCAGCAACGTGGCACTCTTCTGGATAATTAAAAACAAAGTCGAGAAGAGCCCTAACTCAGACCAATGGAAAAGCGCAAAGAAGGGGGAGCTGATTTACGGCGGCGATTACGTCAGGACGCTCCCTAAGGCTTTTGCCCTCATAAAGTTCAACGACTCCAGTACCCTCCGGCTCGGACCCGAATCGGAGGTGCAGGTCAACGGCGTCGACAACCCGTCCAACATGTATGTCGATAAGGGCGATGTGGGATTCTCGATGGCTAAACGGAAGGACAAGCCGTTCGAGTTCACGACGCCGACCAGTGTCGCCTCGATTCGAGGTACTCAGGGAATCCTGGTCGTCGGCCTCAACAGTTCCGACTTTCTTACAATCGTCGAAGGGTTGGTGAGGCTTGTGAACAACTTCTCGCACGATTCAGTAAACGTCGGCGCCGGGGAAACCGGAATCTCATCGTCTAATGGTGACATCTCTGTCCACAAGTCTACTCAGGCCGACCTGGAAAGGCTGGCGCAATTGAACGACCAGTTTGGCCGGAAACATGAACTTAAAATCCAATTCCGGGACAACAACGGACAAATGCGAGAGATCATAATCGATACTCAGCAGTAACTTTTTGCGTTCCTAACTATAGAGCAGTGTTGGTCGGAGGCATTGTGAGCAAATCTAGCAAGCTTATTGCGGGGGGCAGAATTGCGCTCACCCTCGTGTCCCTGTCCTTTCTCTTTCTCGCGCGGCCTGCTTCTGCACAGCAGGGGCTTGTTATAAACCTGACGGCTGCTTCCGGGGCGATCGAGAATAGTCCTGTTTTAGTGAAGGCCGAGGTCAAGAGCCTGTCGAATATCTCTCAGGCGCTCCTCTTTTACCGGAACGATTTGTCGACCGACTTCCAGCAAACCGAGATGAGTTTCCAGGAATCGTCGATGACTCTCTCGGGGACAGTCCCGTCATCCTACGTCATAAGCCCTTACATAGAAGTCTATGTAAGGCTAATAATGAGGGACGGGTCGACCGAGACCTACCCGACCGAAAACCCCACGGAGAACCCCGTACGCATTAGTGTCGGCAGGTCGCCGTCGGAGAAGGATATTCTGATAATAAGCCCGGACCGTGACCAGCGGTTAACCGTCGACAACCTCATGATTGCTGCCTCCATGCTCTTCGCGCCGAAATCAGTCGACAGGCAAAAAACCCGGCTATACTTCGACGGATTGGACGTTACATCGGACGCCGTAGTGAGCGGCCAGGTTATTGTTTATTCTCCATCGAAGTTTCCGATGCCTATCGCCGGCGGAATTCACACTGCTAAAGTCGTCTTGTACGATTCGAACGGCGCGGAGGCCGCAAGTCTGGAGTGGAGCTTCTACATTATCGCTCCAGGCGAAAAACAAAGTCCGGGTTTCTCCTACCAGGGATCCGGCAAAATCGAGCTGAGGAACGAGACTATCAGCGGAGTATCGACATGGTACAACAGGGGAGATCTGAACCTCGGCGGAACGGGGTTCGGCATGAATATGGGCGCGAATGTGCACATTACATCCGAGGAGAAGTCTTACCGTCAGCCGCAGGACCGTTTCGGCATTTATGCCTCCACATCATGGCTCAGTCTTAAACTCGGCGACAGTTACCCGGCGTTCAGCCCGCTCATTATGAACGGTCTCCGCGTGCGCGGCGTATCGGGGAGATTGTCCCTCGGATTCTTCAACATCGAAGCTGCTTACGGTCAGACCGTCAGGGGCATCAACGGTCAGTACCTCGACACCCTCGTCGTGGCGCCGGGCTCGGAGCTTCAACTTACAGGGACGAATTACATCAGGCTGAACGACTCGACCTTCATCAACGTGAATTACGGCACCTTTTCGCGGGACCTCTTCGCGGTACGCCCGTCTTTCGATTTCGGGAGTCACGCGAGCCTCGGGTTTACATTTCTCAAATCGTCAGATGTCCTCAGCTCAATAGACATTGGGAGCAATCCAAGCCAGAACGTGGTGTTCGGAAGCGATTTTACAATGAACTTCGACAACAGGAGGATAAACTTCCTGGCCGAGGGAGCGATGAGCATGCTCAATCAAAACACGGCGGTCGGAAACAGATCGGCGGCGTTTATAGATTCTGTATCCCAGTCCAATACCGGTACCCAGATAAACAACGTGGTCCCTTTGACGACGCTGTCACAACTCATCACTATCAATGAGTACCTCATACCGTTAGACCCGGCGAAACTTTCTTCTCTCGCCTGGGATGTAAGCCTCACTCTCAATTACCTGAACACGTTCGCGAAAGTCGGTTATGTCTACCGGGGACCCGACTATGCTTCCTTCGGGCAGCCATTCATAAGGACCGATATCCGCGGAATGGAATTCTTCCTGAGACCCCGTTTATTCAACAACCAGGTGCTCCTCTCAATTTCATACGAGAACCTGTTCGATAACTTGCAGCGCCAGAAGTTCGCTACGACCAATTTTGTAAACTCGAACGTTGCGGTTTCATATTTTCCCATAGCATCGCTCCCGGGACTGACATTAGGTTACTCATCATACTACAACACGAATTCGCTCACTCCCGATTCCGCGTACGCTATCGACAACCTCACATACAGATATTATGTCGAGTCGAACTATTCGTTCAAATGTCTCGGCCGGCAGAATCTCGCCGTTAGTTACGGAATCAGTACGCGAAAAGACAAGGTGCTTCTCGGAACGAACATGGACAATTCGAACGTGTCGTTCATGCTCAATTCTAATTTCGGCGTCGTCCCTCTGACGACCACGATAGGCTTTAACCTGAACGGTAACCGGACTGCCACGAAGGACACTACGGCCCTGGCGCTTTACGAGCAGATCCAGACTTTCAATTATACGTTCATCACGATCGGGGCAACGTACGGGTTCTTCCACGAAAGGTTGAGCATCGGCGCAAATTATACCCCCACATTCGGAGCGTTCACGAGGAACGGCTATGGTTTTACCGCCAGCTATCTGGTCGCACAAGCCCAGTCGATCAACCTGAACATCACCTACTTTGCTGTTACCGGTTCGAACGACCTGATAGGCTCCCTCGTTTACGCCGTGGATTTTTGATGGGCTCACTTGTTAGATTTGATCGATGAAGACGATCGGCAGCACAATCTCGGGAACGCGAAAACTCTTACTGCCGCTTCTTATCGCTTTGTTCTCCTCGGGCATCGCTTTTCTCCTGTCACGCGACATCCCTTTCGACGTCCCCTTTCTGAAGACAGCTCAACTAAGAACCATCGACCAGAGATTCGAAGCGAGAGGGCAGGTCGATATGATGGACAGTTCCAAAGTGGTGATTGTGGCGCTCGACGATCAGTCTTTCCGCGCCCTCCCGGATGAGATTGTCTTTCCAAGGAGCTACTACGCAAAGGCGATTGCTAACCTCTACGCCGCAGGCGCGAAGGTGGTTTGCGTGGACGTCGTCTTCGACGGCCGCTCTCCTCTTAAGGGAGACGACAGCACATTGGCGGCCGTCCTGAAGAAGTACCCAATGACGGTGCTCGCCATCCGAAATACTATTTCTACCACGGGCAGGGTCACAGTCCTCAAGAGCCGCGATTACTTCCATAATATGTTTATCAAGTACGACAGTTCGATAGGTTCCGTGCTTCTTCCGAACGACCCCGACGGTGTGTACCGGAGATACATGCCCTACGTCGATTTCCGCACGGGGGCGGACAGCTATACGCAGGTCCCTTCTTTCGGCTTCGAGGCCGTCTCAAGGTATTTGGGACTCGGGAACCGTGTGGCCTCGGACCGCCCGGCGTATTTCAAGTTGGGGGATATCAGAATTCCCAAGTACAGCCGTTCATCGATGTTGATTAACTATCCGGGGCCCGCCGGTAGTTTCCCTACATACGATTTCTGGCAGGTGCTCGACGACTCCTCATTCCAGACCCGCGACGAGAAGGACTTCGGACTCCAGATAAACGCTTACTATCCTCTGAAAGAAAGCGGTGTGTTCAAGAACAAAATCGTCCTCATCGGCGCCGAATATCCGGAGTCGGGTGATCTGAAGCCGATACCTTTCATGAAGAACAGATCAGATGACCAGAGCAATATGGCCTACGGAGTTGAGATTCATGCCGCCGCCATACAGACTCTTGTGGACGGAGACTTCTATCATACATCGGCCGCGTGGGTGGATTGTCTCGAGATGTTCCTTGGGGCGTTCCTGATCGCTCTGACTTCCTTCCTTTTCAAGTCCGCCAAACACTCGAGGATGTTTCTCGTGATTTTTATACCCCTGATTGTGACCGCCGGAGTCGTGGCGGCGTCCTATGAGGCCGCCTTCGCACTTTTCATAAGGGACAGGCTGATCCTGAAGATCATATATCCCATCCTCGCCTATTCGTTCAGTTATGTCGCAGTAGTGGTTTATCAGTTTGTGTCCGAGCGCAAAGCTAAGACGGCTATCAAGTCACTCTTCAGCAGGTACGTCGATCCTTCGGTCGTCAACCAGCTCGTCGGCAACCCCGACCTCGTGAGACTCGGTGGGGAACGTAAAGAGCTTACCGTCCTCTTTTCTGACATCGCAAGTTTCACATCGGTAAGCGAAAGGCTGTCGCCGGATGACCTCGTCGCCCATCTCAACGACTACCTTACCTCCATGACGGAAGTCGTCTTCCAGAACTCCGGAACTCTGGATAAGTACATCGGCGACGCGATAATCGCTTTCTGGGGAGCGCCGCTCGATGTGAAGGACCATGCGTACCGTGCGTGTCAAACCGCGATCGAGATGACCAGGCGCCTGGACTCGCTCCACGCAAAATGGATTAGCGAAGGGAAGCCCCTCCTGAACTTCAGGATCGGATTAAACTCCGGGGAAATGGTCGTCGGAAACGTCGGCGGGCGGGACCGGTTCGATTATACCGTAATCGGCGACAATGTCAACCTTGCCTCCCGGCTCGAATCCGCCAACAAAATGTACCGTACCAGGCTCCTCATGAGCGAGTACACCTTCGAACTTGTCAGGGATAGGGTCTACGTTCGTGAACTTGATCTCATAATAGTGAAAGGGAAGACCAGACCGGTAAAAATATATGAACTTATATCGGACCGGACGGACAATGTAACGGAAGAAAAGAAGAGCCTCGTCCATATATATTGCACCGGCCTTGCGGCATATCGCAGCCGCAGATGGAAGGAGGCAAAAGACCTGTTCGAAAAAGTGCTTTCGAAAGATCCGGCAGACTATCCTTCCGAAATGTATCTCGAAAGATGCATGCTCTACGAAATGGAACCGCCGCCTGATGAATGGAACGGCGTTTTCATAATGCAGACCAAGTAGCTATTAACCTTGACAAGGTTGGCTGCTCGGGTTTAAATTGACATCATGAGTAAGTCAAAAGAAAAAAATGCGAAGGACCCGAAACCCGATAGAGGTGTCTCACCGGAGCGGGTCGGTGACGACGTAAACTTCGACAGGGCACTCCGCCCGAAGTTACTCAACGAATTTGTCGGACAGAAGAAGATCGTCGACAAACTGGACGTCTTCATCAGGGCCGCCAGGAAACGGCGCGAAGCTCTCGACCATGTACTTCTGATGGGGCCGCCCGGACTCGGCAAAACTACCCTGGCAAATATAATTGCCAACGAACTCGAATGTGAAATCATCTCCACCACCGGACCGTCGCTCGAGAAGGCCGGCGATCTCGCAGGTATACTTACCTCCATCAGTGGAAAGGTCGTCGTGTTCATAGACGAGGTACACAGGATGCCTGCCGCTGTCGAGGAGATGCTCTACGGTGCAATGGAAGACTACAAGCTTTCCATCGTCGTGGACCGCGGACCGGGCGCCAGAAACGTGCAGCTGAACGTTAGCCCGTTCACGCTCGTCGCCGCGACTACCAGGGCCGGACTCCTCAGCAATCCTTTCAGGTCTCGATTCGGAATAATCGAGCGGCTGGAATATTATGACGACGAATACCTCGAGAAGATCGTGAGAAGATCGGCTTCCATATTGAAGGTCACCATCGACGGCGACGCCGCCTTCGAGATAGCACGAAGAAGCAGGGGTACCCCCCGCATCGCGAACAGACTCCTGAGACGCACACGGGATTATGCCGACGTGAAGGGCAAAAGCTCGATAGACATTGAAATCGCCAGGCACGCGCTGGACCAGCTGGAGGTGGACAAGACAGGCCTCGACGAAATGGACAGGAAGATCCTTGCCACGATTGTCGATTACTACAAAGGCGGTCCTGTCGGCGTCAACTCCATCGCCGCCGTGGTCAGCGAGGACGCGGGTACCATCGAGGAGGTCTATGAGCCGTTCCTTCTGCAAAAGGGCTATTTGCGGAGGACAATGAGAGGGCGTGAAGCGACGGAGAAGGCCTACGAATTCCTCGGTAAAAAAAAGAGAAGCGCCCCTTCCCGGCAGGAAGAACTGCCGATTACGGACCCGTCAAAAAAACCGGATGCCTGATCCCATTGACTCGAATTCCAAAATCAAACTGATGTCCACTCGCGCCGATGCAAAAGCGAAGCAGTGCCGTCGATCGTTCAGCGAATACAAGCAGCTCCCTCTCGACTTCTACCGGCAGGATACATTCGCGCTGGTTCCAAAGATACTCGGCAAAGTGCTGGTGCGAAGAATCGGGAAGAGTATCCTCGCGGGGAGAATCGTCGAGGTCGAGGCTTACGTCGGGAGCGACCCGGCAAGCCACGCAGCCAACGGGATGACTCAAAGAAACAAGGTGATGTTCGAGGCCGGCGGGGTCGCGTACGTCTACTTCACCTACGGCATGCATTTCTGTTTCAACATCGTCACCGAAAGAGAAGGATTTCCTGCTGCGCTGCTCGTCCGTGCCCTTGAACCTCTGGAAGGAATCGGGGAAATGAAGAGGCGAAGGGGGACCGACGTCCTGAGAAATTTGACGAACGGCCCGGCGAAGCTGTGCCAGGCTATGGGAATCGACCGAAGCTGCAATGGGCTGAAACTCGACGGCAGAGATCTCTTCATCCTGGATGACGGCTTAGAGATTAATATGAGCGATGTGTTATCGTCCACGAGGATCGGGATAAGTGTCGCGACGGATAGGAGATGGAGGTTTTTCCTGAAGAACAATAATTTTGTGAGCCGAGTGCCGGCGACCCGAGGGGCTCACAGGTAACAGAAGGGAAGCCCCAATTTGCCCAGCCAGATCCGTTCGATCTTCGATAGCCACCAGATGTTCCGGCCGATTCGGATTTTGCGTTTTCACTCCTTAAAATCCTGAGCAGGCAGGAGTGCTCCCCTTACCACAACTCACCATTTTAGCCTACTAAAGTACCAGCTGTTAACGAAGAAGCGTGGATTTGCGGCCGCTGATGCGTTTTCTGCGCGGTTTTGTCTTGAAAATCATCTTTTCCGGTGATTGCACAGTTGACAAGTTGCTTGTAAGTTAACCGTGATCGTGCTTTGTAATTGATTCCCTTGGTGCGGGCAACAGAGGAGTAGGAGGCTGATGGAGAGCGACCAAGACTTTCTGAACAGATCGACCGGGATGTCGGGAATCCCGATGCCGTGCGATGTCTGTTGCCTTCCCCAAACCTCCAGAGATGTTGTGTCCTACAAGGATAAGACCAATCGCTCTCGGAGCGGTCCTGGTGCAGTCGGTTCGAGGTACTCCGTGAGCTCCAAAAGGACTGGAGTAACTGCAACCCAATCTGTCGTGCTCGTACAGCAGCGGGAGGACGATGTCTGTTATCAATGCGGTGATTCGGAGGGGCGGTTTGGGGGGGGCGACTCACTGGGAGAATAGCGGAGAGAATATGAAGGCAATTCTTTTGATGTTGTCGCTGTCATTTTTATTGATCTCGAGCTCGTGTAAAAACAAGATTGTCGGCCCGGGCAATGATGCGCCGGGAAGAAGGGATTATGTCTGGGAAGTAGATACGGTAGTGAGCCCGACGAGCTATCCATACAAAACTTTATACAGGTTATGGGGGAGCTCCCCAACAGACGTATGGGCAGTCGGGGCAGGAGGAGATCTTAATAGTTCGATCTTCCATTTTGATGGAAGCGGGTGGACAACGGGCAAGTACTCGCTAGTGTATGGCCCATGGTGCGTGTACGGATTTGGCCCCAACGACATCTACGTTGGCGGAGGTGGGGGTAGAATATGGCGTTTTGATGGCACTAGTTTCAGGGAGGTCGCGGCACTGGCAAAAGACTGAAATACAAACATCTCATTTGATGATTTATGGGGGAGTTCTCCAAATGATATCTATGCTTTCGGTGCCTACCCTGATGAGCAGCAATTGCTGAATAACAGTGTTATCGTCCATTTCGCAAATAACAAGTGGACCGTGGACAGTACGAGTGAGTTAAAGGGGATAGTGGCACATCTTTACAGGAATGAAGCAGATAACAGCATCTATTTGCAGGTCATCAAGTATAGCGATACTTATGACACCACGCTCATCTATGAATATACCGAAGGGAGATACAGAGAGCTCTATAAGACCATTTGGGATAAACACTGGGCCACTGTCAGCCTCATAAATGGAGAGGTCCTTTTCGTATTAAGAACTGAGATAGCAAGGATAAGAGACCAACAATTCCAAACAGTTTTGAACCTGGGAAATACAAAGTTTTATGAGAATATATGGGAGAGGAATTCCAAAGATATTTTCATAGAAATGACCGATGGATTAGCTCACTACAATGGAACTGATATAGAGTATTTGTTCCATCACGATCAGCCAAATGTCGGTATCTTCGATGCTGTCCTATTCCAGGGGGATGTGTTCTTTCTGGTCCACGAGTACGACACAGGCTTGAGCTTGGTTTACCATGGAACATTCACAAAACAATAGGAGAGGAGGAAAAGCTTTAGAAAATTAGCGGCAGGTAATGTGCCACCATTACCTGCCCGTGTAAGGAGAGAATATGAAGAAGATCGTATTGATATTGTCACTAATTATCCTGTCAATGTTAAGCTCGTGCAAGAACAAGATTGTCGGTCCCGGCGATGATACGCCGGGCAGAAGGGATTACACCTGGACGGTTGACACGCTCGTGGGCAGTCCGTGGACATCGATGGTCAGGCTGTGGGGCAGTTCTCCTACAGATCTGTGGGCCACTGGAGGCGGAGGAGATGTAGACAATTTGATTCAACATTTTGATGGCACGAAATGGCGTACAGGGATCACAACTAAGTACGGGATGTACTATTCACCCCGCGGAATATTTGGCTTCGCGAAAGACAATTTCTACATAGGCACGTGTGAGGGTGGGGTATGGCATTTCGATGGAAATAGCTTGAGACAGATTAAGGAATTGCAGGACAGCTTACATGAAGGGACGGTATTCGACAACATATGGGGTAAATCCCCGAATGATTTCTATGCTGTGGGTGCATGTGTTGACACCGGTGGTTACGCCAATAATCCTGTGATAGCTCACTTCCTTAATGGGAAATGGGACATGCTTAAAACAGATGGACTGTACGGCATAGTGGAACACTTATATCAGAACTCCTCGGACAATAGAATCTACCTGCAAGTTGTCGGAGGTCACAATTATACCGATAGTACAACTCTGTTGGAGTACTATCAAGGAGAATACTACGAGCTTTACAGTAACATATAGGTGCAGGGCTTGCAGGCAGACATGAGTCTTATTGATGGGCAAGTATATTTCGTCATTCGTGATACAATAAAAACAAGACTGCAAAATCAGTTTCAGACATTAATGATTGTTGATAATCCGAACTTTTATCAGAAAATATGGGGGAGAAATACCAAGGATATATTCCTAATGATGGTGGATGGCTTAGCCCATTGCGACGGAACCGATATCCAGTATGTATTCCGCTACGGCCTAGGGACTCAAGTATTCGGGGCGGCACTTTTTGACCAAGACGTTTTCTTTTTGATATACGAATCTCAGACAGGCTTAAGCTTGGTTTACCATGGAACTTTGAAAAAATAGAAACAGAATTCGTACATGAACCTGCGCGGAATTACCTTGAGCAATACTCCTTACGGCTACGGAGCTTGCTTCAGTAACACCACAGGCGCGTCGTACCCGCCCGGGTGGGGGGTACGGACTGGATTTCGCAAATAATGAGTGCGCGACCCTCTTCTACAGTGGCTCCAGTTTTACGCTGCATCAACCATATTTTTGCTCCAATGGAACCGACATTTCAACCGATCCGTCATCGAGTGTTACATGTGTCGACGGTCCAACTTTCAGCGGGGATCCGCATCAAACTACCTATGGAAACGTAGGATGGACTTCCTATTCAATTTGCGGGCAGCTTTCCAGGAGCGCACCGCCGAGTAGATATTCTGCTTTGGTTGGGGATACCACCATGGACAAATTGCAGAGTCTGAACGCCTTCTACCATGAAATAAGCGGTAAGACATTTTCGGAGACTGTTATGCTTTCAAGAAAGATTATGATACTGCGCTGAAGATTGCGCAGGAAATATTGAATGATAATTCTGCGGACACAAACCTGGTGTGCGACGTCCTTTTTGCAAAAGGGCTTCTCTACGAGTTCTCGTTGAATCGGACCGATGAAGCCAGACTCACGTATTAAAGCATCGCAGGGAGCCATCCTCAAAATTCGTTTGCAAAGATGGCGAGAGAAAGAATGGCGATTCTTAGCAACGGCAGTGAACCACCGCAGAAGGATGCGAATGCAAGCGAGGTGTCGACGCAGCTTGTTGCCGGCAATTATCCCAACCCATTCAATCCCGTCACGACCATAAGCTACACCGTGCCCCATGACGAAAAGGTCGTATTGAAGGTGTACGATGTTCTCGGGAGAGAAGTCAGACAACTAGTCGACGAATACAAGACCGCAGGAAGATACTCGGTGACGTTTGATGGGAGTGATCTTGCGAGCGGAGTCTACTTCTACAGAATCGAAGCCGGTAAACTTCATATGGTTGGAAAGCTGCTGCTTGTGAAGTGAGTGCTGGACCGGAAGGATTGCTGACGATATAATCAAGGTCCCCAATGGCTACGGGGTCCCCCTTTCGGATTCGACCTCTATCCGAGGAAAAACAGGTTAACATGCGGCAGGAATATTATATACAGCGCCCACATGCTTAGCCCGAATGCAATCGGCACCGCAATGTTGTCATCGACGATATTGTAAGACAACGCTTCTGCCGCCGCTGCAACTATAGCTGCAGCGATTCCAATCAAATATTCAACCGGTAAGTAACCCGCCTTGGGCGTGAGTGCTACGGCCACTATTCCTGCTATAACGAAGGCAAGGCTTCCTTCATAACTTTTCGGGATCGACTTGTCCGGGAATATCCTGTGCCTCCCGAATCTCTTTCCGAAAACGGCCGATGATGCGTCCGCCAGTATCAGTACCGTGAAACTGCTTATCATTACGAACTTGGGGAATATGATGACGCATATGACTGCGGAGATCAGCAGGTTCGTGGCACCGTTGAGCGCGTGTTTCTTGCGGTCCATCTCATGCCTTCTGAGGAGGGGACCGAAAAATCTGTAGAAGAACTTCGATATCAGCGGCACGTCATAACGCGCGAGGTCTATCGCGACGAAGATGAGCGTCATCGGGACGAGTATCCAGAGGGCTATTGTCTTCGGAATGAAATAGTACACCGCCGGAATTACCAGCGAAAAGAGGTGTATCCCCTTCCTGACCAGTTCGGCCTTGAAGTCGATAGTATCCTGTACCGCGGCCTGCTCCATTAGATTGTCCGATGAGCTTGCACTGGTAACTCTCGCCCGTAAATGCCCGCTGTCCATCCGGTCCGGAGATTACCTCAGACTGTCTTCGACGCGCCCGGGGCGGGAGCGACTTTGCTTTCTGAAATCACTTCAGGGCTCTTGCCGTTGCCGTTCGGTTTCACGAAAGGAGGAAGCTCCTCGTCCTTGATGCACTTGTCGATTTCATCTGCATCAAGTATCTCGCGTTCGAGGAGGGCGTTCGCGAGCCTGTTCAGCGCGTCCTTGTGCTCAACGATAATCCCTTCGGCGCGGTTCATGCACTTCAGAACGAGCGACCTTATTTCCTCGTCGATCTCGATGGCGGTCTTCTCGCTGTAGTTGCGATGCTTCGTTATCTCCCGTCCAAGGAAGAGCTCCTGCTCGTTTTCGCCCCACGTAAGCGGGCCGAGCTTGTCGCTCATTCCCCACTCGCATACCATCTTCCTCGCGATATTCGTCGCCTTCTCGATGTCGTTCCCGGCTCCGGTGGTGAACTTGTCGAATATGATCTTCTCTGCCGCACGCCCTCCGAGAGCATACGTTATCATGGCAAGAAGATATTCCCGCGAATACGTGTGCTTCTCGTCTATCGGGAGGTATGTCGTCACTCCCAAAGCTCTGCCGCGTGGTATGATCGTGACCTTGTGGACAGGATCGGCCTCCGGTACCATCCGTGCCACTAGTACGTGGCCCGATTCGTGGAATGCAGTAACTCTCTTTTCCTCGTCGGAAATGATGGTGCTCTTCCTTTCCGGGCCCATCATCACCTTGTCTTTCGCCTCTTCCATGTCCGTCATGGTGACACTTGCGCTGTTCTTTCGCGCAGCGAGCAGCGCCGCCTCGTTGACGAGGTTCGCCAGTTCGGCGCCGGCAAATCCCGGAGTCTCCTTAGCTATAATGCTCAGGTCGACATCCGGTCCCAGCGGAATATTGCGCGTGTGAACCTTCAGAATCCCTTCTCTTCCTTTCACGTCGGGCCTGTCTACAACCACCTGCCTGTCGAATCTTCCCGGACGGAGAAGGGCAGGATCCAGGACGTCGGGACGGTTCGTCGCCGCGATTATGATAGTACCGCTGTTCTGCTCGAAGCCGTCCATCTCCACGAGGAGCTGGTTCAGCGTCTGCTCGCGCTCATCATGACCGCCGCCGAGACCCGCACCACGATGTCTGCCGACTGCGTCGATCTCATCTATGAAAACGATACAGGGAGAATTCTTCTTCGCGGTATCGAACAGGTCTCTTACCCGGCTGGCTCCGACGCCGACGAACATCTCCACGAAATCCGCTCCGCTGATGGAGAAGAAGGGAACTCCCGCCTCGCCCGCGACTGCGCGCGCAAGAAGCGTCTTTCCGGTTCCGGGAGGGCCGAGTAGGAGGACGCCGCGCGGGATCTTCCCGCCAAGCCTCTGGAACTTGGCCGGCTCCTTTAGAAACTCGATTATTTCAGCCAGCTCCTCTTTGGCCTCATCAGCACCGGCAACATCGTGAAACGTTACCTTCACCTGGTTTTCTGTCATTAACTTAGCGCGGCTCTTCCCGAAACTGAATATTCCCTTGGTGTTGTTTCCCTGCATCCTCCGCATGAACACCAGCCAGATACCGAGGATCAGAACCCACGGCAGGAAATTTATCAAACCGTTTACCCACTCGTCACTCTCTTTGACGAAGTTAAATTTTACACCGGCCTTTTCCCAATCGGA
>JAJZNW010000044.1 GCA_021811615.1 Bacteroidota bacterium
TGACAGGCGTGCTGAGAGCTCGTATACAAATCTATTTCGAGCCTTTTAAACCAGATTTTGAGATTTCCTGATCCGGAGAGGTATAGTTTGGTACTCATGTATGTTGAGCATGTGGCATATTTGTGGCGCAGAAAGTCAACGGGAGAACGGTCTGTCATTATGCCGTTGGGGAAGATTTGTTGCGATTTAGTATCTATCTCGTCAAAATCCTGAGTTTGGCAACCGCATCAAGAGTTGTAATTATCGAGCAGGTGGCACGTGCGTGAGAGGATCGAAGTTTCCAAATCCCCCATCTTATTGATGTTTGAAATGATACCCGCGGTCCGAATCGGACTTCCCGAGTAAATACATTTAAGAATATACATCCTGATATCATTGGCTCGCCTCTCGACAGCCGCATATTGGGCGGCCAGGTCTTCGTTCCCGTCGAGTGATCCGGACTCCTCAAGATACCGGAGACGGGACGTCATGATTTTCTTGTGTTCCCATAGCCCGTGGAAGGCGCGATAATCGATCCCCTTTTTCTCTCCATCCCTTAAATGTGTCTCCAGGTTCTTATATACCCCGACGCCCCATTGGCTGTCGGCATATTCAAGCATCCATGGATTAACCAGCTTGTAACGGTAAGAGGTGTCTCTGCCTTGCAGGTAGTCTTCAAGAGATTCCTTGATCTTGGTAACGTCGAGATCGTATCTGAAATGCTCTTTGTCATTGAACTTGTAAAGAAAGAAGAGGTATTTGCTTGGTAGGTTGTGATCCCATGCGCTATAAGTCTCCATGGCTCGTGCCGTATCATCCGAGAAAAGGGCGTTCTCGAAGTCGACGAAACCTACGTCTATCACGGAATACTTTGAATGACTATCGAAATTTGTCAGCTTCAAAGTCTTTGTCGCCAGGTCGTAGCCGAAGAAGAATTGCGGATGAGGATAGGGTTCTCTTCCGTACATCATGGAACCCGGCAACGCAGATTCCGACAATATGACGCAGACGTAGTAACCGTTTCCTATCCATTCACAGAGTCTTTTAGCCATTTCACCTCTTTTGATCTCAACGACATTCTCATTGACACGCGCAACCTCGATGAAGTATTGATTGTTTTGCACCATATAAATGTCGGGGAAAAAGTGCAGCAGCCAGATGGAATTTGAGTTAAGTTTGCTGAACAGCTGGATGAAATTGCTGAAGAACCATGGTTTTGTTTTGTCGTGGGCAAGGATTATGGACAGCTGGTACGGAAAGTATAAATAAGTGACTATGGGCGGCGGAAAGAAGATGGGTAGAACTCGCTTCGTTTCCGACTGTTCCTCTTTTATGATTTGACCATCGAGGGTCATGTCAGTGCACCCGAGAATCCGGTGTTGCGCCCGACAGCGCTACAGGGGGTTGATTTGGTAATAATAAGGAAGGCATCTCGAAGAGAATGCATGGGCAATTCGTTTTGTGTTTCCTTAGTGAGTCTGAACTCGAGTAATTGTATCAGCTGACTGCCTTGACGGTAGACCAAAGGATATTGCCCGACGAACGCTCTGGAAATTCTTACTACGTCAGCCACCGAATAGCTCTCATCGATGATAAAGTCCATGATGTTAAGCCTTCTGTAATACGTCGCCTTGTTCTCATCTTGCGGTTGAAAATCCAGGGAGGAGTCCAGCAGTTTTTCGACAAACTCCGAGAGTGCCTTCATGCCGGTCCGGACCGCCTTCAAAAAAAGCGTCCGGTTATTATCCTGCGGATCGATTGTGAATTCCCTTTGGACACAGATCGCACCGCTGTCCCAATCGTGTCCGACGGAATGGATTGTGACGCCGCCCATATCAGCATCGTGGAGCAATTGCTGGATAATCGGTTCCGGGCCGCGGTACTGCGGGAGCAGCGATCCGTGAATATTCACGAAGGGACATTTGACCGAGGAAATAAAGGAAGATGGTATCTTGCGCGACCACCCTGCCATAACTATCGCATCGGCCCCCTCAGAAATCAGTGATTGGTAACTTTCATGGGTAGAATAGGACATGGCCTTCACTGCTTCCGAGAAAGCTCTTGACTGTGCAAAGATATCAGTTTTATCGGTCAGAATCGCCGTGAGACGGACGTGCGGGTTAGAGATCAAGGCATCCAACAACGCCATCCCCCACTGGCCGCCGCCTATAAAGGCAACACTGGCAGATTTCATACTTCTACCCACCTGCCACTTCGGATGCGGTGCCCTCGCCGCTGCCTTCCCCTCCTGCCTTCACTTTCATGATTTCATCTGCAAGAGTGTCGAATCTGTTCAGAGCATCGTAGCTCACATCATCGTCGAAGCTTATTCCAAACTCCTTCTCGATTGCGCAGACGAAACGTACGAACCCTAGGCTGTCCAGTCCGCAAAGTTCCGTGATGACTAGATTTGAGTTTAGCGACTCATCGTCGAGTACGCAGTTAAAGTCGCGAGCCAAAACAGCTAAAATAATCTCTAATACTTCATTTTTCTCCATTCGACCATCTCTGTTATAATAAATATCAATCTACAGCCACGACAATTTCTTTTCGACGCCATCGCCGCTCTTTTCCGTAACCACCTCCACAAATATTTCTTCAAGCGATGAATAAGTCTCCTGTCCAAGCTCATTTTTCAGTTTTGCCCTGATCTCCTCCATCTTGCTCTGGAAAACAATTCTGCCCTTATTTATGATTGCTATTTCATCGCAAAACTTTTCAACGGTATCGAGAACGTGCGAGCTTAACAAGACCGTTGTCCCCTTCTCTGCCATCAATTTCAAATTATCCTTTATTGCTTTTGCCGAAATTGGATCAACTGCTTCAAGCGGCTCATCAAGAATTAAAATACGCGGCTGGTGTATAATCGCGGCAGCAAGCGATACCTTTTTCTTCATTCCTGCGGAGAGCGTTTCGATTCTCGCTTTCCTCTTTTGTTCGAGATCCAAGAAAGCGAGCAACTCATCGATTCTTGAATTCGATTCCCTCTCCTTGATCCCATACATCCCGGCAGCAAATACCAGGTATTCGCGAGCATTCAATTTATCGATGTATCGGGGCTTCTCAAGCACCAATCCGATATTGCGCTTGTATTCATAATCTGTCGGCCCAATTTCTTCTCCGAGCAAGCGGACTGTGCCAGCATCCGTCTTAATTAAGCCTGCGACAATGTTTATGGTCGTGGACTTGCCCGCTCCATTTGGACCGACGAACCCTAGGATCGTCCCTTCTTCAACGACAAGGTCAAGACCGTCAAGGGCTTTCACGCCTTTTATATAGGATTTCTGAAGCCCACAAAGTTCTATTGCTTTCACTTCGATTCCTCAAGCAAATTTTGAAACTCAAATGATAATCTTCTTCCCCACCAGGGTATCATTAAGGAATATGCGACAACGAACAAACCCGTAACGAACAACACACCGATTAAAGGACTCAACAACATCACCAAGACATAGACCACGGTCGCAAATATCTCCGCAATTACTATCACGAATAAAGAAATAATTGCGACACGATAGAGCCCGTTAAATTGGAGAATGAATGTGTTTAATAGAATAACAAGCACAAGCGGCTGGTAGACAGAGTACACTATACCATGGAGCATACGAAGTCCGCTAATGTGAAACTTGAACCCTAAAATAATACAAAGTATAACATTGACAGCAGAGATGATTGACCACGTAGAGAAGGACTTCAGATAGACGATCTTCGCTCGGCTGAAAGGGAAAATGGAAATATGACTTAATCGTAAACCGTGCTGTGTAAACTGATTCTCAGTGAGAGCAATACCAAACATCATGGTCACGAAGAAGATAGGCAACACCGGAGATGCGGCGGATTCATGAAATCGGCGGGAGATAATTTGCATTAAAGCGATTGCGAGAAATGGATACAGAGGAATCATGTAGAAGACTCTCTCTTCCTTTTGACGTATCCGAATATCTGTAAAGGATAAATGCAAGACCGACCGTTCCCTTTTATACCTTGTTTGTTCCAAAACGGGTAGAGACGCTGCGCTCTCGTCCGTTCTTTTTCTCAGGATGGTGGACATTATTTGATTCTTTGAGGAAGCAACTCTGGCAGGGTATGTTCTCCATGTACCATGACCTACCCGCAAGGCAAGCTTAGAAACGGCCGCACCTGCTGAAAGAAACACAACAGGAAGCAGCAAAGCAATTATCGCAAGATGGCTCAATGGAACGAAAACGGCAGGCATGTTAGACATGGCAATTGCCTTCATGGCACTCGCGAAATCGGATATAATGGGCACCGTTATATGCCCATTTGGACCGTAAAATCTCGATAACAGGATCAAGGGTAAACCTAAAACGAGCATGCTTGCCTGAATCACCGTCTTTGCACTGAAGTGGTCGGCTAATTTTCGAAGGATCGGGAAAACTGCGAACAGTATTTCTGAAATGATAATGTATAGAAATAGGAATACCAGCAACGTCGCAAACAAATGCGCAGCATTCCCTTTTTTAAATAAAATAAAAAGGACGGTTAAAAGGGGTAGGGCGTAGAATAGAAGCCTTTTTTCAGTCAGGAAGGTGATGAATCTTATATACGTCGAACGAATTCGTGAGATCGGAAAAAGATCCAACGAGCGACATTCGGTCAGGTTGGTGAAATTCAATCTCAGCTGCATCGCCATGAAATCAAGGAAAGCCATCATCATTGGGAGCATAACCAAAAAGCCTGCAGTTTGTTTGTTCGATGGATCGAGGACAGAGGCTACTCCTATGAAAGACAGAACAAGTCCTCCCAAAGCATATGCCAGATACGATAAGAAACTATTCCCTGATTCTCTGTTCGAGACTAGAAAGTTGGTCTTAACCAAAAGGTGTATCATTAGCTCGTGAAGAAGGTCTTATTGTCATGGAAGTCATCAATACATTTCCTATATCGTATATAAGTTAAACATTCCATGGATACATACTTTATGGAGATTTGCACGTTGACTCTATTATTGATGAGGATTTAAATGAACCCGCCCCTTTCTGTTCAGGAGCGGATTCGCCTGCTTTGGGCTTGGCCAAAGGCAGCACCTATTTCAGCATCCGGTCATTGCTCCATAGAACAAACCGACTCCGCCAGCAATAATTGAAACCGCAGGGCCACCTACAGATCCAAAAATTGCTCCGGTGACTCCATATTCCTCTACGCTTGCGAGGCACGACCAAAAACCCTCGTAAAGGTACATTATGTCACTGTCTGCGGGTTTCACTAACTTTTTCATACCATTACTCCTGTGAGTTTATTTTTCTTTTTCCGCATTTTCTATACCAGGACGGAAGTTGACTGGTTCGGCTCAAGTGTCAAGTGAGCCGACAAATTCCCACGCCCGCTAATATTTGGCATCTTTAACCAACAGATCAACGAGGGATGAAACAATCTCTTTCCCATTCGAAACCAGATCCTCAAACGGTATCGTTTGATATACTGGTACACCGGTTTTTGCATAGACATAATTCTCGGTTCTTCGGATATATTCCTCCGAATCAAACTTATTCCGGATCAGAATGGTTCTGTCAGGCAGAGTAGCTGAAAAGAACAGCTCCGAAAAAATACCCCCATAGAAATATGGATTGGGGTTGATGAGTCCGCTCTGAGCTCCGACAATCAGACAATCAAATTGCCCCTTGTCCATCTCCGACATCACTCTTCTCAGGATCGGAATATGGAAGTCCATTGGTATTTTAAGAGACTGTTGATAACCGTATCCTGATGGAAATGTATAATCAATTCCGAAACAGCCGCTTTGATGTTCCGTTCCGATTTGACCTACGCGAACACCGCGTTTCTGCAATTCGTAACGGAGAGCAAGCTGAAAGGTGAATTTTCCTTGCTGCGAACTTGTCCCAAACACACCTATAATGGGTACATCGACGGCTTTCTTTTCGGGTACCTTCTGAATCATCCCCAGTGCCGATTCGTACGATATCAAAGGAGTCTCCAGCCACAGGCCTTCGGATGAGAATCTCTCTTTCCATTGTGCCTGATTCACCGACGGGAGCAGGGAAAAGACGTTGATCTTTCTTTGGAATGCGTAGTCATACGCTTCCTCGAGCAGATCCTTACCTGCCGCCTCGCCTGCCAGGTCGAGATAGCCTATTATGAGCGAATCGATACCTGAGGAATCGTTCGGTAATCCTGCATTCACATAAAAAGACTCCGGACTGTTCCGAATAATTTCGTCAGTCTTCTTGCCGGCCGCTTTACTGTGCTTGAAGTCCGCTATCCACGCGATATCATAAGGCAATTCCTTCCTGAACCTGACGAATCCGTGGGTCTCTTTGAAAAAGGGATATATCCCCACTTTTTTCATTCTCTTATGAACAGTGTTCCACGGAATAAGGGGAGATTGATTTAGGTCAACGATATTCTTCGACGAGGCGTTCTTCTCCAGGTACGAAAAGACACTTGACGGATTCTTTGACACGCTGCCGTTTGCAAGCGCCCTGGCAACAACGCGTGTACACAGCGGTGTCGCGAAGCTCGAACCGCCCATAAATATCTGTGCCCCATTTTTCCACTGGACACGCTGCTTCGTGCCGCGGAACAATACGTGACTTTTCTTGTCGCTTACCCATACCCAACTGTTCTGATCAGTCTGCTCTCCGGACTTTACAGCGACGGCAGTATCAAAGGCGGCCGGCCATGTAGTATACCCTTCATCATTCCAGGCGCATATCAGGATCGTCCCCGCACTCGAGCAACGGGCGACAATTTTGCATAATTTGTATTTCGCATCGGGATCGATTGTTCCGAGGGAACAATTGACGACATCGACCCGATCATCCAGCACTTTTTCCAGCGCGACTCCAAACGTGCCTATGTCCACTGCGATCTCCGCACCACATACTTTATAAACAGAAACACCTATCTCGCCGGGCTCGAATGCCCTCGTTATCAGGTCGGCGCACGCGGTACCGTGCCCGATCTCATCATCACATTGCTCAATTCCCGCTTTGCCCCGGACAACATCGTAGCCTCCAACGACATATTTCATAAGCGAGGCTTTGTTAATATCGATCCCGCTGTCTATGACTCCCACTTTGAGCATACTCATCCAACCCCCACCTTAGTTTCTCTATCCCTTACAAATGATGCTCGGGACGACAGGTAACCGTCATGCTCAATCACAACAGATCTGCGTTCGGACAGCCACGTGATCAGCCCATCTCCGATCTCTTCCTTCAACCGGCCCTCAAGGGAATTCACGCCCTCGTCAAGGACAACATTCTCAGGATCTCTGACGATTGCACTTATCAAAACTGCCGCCTGTTTCTGACCCTGGGAAGCCTTGTCGGAATTCTCCGCTATTGCTGTCGAGAAACCTTCGTGAAAAACAGACAGGAGCTGCTCCATCCGATTCTGTTTCAGTATGTCGAGGACTTCGGCATCCGTTACATCCCGTCCCGAAATAATTCTGATGTTTCCAATAAGCGGGCCGCGAAAGAGCATCGGGTTCGCCGGAATAACATACCAGTTCTGCAGTGCGACTTTTCCTCCAAGGTCGTCGAAACCTGAAAGCGTATTAGTGTACGTTGTCTTTCCCGCCCCATTCTCGGCCGACAGAAAATATGGAAACGGACCGTTTTCCGGCAACTTAATCCCATCCCCCAGGCTTCCCTTGAAGTGCGGATGTAGCATCGTTTCACCGAATGGATCAAACGCAGAGACGCTGCCGTTATCGATGGATGTTAACTCAACTATCCTCAAAATCGACATCCGGTTGAGTTTTCCTGCAATCAAGGTTGCGGCCAGCCCCACCGTGCTCTGGGTAGCCTGTCCCGCATACATCACGAGTGCGAAGAGTGTCCCGGTAGTAATCAATCGGGCCTGGTAGCTCGAACGAAGTACCCAGAAAACTGCTGCCGAGCCGATCAACAGGTTCAGCAGCGACAATGCCCCATTGATGAACTGCACCCGGTTTATATACAGAACCTGCTCTTTCTTCCTCCTAAAGGCCAGATCACGATAGTTTTCGTAGTGATAGGGAAAAAGTCCCCAAGAAAAAGTGAGCCAGGGCTGTTGTATGCTATGGTTGAACACCTGCGTGAACGAAGAGCTCAGCGTCCTCAGCCTCGCGGCATTCTTCTGCAGAAACACGTTCCCTGCATAAGTAACGATGAAAACAATCGGAATGTAGCCTGCCATGAGAAGGCCAACGTCCTTAGACATTGTCAATAGAATCACCACCGTGCCCAGCACGACGGCGCCCTGAAGCAAAAGATTATGAGCAATATCGAACGTAAACGATTTTACGGAGAGTATATCCTGGGTAAGGCGAGTCAGCACATCGTTGGGATAAAATCTCTCCCAGAAACTCCTCCTCTGTTTCAACACGTGACCGTAAACCGATGATGTGATGTCAATGTTCAACGACTCTCCGACCCACGTCGCCAGCACCCTGAACCCCCATGAGACAACGATAGTCAGGAAGACAAGCGCACAAAAGGCCGCCAGTGCAACGACAAAATAGCGGCCCATCTTTGCCGTAACAATGGAATCCGTCACGTACTTGAATGCAATAGGAACTCCCATCTGCGCCGCGAATCTGACTGCAAGCAATGAGATCAAACCCACCTCATATTTCCAGTACTTCTTCCAGTACGGGAAAACAAACCTGACTGCAAGTTTGAAGTCTTTCATTCTGCACTCCCTCGCATCATGCGGTCCACGCTCCAAATCTTTTCCCGCTCCGTCGACGACCAAACTAGCCCTGCCATTAGTAGGGAGTCTCTGACTACCGCTCCGGAACCAATGCTCTCCCTGAAAACCGGGCCGAAGCAGCCGCACAAAGAGCTGTTGCCTCTGGCTATCTCGATGACCATCGCGAAGATGAAGATGAGAAGAAGTCCTGAAAGCGCGTAAGATGACAAACGCGTAAAGAAGCCAACCGCGAAAAGGAGCCCGAACGATATCTCAAGAGAAATTATCAGGACCGAAAAACCGGGTGCGAATCCCTGCGGGATGATCTCAAATGCTTCCACCGAATCCACGAAGCTCCTCAAATCGACCATCTTGAGTAGACCGGCAATTACGAAAGTTACACCGACCACAACTCTCACAAGAAATGGTATCAAGGTTTTCCAATCAGAGAAGAGAGAGCTTTCCATATACTACATACCTTTGCCGAACGGAGAGTTCCCGGCTATGAAGGCCATAACCACTTGCAGCACCACACCCAGGAACCAAACGGCAGTGACTATCCCTGCTGATTTCAGCTTGCGATAGCCGGTCAATACGGAGACACCGACCGTCAAAGTAATGATGTACCATATCGCAAATACATTTATGTTGCTCAATAACGAGTATAACGGAAGATTCTTGCCGTTTGCCTTGACCAGAAATCCCAAACCGGCATACACGTCGACTGGTGCCAGATCGGCTACGCTTTGAACATTCCCTGCACCCTTCAGATAAAGTATCAGGATATTCACAACGCTCATGAACAGGAGGATCACCTCAGAGAAGACGACGACAGCGAAAAACTTCCGGTACTTGAGCTCGTTGGGAGCCTCCAGTAGGTAACACAGGAGGAAGAGGATTGCAGCGACGACAGCCCACTTTATGATCAGCGTAAACGGCACTTCTGCAAGGCCTATATAACTAAACCTGCCGGCCATGGAAAGCACTTGATGAAGTCGAGCCCCGCTTAATCTGCCCGACAGGGCGACCAGCGCGATTTGCTGCTTGAAAGGGATCATCAACCACGCTATCGCGATTGAAACGATCGTGATCACGACGAACGCAACAACCCATCGGGGACGTTCCTTAAGACTCGCAAACACGTCCGTAGGAGTCGCGAGGACATTCAAAAGATTAATAAAGTCTTTGAGCATGTTTCTTCCACTTTATGATTCCAGGATTTTGACTTCTTCAGAGTTTCATTTCCCATCTATGAACCCTTCAACTGCTTTTTCCTCGGCCATTTGGTCGTACTCCCCATATTTCTCACTTCGAAGAATCAGTCCCTTCTCGACAAACAAAGTTGTCGGAACAACGGAGATTCTGAAGGTGTTTCGGATATCCTGCCCGTTGCCGAGAAATACAGGAAAGGATACCCGCCCTTTCCGAACAAGTTCTTTCGTGGTGTCCGGCTTGCTGACGGAAAGCGCCACGAACTTAAGGCGTTGTCCGAACTTACGGCTTAGAGAGTCAAACACAGTAAGCATTTGAAGGCAGTGCGGACACTCTGCGCTGAAGATGAGAATTACAGCCTTGCCGTTTTTAAGATGGTTCAGTGTTGCTGTTTTCCCGTCAGTCTCTACCAGGTTTACCCCAGGAATCGCTTTCCCGGTCTGCAGTTGAGGAATATCCATTTTAACGTACAAATATGTTAAAGTCCCTGCAGGGATCGCCAGAATCAAGACCAACACAGCCACCGCGATTGCCTTGCGGCTCTTCGCGTTGGCAGAACCTAATTCCATTTGTATATGCCTTGCCGCCGCCTTTTGGTACTTGAGATTCACCACTATGCTTCCGTTAATGGTGCGTTGAGCGATTGGAGTTGTGAACCAATCGTCAAAAATCTTTAATCAAAATAGGGAACCAACCCGCTTTGCGCAAGAGCCAAGACCTGCGGACAATTTCACCGGACAATAATCGATTCCACCTCCTTCGAGCTCCAAAGAGAACGAAGGAGGTCCTCTTCCTCCAGTTCGGGTAATTCGTTGTTGAGTTTTCCCAGTCTCTCCCTCGCTGTTAGACTTCAGAGCCTGCCGGACAGAAACGGGAGTAAAAACAGGAGATGGAAATGAGTAGATTAGGCAGGAAAGGAGAAGGACCATGGGAGAGAAAGAAGATGCTGGAAGTGTCGTACGAGACATCAAACGGAGGACGAGAAAGAAGTACTCGACTGAAGAGAAGATCCGGATAGTGTTGGAGGGACTCAAGGGAGAGACAGGAATAGCGGAGCTCTGCAGACGTGAGGGAATAAACCCGAATGTCTATTACAAGTGGAGCAGAGACTTTCTCGAGGCAGGAAAGAAGAGGCTCAACGGAGATA
>JAJZNW010000022.1 GCA_021811615.1 Bacteroidota bacterium
CATACACCGACTCCTCACTACACAGCTGCAGAGTCTTACTGTGTTCGGAACTTTTCATCCGAATAGAAACAAGACAGTTTACCTTGGCACTCACTTCAGGAGAAGCATTTTTCTTGTAATCTCTTTTGAGCCTTCCTTAAGAGTATAGAAGTAGACTCCACTTGCATACCTGTCCATGTCGACATCGAACGCGTACTCACCCGCCTGTCTGAATCCTGCCGCAACGACTTTGACGAGTTGACCCAGAACGTTGTAAATATCGAGGCTCATCGATCCGGGCCGGTTCAAAGTCACCTTGATATCGGTGGATGGATTGAAGGGATTGGGATAATTCTGGTACAAGTCGAACTTACGCGGCACATCGGCTCCCACCTGCTTTATCGCAGTAACGGCGCTGTCGCCGAACGTGTAGGCAACCGACTCCATCAGCGTTACTCCGCTCAACTCTACCGACAGGCTGACAGACCCGGATGGAGGCTGCTGCCAGTTATCATTGAAAAGTCCGGTCCCCGGTTGGCGTCCGTATTCCCACAGCGTGTCGGCATTATTTTGCAAGAAGGTTTCGTAACGGACTCCCAGAGAATCGCCGGGGGAAAGCTGGCGGATCAGTTTTGCGAGATAGTAGACATAGATACCGTTGAACAAACCGCCGTCGCCGGTTCCTTCGGACCGAAGTATACCGTCAGAGGTGGCAAACAATGTGTCGGCTACATCCGCTTCCTTCTCTGCCTCGTGCAAATAAGTTGTGTCTCCTGTGATCTGGTAGAGATAGAGAGATGCGCCGAGATATGTGCCGTAGTTATAAGAATAAGATCCGTAGTTCGGAGTTCCGACGGAGTCCTGGTACGAAATGCCGTCCAGGATTATGCCTGTTTGGGGATTGACCAGATTCCCGGCAATCCAGGCGTGAATCTTCTCGGCCCAGGAGAGATCTGCCGTGTCACCCGTGTCATTGTAGAGCTTACACGCCAATATGCAGGCGGGCGCATTGGCAGGAACATTTTTATACATTACCTTCGTGCTCCATTGAAAACCTCCCCCGCCAGGGAAAACGCTCCAGCCACCCTGAATCGTTTGCCAAAGCGAATTCGCTTCATACATATAGTACGCATCGTGCGTCACCTCGTACGCTCTCAGAAACGCCAGCGCCATCCACTCCATATCGTCGTAGTAGCTGTCGGTAAACCCGCCCGAATGGTATACGCCCTGGTACAAAGAACTCATCCTGGAAGAATAGAAGGAACTCCCGGTCCGGCGATATCCCATGACCAAAGCATCCATCGCGTGCGCCTGCCACCAGTAGTTCCTCGTCTCGCTGCGGCTGGAACTTGAGAAGTAGATTTCCCCCAGTGGAAACCAGAAATCATTGTCCAGCGTCGACTGGGCACTGTCTGCTCTTTCGGACCAAAGCTCGCCGGCCCCGATAGAACTATCAGGCACCATCAAATTCCCGGCGGCCGCGAAGGCTGAACTTGCAAAGATAACTAGTATAAGAATTCCAACCTGGTGCAATTTGAACATATTCATTCCTGCTTTCATCAGAAGTCGTCCTGTTTAATCCTGCTTTGTCGCTCTGACAATATAAACAGGTGACCGGGATGGCCTCAAGTCAACTTGGGCCATTCCGGTCTTCCGATGATTTTACTTGAGAAGGAGCATTTTCCTGGTAATTGAGGATGAACCCTCGCGCAACCTGTAGAAGTAGACACCGCTTGCGAATCGGTCCATATTCACATTGAAGATATACGCACCAGCGGCTTTATAGCCCTGGCTTACGACATCGACGAGTTCACCGAGGACGTTGTACACCTTAAGACTCATCGTCCCGGGCCGATTGAGCGTGACCTTGATCTCAGTCGTCGGGTTGAACGGGTTCGGATAATTCTGGCTTAGCGCAAACCTGGTCGGCACATCGCTGTGGACCAGGTATACAGGTGTCGCCGTTGGATACCAGTTGAGATCACCGAGCGGTTTCCCGTCCGTCCCTGCCGTCAGGAGAGCCTTGTCCGAGTAAGTGAGATTTTCAGGTACCGGGTAACCCTGTGTCTGCGCCCAGTTCTTGGGAACGCCGGCGAAGAGATTGCCGGGATACGTCGGGAGCTGAGTCCAGAAGTAATCGCTCGCATCGTTGTTGGACCAGATGAGCTCTTCGTATTTGACGAGATCCGCAAGCGCCGGAGTTGTAAGGGTTGAAGAGAAACCCGGGTTGACACTGTCGTTATTCGCCGCTACCAGGTGCGAGCCGCCCGGTTCGTGTGCAAACAGGTACTGCGTTGTGGAATCCATAAACACAGGAGGCGTGAGCGGGTCGTGTGTGGTATCGTTGTACGAAGTCCAGAAATTAACGAGTGCCGAAGGCCAGCAGTATGCGTTGTTCATTACATTCACATGCCTGTCTGCCTCGGTAAGATTGAAGGGAGGCTGGGTCAGAGCGCCGAGTGTATCGAGAACCACGATGTTCGGATAGTCGACTTTGCCGCCGAACTGGTTCGTCGTGTCCTGGGTCATATCGCCTGCGTGCGCTATGAGTCCGTAGAAGATATTGTTCTCGATATCCTCGTTGACGGCCTGCTGGACTTTCATAGGCGGGCCGCTGCCGAGGAAGCACGTGTTGTGATCGAAGCGAATGTACTCTGCGTACCAGTTCGAGCCGAAATAGCTTCCGTTGACGCAGAAGAAGGTATTGTTCTCGTACCAGAGAGTGTCGACAGGTCCTTTGGTCAGCTCCCAGTAGAGGGCGCCCTTCGGCCACATGTAACTCTGTACGTTTCTGAATTCACAGTTCGTTACGAAGAGGTTGTCATAAACGCCCTCATGGTAGGTGAGGTTCGTGTTGCCTCCGTAGAAGTTATCGACGATGCAATGATTCAGACGAATCGTCGTATAATTTCCCGTAGAGCTGATGAGCGTGCTTGTTATGGCGACGCTATCCGGGCGTTCCCCGAGCAAATACACACCGTCCAACGACACATTGCCGGTATCGCAGGCGATGAACGGATCGGGGGTGGTGTTGTCCGCGTTGACTATCGGCTCAATCACCGGCGGATGGCCTGTCACCGGATTTATTTTCCCGACTATGTTGAGGTTATAAAACTGGTTCATCGTTATGGTGTTGTCGAGATAGTACACCGTATCGGCGGGACCATCCTCATACAAAACGTAGACGCGGTTCGGATCTTTCCGCTGGCCGGTAGACGTAGTGTCGCCGGCAATCACTTCGAACAGGTCAGGCTGCCCATGCGCATTGAGCGGCGGGACGTACATAGTGTCCGATGCGGCCTGGGCGAAAGATTTCCTCGGAACCGCAAACAGCATCGATATCGCTGCGATCAGCAAGGCGATTCGTACAGATTTCATTATTTTTCTCCTCTTGTTTGACTTTTTCGTTGTGTTACGGCCGGGAACAGCAATCCCGGGTTTTCAGGGCAACTCATCCCCTGGTATGGGTTAATCATCTAAATTGGCCTCTCATCACCTCCATTCACTCTCTCTTTCATAATCTCGCGGATGTCAACCCGTAATCAGAGACTCCACCGCAATCCAAGATCCGCAGTCATGCCATACGACGATTGTGAAGTCGGGAATCCGTTGGCCTGGACTACATAGATATCGCTCGCACCGTTCAGGTCATTGAGATCCAGGTAAGCCTGAATGTTGTACCATGGAAGATCTTGCTTGATGACCGCGTCCCAGCGAAGATAGCTGCTCTTGTACGAGCGAAGTTCGGGCCAGAAGTTTGTCCCGTTGAAGACATTCGACTGGTAGATCATCGAAGCAACGGCTGAAAATCCCTGGTAATCGTAACCCACCGACAGGTTGACAATATCGTCCGGCTGGTCAAGCAGCCTGTCAGTGTAAAACGTATCGACGTACGACGGTTGGAAGGTCGGGTAGACCCCGGGGCGGGTAATGGTATACGGGTACTTCGCTCCGGAAAAAATATGAGTATAGTTTACGTTCAGGACCAGACCGCTCAGGACGGAAGGGAGATACCAGAAATGCGTCTGCCAGTCCAACTCTGTTCCCCAAAGGTTCACACGGTGCGGATCGTTAACGTCCGTGGAAATCTGGTATGCTTTTGCGCTTGGAGGAACGCCAGGATACAACGCCGGATTCGAGATGTGACTTGTTCGCGCGAATATAAAATTGTCAATCTGCTTCAGGAAGCCGTCGACCGAGAATAGTCCCATGGTATTGTTGTAGACTGAGAATGCGAGGTCGTAATTCTGAGAGTGCGCAGGCTTCAGCGCGTAATTGTTCCATATCACCGAAGTCGAACCGACAAAAACGTCGATCCTTGGGATTATATCGCTGAAGTTAGGATATGCCAGCGTATTCGTATATGATGCCTTCGCCTGGAACCATGACAGCGGCTTGTATGTCAGGATGGCGTCGGGCAGCCAGAAGCCGTGATACTCCGTGAACGTGGTGTCTGTATGCTGCAGCGGCCTCGGGTAAGGGTTGGGCACGCTCGCATCGTAATAGCGGGCCGCTGTGTACTTCGTCTCGAGCCCCTGGTAGCGCACGCCCGGGATGAGCGTTAGCTGCGGCCCGATATTGACAGTGGCCATCACGTATCCCGCACTCCTGTATTCATTTCCCGTATAATTGCTCGCGTCGCTTTGGTACGGATCCGGGCTGAAAGCTCCTGCCAGGACGTATCCACGTGAGAGCATGTAATTGACGACGGTACTGACCGTCTGTGACATCAAGCCTACATTGGTAGGGACTCCAAGCGGGTAATTTCCACCAAGGAAGTTTCCATAGCTGAACGAGGGGTCTTCATAGGCTGTGAAATTAAGTGGGGAATTATTTGTGAAATTGTAAGGCGGCTTAGTCATCCACGGAAATTGATTGAGCACCTGTTGAATCGCGCTCCCAGGTCCGAAAGAAGGACTGGCGTCGAGAACGCCGTTTCCGTAGTTGTATCCATAATACCGGTTCGTCGTCCTATACATCCCGCCGAATTTCAGCTGACCGGAAACCAGATCGGACAGCGTGAAATTCCTGTCCAAATCCAGTGAAGCTGAAGATTCATTTGATTTATTGAAACTGCTGGAAGCGGTGATTGAGTGGAAGTCCATATTTGACGGCTGTACCAGTCCGATCGCGTCCCTGGCAACGAGGGACGGGTCGACGCTGCTGGAATTGACGGGAAACCCGACGGAACTCTGTGTAAAGCCGGCGCTCCAGTTTCCTGTGTTGTTGTCATCCGAGTAAGAGTGAGAAAGCTTCAAATCGATATTCACCAGTGTGAAATCCTGTTTGAACTCGAACAGGTTGGTGGCGACGTCACGCCTGTCGGGCGAATAGGAGGCACCGTAAGTAATCTCATTGCTCCCCACAGGAGGGATACTATAGCTCTGAGTCCGGTCCACAGTTTTCGTCAACCCCCTGCTCAAGAAGTTCATAAAATCGATCTTGCCGCCCGGCAGCCTGTAATCCATTACAACGGTCGCATCGAGGAGCTGCTGTTCACTCGGTGCGTATGTAAGCGTGAAATTGTCGAGCGATATCGGGTTCGGCACACCGATGTTTTTGGTTAACATGCTGTAGCTGCCGCCGAACTGATCCGAAGTTAGATCGATTCTCTGCGTAATGACCTGTGCGAGGATTCCGAATTTCTTTGCGAAGAACCTGTCACCGACAGTTCCACTAAGTTTATAATTATCGTAGGAATTCTGAAGGTTATCGTAACTCCCCTGCGCGTTCAGCCCGACTTCGGGTCCGCCTTCAGGATTCTGCTTTGCCTCCCTGAGCTGGAAATTCACGACGCCGCCAAGAAATGCCGCGTCCATATCGGGGGTAGCAGTTTTGTACAGCTCTATGCCGCTCAGAGAGCTCGAGGAGATCATAGACAGATTGACGCTGCGGTCGCTGGAACTCGTAGGCGCCATTTGTACGCCGT
The DNA here is from genome assembly GCA_021811615.1 of Bacteroidota bacterium. GTDB lineage: Bacteria > Bacteroidota > Ignavibacteria > Kryptoniales > JAKASW01 > JAKASW01. The sequence goes on from JAJZNW010000022.1 coordinate 5,909, forward strand.
CGATCATGATCTCGTTGTACTGCGGCGCCAATCCGCGCACCGCAAGCTCGGTGCCTTCTCCTCCCTGCCGCACGAGATACACTCCGGGCAGTCTTCCGACGGATTCTGCTGCGTTGACGTCGGGAAGCTGCCTGATCCTGGCCGCCGATACTGCATTCATAATCCTCGCGGATGTCAACTCCTCGTTGATTGCCGCATTCTGGCCGCTTGCCTGTGCAGTGACGACGACAGTCTTCCCTTTAACTGCCACAGCTTCAAGTTTGAAATCCCGCTTGAGCGATTCGCCGCCGGCAATCTTCATCTTCACACTCAGGGATCTGTAGCCCACGTAGGTCACGCGAACGGTGTAGGAGCCCGGTGGGATGCTCGGGACTGTGTAACGTCCGTTCAGATTTGTAGCTGCGCCCAGACTGGTCCCTTCGATCAGCACATTGGCTCCCGGCAACGATTCACCGGTCTGGGCGTCGATGACTCTACCGTACATCCTTCCTGCCGCGCGGCACAGTGCATAAGTAGGTACGAGAGCTATCATTACAACTGCGCAAAAGACGGTAAGCCTTTTATTCCTCATATCTTATTCCTTCTTACGTGGTACAAATTGCATCGACATTGAACGCACAAGCTTGTCTGACGGCACAAAGCTTCGCTATCTCAATCCCATGGACTTATCCCGGCAAACCGCGCCGCTTCCATGGAATTGACACTTCAGAATTCAGTGTCGGTTGTTTCCCGGACGAAGTCCTTATCCGTCGTGCCGTTCTGCGGGCACTTGCCGCCGTTCTGGGACGCATCGTCCTTCCGTGAGCCTAACTACTGCTGGCAGACAGCCTGTTCAAGATCTTCGGCACATTGTATACGACTTCATCTCAAATCTAGTGTACAAGTTTTAAGTGCCAAGCCAATCCCGGTTAAGTCTGCGTTAAAAGTTTTCCGGATTGTATAAATTCTGAATCCGACGACGCGTGCAGTACCGCGAGTGCGCTGATGCTCCATTCTTACTTCCTGGTCCGGTGCGTGGAGCACCCGGTTTCGCGGGCACTCAACATCGGACTCGTACAATTCGAATGCCAGTCTGCAGGAGCGCACGCTTTCACGGTTCGGATAAATGGCAGCCGCTTGTTAAGAAGGATAGCGAAGGGTTAACTAAGAAATAATTTGCGAAATGGCCTTGTGTAGGTTAGAATGCGTGAACGAGTTCCTGTGAACGATACCACCCGACCGGGCAACCCGTAAACAACTCATAATCAGGAGCAGTACTACAATGTCCGGGACATCATACGCGGCACTCGACGGCTCGCAGCTCAGAAAGATACACTACAAGATCACTGCCCTGTCTGCCGTCGGAGTCTTCCTCGACGGTTTCGATATCTCAATCATCGGGGTCGCTTTGACGATCATCACCGCACTCCCTTCCTTCAGCTTCGCCAGGACGCCTCTCGGAAAAGGCCTGATGGCCGCATCAACAACCATCGGCATGCTCGTCGGGGCTATTGTCTTCGGTTACGTGACCGACAAGCGAGGTCGCAAATTCATGTACCTTTGGGACATGATCGTCTTCGTGGCCTTCACAGCAGCGATCTCTCTCGCAGACAATTATTGGTCGCTTCTTGCGTTCAGGATCATACTGGGATTGGCGATCGGAGCCGACTACAGCATAAGCACTACGATAATATCGGAGTTCTCTCCGAAGGAGTCTCGCGGCAAGCTCCTTGCGGTGAACGTGTCGGCGTGGTGGGTCGGCTCCGCAATCGCGTTCATAGTTGGATACCTACTCCTGCCGCTCGGCGTGAATTCCTGGCGGTGGATGTTTGCGATTGGAATGATACCGGCTCTGGTCGTACTCTTCCTCAGAAGGTCTGTCCCCGAATCGCCGAGGTGGCTTGCCAATGCTGGCCGCACCGAAGAGGCTAAATCGGTTTTGAAGGAAATAACCGGGGGAGAAGGCAGTGTCGCAAGATCACCGGGCAGGACGGCGTCGATCTTCACCCTGTTCGAGAAGGAATACATCCGTTCGACACTCTTCGTCGCGCTGTTCTGGTTTTCCTACGATGTCGCATTTTACGGTATCGGACTCTTCACGCCGACGATCCTTACCATCTTCGGACTCAGTCACAGCAATGCCATCCTCGGCTCGGCGGTATTCGCTTCGGTAGCCGTCATCGGAAGTCTCCTGTGTATCGCTACAGTCGACAGGTGGGGACGAATGGCGGTCACGATACTCGGCTTCGCCGGGATGAGTGTGTCGCTGCTCGTGCTTTCCATAGTAGCCATCGACGTGCCGAAATCGGCATTTACTGCGGGCGGCTTCGCGCTTGTAATCGCCTCGATGTATATACTCTTCCAACTGACCCAGACATGGGGCCCGGGCGGGACGGATTTCATTTTCCCTCAGGAGCTTTTCCCGACGTCAATCCGAGCCACGGGACAGGGATGGGGAACGTCGGTGAGCAGGATCGGCGCGATACTCGGACTCGTCGGCTTTCCGCAAATAGTCGCTTTTGCAGGCCTCGGATACGGGCTCCTTTTCTTCTTCGCATTTTCGGTCATCGGGCTCCTGTCGACAGTTCTCCTGGGCACCGAGACCAAGGGACGGACTCTGGAGGAGATAACCGGTTCGTGAGTTAAATTTAGTTCGCAATTAATTGGAAGAACGCGATGGACATCAAGTTTCTCGGAAAATGGAGCTCAAACCTCGTACGTGGCGAAAGAAATGTCTCTTTCATTCTTGACGATAAATATGCTTTCGACTTCGGACCACACTCGCTCGAGGCCCTCCTCGAGAGAAAGCTCGACCCGAATAGGATCAGGACTGTCTTTATCACACACATGCACCTGGACCACTACGCGGGCGTAGCCGAACTCCTGTGGTACAGGTCGATCTATAAAGCTAAGAACCGGCTGACGATCGTCGGCCCTAATGGGATCAGAAAGAACACCGAAAGACTAACACACATTCTCTACACTCCGCCGCAATGGTATTTAGAGCAAATCGACGTTAACACGGATTTCGTTGAAGACAGAGATACCGACTTCGTCAAAGTGTTCCACTCGCGCCATACCATACCATGCACTTCCTACAGGATAGAGTACCGAGGGCGAACGATCTTCTACAGCGGTGATACCGGCTACTCCGAAGAAGTTGCGGAGGGCGCGAAAGGAGTCGATTACCTTATTCACGAGCTGACATATGCGGACAAAGACAGGAAGTCAGCCGACCTGTGGGGCCATTCCACATGGAGCGATTTGATGAGAGTGTTTGAGGAAACCGCCGCCAAGAACCTTGTCCCTGTCCATTTGACTAAAACTTCCAGTGCACTTGTCAAGAGACACGCCGGAAAAATCAAAGGCCTGATTTATCCTCCCGACACGCTCAAGCTTTAGCCGTGATAATTCGCTCCGCTTTCAAGCGCGATTGTATTCGCTCTTGGTCCGTCCCTGCCGCGCCATCGGCGGATTGAAGACCGGGACAGCATGTTCAGAAAGCCTTTTTCCGAACGGCGGTTCACGCAGCATCCGGGTATGTTTCGAGGCCCGTTCACTGATAATGGAAGAAGATGCTGTCACCTGCTATCGCCGGCTTTTCACGACCACAGATCGCCGCCATCTAATCCACCAATCCACCATTATTATTCCACCATTCTTTCATTACCACTGAACCTTACCTCTCCATCCTTCAAGGTCAGCCAGACCCTGAAATCGTTATCAAGGACAACGATATCTGCTGATTTCCCTTCCTCCAGGCTCCCGGTCCGGCCGTCGATACCGATAGATCGCGCCGCGTTAGTAGACGCCATTCGCGAAAGCTCCGGAAGACCGACGCCATCGAAACCTGCGACGAGCGCCACCCCCTTTTCGAATCCCAGCGTGCTCCCGGCAAGAGTCCCGTCAGCCATCCGTGAAATGCCGCCGACAACGTTGACGATGTTCCCGGCGGAGTCGTAGTCCCCGTCCGGCAAGCCGGCTGCGCGCATGGAGTCAGTGATTAGAAGTACCCTGTCAGGAGATTTTATCTTCAATGCGAGCCTCATGATATCCGGATGAACATGGATTCCATCGGCGATTATCTGAGCATCGAGCGCATCGGAGACAAGCGCCTCAGAGAGAAACCCCGGCGTCCGGTGGTGCAAACCTGGCATCGCGTTGAATAGGTGTGTCACCTGGCTCGCGCCGAGGTCGACGGCCTTCGCCGCGGTCCGGGCATCCGCATTCGAGTGGCCGACCGCAACCACGACTCCCGCCATCACCGCTTCCGATATTATCTCATCAATGCCGTTCAGTTCAGGGGCGACCGTGATTAGTTTTATGAATCCCTCCCCGGCTTCTATGACTTTTCTAAACTCTCGAAGATCGGGCTCTTCAATGTACTCTTTCTTATTCCCGCCGCTCATAGCCCTGTTTATATAAGGGCCCTCGAGATGGATACCCATAATGTTTGAATCGCCGTTTTGACGCTTCAGGTACTCCGCCAGCCTTCGAACTGCCGTGACCAGGAGCCCGTGCGGCAGAGGTACTAGCGTTGCAAGAACCGATGTAGCGCCGTGACTGAAGTAATAAGTGGAAAGGGCCCTGTATGCGCCTTCATCTTCATCTTTGAAATCGTATCCGGCCCCCCCATGTGTATGAACGTCAAAGAATCCTGGGAATACCAGTTTCCCCCTACAATCGATTGTAGAAATTCCCGGATGAGGGCCGGCGCTTTCTCTCTTCGCAATTCTCTTGATGATCCCGTCTTCGACCAAGACGACCGAAGATTTAAGGATCTTCCTCGGAGTAACTACATCTCCGCCCGCCAGGATAATTTTTCCTTTTTTCATAGCGTTTCGATTATAAGTCCCTCACCCGTCAGAGTCAAATCCTACTTCCTACTGCCTACTACATACTACCTACTTCGTATCCTACCACCGTCCTCTCCATCTCTCCGCCCCCGCGCTTATGAGATTCTCGTTTTCCTTAAGATCGAATGTGCTGATGTCCCTCCCTTCCTGCAGAAGCTCACATGCAAGAGCGAGCGTCCTGCTGTTCTGGGATGCATGGAGAAAAAACACCTTATCAGCCGCGGCAGCGACAAACCGGTTTCTCAGTTCAGCAACAGATTTCGTCGCTCGCTTTTGTCTCGCGGAAAATGGCGACATGATGAGCATTCGACCTTCCTCAATTGCGCCTTTCCATTCCGGAGTGAGTCGCATCCCGTGTAGCCCTCGAGCCGGGCAAACCACGACGGCCTGTGCGCCTTTTATCAGCACTTCCAGGCACATTTTCTCGACAGGAGTCTGGAAACCTCCGATGACCGGTATCCCCTTCGCTCGAAGGTCTTCAGCAAATTCGTGACTCTTCCTAATTACCTTCCCCGGACACCTCCTTGAACAGAACAAAGCGAACAGGTCCCCCTTGAGAAGGCCTGCGTTGCCAATAGCCCGGACCGTCGGAAATTTTTCAAAGCTCCAGCTTTCAGCAAAATTGATAAAAAGCTGAGGCTCCTTCGAACAAACGATCTCAACAATATCCATCTCGCATACCCTCGCCCGTTAACGAATGTCGCACCATCCGACACCAGCAAACACCCGGAGGTCATCACTCTTTCAATTCCCCCGGTCAGCTGCATTTCCTAAAGATAACTTGCCTGGATACTATAACGTATTCTCATTTCATAAGGATCATCTTTCCACCGGCGACTCTCCCATCATATTCCAGCCTGTCGAAATACACACCGCTTGCAAGGCCCGCACCGTCAAATTGAACTTCGTGAGTTCCGGGGTTCTCGAATCCACTGACGAGAGTTCTCACTCTTCTCCCGAGGACGTCATAGACAATCAGCGTCACCCACCCTCGTTCTGGAATGGAATAACCGACCACCGTGGTCGGGTTGAAAGGGTTCGGATAGTTGTTCAACAGCTTGAAAGAAACCGGATTGTTGACCTGCGCGACAGCTGTTATTAATGAGTCTTTCAGCATGATAGGATAAGACTGCATGACAGTAGAGTCCTTCGTCGTGAGACTCAGCCGGTAGTAGTATGTCGACCCAAGAGAAACGCTGTCGTCGATGAAGGTCGAATCTCCCGGACCGAGCTCTCTGTAATTGGCAAAATCCGCGCTGGCAATTCCCTTTTGCGGGGGACCGCCAACTGCACGCTCCACAGTGATGCTGTCGCTATCGGGATCCCTGTTTTTCCATTGCAACTCGATCGGGCCGCCGGGATACTCGGAAATACTCAGGTTAGTCGGGGACTGCGGATATGTGTGGACGAGTATATCCTTTATCTCGTTGAAGGTCCCTGCTCTCCTGTAAAATATCGTGAAGCTCCCTCCATCGTCCCATGCGAATGGTGCAACCCCCTGCTGCTGTGCCTGATCCACAACAGTGGCATAGGCATACATTCGGGGGTTATATGCACACGTGTTAATGAAACCGTACTCGCCGAGTATTACCGGGATGCCGGTCTTCTTTGACCAGGCAGTGGCCTGGCTCATCTCAGACTTTATGGTAGTCAGGATATTCGTATTTGAAGTCGTGCCCCCGTTAAGTCCGAATGGCCACGGATCGTATGAATGATAATATGCGATCAGATACTTATCCGAAGAATCAGGGATCTGCGCTGTGACCATTTGTGCGACCCCCGACCACATATAGCCGGAATACGAGACAAGGCGGGTCGGGTTGATACGCCGGATTATCTTCAGGACTCGCGCGTTTAGCCGGTTCACGGCGGCTTCCGGCGCAGGGTTAGGCTCATTTAGGATTTCGAATATCAGACTGTCGGACTTGTTCCTGAAATGCGTGGCAATCTGGCTCCATATGCTATCGAAGCGCGCGATCGCCGAATCTGCGTACGCCGTGTCTGCCGGGGCGGTTATCGCGAGCGTATCTTTAAGCCACATCTCATGATGGGCGTTGATGATGACGAACAGACCGTTGTCAAGCCCCCAAGTTACCACCGAATCGACGCGTGCCATGAAAGTACTGTCGACCGTATAGGGAGGTTCGGTCATTGTTCGGTTGTCATAGCCCCATGTGATCGGTATCCTGACAGCATTGAAACCGGCTTTCTTCAGATCGGCGAAGAAACTTTCTTGCATCGGCGGGTTCCCCCAGGACGTCCAGCCTCCGGGGTATGCATCCAGAGAGTTCCCTAAGTTGATTCCTCTTGTCATTTCCTTGACGGCTTCCTGTGCAGTCAACTGTGCCTTCGCGCTAATCGAAGCTGCAAGCAAAAGCGATAACGCAACCAGTAGATTTCTTGCCATGACTAGTATCCTTTCCCTTTTTGATACCTTGCAAAGAAGTTAGCTACAGCTTCCTGAATTGGCAACCACATAGAAATACTCCCTGCCATCATTGCGTCATCCGGAAAACCAGACATGCTTCGCTATGAAAAACGATTATGGAACCAGGACCGTCATGGAATCATTCGTTCGGCCGTAATAAGTCGGCGACGACAAATCGAATCGGCTATTTTATGCCATCGATCGCAGATGTGACTATACCTGGCGTGATCAGCTCCGGAAGTATCACGGGCTTCGAGTCGGCACCCGGAGGATAAAGGACATAAAGCGGCACACTTTCCCTGCCGAACGCGGCAAGAGCTTTCGCTATCACCGGGTCCTGGTTGGTCCAGTCGGCCATGACCGCGACTATCCCCTTCTTCCTGAACGCCGCCGCCACCTCGGGTGAACTGAGAGCAACTCTTTGGTTGACCTGGCAGCTCAAACACCACGCGGCAGTGAAGTCGATGAATACCGGCTTCCGCTCTTTGCGAAGAGTCGCCACCAGTTCCGGACTGAACGGCTTCCAGGTGATACTTCCTATGCTTGCCTCGGCCGATCCTTCAGTGGAAGCTCTCGGCGAGATATTCTGAAGCGAAAATGCCAGGCCACCCGCAAGAGCGAGAATGGCGAGAGCTTGCGCGATCCTTCTGGTAAGCTTGGATCTGTAAAGTGTTCCCCACCTTCCATATACCCATGCACCGAGACCGACAATGAGAAGACTCACCAGGAGGAGCATCACTCCCTGGGCGCCAGCCTGCTGACTCAGCACCCACAGAAGCCAAAGAACAGTCGCCATCAGAAGGAATCCCATGAACTGTTTCAAGGTCTCCATCCAAGCACCCGGCTTCGGGACGAATCGAAGAAGCGCCGGTGAAGTCGTCAGGACGAGATACGGAGTCGCCATCCCGAGCCCCAGAAAAGTAAATATGAGTATCGACCAATAGGCAGGCTGGCTCAGAGCGAAACCGAGTGCCGAGCCCATGAAAGGCGCCGTGCAGGGAGTCGCAACAACCGTCGCAAGGACGCCGCTGATGAAAGATCCCCAATAGCTCGACCTTCCCTGAACATTCTGACCCACCGTCGTCAGCGATACACCAATCTCGAAGACCCCAAACATGCTTAAACCGAAAAGGAAAAGGAAAACGGAGAGTATCGTCACAAACCCTATCGATTGCAGCTGGAACCCCCAACCGAGCGATTGACCTCCCGCGCGGAGAACGAGCAGCAGTCCCGCGAGTATCCAGAAAGACGCGACGACCCCGGTCGTAAATGCAGCGCCGTGCCTTATGATCTTCTTCTTCTCTTCGCCGGCCTGCTTAACGAAGCCGAGTATTTTCAGAGAAAGGACAGGGAGTACACACGGCATGAGGTTCAGTATGGCCCCGCCTGCAAAGGCAAACACCAGCATCAACAGCAGCTCGCCGGCGCCGGAGGACGACTGCACTGTCGGCGTACCGATACGCGGTCCGCCTGAGAGCCGTGACATAAACGAAACCGCTTTCTCAGACCCAGCCCCCCGCCAACCCGAATCGGATACCAGGACACCGCTCACACTATCCTGGCCGTGATAGCTGGACGTGTCGAGAGGCATCGACAGGACATATCCGCCTGTTGTCCTGGAAAGGACCTGGGCAGAATCAGCTTGAATGAAAAACGACGCCTTGTCAGGAAAGAAAGTAATTTGTTTGATCTCACCTTTATACCAAACGGGCTTGAGAGCCCGAATCTGAAGTACGCCTTTGTTTACTGTCGCATCGAATGTCCAACCCGAATTGTCCACGGGCAACATGGCACGGGCCTGAGAAATCAGCTTCGAACCGGGCGTACTTGGCTCCGCCGGTCCTGTCCCCACTTTCATATCGACGGATACGTTCGCATGCCCCGGCATGCAGACGTCTTTGCAAACCAGCCAGCCGACATCCGCACTCAGTGCGACCGACGTTCCCGGCTTGACATCTTTCGATGGGGTAATTTGTGTCAGAAGATAAGCAGTCCCTTCGTAACCGTAGTTGACGAGACCCTCAAACTCGAATTTCTCAGGGTAGGGCCATTGAAGCGGTCCGGCTTTGTATCCCTCCGGGAGTTTCCAGGCGACAGACGTGGCGTACCCGGAGTTGCCAGGATTATTCCAGTAGATGTGCCAGCCAGGTGTGACTTCGAGACGAACAGCCACCCAGAACGGTTTGCCCGGTTGTATTGTGGCTACCCCCGGAATCAAATCCACCTTTACGTGATTGTCGTTCAGCCCGAACGCAAATGAATTCCCCCAGAGGAGAAGCAACATCACCGAATATTTCAATATACTTTTCACAACCGTTCCTGATTTTGTTAACATTAAAACGTCACCGCGATTTTACCCTGATGGTTAGATGCCGACCCGGTACACGCGATGCACGTTTCGCTCACGACTCTGATTGGATAGTGCCGTTCAATAGGATTCCCTTCATTGGTAATATGCTCATAGTTGTTCGAAAGGAAAAACATCTCTGCCGGATCTCATAATTAATAACGCCCATTCGGACGCTGACGTTCTTCAATACATTCATTAGGGGTTCAGAAACATCTGACGGTACTCCCAAATAGGTCTTCCGGAAATTATTCCGAAGGAAATGAATTCCATAAAGATCAGAAGAGGAACCCGAATGACCGTTTGTGGATCGGATCGGTAGCGACTCGCCGGGAGCTTTCAATGCGATGCGCTGTGATCTCATTTGGCAGGATTTGAAACGCGGCCCACAGACACTAAACATTAGAAAAGCATTAGACACAACCAAACCTAATATTTCATATTTTATATTGATCTCTAATTAGGCTACATTAGTTATGAATTACATGACACAGTCTATTTATAGGCTCGATCATATAATTAGATTTCGAACTTTTGAACGCTTGATTTGTTTAGTAATACAATAAAGGAATGATCATGGAATTCAGTACGATGAGCGATTCCGCTGTCCTTTCGGAATTCGGTGAAAGAGTGAGACGGGAGAGGCTGAACCAGAATCGGACGCAGGCCGAACTAGCGACCGCCGCACGAGTTGGACTGAACGTCATCAAAAGACTGGAGACGGGTGACGGGTGTACCCTGTCGAGCTTCATCAGGGTATCTCGCGCGCTCGGAAAGATCGACGCATTGGACGCGCTTTTCCCCGAACCTGGAGTGAGCCCGATCCAACTGGCCCGACTCGCCGGACGGGAACGCAAACAAGCATCGGGCGGGCGGGGACGGAGGAAAGGGACCGGAAATGGCTAAGACTTCCAGACCGGCGGCAGCAAATGTCTTCTTGTGGGAAAAGAAGGTCGGAGCCGTCGCCTGGAATCCCGACCGGCAAATAGCCGAGTTCGAGTACGCCCCGTCGTTCATCGAGAACGGCTACAATATCTCCCCTCTTACTCTTCCGCTTCAGAGAGGAATATTCTCATTCCCCGGACTCAATCCCGAGACGTTCCGTGGTCTCCCCGGGCTTCTCGCCGACTCTCTTCCCGACAGGTTCGGTAATGCACTTATCGACGTGTGGCTCGCACGCCAGGGACGTTCCTCCGATGACTTCAGTCCCGTCGAAAGGCTCTGTTACATCGGCTCGAGAGGAATGGGAGCGCTTGAGTTCAAGCCTGCGCTTGTCAGACAAACAACCAGGTCGGCGCCTGTCGATATAGCGGAGCTCACAAATCTTGCTAACAGAGTGTTAAACGACAGGAAGGCACTCGAGCTCCATCTCGATAAAGATGAAGAACAGGCTCTGAACACGATCCTAAGAGTCGGGACTTCGGCCGGCGGCGCACGCGCGAAAGCATTGATAGCCTGGAATTCCGCGACCGGCGAAATCAGGTCGGGACAGGTCGCATCCCCTCCTGGATTCGAACAGTGGCTCCTGAAATTCGACGGCGTCAGCGATACGATGCTCGGTGACCCGCAAGGTTACGGACGCATCGAGTATGCCTATCACCTCATGGCGCTCGATGCAGGCATCGTGATGATGGAGTCCCGCCTTCTCGAGGAAGGAGTCCGGGCTCACTTCATGACCAGGCGATTTGACCGCAAGCAGGACGGAACAAAACTGCACATGCAGTCACTCTGCGGTTTAGCTCACTACGACTACAACGTCGCCGGGGCACATGGCTATGAGCAGGTATTTGCCATGATAAACAAGCTCCAGTTAGGATATCCTGCACTCGATGAGATGTTCACGCGGATGGTTTTCAACGTTGTCGCGAGAAATCAGGACGATCATACGAGGAACATAGCGTTCCTCATGGACACGGACGTGAAATGGTCGCTGGCCCCCGCCTTCGATCTGACGTGGGCGTACAACCGCAACAGCCGCTGGACGAATCTACACCAGATGAGCATCAATGGAAAACGCGAAGCCATAAATCGGGCGGACATTATGTCTGTCGCTAAGCAGTATGGAATCAGGAAGGCGGAGCAGATAATCGACAAGGTCGTTTCCACCGTGGAGCGCTGGCCGGAGTATGCCGCTCGCGCCGGGGTCGAGACGGGGAGAATCGATTACATCTCTTCAACGCATAGGACGGATATCTGATTCAAAAAAGGCCGTCCGACTGATCCGACGGCCTTGGGAGAAAGACTCGCTCGCATTGTTTTGGACAGAAGCGATTATGGATAAAGGTTCAACCCTATCCACCATTGGAAATTGTTCACAGCGATGCTCGAAAAAAAAGCTCTGACGCTCGGGGAAAGAAGAAGTCTCACGTTGAATTTCTCGGCAGGCGACACGGTAAGCCCCGCGAGGAAAGTCGTGTTCACCTCGCTGATGCTCTGATCTGGTGCTGCATAAAGCTCACCGTAATTAGACCTGTTTATCGGCCCGCCGGAACTGCTGTTTTCAAAATCGCTGTAGTAGATCACGGTGGTCTGGTCAGTCATCTTCCATGCCGTCATCTGCCTGTCGAGTCCGAGGAGAAGAGACACTCTGTCGGAAAATTTATGATTGAAGATAACAGGAATATCGAGCGACCACCTGTCGACCACAAATTTCCAATTCACATCCTTATTCTGGTTTGTCGTATCGTAGTATAGGTAATTATACGTGTTGCCCGTCGAATTGTAATAGGAATGGCCGTTCACCGTCGTGGGCTCGAGTGTGTTCGTAGTCTGGTTCATGACACTGACGACGCCGCCGATGGTAAGGTCTGAATTTTCACCCAGCTTCCAATTCATCGAGAGAAGGAACCTGTGGCTGGACTGTTTCAGATCGCCGCCGCCGCCGCTGTTCGACAGGAAAGCCGAGTTGGACATGCTGTAAGAATAGTTCGTGTCGTAAGCATACGAATATGTGTAATACGACGTGTCGACGATGTTCGACATCAATCCTATATCCACTTTGTCACCGTTGTACTGGTACACAAATGTCAACGTTTGTTTTTCGTTGAGGCGAGAAATGATGTTGACGCCGCCGTAGTAGGTTCTCCCGTCATGGGTCCAGTTTTCGCTTGTAGTGCCTGACGACGTCGAGAGGTTCCCGGTGCCATAACTGTAGTACGACGTGTCGCGGTCCGTCAGGTTTTGCGTCGCTTTCCCCCACAGGTACCCACCGGTGACACCGACGGTCGTCTTAGAATTTAGTCCATACTGAATGCCTCCGGAAAGATCCCAATGATTATAGTTCTGATCCCTGCTCTCCATGTTGTAATACAACGATGTCCCCGAGCCGTAGGTATAGTGGTCCCAGTAGTTCTGGTTGCCGTATGACCCGTCGCCGCTGAATACAACTCTCCCGGCATTGAGGCCTATCTTCAAATTCGGCAACAACTCATAACCCGCGTAAAGAGAAAACAGATTGCCGGTATGGTGCATTTCGTCCTCACCCGACGAGACCGTGGTTATCGGTATGGCGGAGCTGCTCGCGATGGTGTTCCCTCTGTAGTCGTACCCGAGGTTAGACTGGTAAATGTCGAACGGGATAGTGTAATACTTCGTGTCCTGCATTATCCCCTGGTAAGTGATTCCGAGATGAAGCGCTGGGAGATCAGACGGTAGCGGTTCCGTGAGGAATGCGGCAGATATGATCGGCTCGATGACCGGCCGTGAATTTACAAGATAGTACGGATACATGATCGGCGGAATGTACAAAGCCACACTCGACGTGTACATCGGATAGATCCGTGGCTGGTATACACTGGCCGTCTGCCGGTAGTTGCGGAAGTCTACATAAAGATGATTATCATCTGCGCTGTCGGTGCTGAACCAGGCGGGATTTATTTGCAGGTTCAGCAACGGGTCGTCGATCAGTCCCGGAGTCGTCCGCGCAAATGTGCCTATCCCATAAGGGTTGATGTAACTCGGCTGGAAAAACAAATCGTTCTGTTCAAACGACTTCTCGAGAGATCTCTGGCCGTAGTATTGCGCAAGCCCCTCGCTTACAAAGAGCGAGGAAAAGCAAATGAAGGAGAATAGTGCTTGTTTCATTTCATCCTCCTTGAAGCTTATACAACGATTTTACTGTTTCGGAACTGTATCCGGCACCTGGAGAGATGCCCCCTGACGCCGTAATATATCGGGATTCAACCTAAAGGAAAAGCCCTTTGCACCACGCCTGCCGAAAATGGAGGGCAATAATGCTTTTATCCCGGACTACCCTGGAAACCGAATCTTACATCTTATCAACAGTAGCTGACCGAGCAGTAGCCCTCAAACGCTTTCCCCTGCCCGTTGCACAGAAGAATCATTACTGCTCTTCGTTACTTTCATCGCGGAAGCGTAAGACATCTAAATCGGCGATTGACATCCTTCCCGTTTGCCGCCTACGGAATTTCGTCAATCGGAACCCGGCCCCGCGAGTCTATCCCTTGAGTCTCTTTATGTCCCTGATTATGTCGGCATAATTCAATTTGCTGCCTACATAGAGACCGCGAATCCGTCCCTTACCGTCGACCAGCGCGCATTCGTCAGGATGATGGACAAAGTAAACGAGCTTCCCCTTTACGTAAGAAGAGTCGACGAAGTTGTACTTGATCCTCACGCGATCGAGGACGGAATCTATGTTCGTCTTCGTACCGGTCAGGAAGTCCCAATCAGATAGATTGATCCCTCGACTCAATGCGTAGTCCTTTAGAACCTGCGGAGTGTCGCGGTTCGGGTCGTAAGTCAACGAGACAAATCTTACTCCCTTGATACCGAGATCGGCCAGTGAGTCCTGAAGAGTACGCAGGTTCTGGGTGGTCATCGGACATACGTAAGGACAATGAGTATATATGAACGACATGACAAAAACGTTTCCCGCATACTTCTGTGGGAAGTCAACCCTGGCGCTGTCTTCATTGATGAATGTAGTATGAAGGCCCTGGAAACTGTAAATGACAGGAAGCCTTCTTGCAGAGTTCGAACAAGAAGAAACGGCTACCGAAAGCGCCACGAAACTCGTTAGTGCAAGGATAAGTCCGGTTACTCTCCGAACGGAGGCGGTTTCAGGCGAAATGTCCATTGAACCAAAGAAGAGGTGGGATAGATATTTCATTGCGACACACTTGCTTTATGTTAACGGAGAAAGATCATAACGCGACCGGACAATTGAATATGCGCCGGCCGAGCATAAGATTCAACAAAGCGAAGCCGATAGAGTTCCTGAGGGAATTTTCAAAAGAATCAGAACATCAGGTCATAAGAAAGTCTGAAGCCGCGTCCCGGCATCGGTATGAAATCTTTGATGACAGAAAGATTGTCGCGGTAAACCTGGTTCAACAGGTTGTCGCAGCTGAGGCTTATGTTGTTCACAAGGCCGCCAGAAACAAGTCTTACGCCGAAGCTTATGTTCACGACGCCATAACCTGCCGTATAAGTGTCGCCCTGTCCGAGTCTGGTTTGCGCAGCGGCGAGGCGCCACTCGATAATCCCGGTGTATGTATTATCCTGGTAAGTCATCCTGAGAAAGCCGTGAAGCGGCGGGATGAACGGCAATGGAACGTGGTTCTTCGTATCTTCCGCATTCACGTAGCTCGCGCTTGCTTCCAACGCGATATCCGTCAAAGGCTCAACCGTAGCGGATGCCTCGTAGCCGTACAGCCTCGCATTGGTAGCGGAGAATTGCCTGACGGGAAGATTCTGAATCGTATCGCCTGTCAGGTAAGCATAGATGTAGTTGTTGATGTAATTGATGAACGGTGTCACTTCAATCGAGAAGTCCCTGTAGCGTGCTTTCAGAGACGCATTCAATTCCACGGCAGTCTCCGGCGTAAGGCTCGCATCTCCTATCGAGTAAGTATTGCTCGCGGCGTCCGAACCCTCCGCGAAGAGCTCCTGTACGGTCGGTGCCCGGAATGATCTTCCGATACTGAACGATCCGATAATATGTTGTGAGAAGTTTTGTACCGCACCGAGCGACGCAGTCAGCGCGTTGTGAGTCCTGGAGACATCGAGCGTCTGGAAGACTGGGTCTAACGACGCTGCGTAAGGCTGCGTCTGAATATTGTTGAAATCGTATCTGACCGCACCTTCGAACCTCGTATCCGCGCCGAGAAGGTACTCTTCGTATACGTACGCGGCGAAATCCGAAGTGATGGAATTGGGCCCCAGCGGCTGCTGGCCCTCGATCTTGAGATTGTCGATCTCCGTCCACAGACCGACGGTCCCCCGCAACGAACCGAATTGCTGGTGCATCAACTGGAGTGAAGCGTTGAACGTTTCCTTGTTGAAGAAATTGGCCTGCGGATTGGAGACCCCCGTCGAGTCTTGTGCCGTCGGATACTCCGCATGCTGGTAATTGACTATATCCGCATTCAGCCTTACCTGCTTGAGTAGAGAACCGTCCACTGCCCACAGCCCTCGCATCTCGTACATGTTCTGCTGCTGAGTAATCAGCGAAGTCGTCGGCGGGTCGATTTGCCAGTCGGAATTCGGAGGCGTCCCGGGAATTCCGTAGGTCATTTGAAAATGCTTATATCCGGCGCCGATCATCCCGAAGTCTCCGGTGTACGAATAGCCGACGCCTTCCTGCTGATTACGATAAAAGGACTGTGGTATCTTATTCAATTCAAAACTGCGGATCCCATCAAAGTAACTACCCTGCGGTATCTGCGTGTCCTGTGCGTGCGATCCGCCGAACGAGACGCTCAGCGCATTCCCGCTGTTGCTGTAAACGCCGTTGAAGTATCCCGAGTAAAGGTCGCTCACCGTATTCCCTGCAAGCGACAGCGTGCCCGAGAATGGCTTGTTCGAAGGAGTCGGGACGGTATTCGTAATGATGTTGATGAGCCCGCCGATCGCGTTGGGGCCGTACATGATGCTCGCCGGGCCTCTTACGACATCGACCCGCGAAATACTCAACGGGAATATCGGGATAGCGTGCGCGGGGTCGTACGTGGACACATCTCCCATCCGAAGCCCGTCCTGGAGCACGAGCACTTCGTTATCACTGAGGCCCCTTATCATCGGCCTCTCCGGGGCCGCTCCGTTGTAACGGACGCTCACGCCAGGCATATCGGAAATCTCCTGGGAAAAATTCTGTCCCGGCGCCATCTGAAGCTGCGTCCTCGACATCGATTCGGCTGGTTGTGCCAGTTCATTCGCAGGACGCGCGTAAGGCGACGCGGATACGACGACTTCCTCCGATTGGATCGCCGTCTGTCTCAATGAAAATGAAAGCCCGACTTCGTTGTTATCAACCTTGACTTCTTTCGTGTCGGACGCGTACCCGATACAGCGTACAAAAATCTTATATGTCCCCGCAGGCACATCGGGGAAGGTGAACTCTCCCCTGCCGCCCGTAGATGTGGCACGGTCCAGCCCAAGCAGCCTTACAGTGGCACCCACGACGGGTTTGCCTCCGCTGAGGACTTTGCCGCTCACGGAACCGCCGGAACCGGAAACAGGAGGCAATGGCTGCGAAAAACCGCGGGTCGCAGCGCCGAGGAGCAGTGAAAATAGTAGAATGCATGGAAAGAAATGGTAAGTCACGAATCTCATAATCTTTCTCCAGTAAGAAAAGAAATATTCTGAGGACTGAAATTGGTCGCGATTACTGACGCAAGAACGGTTTAATAGACGAATGAGAAGGCAGATCAGTTCGGTCGTTTCGATGGCCGGGGTGGAAAATGGAGCGGCGGATCGGGATACGATCCGCCGCAGGACTACTTGCTCGACTATGATGGAGCGCTTACTGAGCTTCGGGATTATCCTGTGGCTTTCCCTCAGCCGGTGAGGGCTCGGAGGTTTCGACAGCTTCCTTCTGCTCCTTGGGCTTGCGCTCCCCGGTGCGGGGTTTGCGATCGCGCTTCTCATTCGGATCGATGCTGTGAGCGGTCAGGAATTCGTGGTACAGCGCCTGGTCCTTGTCTTTGAAGTACTCGGCCACGCTGAGGACAATTCGCTTGCCGTCCTTGTCGAACTCGATGACCTTCAGGTTCAATACTTCGCCGGTCGGGAAATGCGCCGAGAAGTTCTTCAGGTTCGAGGGTGACATGTGCGAATGAGGCACGAAACCGTCGACTTCGCCGGGAAGCTCCACGATGGCGCCTTTCTCGATATGGCGTACTATCTTCCCTTCGACTTCGTTTCCGACCTTGAACTGCTCCTCGAATTTGTCCCAGGGATTTTCCAGCGCCTGCTTGTGCCCGAGCGAAATCCTTCTCTGCTCCTTGTCGACCGCGAGCACGACAACTTCGATTTCATCGCCGCGCTTCACAAGCTCTCCGGGGTGCCTGACCTTCTTGGTCCACGACAGATCGGAGATGTGGATAAGACCGTCGACTCCGGACTCCAGTTCGACGAACACGCCGAAATTGGTCAGGTTGCGCACGATTCCCTTGTGCTTCGAGTCCACAGGGTATTTCTCGATCAGCTGTTCCCACGGATCGGGTTCCAGCTGCTTCAGGCCGAGTGAAAGCTTCTTGTTGTCTTTGTCGAGGCTGAGGATTACCGCTTCGACGGTCTGGCCCATCGAGACCTTCTGTGACGGATGCTTCACGTGCTCGGTCCAGCTCATCTCGGAAATATGTATCAGGCCTTCGATGCCTTTTTCGATTTCCACGAACGCGCCGTACTCGGTTAACGATACAACCTTCCCGTTCACCTTCTGTCCGACCTGGTACTTGTCTTCGATATTCTTCCAGGGTTCCGGCTGGAGCGCCTTCATAGAGAGCGAGATGCGCTTCTTCTCTTCGTCGAAGTCGGTGACGACGACTTGTATCTTCTGGTCGAGTTTGACGATTTCAGAGGGGTGATTGACTCTGCCCCAGGAGAGATCCGTAATGTGTATGAGGCCGTCCACTCCGCCAAGATCCACGAACACACCGAACTCGGTGATGGCCTTGACGGTTCCTTCGAGGATCAGACCCTTCTCGAGCTTCGATAGGATCTTCTTCCTCTGTTCTTCGAGTTCAGCTTCCAGCAGCGCCTTGTGGCTGACGACCACGTTCTCGGCGGCTTCGTTGATCTTTACGACCCGGAAGTCCATCGTTCTCCCTACGTAGGCGTCGAAATCCCGAACGGGTCTGACATCAACTTGCGAACCCGGCAGGAACGCTTCGAGTCCCATAAGGTTTACCATTAGTCCGCCCTTGACGCGGCGCAATACCGTGCCCTGGAGAACACTCTGGTTGTCATGAGCGCCGACGATGCGGTCCCATATCCTTATGAAGTCCGCCCGCCGCCTTGAGAGCACTATCTGCCCGTCCTGGTCTTCTACGCTGTCGAGAAATACCTCTACCTCATCTCCGGCTTTCAATTCATTAAGATTTGGGAATTCGATCTTCGGCACGAGCCCTGACGATTTGAACCCGATGTCGACTATGACGTCATTTTCTGTCAGTCCGATAATTCTACCTTTTACGATCTCTCCTGCATCGAACTGCTTCAGGCTCTTATCGTAAAGGTCGACCATCTCCTTCAGTTCCGACTCGCTGTAAGGCGAATCTTCGCCGGCAAGGAGCTTCACTTTGCTGGGTTGCTTCCTCTTAGGCGTTGCCTCTTCCACGTTCTGTCCATCTGATCCGGTTGTCATTACCATCGTGTCTGCGGCCTTTGCTTCTTCCGCCATTAAGTCTCTCCTTATTCAGCCGAAAGCGAATTGCTCACGGCCCTATTGTGTTGATCACCTCGCGTCAGGCCCAAGCCGCCGCAAAGTCCGATGCGAAGTGTGTTGGTTTTGTTTGACATTAGTTTGTTTGTGCGGCTTTCTGTAAAACTTCATTGCCCATCTTTGCAATAGCAGCTCCGACTCTCTCCATGAGCCATTGCGGAGTCGAAGTCGCGCCGGTCACACCGACGCTTTCTGTGCCTTCAAACCATTGAGACTGAATCTCGCTCTCATTCTCAACAAAGTACGACGAAGGATTCTCTTCCCTGCAAATCTCGTACAGCACCTTGCCGTTAGAGCTCGTCCTCCCTGCTACAAACACGATCACGCTGTTCTGCGCGGCAAACTCTCTGAGCTTCTTGTCCCTTCCCGACACCTGCCCGCAAATCGTATCCTTCGCCAGGAATGTCTTCGCGATATCTTCCATCGTGCCGACTACGAGTTCCTTAACCTTGTTGGACAGCGCTTCCTTGATCGCGTAGAATGTCGGCTTGTCCATGGTGGTCTGTGAAAAAAGAACAGTCTTGCGGCCGAAGTCCACCTTGCTGAGCGCCTCCTCCACGGACTTTACAACAACGGCTTCATCGTTGCAAACGCCGCGCAGGCCGATAACCTCCGCATGGTCCTTCTTCCCGAAGATGACCACCTGGTAACCTTCGTCGTAAAATTTCCTGATGCGTTCCTGCAGCTTAGTCACAACCGGGCAGGTAGCGTCCACGATCTCCAGGTTGTATTTCTTCGCGAGCTCGTAAGTCGAAGGGGGCTCGCCGTGCGCCCTGATCAGTACCTTAGCATCTTTTATGTTTTCAAGATCCTTGTGCGAAACAGTCTTCAGCCCTTTATCGGCCAGCCGGTCGATCTCCTGCGGATTATGAATTATATCTCCGAGCGAATAGAGTTTGCCCGTCTTTCCGAGTTCCTCTTCGGCAAAATCGATAGCTCTCACCACTCCCCAGCAAAAGCCGCTGTTCTTATCTATGTTCACTTTCATTTTCTCTGCATCTCCTCTTTTCCAACGGATCCTTCGGATCCCACAGTAACATCACGCACATAATTCAAAATAATCTCCACCTGCTCCTCGATGGTCAACTTTGTCGTATCCAGCTCGATCGCGTCTTCCGCTTTCCTCAGCGGACTATTGTTCCTGGTAGAGTCCTTGCGATCCCTTTCCTTAAGCTCTTTTACAACCTGGTGAATCGGGAGCTCGATACCGTTGTCTGATAGCTCCTCCTGCCTGCGCCTCGCTCGTTCCATAATGTCGGCGACCATGTAAAACTTCAGCTCTGCATCGGGGAACACGACTGTCCCGATGTCCCTCCCGTCCATCACGCAGCCCTTGGCGGAACCGATCTCCCGCTGCCTTGCGACCATCATTTCTCGAACGGCAGCATAGGAACTTACAAGACTCACGTTGCGCGTGACATCCTCCGACCTGATAGCTTCCGTTACGTCAGCTCCGTCGAGGATGACCCTCAGCTCCCCGCCGTTCACAAGAGAGATCTCTGTGGCTTTTGTGAGCCCGACTACGGCCGTCTCGTCGGCTGGCTTTACGCCGGAGGAAAGGACTTTGAAAGTCACTGCACGATACATAGCCCCTGTGTCTATATACACATACCCAAGTCTCCGCGCCACGAGTTTTGCCGTCGTGCTCTTTCCGGAGCCTGCGGGGCCGTCAATTGCAATGAGTATCTTTCTCACACCTTTCCTTTTTAGTCCTCTTCCCGGCGCCCAAAACTGCAACCGGGACTCTAAATTTAGCCTTTCGGAAAGTAACAAGCAATGTTATTGGGGTTGGGGGGGCCGGTCAAGCTACTACAGTCGGGGAGGGCCCTCCCGGTGGGCCGGAAATCGCGGGGGGAGGTAACAAAATCAGCCCACCGGTGGACCTTTTTTGCGCTCCGGGGGACAAAATCATAGCATGACGGCCAGCACGTGAATCGCGTGGCAAGCGCTAAGATCACTCCTGCACACTACACACCCGCGCCACCGATGAAGTTGAAAAACCTCAAGAAGGACGGGATCAATGCGGACTTTACCCCCTAACTCCTGCGTGTCGCCCAGCGAAACAGCTCCTTGAGAGTCGGCCGCTTGCCGTAGACAAGTATCCCGATCTTGAAAATCCTCCCGGCCGCGATCATGCAGAAATACGTCGAAGCAAGTAATATGACCGAACCGGTAACGAGCTCCCACAGGTCGGGGGTTTGGATCGGAATCCTGAAAGCCATCATCGTCGGGGTCAGTAGCGGTATCAGTGTCAGTATCTTTATGTAAGAGGCGCTTGGATTCTGCGCGACGAGTGTTGCCAGAATGATGGGCAGGAAGAGAAGCATCGAGACGTACGAAGTCGCTTGCTGTGCCTCCTGCTCCGTCGTGACTGGAGCTCCCGCCATAACAAATATCGAGGAGTAAAATAGGAATCCCAGGATGAAGAACACCCCTTCCCACCAGATGCTTCCAGGGACAGTGACGAACGCCGCCATCTGACCTCCGAAAGCAAAAGCTATCAATCCCCACACCGCAAGCTGCGTCAGGCCGAGAAGGCTCAGACCGAGTATCTTTCCAGTCATTATTTCGTCAGCCGTCGTCGAGGACAAAAGGACTTCGACGATCCGGTTGGATTTTTCTTCCACTACACTCCTCACAAGGAGTTGCCCGGAAGTAAGGACAAAAACAGCCAGAATAATTATGAAGATATACCCAAGTATAAATCCGGAACCCGCGTGCGCCTTTTCCTCCTTTCCCCCCTTTGAAAGCTTGACGGTTTCCATCTCGACAGGCTTCGTAACTTCTTCGACTATCTTTGGACTGACGCCTCGCTGTTCGAGCTCGTTTGTCATGAGAATGTCTTTGACAGCCGACTGTAAACGGGAAATATCCTTGAAGTTCGAGACATTCTCCGAGACATATTCGAACTTCCTAGAGTTGATCAGGCCGGTATCGATGACAACGTACGATGATATGACCTTCTGCAATACCATCCGGTTGGCTTCTTCACGTGCACTGTCCACCGGAGAAATCGTAACCACGTTGTAGTTCGGCAGGCCGTCAGGTAGTTTGTATTTCTCGCCAAGGCTCTCGCTGAGTTGAGCCGCTATCTTCCCCGTCTCGTCTATGATGCCTATGTTGACCGCCGTTGTATCCGGCTTGTTCATAAGTAACGACGGTACAACAGCCATCACCATTATGAATACCGGCATCAGTACCAGCGAAATGATGAACGCTTTTGTTTTGACCTTCTCAACGAACTCCCAACGAGCGACGACGAGTGCTTTCTTAAGCGACATCACGGCCTCCGTTTTTTCCACCCCTTACCGCTTCGATGAATATCGAATTCAGTGAAGCTTCCTCCACCGAGAACTTCGTGACATCCACGAGGGAGATCGCCTTCCTGAGGAATTCCTGCCTGCTGATTCCCTCCTTCGTCCGTAACTCCGCGTAGTTCTCGTACACTTCCATCGTAGCCATGTTCTCCAATTCTTTGAGATTGGAAGAGTCGCCTTCAAATTCCATGTGGATCGCGTCGTCTCCGTGATTCCTCTTGATCTCACCGAGACTGCCGTACAGGATCACTTTCCCCTCGTTGATCAGGCAAATCCGGTCGCAAAGCTTCTCGGCCTGTTCCATCTGATGCGTCGAAAAAATGATCGTCTTTCCCTGCGACTTCATCTCGCGGATGATATCCTTCATCACGATTTGATTAACGGGATCGAGTCCGGAAAAAGGCTCGTCGAGGATCAGGAGCTCCGGTTCGTGAAGAAGACATGAGATGAACTGTACCTTCTGCTGCATGCCTTTCGAGAGCTCGTCGACTTTCCGGTTTGACACGGCGGAGAGCTCCAGTTTCTTCAGCCATCGCGTGGCGCGTTCTCTCGCCTCGACCGGTGGTATGTTCCTCAACCCGCCGAAATAGATGAGGACGTCTATGACCTTGCTCTTTCGGTAAAGCCCTCTTTCCTCCGGCAGGTAGGCCAAAGAATCCTTCATCTCGATGGTCAAAGGCTTGCCGCCGAACAGGACCGTGCCTGAGTCGGGCTCAATTATCCCGAGAGATATTCTTATCGTGGTGGTTTTCCCGGCCCCGTTCGGTCCCAGCAGACCGAATATTTCTCCGGGCTTCATGTCAAACGAGACGCCATCGAGCGCTTTCGTCGAGCCGTAACTCTTTCTCAGTTCGTTAACGGACAGCATCAGTCCTCCGATCGTGTGGAATTTAGATAGTTACAGAGTAACAGAGTGACAAAGTGACAGAATTGCGGGATGCCTGGTCTTGCGGAGCAGCAATTCGGTCGCTTGTTTGTCACCTTTTCACCTTGTCCCATCTTCCCATCCTTCTTACGGCGTATTCCTGTAAATCATCCTCGGAAACGGGATTGTCTCCCTGACGTGATCGAGACCGCAGATCCAAGCCACCGTCCTCTCAATCCCCAGTCCAAAGCCGGAGTGCGGCACCGAACCGTATTTCCTCAAATCGAGATACCACTCAAAAGGCTCCTTCGGAAGCTTGAACTCTTCCAGTCTCTTGACGAGCGTATCGTAGTCGTCCTCGCGCTGGCTTCCACCTATGATTTCGCCGTATCCCTCGGGCGCAAGCACGTCGACCGAAAGCGTCAGATCGGGCCTTTCAGGATCACGCTTCATATAAAAAGCCTTGCATGCGGCCGGGTAATGGTGTACCATCACAGGCCTGTCATATTGCTCCGAAACGATCGTCTCGTCGGTACCGCCAAGATCGTTTCCGTACTCGAAGTTCACGCCGTTCTTCTTCAGTATCTCGACCGCCTCGTCGTAGTGGAGACGCGGAAACGGCCTTTTGACGGGCTGGAGCTTCGTCACATCCCTTTCCAGCAGCTTCAGCTCTTCGGGAGAATTTTTCAATACCGTCTGAACCACATGTTCGATGAATTCCTCCGCAAGGTCCATGTCGTCGTAGAGATCCGCCCATGCGACCTCAGGCTCGACCATCCAGAATTCGGTGAGATGCCTCCTCGTCTTTGATTTCTCCGCCCGGAATGTCGGACCGAAACAGTACACTTTCCCGAACGCCATTGCCGATGCCTCGGCATAAAGTTGGCCGCTCTGAGTAAGGTATGCCTTACCCAGATCGAAATACTCCGTTTCGAAAAGTGTACTCGTACCTTCTACGGATGCCGGCGTCAATATCGGAGAGTCCACCAGCGTAAACCCCTTGCTGTCGAAGAACTCACGAACCGCCTTTATAATCTGATGCCTGATCCTCAGTATAGCGTGCTGTCTCGACGATCTCAGCCAGAGGTGTCTGTGGTCCATCAGGAACTCGGTCCCATGCTCCTTCGGGGTTATGGGATATTCAGTCGCGATGTGAACGGTCTTCATATCCTCGACCTGGAGCTCGTACCCTCCAGGCGCGCGGTCGTCTTTATGGACTTTGCCGGTGACGGCGACGGAACTCTCCTGCGTCAGCAGGTCGAACATTCCGAACACTTCAGGACTAAGCTGGTTCTTCACCGCCACGCATTGCGCTATGCCTGAGCCGTCTCTCACAAGTATAAAATGTATCTTCCCGCTTGACCTCTTGTTGTAGACCCAACCGCGGATCGTCACGGTCTTGTCGTCGAAGCCGGAGAGATGATCGATACTGGTTACAGGATTGCTGCTTGCCGGACCTTCTGACATCTGCTACTCCATGGTTATTGTTCGAGTTAATGAATCAATATAAGCCGTGCCGTTTACGCGTTCAATCTCGACACGGCGTGGCCGACCCGGGTTTTCATCGATTCAGCTTTTATGATGGAGGTCTCCGGCTTAAATTAGATGCCAGAAAGGGACTGCAAAATATGAAAGCACTTGTCACAGGTTCAACCGGGTTCATCGGAAGCCATCTCGTTGAGAAGCTCCTCGCCCGGGATTACAAGGTCTCATGCCTCATCAGGAAGTCCACGAAGCTCGAGTACGTCGACAGACTCCCCGTCGAACTCGCGCAGGCAGACTACGGAAATATCGACTCGCTCCGTGCCGCAGTTGAAAAAGCCGATTACATCTTTCACGTCGGAGGAGTGACGAAGGCGAAGGACAAGCGCGCCTACTTCGCGGGCAACCATGAGACTACAAAGAACCTTCTTGCTGCAGTAACAAGGTTCAATCCAGGTTTGAAAAGATTCGTCCTTGCGAGCAGCCTTACCGCAGTCGGACCAGGCACAGGAACCGATCCTGTGGATGAGACGACTCCGTACCACCCGATCACGACGTACGGAAGGAGCAAGATGGAGGCGGAGAAGGAGTGCCTGGCAAACATGTCTTCGCTCCCGATAACCATAATAAGGCCGCCGGCGGTTTACGGTCCGCGGGACCGCGACATCTTTGCGTTCTTCGATTCCGTAAAGAAGCATATCATACCTCTGTCCGGATTCGGCAGGAAGATCTTAAGCTTCGTCCATGCTTACGATCTCGTCGATGGAATTATCGCGGCGGCGGAACATCCGAAGGCTGCCGGTCAAGTCTACTTCATAACGAACGAAGATGTTTACGACTGGGGTATGCTCGGCGAGTTTGCGGCGAAGAGCCTGGACACGTGGGCGATCAAGGCAAGAGTACCGCACGCGGTCCTATACACCATTGCCGGCATCGGTGAGTTTGTCGCCGGTCTCCAGGGAAAACCTGCTTTGGTGAATATCGAGAAAGCCCGCGACGGTGTCCAAAAGAACTGGCTTTGCAGTCCGAAGAAAGCGCTCACCGAGCTTGGCTTCAAGACGAAGTTGTCGCTTGAAGAAGGGGTGGCAATTACTGTCGACTGGTACAGGAAGAACGGTTGGATGAAATGAAACAGCAGGAACGACGCATGCGGTCGGTGTGATTTCTGCGCAAGTCTTCATTTCCATCACGCGGGTCATCTTTGCAATGTCTCGAGCGACAGCCGGGCGCAACCTCTAAAGGGGTATGTTCCCGTGCTTCTTCTTCGGGTTCGTATCGACCTTCGACTCGAGCATCTCGAATGCGCGGACGAGTCTTGCCCGCGTCTTGGCTGGCTCAATTACCTCGTCTATATAGCCGCGCTCGGCTGCGATATACGGATTTGCAAACTTGGAAGTGTAGTCAGAAACGAGCTTCGCTTCTACTTCGTCGCGATTGGTAGCGCTCTCTATCTCTTTCTTGAAAATAATCTCGACGGCGCCTTTGGGCCCCAAAACGGCGATCTCGGCAGACGGCCACGCGAAGTTCATGTCGCCGCGGATGTGTTTCGAGTTCATCACATCGTAGGCGCCGCCGTAAGCCTTCCTTGTTATCACCGTAATTTTCGGAACGGTCGCTTCGCTAAAAGCGTAAAGGAGCTTCGCCCCATTTTTGATGATCCCCCGCCATTCCTGATCGGTGCCGGGGAGAAAACCGGGGACGTCCTCGAGAACGAGGAGAGGTATGCCGAATGCGTCGCAGAAGCGGACAAAACGCGCCGCCTTCGTCGAGGCATCTATATCGAGGACTCCTGCCAGTACCGCAGGTTGATTTGCGATAACTCCGACAGATCGGCCATCCAGTCTCCCGAACCCGACGATTATATTTTGCGCGAAGAGCTCATGGACCTCAGTGAATGCGCCTTCGTCCATGATAAGCCTGATGACTTCCTTCATGTCGTAGGGTTTCGTGGGCGTATCAGGGATGAGTGTGTTGAGCCCTGGCTCCTCCCTGTCCGGCTTGTCGTTTGTCTTCAGTCGCGGCGGCTCCTCTCGATAATTCTGCGGCAGAAACGAGAGAAGATTTCTAATCCCGATAAGACACTCCGCCTCGCCGTCGCACGCGAAATGGGCGACGCCGCTTTTCGTAGCGTGCGTTACCGCACCGCCGAGCTCCTCGAAGGATACATCCTCGTGGGTCACGGTCTTGACCACGTTCGGACCCGTGACGAACATATAGCTCGTGTTCTTCACCATGAAAATGAAATCCGTGATCGCCGGCGAATATACTGCTCCGCCCGCCGAAGGCCCCATGACGGCGGAGATCTGCGGCACCACGCCGCTCGCAAGCGTATTTCTCAAGAAGATATCGGCATATCCGCCGAGCGAGACGACCCCTTCCTGTATCCTCGCGCCGCCCGAATCGTTGAGACCTATTACCGGCGCACCCATCTTCATCGCCATGTCCATGATCTTGCAGATCTTCTCTGCGTGAGCTTCCGACAGCGATCCGCCGAATACCGTGAAGTCCTGGCTGTAGACGAAAACCGGCCTCCCGTCGATCTTACCGTACCCCGTTACGACACCATCGCCCGGGTATCGCTGCTTCTCCAGACCGAAGTCGTGGGAACGGTGTTTGACGAACATGTCCAGCTCGGTGAATGATCCCTCGTCGAGAAGTATTTCGAGCCGCTCGCGCGCAGTGAGCTTCCCCTTCTTGTGCTGTTCCTCTACGCGCTTCTCGCCGCCGCCGGCTTTCGCCACTTCACCAAGTTTCCGGAGTTCCTCCAGCCGCGATAATTCTTCTGATTTGTCTTTCATGTTTTAGCCATCCTCACGGTTTGGGTTGCTTCCTCCGCAGTCCCAGAAGCGGAGAAAGGGATCTTTTAACATGAATAACGCAACGATGTCAGCTTAAGCACTCTGTACGTGTGAATCAATCGAAAAGGAGATTCTTCGTGAAGTCGTAGTAGATGGTGAACAGGAAGGAAAACTGCCCCCTGTTTAGTCCGGGTATGTATGAAGAGTTGTGACTCTGCGAATAATAGAGCTTCAGCTTCCCGTAGAAATACGATTGCGGCTGGTACATCACCGATACGTCGAAGAGATTTGTCGATTGCACGGTTCCGTAAGGAAAGGGCTCGACATAGCCGGTGGCAACTGTGATGTTAGGATCGGTGATCCATGGCATTGTATATGGGCCGTAGACGTTCTGGCTCCCGTGCTCGAGATGCTGCGCTTCGAAGCCAAGCTTCCATGAGTAAGTAAGCCAGTGAGAGAGACGAAGATCGAGGTTCCAGAAGTCGTCGCCGTAAGGACTTGCCACCGGGTAGTTCCACAGAAGAAGTTTCTCGAAACTTGACCAGTTGTATTCGTTGTAAACGCGATTGCGAACCATGGTGTATTGAACATTTGCGTCTGTTCCGCTCACTCCGAAGTATTTCAAAATATTCGCCGCATGAAACCCGAGATCGAAAGCATACAGGTTCGGTTTGAGATCACCCTTTGTCTTGTGGTCGACCTGCCAGTCATCGACCATAAAGTCGCCGTAGAAATTGAAATCCTTCGGCCAAAAGACGCTGATGTCGGCGCCGAGATATGCGTTGACATCTTTCTGATTGTTCGCCTCTGTTTCATAAGTAAGGCGCAGCGGATTAATCAACTCCATATCTATCGGAGCGTTCGGCCCGCCGAAAACACCCGCCTGGTACGCTCCAAGATATACTTTGTTGTCGATGTTGAATTCGAATCTCGAACCGGTGAAGTACCTGTTCGACATAGGATCGGGCAGCCCAGCGGTCGGCCCCGGGCCATACGGATTATAATTATTGGTGTCAGATGTGAACTCGAGCATCGGATTCAACTGTGCCACGAACCAGTTGAACTTCACTACGTCGGTGTGAACAAATAATGAAGCCATATCGAACGCTCCCGGTGTCGTCGACACGAGCAGGGTTCCGTTGTTGCCGTATCCCCATGAGAGATAATCTCTCCCAAATGTGAGATAGAAGTGCGGATCGGAATATCGCACGTAAGCTTGTTGATGGAGCGCGTCGAGTCCGAATTTCGTCGACCCGGTATATAATGTGTCGTCCTTCAAAGTCTGGTCGATCGTAGCATCGGTGTACAAAACCAGATGATTCCCCACCTGGAAGCCGAACTCACTTCTCAATAAGGGTCTGAACTCCACTTTGTTCGCGTACTTGAATGTCTGATAATCCCCTTTCGCAACGTTGCCGAAGGCCTCCTCCGCGAATGTCGCGCCGACGAAGGATGTATCGGGATCGGAATTTTCCGCTGTCATCATTTGCATATCGTAGGAATATTCACGCTCCAGCTTCTCGATTAGCCACCTGTCTGCCTGTGGAACCTTCGAAAGATCGACGTGCTTCTTGAGCTTGATAAGAGCCTTTGCCACTTCGCTGCGCGTATATGGCTTGAAGCCGGGACTAAGATCGAGCAGGTATCCCCTGTTCTGCAACTGTTGTATGACGTTATACGACCAATTATCTGCCGGAACGGAATACTCATCCTGCGCGTAAACGAGGGAGACTGTAAGGATTCCGATGAGACAAAAAATGATACCAAGCTTCATCTATTTCCTCAAAATGGTAAGAGCAAGTCCGGCCGAATCGGGAGTCAGATATCGGACACAGAAAGTTATTTCAGCCAGCCCTGCAAGCTATTGTTACATAAATGAATGGATTTGCGGGAAACAGCCACCCGCTAACGACACATCCGTAAGGCGCCGGGCAGATAGATCAGTGGTAAATAATTACGTCAGTGCGGCGGTTATCCGCTCTTCCGGCGGCAGTGCTGTTTGACGCTATCGGCTTTCTGGATCCGTTCGCAACGAGCGTGAAATCGCTCAGCGGCACGCCGAGACGCGCCGAAAGAGAGTCTGCGACGCGCGCGGCCCTTTGTCTCGAAAGCCTCACGTTGTACCAGGGCGCGCCTATCGAATCTGCATTCCCCTCGACAACTATATGGATGCCGCCCGCTCCGCGGTCTCTCACGAGGCCCTGGACCCGGTCGAAAATGCAGTAGACGTTCTTATTGATATGAGATTTGTTGAATGCAAAATAAATCCGAACGGGAGAATTGTGTACGCCAGTTTCTGCAGATTGGCCCTTTGTCATCGGCGCCGCCGGTTTAGCCGCCGCAATTTCTGAGCGAGTGCCTGCTACCCCGTTCCTCTGCGTCGCCGGAGCAGACACCGAAACCGAAGGCTGCCGGGAGGGGACAATGTACTGCGGTTTCCTGGCTGCAGGTTTGAACTCAAAGAAAAGAAAAAGCAAGGCACCAAGAACGACTAAACCAATCAGTACCTTGCCACCGGGTTGAATTTTTACACGCGCCATATATCAGAATCGTTTTGTGGGGCCGCACGTCAACACCTGCGGAGGAATCACGAATTCAGATCCGGAGATCAGCTTTCGGATGGGCTTGAGGGGGTTTTTCTCCGCTTAGGACTGTGAGATTGCTCTGCGACGTCCTGCGGGACGAAATACTGAAGGACGCCCGACAACCTCTGTTCTTCCTTCTCCTTCTCCTCCTGCCATGCCTGGAACTTATCGCGAGCCTCCTTGACGGAATTGTTGTTGTCTTCCATCTTCTCGCGGATCTCGTTGAAAATTCTTTCCATCTCTTCCTGGAGGCGCTTGTTCTCTTCGCTCTTCTTCTGCTCCATCTCGCGCAGCCTTCGCTCTTCAATCTTCTCGAACTGCGTCAGCGCCTTGTCGCGTTTGACGGCGTCCTGGATGACATCTTCCGCAGGTATGCGCAAGGCTTCCAAGGCAACCATAAGCGCGCTCCGTCTTATCTCGGTAGATGCGCCTTTGAGATGAGAACTCTTCAAGAGTTCCTCGGCACGGTACACCGTAAATGCGTTTGCAGGCTCTTTGATGCCGAAGGCCTGATATATCGCTTCGAAGCTCGGAAGTTCTTCACCGACGCGCGCCACCGGTTGTTCGAGCTGGGGCTCGCCGATCTCCACACGCGCAGGTGGCTGCGATTGAGCCGGCTCTACCGCCTGCTCTGCTCTCTTCTCTTCGTCTTCAACAGATACAAATACGTTGTACCATTTCTTTTCTGCCATATTACCTCCAGAAATTCAACTAAATTTAGAAGCGGACCGCCTCTTAATCAAGCGTTTGAAGCAAAAAAGTGTGGCTGATCACTGAACTAATATCTTTCATGACAAAAAATCCCGTGCCGCCGAAAGCGGCACGGGATCAATCCTAATTCCGGTACTTCACCGGGCGTACTTCCTAGTAAGTCGAAGTAAGCGCCGGATCGGCAACCGAGTTGACCGTGGTCTTCTTGAAGAGATCACTGGAGGTCTGTGCAGGCGTATTCGGGTTCGCAGTCAGTTCGTTAGTCGGATAGAAGAACCGCTGCGGGAAATCAGTACCGTGCGTCGGCGTGAGCTTCACAGTCTTCCCGCCTGAAGTATAAACGATCTGGTAATTGATCCTCCTCAGGAAATTGAAGAGTTCAACCTGCGGGAAGAGCGACATGTATTCCTCGTTCCAGATTGTTTGCAGGAGAGCGCTCTGGGTCGCGACTGCGGCCTCAGTCCCTGCGTAGGTCGCAGTAGAGTCACCGAACGCATTATTGTTATAAGTAATCGCGTTGTTCAGGTAAGTGACCGCACTGCTCAATTTGCCTTCTCTCGCGTAAGCTTCAGCAATCAACAGGTTGGTTTCAGAAGCTCTGAAGATCGGGAACTGGGCGGTGGCAGAAAAGCCCTTGTTATAGTTAAGATCGACCGGGCTTGCCGAAGTATCGAAGTAGTAGTTCATCTGAGCACTGTCGCCATAGGCTTCAAGCATAGGTATCATGAAGCTCTTGCTTGCATCGATGTAACCGCTTCTGTCGTACACTCCGAAAGAATACCAGAGGTTCATATCGCCGTTGTAAGTACCGGTCGTATGGAGGAACGTCATATCCTCTGAACCATCGGTGGCAGTAATTCCCTTTTGCGCCCACGCGATCACGTTGTCCAGATCGGCGGTGGAGTATTTATCGTAGCGTGCCATCTGCATTTCGAACTGAGCCTTTGCAGTATACGCCGCTTCCAACCATTCCTTGGCGCTTCCGCCGGAGCTGAAGATGTCGTCGGAAAGGTTTGCGTCGTTCGAGGTAAGCAGCGCAATACCTGTATCCAGGGTTGCCTGAACTTCGCTGTACACCTGGATCTGTGGATCGAACTTCGGAGTCGTGGTTACCTTCGGTTCGGCTGCCTGGGAGTAAGGGACCGCACCCCAGAGTGCGGTGATGTTACCCATTTGAATCCCCTCGAGGATCTTAGCCGCTCCCTCAAGGTTCTTCTGCCCATCGGCCGCAGCTTCCTGCTCGCAAAGGCGAAGGTTGTATATGACGCTGTTGTAGGCATTCGCCCAATCGTTAGCATAGTCCTGGGCCGAAGTCTGATAGTTATAATAGCCCTGGAACTGCCTTGATGAACCTGTAGCTGCCTGTCCCCACATAGAAGCCATTTGCGAAGGGAAGCCTTCCATGAACTCATCGAAGGTACCTTCCGATCCGGCGAATAGCTGTGGAGCAGGTGCACTCGTAGCGCCGTACGGGTTCGTGGAGTAGCCCTTCGTGAACGAAGTGCAACCGACGAGGGCCACGCCGAAAAACGCCAGTACCGCGACGTATGTTAAACTTTTCTTCATATTGCTCCCTTTCTTAGTAATTCAGCGCGATTGAGAATATCCAAGACCGGACGCTTGGGTTGTTGAAGTAATCGAGTCCCTGTCCGTTCGTGGGACCGGTCAGGTTGGCCAGCGGGTCTACTCCGCCGTACTTCGTCCATAGCGCCAGGTTGCGGCCGATAACGCTGAGCTGCAAGCTCTGCATACCGATCGCCTTCAGCGGCACGGTGTAAGAGAGCGACACCTGCGCAAGTCGGACAAAACCACCCGGCTGAATATACTGTTCTGACGGGCCGGTGAAACCGGAACCAGGACCGTCGTAAAAATAAGACTCGTCTACAATAACGTTTCCGGCGCCGAAATTATGTACATATCCTCTGAAGGAGTATGTGCCGTTGGCGTTCTTCCTGAATGCAGCGCTTGCAGGCATCTGATTCGCCGGAATTCCCCAATCTTCGCCCTGAGCCATCTGAGCGACCGTGTAACCGTCATAGTTCTTTAATGTCGTAGCCTGCTGTGCCGATATCGTGGTCCACCAGTTCTGGAATGCAGCTTTGCCGAAGTAAGACAGGGCTCCTTCAGTACCGTTCCAGACTTGACCGCCGACCTGGAAGTCAAATCTGAATCCGAACGTGAACCGGTCGAAACGGAATGTGTTTGAAATGGAAGCGATATACTTTGGATTTGGGTCGCCTATCACGCCAGGCGTTGCGGCATCTCCAACCGGGAAACCATAGCCCGGAGCTGTCGAGTCGGCAAGGTTGAGAGCCAGCGTACCGTTCGCGTTGCGATCCCACCTTGTGCCGTAGAGGACGCCGACCTGCTGACCGAGGATAGCTTCAGACGCAGGATCTGTAAATCCTTCGAGGAATACGTTCGTTACTCCCGAAAGGTCGTACACTATGTTATGGTTAGTGGTCCAGTTGCCGATCGTCTGCCAGGAGAAACCGCCGGTCCTGACCC
The DNA here is from genome assembly GCA_021811615.1 of Bacteroidota bacterium. Lineage (GTDB taxonomy): Bacteria > Bacteroidota > Ignavibacteria > Kryptoniales > JAKASW01 > JAKASW01. The sequence continues at coordinate 39,473 of JAJZNW010000022.1, forward strand.
AGTTGACGGTGACCTGAGCTTCGTATCCGACGTTGCTGAGTTTCGCTGCGTTGGAATTGATGAAGCTGTAACCGGACGACGGCGCCACGTTGAGGCCGAGGATAGCATTGGTCGTCAAATCGTGATAACCAGTCAGGCTTAACTCGAGCCAATCTTTTAAGAGATTCAAATCGAGGCCATATTCAAACTCGGTCGTCTTCTCTGGAGCCAATGCTGCGTTGCCGAGTGTTGTTGAGGCGACGACGCCACCGCCATAATACTGCAAACCTATCGCCGGTCCGAAACCGTTTCCGATCACCGGGTTCGCGACGACATAATTGGCGGTCTCGTAAGCGCCGGGCTGGACAGCGGCCGAACCGAAGGCTGCTCTCAACTTACCGTTATTGATTATCGAATTATCCTTGAACATCGGGAGCTGCGTGAATTCCCACGCGACGCTCGCCGAAGGATAGAAGAAGAGCGAGGGAGCGCCTGGACCGTAGGTCGACGAGCTCTCGTCTCTGCCTGCAAGCGAGAAAAACAACTGCCGGTAGAAGTTCAAATTCAACTGACCGTACATGGCCGCATCGCGAGTGATGATCTTCGACTCGCCGGGAGCGTACGAAGCCGCGTTGCCAAGTGTGGCAGGCGCTGTCGGGATAATGTACGTGGTGGCGATTATGCCCTCGTTTTGCAGCTGCGTATCGTTGAGGTGGAAACCGAGCAAAAGGGTGGACGAGAAGTCGTTGGAGAACTCATGCGTCGCCCGGCCTATCAGGTCGGTATTCACCATATATGACGTGTTGAAGTTCTTTATTAATTGTCCGAGCGGCTGTGACGCGTCGTACGGAGCGAGCACGCTGCTTTCGTGGTCTCCGATGTAGTCGACTCCAGCCCTGTAAGTGAAGTTCAACCAACTCATCGGCTGGTAACTCAGCGATCCCGAACCGGTGAAATGATCGATCGCGACGTCTGTCGGATTTTGGTAGATCGTAAAGAACGGATTGTCATATCCCATTCCTAAACTCGGATCTCCCGAACCGTTCCGATATGTCCTCTGCACACCAGGTGTAACCGCGCCGGTGGGAGAGACATAATTGACAAGGTAAGGAAGATTATTGAAGTCCGGCGGCGTACGGTATGCACCAAGCAGCAACCCGGAAATATTCGAGCCCTGCTCGATACGGCTCGATGAACTGTTCACGTAAGCCGCATTGATGTCTACCGTGAGATTCTGAGCAAAAGATCTCGTGAAGGATGAACGAATCGAAGTCATATCATAGGAAGAGTTTGCCTTGACTACGCCGTTCTGACCGAGCCTGTCAAGATCGAGATAGAAATTGCCGTTCTGATCTCCGCCGCTGATGGTCGCACCGTATTCTTGAGAAACCGCTGGCGCGAAGATCTGGCCTGCCTGATCATAGACCGCCTTTGAGTTCTTCTGAGTGATCGGCGCATACGGATAGTTGTATGAGAGGACGTCTGCACCGCCCGACCTTGCCGAGATTTGATCACCCCAGCTGAAAGGCGAATTCCAGAGATAAGCGCCGTTTCCGCCTTGTCCAAACTGGTTCTGCAGTGGAAATTCTCTCAACAGATTGTCCACCTGAATATTGCTTCTGAGAGAAATATTGACTTTCCTGCCGGGTGTATACGAACCGCCCTTAGTGGTTATCACGATGACGCCGTTGGCGCCTTGTGATCCCCAGATAGCAGCGGCCGAAGGTCCCTGATAAATTTCAACCGACGCGATGTCCTGAGGGTTGATGCTGCTCAGAACCGACATCGCAGAAGCGCCCGCGACATCGTTGGCTCCCATGCCCTGACCATTCGAGTTCGTCATGTTTAGACTGCCGATTGTTCCGCTGAACACCGGCTCGCCGTCAACAACGATCAAGGGCTGGTTGTCGCCTTGCAGCGATCTGATACCGCGAAGGACTATCCTCGTAGCCGATCCCGGATCGCCGCTGGAAGGGGTGGCAAATACGCCGGGGGCTTGTCCGGCTAATGCGGTTATAACGTTGTTCGAACCTGAAAGTACCAGTGACTGCCCTGCGACCGAAGACACGGCGGTACCCATATGGGACCGGGCTTCGTGCGTACCGATCGCGGTTACAACAACCGGGTTCGTGGTGTAGCCGCTGGGAGCCAGCTGGAAGTTTTCAGTGGAAGTTTGTCCATCCTGTACCTGGACAATTATCGTTTCATCCTGGTAACCGATGAACCTCGCGACAAGCTGATACCTTCCGGCAGGAACGTCTGTAATCTTGTAGTCGCCGTTCACATCAGCAGCCGCGCCGTGGGCAGTACCTTCTACTTGAACCGTCGCACCGGGCAGTGTTTCTCCGGTCTGCTTGTCAGTAACTTTCCCCTTAATGGTACCGGTCTGTGCAAATGCTGCACCGGCGGCAAAAGAAA
>JAJZNW010000113.1 GCA_021811615.1 Bacteroidota bacterium
GGAGAATCCCGTCCCACCTATGGTGGGGTCAAGGTTCAAGAAAGCCGTATGAGGGAAAACTTCATGTACGGTTTGAGGAGGGGTCAAGGGAAACGGAGCGATGGTCGGCTTGAGCGGGACACTCGCTCGAAAGAGGAGAAACATTTAGGCTCACATGACCTGTACACCACCGCGCCCTTGTCCTACTCTACAAGCCTGAGGTCACGAATACCGCCGGCATCGCGCCCGAAGAAGGCGAGCTTTCACAAGTTCTCTACTGCAAGATAGGTATTGCCTTCGGTTCCCCCGTAAGTAAACCGGGTGAGTTCTTCTTGATCGCTGAAATAGCGTCCCTGATCTGATGCATCGTGCAGGGCATGGTAACCACGGAAAAGACGGCATCTTTTTTATTTCGGCGGTTGTGGCTCACCGTGTCGATGTTGATCTTTTGTTCGCCGATAGCGGTGGTAACGAGTCCGGTAACACCGGGGCGATCTTCCGTCGAGAAAGTGATATTGTAGGGAAACTGAAAATGGTCGGCGTCGACAAGTTCCAGCTCGTGCAACCGGGGGGAACTGTCGACGGCGACGCCGTACCTGGCCGTGAAGACGATATCCGCCACGATCGAACTTGCTGTCTCGAGGCTGCCTGCTCCTGCACCTATGAAATAATGTCGGCCGGAATACTTGTTGGTAAGCTCGACGCAGTTTGTCGCTCCATGGACCTGCGAGAGCAAGTTCCCCCGCCTCACCATCATCGGTTTGACTGAAGCAAATATGCTCCCGTCAATTCTTTTCGCGTAGCAGATCAGCTTGATCGTGCAGCCCATCTCGTTGGCGATTTCAATGTCTTCTTTGTCGATGTTCTGGATACCTTCCTTCATCAGATCGGCGTATTCTATTTCCTTGCCGAACGCGAGCCGGATGAGGATGGCGAGCTTGTGTGCCGCGTCCCCTCCGGATATATCGAGTGTAGGGTCGGCTTCCGCGTATCCGGCTTTCTGTGCCATCTTCAAAGCCTGCTTAAAATCAATCCCTTCGAGTTCCATCTTAGTGAGGATGTAATTGCTCGTGCCGTTCATTATGCCGGAGATTTCCCGGACTTCGTCCCCCGTGAAGCTCTCCCGGATCGATTTGATTATCGGGATGGCGCCACAGACGCTTGCTTCGTAACCGAGAGCTACTCCGTTTTCCCTTGCGGTTTCAAAAATGACAGATCCTCTCTCGGCGAGCATAGCCTTGTTTGCAGTAACGACGTGTTTCTTTGCCTTTAGTACATCGAGAATTACCGACTGGAGGTAGTCGCCGGTTCCACCGATTGTCTCAACTACCAGGTCGATGTCCTTGTCGCTCATTACCTCCGAAATATATCCCGAAGCTTCTTCCGGTGATAGATTTTTTCCGCCGCCGCAATAGAGGTCAAGCGGGATATTGTATCTTTCCGAGCTCTTTGCCGGAGAAAGGTCGACAATCTTTTTCAATTCAACGGGACGGGCAGACCTGTCTGACAGGGTGCTCCGCATATCTAGAAGGATTTTGGCCACGCCGCTTCCGACGGTACCGCATCCGAGAATGGCAATACCAAATGTTTTCATCAGATTTGTTTGCGCTCAATGTGTTAGTGTAACATGATTCTGTTTGTCATTTATAATAATAAGAAGAAGGATTTTATGCATGCCGATAATCGGGAATTAGTGTTCGGTCGTATCAGGAGCGAACATCGGTTGTATCAAAAGCGCACACTCACTTTCAAAATAGTGCTGATTTTGGCTTCTTTTCAATGTGACTTGGCGGCACAATCGTTGAGGAAGAAGTATGAAGCGTTCAATTCAAAATGGAGCAGCAATGCTGGCAGAACAAGTCAAGAAAATGCCGGATGAAGTCAACGAACAAGATCTCCCAAAAGGGGAAGGAGAGACGATTCTGGTCGTTGAGGACGAGGAGAAATCGAGAATCTTTCTGCAGGCCGTACTCATGCAGAGCGGATACAGGGTTATACTCGCATCGGACGGCACGGAGGGAGTTCTGAGATTTACGGCGTACAGGAATGAGATTCGCCTGGTGATTTTAGATATGGGATTACCGGGACTCAGCGGCGAAGAAGTCCTTTCAATGATTCATGCTTTGGAATCGAATACGAAAATCATTGCTGTAAGCGGTCTGATAAGACCGGAAGCGCGGGCGGCAGTGATCCAGATGGGAGCGTCCGATTATCTTTCGAAGCCGTACTTGAGCGATGAGATACTGATCAAGCTGCATGAAACGCTGCAGCGTTGAGCGACGACAGGCGGATCTATTTGTCATTTCGTTGATGGTTTCGACAGGACAACTACATCGGCGCTGGGCTCAATAACTGTCCACACCTTCCTGCGAGTAATTCCCGCGTCGATCCGATTCATGAGCCTAATCTGATTTACCCAAAACACGTCCATGCACAACCGGATGGATTGAAATTTTTGGATGGCTTCTTAATCTTTAGGATGCTTTGAATTTCGTTAGGTAACTTCCTGTAAGAGAGCAGTCCTCGACTGGCCGTTACAAAAAGCCCGTAAGCGATTACTCTGCCGAAGGAAAGGATTCCAACCATATCACCGGCGGAAGATCCTGCAGGAAGTATCATCGTGATATTGGGGTTGCAAAAGGGTATGTTTCGCTCCGGACGTGGGAGCATGCTATCCGTTATGACGGCGTACGGAACGATTTTGCGTCCTGTCATTGCGCGGGGCAAGAGGACGGAGATGGAGCTACAAGATTATGCGGAAACTGACCCAGAGATATGGGAATGAGGATGAAGGTCGATGTAGAGTCAACGCCCGGTACGTGCGGCAAGTGCATGCAGCTGCGGTGTGCTGAGTCAGTCGCCGGAGGGGGCGACGAAGAAAAGTGTGTGCACAGACAGATCGGCCTCCAAATACCAGCTACGCTGTCATGGGTGGCGAAAGATTATCCGTTTTTTTCAAACCAGAAATAGAAGGGTGAAGTTCTTGAAATGAGCGCAACCACGGAAAATGCCGGCATTACGAAATCAGGTAGTCAAACATTTTTCATAGAAGAAGGCGGCGGCAGTTATAAGTGGTGGGTCCTCGCTAACATAATGATCGGCACTGCGATGGTGGTCATCGATGCGAGCATCGTGAATGTTGCGCTCCCGAAGATTATGGCCGCGTTCGGGATCTCCATCGACACCGCGGAGTGGGTGCTGAACGGATATCTTATCGCCTTCTCGGTGATGTTACCGACGGCAGCCTGGTTTGCCGACAGGTTCGGGTACAAGGCTATCTACACATTTGCGCTTGCGCTATTTACTGTCGGCTCGTTTCTTTGTGGCGTTGCGTGGAATGAAAATATGCTGATCTTGTTCCGCGTGATACAGGGAATGGGAGGCGGGTTTCTGATGCCCGTCGGGATGGCGATAGTCTTGCGCGAATTCCCTGTCCGCCAGCGAGGTACCGCATTAGGGTTCTGGTCGGTAGCGGCTGCCGGTTCAGTATCGCTGGGACCTCTTCTGGGTGGATACCTCGTCGACAGGTTCGACTGGAGCTCGATATTTTTCATAAATGTTCCGCTCGGCATTTTTGGGATAATCGCGACGTGGATGATACTCAGATCGCACAAGGCATCGAAGTCACATGGCTTCGATTTCATCGGATTCATTTCGATGACGGCGTTCATGGTTTCGCTTCTTTTGGCGCTTGCCGACGGGAACGCGGCGTGGAATACGGGAGGCTGGACCTCGGATTTCATACTTATCAATTTCGCCATATCGTTCGTGGGGCTCGTCGTCTTTCTTATCAGGGAGTTCACCGCCAAGCATCCGTTAATAGAAATAAGGCTCTTCAAGAGTTTCAATTATTCCATGTCCAACCTGGTCCGGTTTATCTTCGGCCTTTCCGTGTTCGGGAGCATATTTCTTCTTCCGCTTTATCTCCAGACGTCTCTGGATTACACCCCGTTCCAGGCAGGTGCGGTCTATCTTCCAATGGGAATAATCCAGGGGATTGCCGGTCCGGTATCAGGCATACTTACTGACAAGATCAATCCGAAGTTGATAGCGCTGGCGGGAATACTCCTTCTCGGTTGGAGCTGGTATCTGAATGGTTTTCTTACTTTGTACTCGATGCATTCACAGATTATGTTCCCGATCTATCTCAGGGGACTCGGGATGGGGCTCATGTTCACACCACTGACCGCTCTCGGTTTGAAAGACATAAAGGCGAAGGACATGGGGCAGGCTTCGGGGCTATTCAATGTAATCCGCCAGGTGGGAGGAAGCTTCGGCGTCGCCCTGATCGGGACCATACTCACGGAGAGGACTCTCTTTCACAGAGCGATCGACGGCCAGGTCGTGTCGAAATACTCACCGGTTTACCAGCATATCGTCGACGGTTTGCGGAATTTCGTCACTTACAGGGTGGCGGGCCCTCTCTCTATTGAAACCGAGAGAGCGACGGCTTTGATAATATCAAACCTTTCCAAGCAGGCCATTATACAGGCCACAGACGATACATTCCTTTTCGCAAGCGGAATTATGCTCTTATGCGTCATACCGATAATTCTTTTGAAGAGACCGAAGAAAGCCGGACACGGCGGAAGCGTAGCCGCCGAGCAATGAAATAAAAGGCGGACTTCCCGGACGCGACGGAGGGTTCTTATTTTGCCTCGATCGCTTCCCCTGAATTGCCATCCGCACCGATGCGCATTCTTCGCCTGCCGACCCTGCCAGTGACGAGGAGCCAGAGGAAGAACATTATAGGGATCGAGAGAAAGAGTGTGACCCGCAGGTCGCCGAGCCCGAGTCCGCCGACGCTTACCGGTTTGTCCATCCAATCTGCAAACGAAGCCCCGAACGGTCTGGTCAAGATGTACGCGGTCCAGTATGCGATCACCGCATTGCGCGTGTTATGTCTGCCTCCCGAGAATGACAGCGATATCCGGTATGCGATTCCTACAATGGCAATGAGTACGCCGAAGAGTATGCCTGATGAGAAATAGCCGAGCCTGAGTGTACTGGCTGTCAGATCGCCGGCAGCGGTTCCGAGTGCGAATGTCGTGAAGACGGCGGCCCAGTAGAAGATTTCGCGGCGCGTGGAGTTGACACTGTGAATCGACAACGTCTTCTCGCTCTTGTACCAGGCTATGAAGACGGCCGTGAGCATGAGGGCAAAGAATGTCGTCGAGATGCGGTACGGAATCCCTATCGCCACATGAACGACATCTGCGGCCATTGTCCCGAATATTGCCACCATGAGTGCGGTGAGCCAATAAGAGAGATGTGTGTACTTTCGTAACCGGAGTTTCAGACCAAGCGCAATTGCAAATCCGATCGCTCCAATCATAACGGCCAAATAAGGGTTCATATGGAAGACGAGCGCGTCAGAAGTACTTTCACCCATTGCTGTCGTAAAGAATTTTAGAATCCAGAAAGTGATCGTGATTTCAGGGACTCTCGCCAGCAGTTCCTGCGACTCTGTTCTGTCATGCATTTTTTATTCGTCTCTGTTTGTTAATCATGCTATCCGGGAACGAAAGCTTCTGGTTTCAGAAGGAATCCGTGACCCGTGCTGCTGTACCCGTCAAATGCCGTATGACAGTCCGCTCGGTAGATAATATCGGCTGTTTACATGAATTCCAGATGAAAAACAGTGAAGTGAGATGCCCGGGAGAAGACTCTTGGCCATACGAGTCGTTTCGGCAAATGCCTGGTGTTAGTGCCACGTAGAAACCCACTGCCTGTGGTGGTAATGTAGAGATGGCTTTGCCTGGGCCAGCTGTCCCAGGCGACAAACTTGCAAGGAGCCATCCAATTAATTGGACGGCTGTCGAAAGCGGGAAACCCTTTGGGGTTTCATGCTCTTGGGAGGCGTCGATTTGAATCGATGCCTTTTGGAAGCCACCGGCTTTGCCGGTGGTAGTTCACATGGCGGAGAGATTCAGGAGTGGCTAAGATCAAGCCGTCCCTGTTTTATCCGTTGCCGCCTTTTGATTTGAAGCTGTTGAAGTTGTATTGAAGATTGAGCATTACCATCGGCGCTTCTCTGAAATAGAAGTCGTGTTCGTAGAAATCCGAACCTTGAGATGTAAATTCGCGCCTTCCGGTAGCCAGAAGGTCGTTTGCCTGGAGCGTCAGTGAGAGGACTTTCGCGATCAAGTCCTGCCTCACCGCAAGGTCGGTGACGAAATATCCTCCCCAAGTTCCCTGGGCGGTTACCGATGGACTGTGATATCTAACGTTCAGCTGGGCCTCGGTGGAGTGCGTGAGTGTGAAAGTGTTGTTTTCCTTGATTCCCCAGTCGAAGCTCTCCCTGGCGAAGGATTGATTGCTGATCGCCCCACTGATCCTGTAGTCGTACAGTGTCCCCATCAGATTGAACTGCCATAATTTAACTGGTGTTAATTGCAGACTGAATTCATACCCGAGCGCATAGTCGTTTCCGACATTCGCCACCGAAGTCAGCGTGACGTTTTCAGCATAGACTGAATTTATGTGTTCGATCTTGTCGGTTGTGAAACGATAGTAGAGATCATTTGAGAACGTAGCGCTTCCGACAAATGTCTGCATTCCCATTTCGTAGGAGTCGATGAGTTCGGGCTTCAGGGCCGGGTTGCCGATGTGTACTGTGTTCGCATCGAACCAAGAATAGTAAGGCTCGAGATCACCTCCGTCCGGGCGCTCGATTCTCCGGGTATAGCTTGCCATGAATTGCGTCCCCGACCCCAAATTGTAAGAGGCGCTGAGGGAAGGGAAGTAATCCCACCGGCTGAAAGTATAAGTCTGGCTGCTGTCAGCCTGCGCAACGTACTGGTAAGTGTACTCGGTACGAATGCCTACCTGGACGGCGAGGCTGTCCCACTTGTCGGAGAAGAGCGAGTAAGCTGCGAACCTGGCGCGCCTGAAGTTGTTTGTGTGGCTGAAGGGAGCCTGGAAGAGATAACTACCCGACGACGTATCAAACGAGAAAAGCCGGTTCACATCCTGATAGTTCCTCGTAAAGAATTCCGAACCCGCCGAAAATTTTTCAGCCTTGTTGATCGGAAGGGTATAGTCGACGTTGCCTCTGAGTTCGGTGTGGGGACCGAGTTCGGAGGTTTGTGTGCCGTTAAGCGTCGTGTCCGATTGGGTGGCGGTACTGATGGCGGCAGAGTTCGAGTTATGACGTCTGAAGGAGAGGAAAGCGGAGATCTGATGGCCATGGTCATTGAATTTATGCAGGTAGTTTGCGTTGATCCCGTAGAAACTGCCATAGTCGTTGAAGTCGTGGCTATCGAGGTAATTAAGCTGGATTGGCTGGGCTATCGAAAACTGGTCGGTACTGAGCGACGAGTAATGGTGAAACGTTCTTCGGCCATATCTTCCACTTAACGACAGGTTGTCATGCTTGCTCAGGTTGAAGTCGATCCCGCCGCGAAGACCAGAGAGAATTCGCTGCCAGAGTACCGAACCGTTAGAGTTGAGGTATGAAGTGTTCTGCCCGATGATAAATTCCTTCTCCTGCCTGTTCGTGCCGGGGAATGTGCGGCGATTGAAGTCAACTCCGAAATCGTAGCTGACCGATGGCCTCCTGTACTGCAGGATGAAACTCCCGCCGTACTTGTCGGCCAATCCTCCCATCAGGTTCACAATTCCGCTCCATCCGAGGTCGGAATTTTTCTTGAGAATGATATTGATGATCCCCGCGGCGCCGCTCGCGTCGTATTTTGCCGACGGGTTGGTGATTATCTGGATGTTCTTAATGGAACTCGCGGGCAATTGTTGCAGGGCGTTCTGCGCGCTCATGATAGAAGGTCTGCCGTTTATCAGAACCTGGAAATTGGAACTGCCCCTCAGACTCACGTTGCCGTTTATGTCCACACTTACCGACGGGACATTCTCCAGTACATCCGCCGCCGTGCCTCCGGCCGCCGTTTTAATCTGGTTCACGTCGATAACCTGTTTCCCGGGTTGAAATGTGATCGGCGATCTTCGCCCTTCGGCAACGACGTCCGGAAGACTAATAGCTGAAGGTTGAAGATAAACTGTCCCGATATTGAGACCGGGATGCATACTTGATAACCGCAAGTCACCGACCAATCTCACCGCATATCCTATTATCTGTACCCGGATGAAGTAATTCCCCGGTCTGATTCCGGTCAATGTGAACTTGCCTGCGCTGTTCGTCATCGTACCGGTTACCTGTGCGCTGTCCTTTGCCGTGAAAAGTATTACGTTAGCGAACTGAACCGGTTGTTTAGTTTCCATATCCAGGACTCTACCGGATATGGCGTTCGTTGCTGGGACGAAAGTCGTTGTGCGTGCGTAAATGGGTGAAGTAGCGGTCAATATTAAAAAGAGCAAGCAGGTTTTACTTAACATCGGTGCTCCGGGTTCCACGATATCCTCTATAGCGGATTAACCGTGTGGTTCTTAGATTCATTGTTTGTTCGAAAAGAAATTCTCAGAAGGGATTCTCGCCTGCGGAAGTTCTTTTGTCGATCGATTAAAATTAACACAACAGGCTAATGTAATCCATGTTTATGAAAATCAGGTGAAGATTTTGGCACGACGTGGAAACCCACTGCCTAAGGCGGTAGCGATGTGTGGATGGCTTTGCCAGTCGAACTCGCACCCTTACTCCCCCTCTCTTTTTCGAAAGAGAGGGGGTGGGGGGTGAGTTAGGATACACAGACCATGATGAAGGGAATGCCGAGCATCTTTTTTCCTGATGCCACCGGCTCTGCCGGTGGCCGATACACCGAATAAGGCGATGTGCTTGGATTGCGGCTGGATGCTTCATACATTATTCCGTCAGGTTATTCAAAAGGGAGGCTGGTATGCTTATACTCTATCTCGTTGTAGGACTGATATTCGTCGTGATTGTCTGGGTCATAGCGAAGTACAACTCGCTGATCCAGCTTCGTAACCAGGTAAAGAACGGCTGGAAGCAGATCGATGTCCAGCTGAAGCGGAGACATGACCTTATCCCGAACCTGGTACAGGCGGTCAAGGGGGAAATGCAGTTCGAACAGGACACTCTCCAAAAGGTCGTTGAAGCGAGGAATGCGGCGATTTCGGCTAAAGGTATAGCGGAGTCGGCGGGGAAGGAGGACGTTCTCTCCGGAGCGTTAAGTAAGTTGTTTGCGCTTGTCGAGAATTATCCGGCGCTGAAGGCGAGCGAAAACGTGAAGCAGCTCCAGGAAGAATTGACGAGCACTGAAAACAAGATCTCGTTCGCCCGTCAGTTTTATAACGACATCGCCACTAAGTTCAACATTACACAGCAGGTCTTCCCCGGTAACATCGTGGCGTCGATGTTCAACTTCACGGTTGCAGAACTCTTTGAGATCAAGGTCGAAGCGGAAAAAGAAGTTCCGGCGGTCGATCTTTCTCTCAGGAAGTAACAGCGTGACGGGGCGGCCCGTGAGCCGCCGAGGTAGAGCGAAATGATCGGTCGTTTCCACCGGGAGGTAGTGTCGTGCGTGACGTAAGAAACATTTACGAACAGCAGTCGCGAAATAAACGGGACACCGCGCTGCTTATGATAGTGTTTATCCTTTTCATCGGGTTGTTAGGGCTCGGCTTCGATGCGTTTTACCTCGGCACAGTGAGTGCGGAGATGTTTCTCCCCGTTGGTACCATGATAGCCGTCGGCATAGGAGCCGTCACGGCAGGCTGGAGTCTGAAGAATGGCGCGAAAGCCGTCCTTGGTTCCGCGAATGCGGTACCTGCAGACGAATCCATCCCCGCCGAGAAGCAGCTGGTAAACATTGTCGAGGAGATAAGTATTGCCTCGGGGCTTCCGAAGCCGAAGGTCTACGTCATTCCCGATCCGGACCCGAACGCCTTTGCCACCGGAAAGGATCCCCAGAACAGCTCGATTGCGGTGACACAGGGTTTGCTCGATTCGCTTAACCGTGAGGAGCTGCAGGGCGTCGTAGCACACGAGATGAGTCACATACGGAATTACGATATTAGGCTCATGACGGTGATAGCCGCTTTGATTGGCGCGATCCTTCTTCTTTCCGACTGGGCCAGGCGAGGTATGTTCTGGGGCGGCGGACGTCGCCGTTCCAGGAGCTCGAGCGGAGGAGCCGGTGGTGCAGTGGCTCTGGTCTTGTTCATATTATGGATCGTCGGTGTGATTCTCGCTCCGCTTATCAGTCAGTTGATGGCGATGGCTGTCTCCCGCAAGCGTGAGTATTACGCGGACGCTTCCGGCGCCGAGCTTACACGAAACCCCATGGCACTTGCGACCGCGCTCGGAAAGCTCGAAGCAGCTTCCGCTCCGACGGCCTCGATCAAGCGAGGATCCGCCCACCTCTGTATTGTCGACCCGTTGGGAAGAAAGATGAACGCGAGGGAGGGCGCAACCGCCAACCTGTTTGCTTCTCATCCTCCTATTCTGAACCGGATCGAACGGCTTAAAGAGATGGCTTACCAACTCGGGCCTTCAAGCTGAGATGACAGAGGCGACCTTCCGCTTTTCCAGGATCCGATTCCGTTAGCTTAGACCTCATTTCGGGTACGGGCAGGTTACCACCGCATTCAATCCCTCCAGG
>JAJZNW010000095.1 GCA_021811615.1 Bacteroidota bacterium
AGCTCGCCACTCTCAGCGTTCTCTTTCCTAACCCCATCAGATGGGGTCGCTGACCTGATAAGATGGGGTTGCCGACCCCATCTGACAGGGTCGGCACCCCAAATTTTGCGGTACCGCAGCGATTTTGAGCTTATTTAGCCGGCTGAGCTTCCGGCGCCGCCTTTGGTTTCCGCGAAAATCGCCGTGCCATTTCATCGAGATAAGGGTCTATCCCTTCCGTCCCGATTCCGGCTATCTTCGCGTAACCGTAGACTGCCAGCGCCGCAGCGTAGGCCTCATTTCCTGCAAGGTTCGAAGTGTCCTCGATCCGCTGGAGAAGTGACGCCACCGCCAGTTTCAACGAGAAAAGCCCGTCGAAAAGCTGCGCGTCCTTCTCGAACTCCGCGCCGTCGAATGACTTCGGGAGGAACCCTGGGATCTTCTTCGCGAGCTCGAGCGAGTTCATGACAAGCCCCCGGTTCCTTTCCTTCAGGTAATTGATGGATTCCCGCTCTTTCTCGGTCAGATCGACGAGCGGGAGCTTCGCCGCCAATGAATCGAGCCCGGTCAGGAAAGACTTGACATCTTCCGCTGGGAGCACCGCGCTGATCCTGTTCGGTATAGGCATAGTCTGCCTCCATTCTTCATGTGTTTGAAGCACCGCAGGCGCCGTTCTACGGCACTGCGCTTTTCTATATCCAAACCCGGTCGTACGCGGATACGGCACACGCCCGGACTCTTGCCGCGAGAGACACGCCGCCCATTTCCGTTCCAGACGGCCATAATGAACCCGCTGCGGGTTCATTGGCTCTCAGAGAATGCCTCCCTCAAAGAGCCTTATCAATCGATCCACGACAGAATGGGCAATCGAGCCCGTTGTCCGAACAATGTGTATGATATGGTAGAAAAAGTTCGCCGGCACTCACTTTGCCGACATCAGACTGGCAATCACTTTCCGTACTACTCTGTCCGGCCAGACCGCTGCCGAACGTTAAGGGAATTTATATCCTTTCATGGAACATGTCAAGAAGCGGTAGTGACTCATTTTGCATATGCATCAACCGCGAAGCGGTGATATTATCATGGAATCTATTCCCCGGTCATTATCAAATCCCGACGGGATCACATTACCATATCAAGCAGCGGTGTCTCATGGGAAATGTCACCCGTACCGGGTTAACACATTTTACGTCTTGACATTTCTACATTAATTCAATCCCTTCGGGATTGAAATGAGTCACTACCCAAGAAGCTTTCATCTTTCAGGGTCGGGCGCATCTCGAGAATATGTCTATGCATTTGAACATCAGCCTGAAAGCCTTTCTGTGGTAGCCGTACCGGTTCAGCGATCCGATCAGATACAGATCGAGGCCCGGATGATAGAACATGAACGAACCGGTCGACCCTGCGTTGCCCCACGAGCTGTACTTCCGAGGCATGATTATCGGCGCTCCCCGAATGTTCATAATACCGTAACCATAGTCGACGCCGGGAAAAAACTTTGCCCAGTCTTTCATCTTGTCGAACGTCTCACGCCGGATAATCGTGAAGTGGGTTAGTCCGGACATGAACTTCAGAAGGTCGTCCGATGTCGAGACGATCCCACCGCCGGCGTAGTCGACGCTGAGGCTGGCGTAGCCGATCACGTTCTTCTCGCCTACGTAACACGCCGACACCGGGAGTTCGCTTTGCCTTTCGGGCTGAGAGTGCTGCCAGAGGGACGAGTGTGCCATCCCAAGCGGACGGAATATGTGCAGGCTGAGCGCTTCATGGAACGGCCTGGAAGTAATCTTCTCTATGATCAGACCGAGCAAGTGATAGCCGGTATCCGAGTAATGGTGTCCCTTCCCCGGCGGGAAATGTGACTTCAGATTATCCTTCGACCACTTCACCGTCTCGGCAGGCGTCCAGCGGCGCGAGGGTTCACCGAGCAGGAGGTCCAAAATTCGCTTACCGTGTCTCGGCTTGTCACCGAAGTAGTCGTGAAGGCCCGACGTGTGGTTCAACAAATGCCTTATCCTGATTTCGCGGCTGTAGTCCCTGCCCTTGAATGTATGCAGGCCTTTCATTATGTCATCGTCGAGATAATCCGCAATATAGTCGTCGAAGGAAAGAAGACCGTGCTCCGAAAGAATGGCGATAAGTACGGCAGTAAAAGTCTTCCCGACGCTTGCGGTGTAATAAGGCTGGAACGGAGAGGAAGTCTTCGATTTCGACTCCGCCATGTTGAGATGGATGTCGTGCCTGTCCGAATGAAGCATGAGAAACGCGTCCTCGATGCGAAGGTCATCATGCACGAGCCGATCGAAATATTTGGAGACACGCGCCTGGAGACTAGTCCTATCTATTCTTCTCATCCTGCGTTTCGCTCTTCCCGACTTTACTACAGGACATCATACTTCGCTCTCCTCTCCCGACAAGGTAGCCGGTTTGGGGAGCATCTTCAAGTTTGCGGATTCTCCGGCGCAGTCCCGGCTGATGATTTACCCACGAATCGCGTCCTGCGGACTCATCTCATTGAGAAGGGACAGGGAGGACAGAAACAGCTATTCGATTCCCTTTACGCACTTGGTACCGTCCTTAGTTTTCCAGGTCATGGGACGATGCGCGGGATCAGAAATCCTGAGCATACTTCTGATCTGCCGGGAAACAACAGGAACCGGGGGAATGCGAAGAAGGCACGCCGGCGGGTGCAACCCGCCGGATGCCGCTTCAATTCTTACTTGAGGAGTTTCTCTACCGCCGCGACGACCGCATCGCTCGTAATTCCGTATTCCTTCATGACGATAGGTCCTAGTGCGGAGGCCCCGAACTTGTCGATGCCAATAGATATTCCTTTATCGCCGACGTACCGGCTCCATCCTTTTGTGATGCCGGCCTCGATCGAGACGCGTTTCGTCACGGCTGAAGGAAGGACGGATTCGCGGTATTTCTCGTCCTGCTGGTCGAACACCTCCCAGCTCGGCATGCTGACGAGCCTGATTTTCTTTCCGGCGGCGGCGAGCTGTTCATAGGCCGCCATCGCCACCGGGACTTCGCTGCCCGTGGCGATTATGATCGCGTCGGGTTTCCCCGATTCCGCCAATACATACGCGCCTTTGTGAAGTCCCTCGGCGCCGGAGTATTTCTTCGCTTCTATGACCGGAAGCTTCTGCCTCGTGAGTGCAAGGGCGACCGGCCCCTTCTTATAGTTTATGGCAAACTTCCACGCTTCGGCCGTTTCGTTCGCATCCGCAGGACGCACGAAAACCATGTTCGGAATGTCGCGGAGTACCATGAAATGTTCTATCGGCTGATGTGTCGGCCCGTCCTCGCCGAGACCGATGCTGTCGTGCGTGAATACGTAAATTGTCCGGAAGTGCGATAGGGCGGCGAGCCTGATCGGCGGACGCATGTAATCCGAGAAGACCAGGAACGTCGCGCCGAACGGGATGAGTCCGCCGTGCGCTGCCATGCCGTTCATGATTGCGCCCATGCCGTGCTCACGGATTCCGAAGTGGAAATTTCGTCCGAGCCTGTCGCTCGCCGAAAATGAGCCGGTGTCTTTCATTATCGTGTCTGTCGACGGTGAAAGGTCTGCCGCACCGCCCAGGAAGTTCTTCACCTTCGGGCCGAACGCGTTAATGACTTTGCCCGATGCGGACCTCGTGGCGACCTGTCCGGCGGCGGGATCGAATGCCGGCACGTCCTTGAAAGCGTCCGCAGGCACTTCCCCCGCCATCCATGCGAGAAACTCCTTCGCGAGATCGGGATACTTCTTCTTGTATTCTTCGAACAGTTTTGTCCAGCTATCTTCGAATTTCTTTCCGGCATCGACGCATCCGCGGAAGACCTTCAGCGCTTCATCGGGGATCAGAAATTTCGGTTCGAGGGGCCAGCCGAGGTTATTCTTCGTCAGCTCGACTTCCTTGTCGCCGAGCGGCGAGCCGTGCGCCTCACCGGTATCCTGCTTGTTCGGCGAGCCGTAACCGATATGGGTCCTGACGGCAATTACAGACGGCTTGTCCTTGACCGACTTCGCAGCGTCTATCGCCTTCGCGATTGCATCGAGGTCGTTTCCGTCTGAGACTCGCTGAGTGTGCCAGCCGTATGCCGCGTAGCGGGCCAGCACATCCTCGCTGAACGCGATGTCTGTCTTCCCCTCTATGGTAATATGGTTGTCGTCATAGAAAACGATCAGCTTGCCGAGCTTGAGATGTCCGGCTATCGAGCTCGCCTCGCTCGTGACACCCTCCATCATGCATCCGTCGCCGGCTATCACATACGTATAGTGGTCCACCACTTTGAATCCTTCCCGGTTGAAATAGGCTGCCAGGTGTTCCTCGGCGATGGCCATTCCGACTGCGTTGCCGAGTCCCTGTCCGAGCGGACCGGTCGTCGTCTCCACTCCCGGCGTGAGTCCATATTCGGGATGTCCGGGCGTGATGCTCCCGAACTGCCTGAAGCTCTTTAGGTCGTCCAAAGAGACTTTATAACCTGTGAGGTGAAGCAGCGAGTAGAGCAGCATCGATCCGTGTCCCGCAGAAAGCACGAACCTATCCCGGTCCGCCCACTTGGGGTTGCCCGGATTATGCTTCAGGTATTTTGTCCAGAGAAGATACCCGATGGGAGCCGTCCCCATGGGCATGCCCGGATGCCCGGAGTTCGCTTTCTGTACCGCATCCACTGCAAGAAACCGAATTGTATTAATGCATTGTTCTTCAAGCTTTGTCATTTTCTTATGGCCTCTCTTACTTTTGTAGATAATACTTTGTTACGTATTCTCTTACCATTCTATCTGTATTGTAAACCGGTGCGATGGTCCGCATGGAGTCCTTGATCATCTTAATCCATTTCAACGGCAAGCCCGACGCGGCCCTGTCGTAAAACGTGGGAAGCACTTTGTTCTCAACTACATCGTAGAGATTGGCGGCGTCGATCTTGTCCTGCTGGTCCACCGGAAGCTGCGAATCCTTGTCTTCTCCGATCGAGAATCCGTTCTTACCGTTGTACGCTTCTCTCCACCAACCATCCATGACACTGCAATTCAATCCGCCGTTGAGCACGATCTTCTGTCCGCTTGTACCGCTCGCTTCAAGAGGGCGTCTCGGATTGTTGAGCCACACGTCGCAGCCCGCGACGAGCTGCCTTGCGACTGCCATATCGTAATCTTCGAGGAACACCACTCTGCCTGCAAACCGCGGATCGCGGCTGAGCCGGATGACCTGCTGGATGAATGCCTTTCCCGCGTCGTCTCTCGGGTGGGCCTTGCCGCTGAATATGATTTGAACCGGCCGCTTCGGATCGCCCAGGAGCCGTGCCGCCCTCTCCATGTCGGTGAAAATCAGCGGAGCCCTCTTGTACGTCGCGAACCTCCGTGAGAACCCGATGGTAAGCGCATCGGCGGAAAGCGTCCTCTCAACCCAGTCCGACGAGTTGCCGTACCTGATCTGCTGCCTCCGCATCCTTTCGCGCGTGAACTCTATCAACCTCCTCCGGAGAGCGTAGCGAAGCGACCATATCTCTTCGTCGGGAATTTTCGATACCGCCGTTTTCCAGACCGCAGGCTGAGTGATCTTGTCGTGCCATTTCGGTCCGATTGAATTATGATATACCGCCCTCGCTTCCATAGAAAGCCATGTCAGGCTGTGGATGCCGTTGGTAATATGCCCGATGGGGACATGTTCGGCTTTCTTGCCGGGATAGAGGCCGGTCCACATCTCCCTGCTCACCTTGCCGTTCAGCTCGCTCACTGCGTTCGCTGCCCGGCTCATCTTGAGCGCGAGAACCGTCATGCAGAAAGGCTCAGCCTTGTCCGACGGATTCACCCGGCCGTAGCTCATGAATTCTTCGAGAGATATCCCGAGCGACGTTACGAAGCCGCTCAGGCTGAAATTAATCAGGTCCTGCGTGAACCTGTCATGTCCGGCAGCAACCGGGGTATGCGTCGTGAAGACGCACTTCTTCTTTACCTCTTCGATCGCCCTGCGGATATTCTTCCCGAGGAGCATCTGTTCATGCAGGAGCTCGAGCGTCAGGAACGCCGAATGACCTTCGTTCATATGATAAACTGCCGGCTCGTATTCGAGCTCTCTGAGGAACTTCGCGCCGCCGATGCCGAGGATGATCTCCTGTGAAATTCGAGTGGTACTGTCGCCGCCGTAGACTCTCGAGGTCAGGTCGCGGTAATGTTCCTCGTTCTCCGGCAGGTTAGTCTCGAGCAGATAAAGGATGGAGCGGCCCACGACAGCTTTATAAGCCGCCACCGACACGAGGCTCCTTCCGATCTGGACCTGTACCTTGACGAGGTTTCCTCCCTCGTCGGTTACCGGCGTGATGGGGAGGCTGGCGTGATCGTGCTGGACGTATTCCTCCTGCTGCCATCCTTCGCTGTTGATGCGTTGCGTGAAGTAGCCCTGCCTGTAGAAGAGCGTCACCCCGACGAAGTTGAGTCCGATGTCGCTCGCGCTTTTCGTGTGATCGCCGGAGAGAATCCCCAGCCCGCCCGAATAGATCGGGAGGCTCTCGTGAATCCCGATCTCGGCGCTGAAGTATACCACGGGGTGCCTGTCGAATTTCTTCAGCGACTGTGGTGGAGTGTTTACTCTCTTCAAGTACTCCTGGAGAGAAGCGTAACAGGAGTTGAGTTCCGAAAGCGTGTCGCCGTTAAGAAGCCTGGAACGAAGTTCCTCCTCGCTGATCTCGCTCAGCACTGCTATCGGATTATGGTGCGACCGGTCCCACACACGGGGACTCAGCCTGGCAAAGAATTGTTGAGTTGGACAATCGAACGCCCATCGCATATTGTGGGCGAGTTCATATACTTTTTTTCTTTCGTTTGCAAAATGAAACGACTTCTGAACCATAACTCCTCGGAATTAAATAAGGATACCTTGTAATTCTTCTTCGCTGTTAGCCTTAAAGAATTTAATCAAATTGGGCAAATACTCCGTGAACTTAGGACACGATATTTTGTGACGCATCAGAATTGAGGCTGTCTCGCTCGATTCGTAATGGACCTCATGGACGAAATAATCGATCAGCTGGTAAGGCATGCGGTAAATTGAACGGACGGGCTTTATCTTCATCGCCGCCTTCGCCAATCCCGGCGTAAGCGGATAGCTCAGGAAATGTTTTCCGATCGCTCGCGCAAACAGCAGCTGGATTTCCGCCACCTTCATGGGCGATGGGTCGGTCAGATGAAAAGTCTTCCCCGTCGCGGCGGGATCTCCGTGCAAAGCGGCCATCGCATTGACGGCGAAATCTATCGGCACCAGATTCACCTCCGCCCTGCCGCTGCCGATCCTGGGAAATGGGAACCCGTTCGGAAGCGCATTCATCGTCAGGAGCGCGTAGTAAGGTCCGTCGTATTTCGCGGTCTCTCCTGTCGATGAATCTCCCACGACTATCCCGGGCCGGTAAATTGACCATGGTAATCCCTTCGACTCCCTGACGATCTTTTCCGCCATGTACTTGGTCTCTTCGTAAAAATTCTTGAACCTTTGGCCGAGGTCGAAGTCTTTCTCGGAATACACCCCCTCGTGCGTTCCTGAAACATACGCCGTACTGACGTGGTCGAGGCGTGTCAGATTCTTGCACTTCGCCGCGAAGTCGACGATGTTCCTCGTGCCCTCTACATTGATCAGCATCCCTTTTTCTCTGGGAACAGCGAGATCATACGCGGCAGCCAGGTGAAAAATGCCGGTGATCTCCTCTACATCCAGCGTCCCCATATCCATACCCAGATTGTTGGCGGTGATGTCCCCGAAGATGAACTGCATCCTCGATGCCACGGACGGCATCTCAGCACACAATTTTCCGCGAAGCGTTTCCGCGGCATGCAGGAATTTCTGCTGTACAAGTGCGACGATTTCCAGCTTTTCGTCTCGCCTGAACAACTCCCTGACGAGCCTGCCGCCTACAAACCCCGGGAACCCTGTAATGAATAATTTGCTCATGACAGCATCCTCCTATTTAAGTTAGCGTGAGCGAGTTCCGCCCCGACTATGAACACAGTCGCCGAGTAAAATATCCAGAGCAAAAACCCGACCATCATCTCAATAGTACCGTACACCTGGCTGAGTGTTGAAGCATGTGTGATGTATACGGTGAAAAAGCCCTTCGACAGCTCGAACAGCACGGCCGCCCAGAGAGCTCCGAACGCCGCCGGTGCAGTACCGAGCTTTCCATAGGAAATGAACCTGTATATCGAGAAATACAGCAGAAACGTTAGTCCGAGTCCTGACATAAGCGGTACCGCGATTCGAACCAGAGCCAGTCGAAAATGACCGTGCGGCAAATTCAGCGCTGCATCCCGGACCAGGGCGAAGAATGCGGTGACCACGGTACTTGCGGTCAGAAAGAATCCTGCAATGAGCAGGACGCGAAGATCGTAAAGTGTCTGCTTGAAGTAGGACAGATCTGCCTCGATTCCGAACACTTTAAATATCGATTTGCGGAGGGTACCGATTAGACCGAGCGAAGTCCACAGGAACCCGACGAAACCTATGATGCCATAGATGTCCTTGTGTCGCGCAAAAATGTCGGCGCGAACCACGATGAATCTCCTGACTTCGTCGAGCGAATGGAGCCGTCTCGGCAGAGCGTAGAAGCTCAGGACATCTATTTGTCTCAGCAGAGTCTCGCGCGACAGGAAGGTCCCGAGCACCCACATTATCAGGAGTGTCGTCGGTATCAAACAGAGCACAAACTGGAAGGAAAGCGCCGAGGCATAGAAGAAAACATCGTCAGCAAAATAATCCCGGGTCACGGATTTCACGTAATAAGAAACGACGTGCCAGAGTCTGCCGAAAAAGACCCGCAGGGTTGACCTACCTTTCAGCCACTATTCCTTTTGTTGACGATTGCGAACGGCTTCTACAGCATCAGGCGGAGACAGGAAGAGCAAACTTCGCAGGCAAAACGCCGTAATAAACCGAGGCGAGTTCGTTCACACCTGCCAGAATCGTTTCATTTATCTGGAGCAAGTTCCCGGAAACGACTCCGATCACTTCGATCGGCAGCCGCAGAGATTTTGCGAGCGCGAGGACCTCGTCTGTCCTGGCGGAATCGTAAGATATAACGACCCTTCCGCCTCCCTCGGAAAAGAGGACGATATCCCTGCGTACTTCGAAATCCATCGCCACCTTTGCGCCCAGCATCCGCTCTCTATTCATTATGCAACATTCGGCGAGCGTAACCGCCAGGCCCCCTTCCGATATATCATGCGCCGAGCGGAGTATTTCCGTCATCGCCCCTTCCTGAAGAAACGAATGCAGCCGGCGCTCATGATCATAATCGACCTCGGGAACTTCCCCGCCGACCGTGGAGTGCACGACATTCAGATATTCACTTCCGCCCAACTCATTGCGGCCGGGACCTACAACCGCGATCAAGTCTCCTTCTACGGCGAATGTCGAGCGCAAAGCTTTCGATGCATCTTCGATAACGCCCAGCATTCCAATGACGGGAGTCGGATAAACGGTCCGGTTTGGGCTCTCATTGTAGAAACTGACATTTCCTCCGGTGACAGGTGTCTCAAGTTCAGTGCATGCTCTGGAAATGCCTTTGATCGCCTGCTCGAATTGGTAATAGACGTCCGGCTTGTACGGATTTCCGAAATTGAGACAGTTGGTTATGGCGACCGGCTTCCCACCTGTGCAGGCAATGTTCCTCGCCGACTCGACAACCGCATGTTCGGCGCCAACCTCGGGATTAAGGTAAACATATCTGGCGTTGCAGTCGGTCTTCAAAACCAGACCGCGCTTCCTGCCATCATTGCTCTTTGCCCAGCGTTCAAGCCTAATGACCGCAGCATCCCCCTCACCGGGTTGAACCACGGTGTTCGTCTGGACCATATAGTCGTACTGCTCGAACACATAGTGTTTCGCCGCTATGTTCGGCGACGCAAGCAGTTTCTTCAACACCTCGTTGTAGTCTTTCGGCTCTCGCAGCGAGCCTGTATCAAACGCAGCCAGCTTATCTAAGTAATCCGGCCTTTTGCTTTCACGGACGTATACAGGAGCACCTTCCCCAAGCGCGAGAGTCTTGGAAGGAATCTCAGCCTCGACCTTTCCGAACCGGCGAATGCGAAGAATGCCGTCCGAAGTCACCTTCCCGACCACTTCGGCGTTAAGATCCCACTTGGTAAATATCTTCTTGATGGCGCCCTCGTTTTCCGGCGTCACAATGACGAGCATCCTTTCCTGCGATTCCGAAAGCATGATCTCGTAGGCGGACATATCCGCTTCGCGCAACGGAACGAGATCGAGGTTGATGTCCATACCTGTACTACCCTTGGCACTCATCTCGGAAGTAGAGCAGGCTATCCCGGCGGCGCCCATATCTTGTATGCCAACGACAAGGCCTGCCTCAATGGCTTCCAGAGTTGCCTCCAGGAGGAGCTTTTCGGTGTTCCGACAGTTGCGG
>JAJZNW010000014.1 GCA_021811615.1 Bacteroidota bacterium
AGAGGAATATCAGCTCTTTCTCCGGGATGCCGAAGGCATGAAGGTCAATCTGAACGAGATGGTGAGGCACGCGAAGGAGTATGTTCAGGCGCACTCGAAGGCGCTGAAGAAACAGAGGTAGACTGACGTTGCAGTGACTGGGACCGGCGAGGTAAGTTGGAAGCCCCGCCGGCCCCGTCCGAATTCGGCTTCGCACTTGGATGAATTATCGGGGGAGTAAGACCGGACTCTTCATCCAGATGATGCCTGCAACCCCGAATCTCTTTCCGATCAAGGAGGATTCGTTATGAAGATTATCGGACTCCTGATTCTCCTGTCGGCTTCGCCTCTCCTTGCGGCGAAATCCAGCGACAGCCTCTCGGCTTTCGTCCCTGATTCATCTTTCCACCTTGATAGACAGGAAATACAAAGGGTGATCCGCTCGCGTCCGCGCATCGAACCTGACGGAATGGTGGTCGGAAACATGAAGTTCTTCATAAGGATTGTCCCTGTGAATCCGATGATCGACCCCGGGATGATCAGAATGATTCCTCCCAATAAACCGTTCGACAGCATGCCGGTTGTTCCGCTCAATCCAGGAGGGAACTTCATACATCCGCGTTGAAGCCCCCAATAAACAGCACGAAGCCTGCCGGAGGGGGTGGCAGGCTTCGCTTCTGCTGTTGTTTACCCGGAGTTGCCGGAAACATCTATTTGGAAAACGTCACTCAGTTGTCCTGGCCGTTGCGATGCTGTTCCTGTTCATGCTCGCAGCGTCCGTCCCCGAACGATGCACGTATCGCCTGCTGAATTCTAAGCTGGTTCTGGAACGACATATCGGTCGGGTCGAGTGTCGCGCCGGTGCTTGGATCTGTGAACCATGAACCCATGTTGAAGTTCAGGGCCACTTTTATTGAGCTCGTGGAATTTGCTATCGTGATATTTCCCGGGACCTTGAACTCGAGGTTCTGGTTATCCTTGAACTCGAACGGGACCCAGCTTGTGTCTTTGTAGATGGCGCCCCATACGACGATGCTGTAATTCTGCACTGACGTATCCGGGGGCATGATGCCATTATTGAAATGATCGCTGTCGTGGTAAGATTGGCCGCGGTCGAGTCTCTTAATCGCAAACTTGACCCCGGTGTACGTACCGGCGGGAAGAGTCTGACTTGCGAAATTGATCGCAACCGTGTCGCGAACATGTATGACGAACGGCCCGCGGAATATGACGCTTGGATCGCTCGCGTTGATATAGAGAAGCGGGCTGTCGCCGCTCGAGTCTACCTGTACCGAGTCGATGTTGCTTTCGAATTTTATTCCTGCGAGGACGACGACGGCGCTGTCGATTCTGATCGGCGTAACGGCATCCACCGTGTTCAAATTACCGGAACTTGTAGCCATGAGGGGATTGGTGAAAGAGACCGACATCGTCACGTTGCCCGACGTGGCGGAGGAAGAAAGCGGATTCGTAGATTTCGTACACCCGGCGAGTAACAGCGAGAAGATCAACAAACCCAGACTTGTGCGCGCAAACATGTTATCTCCTTTTTCTAAGTTATGCTTCATCCGGCGTGCCGTAGTCTTCCGCAGGAAATAAGTGCGCATTCACGGCCAATCCATATTTACTGTGCACTGATTGCTCGCGCGTGCGCACGATTTGCACACGGCAGACAGCAGAGTCATCGGTTAAGTGTGCTTGCGGGAACTGTCATCGAGTTAAGCGATGTTTTCAAAGGTGAGAGATGCGTTCCGCTTTCAATTTTCGCTGGATAGATGTTGAAAGGCATGGAACCAAACTAGCGTTGAAACTATATTTCAGTTGCAATCGAGTGCTGCGTTCCAAGGGTACACCTTTCTAGTATTCGAAGTAACTACAAATCTAAAAACCAGAAGCACGAACCCGTCATCATGCGTAAATTCATTTTTCTCATCTTGTTGTTCTCCGTTTCATCCGATCTGTTTGCATGTACCTATGCTCAGGTCGCAAAACCGGTAGTCGGAGAGCCGAATGTTTTCCTGGACTGCAATGTCTGCGATTTCAACTACATAAGAACTCATGTAAGGTTCGTCAACTACGTCAGGAGCCGCGAGGAGGCGCAGGTCCAGGTACTTGTGACCACCATGCCGACAGGCAGCGGGGGAACTCAATATACACTGATCTTCCTCGGCCGTAGATCATTCACGGGTATGGACGATACTCTCCATTATATATCCAAACCCTTACAGAGCTGGGACAGAATAAGGGAGGGCATGGCGAACACGCTTAGTCTTGGCCTCGTCAGGTATGCAGATCAAACGACTATCGGCAAGTACCTCTCGGTAAGCGTCTCGAAAGCGGATTCAAATTCAGTGGTCACCGATCCCTGGAACCATTGGGTCTTCAGCGTCGCGGCCAACGGATACCTGAACGGACAGGCGCTCACCGATCAGAATTCATGGTCCGGGAACATATCGGCAAGCAGAACCACTGCAAGGTCGAAATTCCTTTTCTCCGCGGGGACCGGTTACAGCGAAAGCAGCTACATCGCCAACAGTCAGGACGTGATCGCTATTTCCAGGAATCAAAACCTGCAGGCGATGGGAGCGCTTAGTCTGGGAGGACATTGGTCGGCAGGAGGAATAATTTCTTCGTCTTCTTCGACATACAATAACGAGAAGGCCGCTATTTCGCTCTCCCCGGAAATAGAATATGACATCTTCCCGTACTCTCAATCCACAATGAGACAGCTTCGGTTCAGGTATCAGGTGAGTTACGATTATTACAGGTACTACGCCGAGACTATTTTCAACAAATATTCCGATCAACTGACGAGTCAGGGCCTGTCCGTTATCCTGGATCTCACGCAACCATGGGGCTCGATAAACGCGTCATTGTACGGCGCGAATTACTTCTACAACTTCACGAAGAATCATCTCCAGTTCTATACACAGCTGTCGCTTTCGCTGTCGCAGGGATTATCGCTGAATCTTTCGGGCGCAGTCTCTATGATACACGATCAGCTGTCGCTGCCGCAGTCGGGAGCGACGACCGACCAGATATTACTGCAGCAGACGGAGCTTGCTACGCAGTACTCGTACTGGACCGCGTTCGGAGTGAGGTATACGTTCGGATCGATATACAATGATGTGGTAAATCCGAGGCTGTGGTGACCCCGCTCTGAAGAGCGGGGGAACATTAGTGAGGCTCAACAGCAGCGCGGGCCTTCGCTGTGGTCGGAGAAGACACCTTTGAGGAAATCCCTGGCGGCATGCAAGAATCGCGTTAGTGCGGATGTCAGGGAAATGGGGCTCATCTCGCTTCTACCTTCACGCCTTCCATCATCTCGATGAAGTCGTCGAACAGGTAATCGCTGTCGTGCGGACCGGGCGATGCCTCGGGATGGTATTGAACGCAAAACAGCGGAAGGTTCTTGTGTCTGAAACCTTCCAGTATGTTGTCGTTCAAATCTATGTGGGTAATCTCGTAATCCGGGGGAAGGCTGTCGGGATCGACGGCGAAGCCGTGATTGTGGGATGTGACTTCTACGGTTTCTCTGGCGAGGTGCTTCACCGGATGGTTCGCGCCGCGGTGACCGAACTTCATCTTGAATGTCTTCGCGCCCGCAGCCAGTGCAAGGAGCTGATGGCCGAGGCAAATTCCGAAAATCGGTTTCTTCCCTATAAGTTTCTTCAAATTCTCGATCGCGTAGTCGACGGCCGCCGGATCGCCGGGGCCGTTCGAGAGAAATATACCGTCCGGGTTCATCTTGAGTGCATCTTCTGCCGAGTAACCCGCAGGCACTACGGTCACGTTGCAGCCGCGCTCGTAAAGCTTGCGAAGTATGTTCGTCTTGATTCCGAAATCGTATGCAACGACGGTGTACTTGTAGTCCGATTTTCCGTTCGGAGAGAATTTATAAGGGGCTTTCGTCGTAACGACCTTCGCAAGGTCGAGGCCCGACATCGAAGGGAATGACTTTGCCTTCTTTACCAGCGACGCGTCGTCGAGATCGGTCGTCGAAATGACGCCGTTCATCGCGCCGACTTCGCGGATTATCTTGGTAAGTTTCCTTGTGTCGATCGCTTCTATCCCGACGATGGCGTTCCGCTTCAGGTAGTCGCCGAGACTTTCGGTCGCCCTGAAGTTGCTGTAAAATTTGCTGTACTCTCTTACGATGAAGCCAGCGACCTGTGGTTTCGATGACTCGACATCTTCCGGATTGATCCCGTAATTGCCAATATGCGGATATGTCATCGTTACAATCTGTCCGCAATACGACGGATCGGTCAGGACCTCCTGGTAACCTATCATGCTTGTATTGAAAACGACTTCGCCGGCTGTTTCACCTTCCGCTCCGAAAGACTCACCGGTAAATATAGTTCCGTTAGCGAGTGCCAATTTTGCTTTCAAATCTGCTCCAAGTTCTTTCGTCCCAATTTAACAACGCACGCGCTCCGTTTCAATTGTGTGGTCAAATCTCGAATTGTCAACAGTAATAAGTAAAATGCCAATGTGAGTCTCGTTATTTTATGAGGCAAAGTCCCCTTTGTTCCTCCCGATTTAAGCGCATCATCTGTTCCATCCCGTACTTTCTTGATTCTGTAAGCAATTTGTGGCAATTTTGACATGCGAATTCATCGCTATGAATAACCGCGAGAAAAAATCGAGGAGATTGAAATGAAGAAGATCGAGGCTATCATCCGTCCGTTCAAGATTGATGATGTACGGGAGGCGCTGATAGAGATTGGAATAAAAGGTATGACGATCACCGAAGTCAAAGGCTACGGCCGCCAGAAGGGGCACACGGAGATGTACCGCGGGTCTGAGTACCAGATCGATTTCCTTCCGAAGATGAAAATCGAAATCATTTCACCGGACGATCAGGTTGATAAGATAGTCGGGACGATCATCAAGAGCGCGAAGACGGGTCAGGTGGGCGACGGTAAGATATTTATCTATCCCGTCGAGGAAGTAATCCGCGTGCGAACGGAGGAGAGCGGAGAAGCAGCACTTTAATGGTAAGCTCCAAAGAGAAAATCACAAGCTCCAAACAAGAATCAAGAATCAACAAATCAAGCCTGGAATCTTTGAGCTTTTCATCGTTGACGGGCTGGAATTTAGTTCTTGTTCGGAGCTTGGCGCCTGGAGCTTGGAACTTGATCTCCGGGCGATGATATGGGTAGTTCGAGCTTTCACAGCGGCTACGTTGCTCTGATTGGCGAGCCTAACGTAGGCAAATCGACCCTCCTTAACGCGATACTCGGACAGAAACTGTCCATCGTAACTCCTAAGCCGCAGACGACGCGGCACAAGATCGCGGGCATACTGACCGGAGAAAATCATCAGGTGGTCTTTCTCGATACGCCCGGGCTCATCAAGCCTAAATACACTCTTCAGGAAGTCATGATGCAGTTCGCCGGCGATGCCATAGAAGAAGCTGACATCGTTATGTTCCTTACCGATGCGAGCGACCGGGGCGCGGTCAGTTCGGTGAAGAATTCGCAGGAGATCGCGAAGCTCTTCAAGTCGAAGAAGAAGCCGGTCTTCATGGTAATCAACAAGATAGATCTCGTAAAAAAGTCCGAAGTGCTGCCGCTAATACAGGCTTTCAGCGAGTCGCATCCTTTCGACGAGGTGATACCGGTCTCCGCGCTGAAGGAGGAGAACCTCGACGACCTGAAGGAGACTATCGTGAAGTATCTTCCCGAAGGCAACGCATACTATCCTGAAGATTATGTGAGCGACAGGGATGAACGCTTCTTCGTGAGTGAGCTGATACGCGAGGAGATTTTCAAGGTGTTCAAGGAAGAAGTGCCTTACGCTACAACCGTTGAGATTGAGGAATTCAGGGAAAGCGATTCGGAGCGGAAGACATTCATTCGCGCGGTCGTCTATGTCGAGCGCGATTCGCAGAAGGGAATAATCATCGGCAAGGGAGGCGCTGCTCTCAAGCAAATCGGTCAGAACGCGAGAAGGCAAATCGAAGCGCTTATCGGACACGAGGTGTTCTTGGAATTGTTCGTGAAGGTCGAGAAAGAATGGCGCGACGACAGGGGGAAGATTAAGAGACTGGGGTATAGGTAGTAAGTAGTAGCTAGTAAGAAGTAGGTAGTAGGTTGTAGGTAGTAAGCAGTTACAGAAAAGAGGAGTATCAAATGGCGGAAGTCCAACCTTTCAAGGCAATTCATTACAATACCGATGTAGTCAGGAATCTTTCGAAAGTCGTAGCACCACCTTACGATGTAATAAACAAAGAGCAGCAAAAAGAACTGTTCGACAGGGATCCGAACAACATCATAAAGCTCGACCTCAATCCCGCCGCCGATCCATACCCGGAGGCCGCGAAAGAGTTGCAGCGGATGCTGAAGGAGAAGGCGCTGGTCGTCGACAGCGACCCGGCAATTTATCCCTGCATGCAGACATTCAAGGGTCAGGATGCAAAAGCCGTCACCCGGCGTGGATTCATCTCGTGGATAAAGCTCGAGCCGTTCGAGGCGGGCGTCGTTCTTCCGCACGAACACACTCTCTCCGGCCCGAAGATGGACAGGCTGAAGCTCATGACGGCTACGAAGGCGTCGTTCAGCCAGATATTCAGCCTCTACGGCGATCCCGGCAGGAAACTCGAAATGGAATATGACAGGCTCGCGAAGACCGGGCCGTTTCTGGAAGCGGACCAGGACGGTGTGAACAACAAGATATATCGCATCACCGATGCGGCGACGCTGAAACTGTTCCAGGATCTGTTCAGGAATATGCCGGTCTACATCGCAGACGGTCACCACAGGTACGAGACCGCGCTCGAGTACCAGAAGCAGATGAAGGCGAAGAACCCGAAGCATACCGGCAAGGAAGCTTACAATTACATAATGATGTACTTCACGAACATCTTCGATTCCGGACTCGTCGTTTTCCCGACTCACAGGATACTTCACAGCATAAACGGCTTCGACGCGGATAAGATGATGAGTGCAGTGGGGACACACTTCGACTTCACGGCGAAGTCTGAGATTAACTCGTTGGCGTCCTCGCTGCTTTCGGCGGGCGATCACGCTTACGGCTTGATACTCCCTGAGAAAAAGTACTTTCTAATGAAGCTTAAGTCTGGCTCTGATGTACTCGAGATAGTCAAGGAGAACGTCCCGGCGCCCGTAAAGAGGCTGGACGTCACTCTGCTGCACGATTACGTTTTGGCGCAGACTCTCGGCATTTCAAAGGAGGCGCAGGAGAAGAAGCTGAACATCAACTACACCATCGACATGCATGAGGTCGATGCAGCGGTGCAGTTCCCGGAAGCGGGATCTTCGACAGGGAAGGGACAGCTCGGTTTCATACTCAACTCGACAAAAGTGGAGCAGGTGAAAGAAGTCGCCGACGCGAAGGCTGTAATGCCGCAGAAGTCGACGTACTTCTATCCGAAGCTTCTCTCGGGTTTGCTCCTCAGCGGCCTGGAATAATATTCGCGCTTAACCTTGTCAAGGTTTGAACCCTTGACAAGGTTGCGAGATGTAGGTCCGTCGTCCATCCGGGTGACGGAGGACCTTGTGCGAGCCTGATTGTCGCTTCTCAACGAAACCGGCACGCAGCAACGCGCGCAAGACATCTTTAACTGAGTAAGGCATCCTCCTCGATTTCGATCATGGATACGAAAGCGCCCTCTTCCCGCCTGACCCGTTCACCGTTAGCCTTCTTCCCGGCAAGCCATAACTTGATCAGATCGTAAGCGGCCTCTTTGGCCCCTTCAATCCCTTTGCCGTGAGTCGTTATGTCCAGAGCGGGGATGTGTGCGTAATAGTAGCCGGGAGAAAACGAAGGGTCGTCAACCCTTTCATAAACGATCGTGTACCTTATCATGGCGTCTCCTTATGGGTCAGTCCAACTACGGATGACCGAAAAAGCAAAGCCTGGAATTCCCGCGTTAATGTTACAACCGGGTCCAAATCTTGAAACTCTTAAGAAACTTGTCGAGGTCGCGTGCCAGTCCTTTCTTTGTCCACTACAGGCCGCTCCTGAAGGAGCTACCCATGCTTCTGGATCGATTCGAACTACAAACAGATCGCTCCTGCCGGAGCTCATTGAATGAGTCACAAGGGGTTTCCACCAGCCGGGGGTGCAGAATACCTGCTTACCCCAGCAACAAGCTTGCTTAGGGATGCAGAAGCCTTGCTTAGCGACGCACAAAGCTTGCTTAAGGATGCGCAATGCTTGCTTATGGATGCAGAGGCCTTGCTTAACGACGCACGAAGCTTGCTTAAGGCCACGCAATGCTTGCTTAACGTTGCACGGCCCTTGCTTAAGGATGCAAAGGCCTTGCTTGCCAACGCGCAACGCATGCTTATGGCTGCATATTGCTTGCTTGCAATGCATAATCTTTCCTGCATAGCAACCGGCTTAATTACCGGTCCCCCATGCAATATATTGAGGCCAAAATTATCGAAATGTGACCTCAAAACTCTGGTTCCTATCTCACTACGAGGGTCAGCGCGCTGAATTTCGTCCCGTCGATTCCGTCGTTGACACCGCTGTAATACTTCGCGAACGAGTATTCCAGGTCAAGGTGTTTCATGAGAAATCCGACGACCGGCGTCCCCGGCGGGATGATCCTTCCGGCAGTCAGCAACTTGAGCAGCCCGTCGAGTTTCACACTCCAGCCGGATGTGGAATAGATCAGCTGGTAGGGCCCGGTGTCCGATCCCCAGCGAAGGTAAAGGCAATCGGCAGCGTCTATCTCCCATCCCTTGCCCAATGTTATCCGTCCGTCGGTTTTCCCCAGGATGAGATTCTCGAACGGCTGTATTGTCCCGAATCCCTTCTCGTAGCCGAAAGTGTAGACCACAGTCGTTCCTGCCGCGGCGACCGTCTCCGTCGAAAGTTCGTCGCTTGCTTCTCTCGCCCATGTGAGCGTCAGCAGGTGCCATACGCGACCGTCCTGTATTGTCTGCACTCCGCCTCGAAGGCTCCACCCGAGCATCGACTGGCGTGGAATAGGAAGTCCCTTGTTGACGTTCGCGAAATATGCTTCTCCGCCTATGTTCTTCCCCGATGCCCCCACCGTAATATCGAACACGGGACTGATACCGTCCCCTATCTGTACCGACCTGTTGCTTAATTTTGAAATTATCCCGACCACCGGAATCTCCATTATTGCGCCTATGTCATGCGCGGGGAGTTTGGAGTTGTACGTTACAGGCGGTGCCGACACGTTTCGCGAAGTGTCCACGGTGGACGTCGTCGCCGGCGAGCCGAATGTGTAGCCGAAACCGAACCTGACAAGGTAGTCGAAGCCGACTCCGATAGTGAAGTCTTTCGATCCTTCATCGATGGTCCCGCCGCTGAAACGGTAGTCTGAATAACCTATTCCTATACCTGCTTTGAAGGGGAGATTCATGTAGTGACCGAACTCCATGCCGGCGTTGAAGGCGCTGCTGTTGAGAGTGATCGCCGGTGTGAAGGAGGCGCTTGGGATCCAATCGGTCCGCGGCGTATAAGTGGAAGCTGAGAAGAAGTTGTTCAGGCTGAAGGCCCCGAGTTGTCCGGGGTTGTCCATCACCGCGACGGGGTCGTCGGAGATAACGGAGCCGGATATACCTCCCATTCCGTTCGCGGAGACGGACTTCGGTATCGTGAGTGACACGATGGCGAAGTCCTGGGCACGGGCATTACTGCACGTGAGCGTCAGCGCGAACGAACAAACGAAGAAGATTCGTTTATTCATTTGGATTATCCTCCAATAAGTGAGCCCGCAGAACCGGGCGGGCCAGTTCGTGAATCGACCGGGCAATCTCAATCGAGCCGGCGTGAAGGCTCCACTCGACACGCCGCGATACCCGATCTATTGTGGTTCTTCGGTAAGACGAAGGCGGCTATTCGATCTCCATGCTCAATTCATATATGGGCCCCCCGGTTGGATACGAAACCCCTGTCATAAATCTGCTCGTCGTGTATCCTGAAAAATCGTACCTCAGGTCCACGTGATTGACTGCAAACGAAATGATTGATCCCTTTTGATACTGTAAATGGCACAGCAACGATAGGATTCGGAATAGGCCCTTCGACCTGAGTCCCAATCCGATTGTCCACCATCTCCCTCCAACATACGGCCCAACATACGGCCCCACTTCCTCGCCGGCCCTGATGTAAAGAGCCTCTCCGAACTGCAGCTGCGCTCCGGTTCTGATTTCAACTTTCCCCTCCGAGCTGCCTGCTATGAAATTCGCGTACGGGTTGAAGTATCTCGGAAAGCTGGTGTACACGCTATAGTAATCGTATGCCCGGTAGCTCCCGTTGGTATACGCTAATAAGGAATCTACACCGAGAAGCGGCTCGTCAGCCTCCCGGGCGAACATGACAGAGACTATCTTCCAGGGTTTGCCGTCGAAAGTTGATTCAATGCCTAGTTCCAGGTTGATATCAAGATCTGCTTGTCTGAAGAGCGTCCCTTCATCGACGGGATTTGAGTCGTAGGCGAAATATCCTCCGACATCTCTCAAGGCATAGGCGATTGTGAAATTCGCAAAATGTCCGTTCCCATTATGCCCGTCACGCTCACTTCCGCCTTCTATGAGCCTAAGGACAGGCACCTAGATGATCGCTCCGTATCCATGTGCGACCGCCGGCACCGGTTTCCCGCTTATCAAGTAGTTTACTGACGATATCCAGTTGAACTCCATCCCCAAACCGACTTTCACGATGTCGCTGAAGCCAAGGCCGACCGTAAGATTATTCGCGCGGTTCTTCATGTAAAAGGTCGTTTGTTCGAATCCTCCGGTGGCATCAATGCCGGTCGTAGAGTACCCTATGCCTGCTGAAAATCGGAACGGCGTCTTCAGGTAATTCTGAAGATTAGTCCCGAACTCTGCGGCCCATGTATACATCGAGATCTGATTCTGGCCCGGCACTTGGTTTTGGAAGGATGGCGGGGGGAGAAATGTGGAAATGCTCGCGATCCGATGGAGGCTGAAGAGACCTGTCTGGGCCGGATTCGCAAGCTGTGCAACTGCATTATCAGACGCCAGGGAAGCTTCAATTCCTCCCATACCCGCAGCGTCGACCGCTGGAGCGGAATACTCAACCTGTGCCGAAGCCTGTGTTGATAAGATTAATAATGATGCGAGAGCAATCTTCACGGCTTTCATCTCGTCCACCTTTCCGTGTTGGTGTCAAAATGTACTTGTAGCTAATGCCGTGTCAGTCGGTCTGAGTGCTCCCTTTCTCCCGTGATATCTTATGTTGTGTTTAGCCAGCCGTCCGAACGTATGGGAATCGCGGACGTTTCTTGAGTATTGGTTTCAGGCATGTTAATGTCAAGGCACTGATGTGTACACTTCATCGCGAAAGCCGATCGTTTATTTAACGATAAGGTTCAGAGACTGGAAGTTCGTCCCAGTCAGTGAATTGTCGCCGCTGTACGCGCTGTGATCATATCGAAGGTCGAGATGACCGGAGATGAACTTCCAAATACCCGGTGTAGCGATGTCGATAAGCTGGTACGCCGCTAGAGTATTCACAAGCCCGTCGAGCCTCAGTCCGAAGCCAAGTGTTGAGTAGTTTAGTCCACCAGGTCCCGTCGCCGATCCTCCCCGCAAATACAAGAGCTCCGCCACTTGGAGCTGCCAACCGCGGCGCATTTCCATGTTGCCGTTGCTTTGGCCGAATATGAGATTGTCGATCGGCGAGATATCGCCGAGACCGCCTCTATAGTAGTAACTATAGAACGGAAATCCGTAAGCGGGCAAATAGTAAGTGCTCGATGCGACAAGCAGATCGCTTGCCTCTCTTGCGAAAATAAATGACAGAATGCGCCAGCGCTTCCCGGCGACTTCAGTCTCAATCCCGAGTAATAAGTTCAAGCCGAGCACACTCTGTCGTGGAATGGGCTCAATAACGAAAGGTGATACTATAGATGTGTCGCTGCCCACGTTTCGTTCCGCCCAGGCGAGCGTGAGATTCAAAACGGGATCCAATGCGGTGTTTATCGTGAGGGGCTTCTTGGACAACGATGAAGCCAGAGCCACGACGGGTATTTCAAGGATTGCGCCGTAACTCGAGCAATTCGTCGCGCCATTCTCAACCCCGATCGGGGCCGGGTTGTAGATTTCAGTGCTGAACGACTGGGCTGTGTAACCCAGGCCAAGCCGTACAAGCCAGTCGAAGCCAAGTGCAACCGTGAAATTGTTCTGATGTTCCCAAAAACTAAATGGAAGAGTCCGGGCTGTTTGGGCATCCATGGAGAGGCGCGAGAAGCCGACGCCGACACTCAAACCGAAAGGCAAATGAGAAATCCGACTTAAGTTGTAGCCCACATTAGCCGAGTACGCATAAAGGGATTGATCGAAAGTGGTCCAGTGCAATCTTTGCGGACTCGAGTCAAAAAATGTAGAAACATTCAGAACGTTGCGGAGGCTGAATATTCCGAGCTGTGCCGGGTTTGCAATCGCTGCAGCGCGTTATCCGAAATGACAGATGCGGATACGCCTCCCATCCCGTTCGCTTCAGGCGATATCGGAATGGTCATCACCGGTGCCGAGTTGAAGCTTTGCCCACGCGCAGCCGAAACGAAAGCTATTATCGAAATGCAAGCAAGTAATGATTTGCCCTTCATTCCAGTCCCCTTAGGTTGCCTTTACTTGAAGACGATGTTTATCGAGCTAAACCGGGTGTTGTTCAGTAGACTCGTCCGGCTTGTATAGACGCTCGTGTTGTATTGCAGGTCGACATGATCGACAAGGTAGGCCAGCCAGCCGTGTTGCGGGTTCCAAATGTGAAACGATTCAAGCAGCATCACCAACCCGTTCAAATGAAAACTCTCGCCCTTTGTATTGTAAGCGTACCCGCCGAAAGGGCTGGACGAACCTTCACGGAAGTAGAGACACTGTGCTACCTGTATCTGCCATCCTTTCTCGACGGTGATGTCGCCGGTGGTTTGGCCATACAAGAGGTTTGCGACGGGATGTATCTTGCCCAGGCCCCCCATGTAGGAAACATGATTCGTGTAGACAGGATATCCCGAGGAATCGGGTGCGGCGGTCGTCTGAACTGAAACCAGTATTCCGCTCGCTTCACGTGCCCATGTGAACGAGAACAGTTTCCAGGGCTGACGGTCCACCCTTGTTTGCAGTCCGATTTCAAAATTCCAGCCGAGTATCCCCTGACGCGGCAGAGGATCTGACTGACGTTGAAAAGGGTAATAGAGACCGCCGCCGATGTTCCGTTCAGTCCATCCGAACGTCAGGTTGAACAGAGGCGAGACTCCCTCGCCGAACACGAGCGGTGTATGGCCAAGACGTGATGCGATGTCTACGACCGGGATTTGAAGCATCGCACCGAGATCGTAAGCAGCTGCCTTCGCTGCGCCGCTGCCGATTGGATGTCCGAGTCCGGCCGGGGCAACTTCCGAGTCGATCCATTTGTAGGTATAGCCGAGTCCGAATTTGACTATGTAATTGATCCCGACTCCGAGAGTAAGCATATCGGCTTTCTCAAAGGCGTTGTAGCTCGAGACTGCGGATGGATTATTAGGATCGAAGGTGGTAAATGATCCGAGGTTGAAATAGACTGTCGAATATCCTATTCCGAGACTGATTGGCGCAGGCAATTTCACGTCCCTATCCAGCCTCAGTCCCGCACTTACCGCGCTCGCGTCAAGACTCTGTCCTCCTCCGAAGCTGGGGAGCCACTCTGTCTTAGGCGCGTAGCTGCTCGCGCTGAATGAATTACTGAGGCTGAATATTCCCAGTTGAGCAGGATTGGAAATGTTGGATATCGCGTCCTCGGTCACGAGCGAAGCCCCAATCCCCCCCATTCCGTTCCCTTCGACGGAACTCGGTATCGTGAGAAAAGGGACTGCGGTGTTTTGGGCAAGACATTCCGCACTAAGAAAGAGTAATGACATCGCTGCAACTGTACGTCGAATACCTTTCACGGTCGGTCCTTCTATCAATTACCTTGATCGAACTTATTCACAATCAGACACATTGTCAAGAAGGCAGGCCCGGGGACGACTGAGAGTTGTCTCGTGATTGAAATGTATGCGGCATCTAAGCGGACGATTCGCCCCATTCTTATGGCCGGTTGGTTCGGTGAGGATCTGCGTCTTTTCCCTGGTATTCCGTGTAATGAAATGGATTTGCCGGTCACCAAAATGTGGTAATTATCTCACCGAAGTTGGTTATCTTGTTATGTATGAGAGTGTCGCCCGATAAGCTGGCTGAGTTCAGGGCGGAGGTACCGCTGGCAGATCTCACCACGATTCATCTGGGAGGAAACGCGCAGTATTTCATCATTTGCAGGACACTTGATGAAATTATCTCCGCGGTAAGTTTCTTCCAGACCACGGGCTTTTCTCTCGTTGTTCTTGGCGGCGGCAGCAACATGGTCTTTCCGGACAATGGTTTCCGCGGACTTGTACTGAAGGTCGACTTGAGAGGCATTCGCTTCGAAGACGCCGGCGATTCCACGATCGTATCGGCGGCGGCGGGCGAGACTTGGGACGATCTGGTGAAAGCATCCGTTGAAGAAGGTCTTGCCGGTATCGAGTGCCTGTCGGGCATTCCCGGCTCGGTCGGGGCGACTCCGATTCAGAATGTCGGAGCGTACGGACAGGAAGTGAAAGACACGATCGTATCGGTGAAGGCACTTGACAGGAAGTCGCTGGAGCTGGTCGAGTTCAGTGCTGCCGAATGCCGTTTCGGCTACAGACGAAGCAGGTTCAAGCAAGAAGACAGAAACCGCTTTGTTGTCGTCGAGGTCACCTACAGGTTGACCCGCGGCGGTGAGCCGTCATTGAAATATGCCGAACTCAAGTCTTACATTGAGTCAAACAAGGAGTCCCGCGGCGACGAGAACGCGGAACGGAAGCTCTTTTCGGTAAGAGAAGCCGTTATTGCCCTGCGCAGGAAGAAATCCATGGTGATCGATCAGAAAGATCCCAACTCTCGCTCGGTGGGTTCGTTCTTCGTAAATCCGGTATTGAACGAGCATGAGCATGAGGAGTTTCTTCAGCGAGCCGGGCGGCACGGACTTGGGCCGGTGCCGTCGTTCAGGAGCGCGGAGGGAATAAAAGTACCCGCTGCCTGGCTGGTTGAGAATGCCGGCTTTCATAAAGGGCATCGGGCAGGCGGCGTCGGAATATCATCCAATCATGCGCTTGCGTTGGTGAATTATTCCGGAACGACAAATGAGCTCCTTAAACTCGCTTCTGAAATAGAGAAAGCGGTCCTGGACAAGTTCGGGAT
Source organism: Bacteroidota bacterium (assembly GCA_021811615.1). Lineage (GTDB taxonomy): Bacteria > Bacteroidota > Ignavibacteria > Kryptoniales > JAKASW01 > JAKASW01. The sequence goes on from JAJZNW010000014.1 coordinate 15,192, forward strand.
CCGGCTCGAGAGGGAAGCGGTTGTGGTTGAGTGACGCGGCGGCTCGTGCCCGCACGTCTTTCGGCGAATATTAACATATCACAAAGCAAGCAAGGAAATGGTGAAAGTAATTTGCTAAAGAATATACTAAGAAAGATTTTCGGTCGCCCAGAAGCGAAGCCGGAAGTCAAGAAGACTGAAGACAAGGGGCAGAGACAGAACAATAACACAGGGCGGCAACAGAGCGGTCAGGACCGGCAGAGACACGATCAGCGTCCGCAAGGCAACCGTGGAAGGGACCGTACAGACAAACCCGGACAAGGCCGGGGCCAGAAACCGGAAGACGCGCGGAGATTCGAAAAAGGTTCAAAACCCGAAAGAGGTCAGAGACCCGGAAACGATCAGAGGTCGCGGCCCGCTCAGAACCCCGAAGACCGGCAGAGGCGCGAAGGAAGGCCCGGTGCCGGAGGGACGCAGGAAACCGACAGGGCTCAGAGGCCCGAGAGGGGACAGCGCCCGGAGAACCGTCAGAGGCAGGAACGCCGGCCGCGTTCAGACGGCGCACGGACTGCCGAGAAGCCGAAGGAAACACGGGTGCAGGACACTTCATGGGACATCTCTCAATACGTCGTTCCCCCCGCTCCTGAAAAGAACAGGTTTCACGATTTCGACATCCGGCCAGAAGTTATGCACGCGATCAGCGACCTCGGCTTTCAATATTGCACGCCGATACAGGCAGGCATATTGCCGAAAGCGCTCGAAGGTCTCGACTCTGCGGGTCGTGCTCAGACCGGCACAGGAAAGACGGCAGCCTTTCTCATCGCGATCATAACGAGGCTCCTCAACAATCCATTGAAGGAACCGCAGAGGAAATCTCCACGCGCGCTCATCCTCGCTCCGACGAGGGAGCTCGCCATGCAGATCAAGAAAGACGCGGACGCATTTCTGAAGTACACAAACCTTAAAGTCCTCGCAGTGCTCGGTGGAATGGAATACCGCGAGCAGAAGGAGGTACTCGCCGAGGGCGAGATCGATATCGTGGTCGCGACTCCCGGCCGTCTGCTGGATTTCAAGAAACAGGGGAACATTCACCTGGATAAGATCGAGATACTGGTCATAGACGAAGCCGACCGCATGCTCGACATGGGCTTCATACCGGACGTCCGCAGGATTATCGAGAGCACGCCCCCCAAGACGCAGAGACAAACGATGCTCTTCAGCGCGACACTCACTCCCGAAGTCAACAGGCTGGCATCAAGATGGACCACCGAGCCGAATGTCGTCGAGATCGAACCCGAACGTGTCGTCGTCAAGACAATCAAGCAGGTCTTCTATCTTACTACCGACATCGAGAAATTCAAGATCCTTTACAATCTCATCACCAAGCGCGGTCTGGACAGAGTAATCGTGTTCGCCAATCGTAAGGATACGGCCCGCGATCTGAAAGATCATCTGTCATCACACGGGATCAACTGCTCGCTGCTCTCCGGTGACGTGGAACAGCTGCGGCGGGTCAAGCGCCTGGAAAGCTTCAGGTCTGGCGGAATCAACGTGCTGGTGGCGACGGACGTGGCCGCCCGCGGACTTCACGTAGAAGGGATAAGTCACGTCGTCAACTTTACGCTGCCCGAGAATCCGGAGGACTATGTCCACCGAATCGGAAGGACAGGAAGAGCCGGGGCGGAAGGGACGTCTATAAGTTTCGCGACCGAGACGGATGCTTATTTCCTGCCGGCCATCAAGCAATACCTCGGTGAAGACATTCCCTCGACCTATCCGGAAGACGATCTTCTCACGCCGCTCCCCGAACCGAAATTTCCTCTCCCCCAGAAGTCGCGCCAGAGACGAAGGTATCCGAGACACGGGGGCCACGGCTCCCACGGACAAGGCGGAGGACATCATGAGAGAAGGCCAAACCAGGGCCAGTAGTTTCAGCAAAGCCGGGCGCGAGTCCGGCTTTGCTTTTCTTCGCTCTCCTGCCCATTGTGCGCGCCCGTACCTTTCCCGCGCGGTTATGAATTCATGGACAAGATTGTTAAAATATATCAGTGATACTTTCCCCTATTTACATAAGAGGGGTTTGAAATTACCGAGTTTTTGAAGTTTGCATGAGATTAAAAGCACGATTCTTTCCTTCAGCAATTCCGTCGATACGAGGTTCCATTGTTCCGCTATTCCCGCGAACGCGGTCCTTCGGACATCATTCCATTTTGGAATATCTCCCGCGCGAAGTCCCTTCGTGGCTGAGGAAAGACATTTGAAACAAAACCCAGGAGGAGAAATGCACCGGATTCCCCGATCCAGTGGAGGTTATGCCGTAAATCCTCAAAGGCAATTCAGCTTTCCAGATCTGTCTGTAATTGTAGTCCTGTTGATGCTGACGAGCGCTCTCTTTCCGACGCGAGCTGCGCGCGCCGCCGTGACCAGGTCCACGAGCCATGAAACCGTTTTGAGATCCACACTCAAGAACGGGCTCAGAGTTATTATCGTAAGAAATACTCTCGCGCCGGTCGTAACCACGGAGATCAATTACCTGGTGGGTTCTGACGAGGCTCCAGCCGGGTATCCCGGTACGGCGCACGCCATGGAACACATGATGTTCCGCGGAAGCCCGGGCTTGTCGGCGAACCAGCTCGCGGACATTACTGCGGCGATGGGCGGCGACTTCGACGCCGATACGCAGCAGATGGTCACTCAGTTCTTCTTCACCATCCCCGCCGAAGATCTGAACGTCGCACTTCATATAGAAGCGATCAGGATGAGAAGCGTCCTTTGCACCGACAGCTTGTGGGACAAGGAGCGGGGCGCGATCGAACAGGAAGTCGCTTCGGATCTTTCCAATCCGGAGTACGTCTTCTATACGAAACTCCTCGCAGAAATGTTCAAAGGGACCCCGTACGCCCACGATGCGCTCGGTACGCGGCCGTCTTTCAACAAGACGAGCGGAACGATGCTCCACGATTTTCATAACACCTGGTATGCTCCGAACAATGCGATCCTGGTTATCGTCGGAGATGTAGTGCCGGATAAGGCGCTCGCGGAAGTGAAGAGACTCTTTGGAACGATTCCGCCGCATTCTCTGCCGAAGAGACCCGACTTCGTATTTAATCCTGTCAGGACAGACACCATGAACCTGACGACGGATCTGCCGTACGGACTGGCCGTCATTTCCTACAGGATGCCAGGTACAAACAGCCCCGACTACGCGGCGGCGCAAATACTTTCCGATGTCCTGAGCAGCCAGAGAGGGAGTCTCTATTCTCTCGTGCCACAAGGGAAGGCGTTGGGTGTTGGCTTTGAATATGCCCCTCTGACAAAGTCGGGACTCGGCTTCGCTCTCGCCGCTTTCCCGAAAGGCTATGACTCCGCGAAGCTGATGGCAGAAATAAACGACACGCTTGCGGAGGAGCTGAGGACGGGTGTCCCGGCCGACCTTGTCGAGGCGGCGAAGAGGCACGAGATATCCGACGCGGAATTCCAGAAGAATTCTATCTCCGGTCTTGCTCAGGCGTGGTCCAATGCTGTGGCGATCGAGCAGCGCAATTCACCCGAAGAGGACCTGAAGATGATGGAGAAGGTAACGGTGCAAGACGTCAACCGGGTTGCCAGAGAATATCTCAATCCCGAGCACGCCATATTCGCGATACTGACTCCTCAGGCATCAGGCAAGCCGATTACTTCGAAGGGCTTCGGAGGAGCAGAATCTTTCACCCCGACGCAGACCGTACCTGTTGAACTTCCTGCATGGGCCGACAGAGCGATCAGGGAGCCGTCTGTCCCGCGTACCACAATCAATCCGACGGTCACTACGCTGCCCAACGGCATCAAGCTGATCGTACAGCCCGAATCGATAAGCAACACCGTAACCGTTATCGGCCAGGTAAAGAACAATCCGCAGCTCGAACAGCCTCACGGTCAGGACGGCGTGTCCAGTGTTCTCGATCAGCTGTTCGGTTTCGGTACGACGACCCTCAACCGCGTGGAGTTCCAGAAGGCTCTGGACGACATCGGTGCCGATGAATCGGCCGGCGCGAGCTTCTCGGTCCGCGTGCTCAAGTCGAATTTCAGGAGGGGCGTTGAACTTCTCGCCGACAACGAGCTCCATCCGGCACTTCCCGCGATGGCGTTTCAGATCGTAAGGCAGCAGACTGCCGCCACCGTTGCGGGACAACTCGAGAGCCCCGACTTCCTTACGAGACGGGCGATGAACAAGGCTCTTCTTCCCGAAGGTGACCCCGTCCTGAGAAAGGCGACTCCGGCAACTGTCGACTCAATTACCCTTCAGGATGTCAGGGACTATTACAACAAAGTCTTCCGTCCCGATATGACAACGATAGTAGTAATAGGGAATATCGATCCGGCAGTAGCGAAGAAAGTCATATGGACCTATTTCAAAGGCTGGAAGGCTTCCGGTCCGAAGCCGCAGACAGAGCTGGCCCCGGTTCCGCTCAACAAGCCCTCGGTGGCTCAGGTCCCCGATGCGAGCAGGGTGCAGGACGTGGTCTATCTTTCGGAGGAACTTGGGATCACACGCTCTAATCCGGATTACTACGCGTTGCAGTTGGGCAACCACGTGCTCGGCGGCGCCTTCTATGCGACGAGATTCTACCGCGACCTCAGGGAAAACAAGGGACTGGTCTACTACGTCGGCGGGAATCTCGACGTGTACAAGACACGCGGACGCTACGACGTTGACTACGGCTGCGATCCGGGCAATGTCTCGAAGGCACGCGTCATAATCATACGTGATTTGAAACAGATGCAGGATACCGAGGTCAGTCAGAAGGAGCTGACGCAGGCAAGAGCCCTCCTGCTGCGGGAGATCCCTCTTTCCGAATCGAGCGAGAACAGCATCGCTTATGGACTTGTCGGCAGAGCTGTTGAGGGGCTTCCCCTTGATGAGCCCATACTGGCCGCGCGCCGCTATATGAAGCTGACTGCGAAGGAGGTCGAAGCCGCTTTCGCAAAGTGGATACGTCCGAACGATTTCGTGCAGGTGACCGAAGGGCCGGTGCCTAAATAGTGTAAGCATAATCGGGTGACCGTCACTTTCGAAGCGGCGGTCACCCTGTTTGCTCCTCGTCCTAATGTGGGGTAAATTCTACAGAAAGCTGGATATGTGAGAGTTCAGTATGCATAACGAAGAGGGCGAGGGCGGGAAACCATGACGGGCAAATCACTTCTACCGATCGAGCGGATTGAGAAAAGCATTCTCCAGATCCGAGGCAAGAAGGTCATGATCGATGCAGATCTGGCTGTTTTATTCGGCGTCACGACAAGGAGGCTGAAAGAACAGGTTCGAAGGAACCCTGCAAGGTTTCCACCGGATTTCATGTTTGAGTTGACGCCCGAAGAGACTTCAGAGGTGGTCGCAAATTGCGACCACCTCGATCGTCTAAAATTTTCACCCTATCGGCCTTTTGCGTTTACAGAGCACGGGGCTTTGATGCTTGCGAATGTTTTGAACAGCCCGCGAGCAATCCAGGCCAGTCTTCAAATCGTGCGAACATATATCCGTCTTCGCAAGCTCCTCTCATCGAATGCTGAACTTGCCCGGAGGATTGACGCTCTCGAGGACAAATACGACAAGCAGTTCAAGATAGTGTTCGACGCGATCCGCCGGCTCATAGAGCCGCCCGAAAAGCCGAAGAATCCTATTGGGTTCAGAGTCAGAGAGAGGAGAAGCCGGTATGGGCGAGGTACCACCACGAACTAAATCTGCCAGGGATTTTACATCGGTGAGTTTTTCTAAATGAGTACTACTACACCTCCAATTCTGCGGCGTACGTTTCGTCTGCATTCCTGGGAAGTCGATCGCAAGGGGATAGCGAGACCGGATGTTCTCTTTTCCATCCTTCTCGACAGCGCCTGGGCGCACGCGAACAACTCCAAGTTCAGTTACGATTCTCTCAAAGAAGAGGGGCAGCTCTGGGTCCTTTCGCGCTTCCTCGCCGTCATTCACGAGCTGCCGAAATGGGACGACGAGATTATTGTCGAAACATGGAGCAAAGGGACGGACAAGTTGTTCGGTCTTAGAGATTTTAATGTCTTTTCAGAGACCGGCGGGAAGCTCGTCTCGGCAACGTCGGCATGGCTCGTGATAGACAGAAAGACTTCGCGCATCCAGAGAATAAACCTGGAAAGCGGCGACTTTCCGGTCCAGCTTGACAAACACGCGATCGACACCAAACTCGAAAAGATCGACGGACGCGAAGCGGTCAGTACCGGCTTTGATCACGTCGTCACGTACACGGACATCGATGTGAACGATCATGTCAATTCCTCGAGATACCTTGCCTGGATGCTTGACAGTTTTCCTGGGTCCATGCTCGAAGAAGAGAGTCTCAAATCTTTCGAGGTCAATTTCCTGGCCGAGGCTCAATCGGGCGAGAAAGTCCATGTGAATTCCGCAGACGAATCGGAATACCGGTATTGTGAAGTGGTTCGGGAAAAGGACGGTGTGGAGTTATGCAGGGCAAAGGTGGTATGGGAGTGAGACCGTAGCTGAAATAGTCCACAGGTATCCGGATGATAACGTTTTTGCAGAACTTGCGATGCGCAGAGAATCGCGTCGCTTCCTATTCTGCGCTTGGCTGAGTCACGGCTCCCATGAACATGATGGTGTTATTATGGTTTTCCTTGATAAGGAAAATGAACGGACGATCTGCGTCGAAAGAGGGAGGAATCGGCATCGCTATGGTCATCCCGATGCCAATCGAAGTGACTGCAGCTGCTTTAGTCCCGGCCTCGTTAACATCGATATAGGTTTTGTGTAAGACAGATGTTACGTAGAGCCCCGACTGAGGACTGATGCGGCTGAAATCGGCCTCCTGGGGAACAAACGCATCGGGCATCCCCATTACGGCGAGTATACTGTCGAGGTCAATTGAGTACCCGAGTTTGAACTTCGGTAGTGTCACGTTCAGATCTGTCGGTTTGAATCCGGCGAATATGCTGTTCAGCTCGCTCTGGCTCAGGGGTGGGATAGGATTGCCGGAAGTTATGGCGATTGTCGGGAGAAGGACAACCATACTGTAGCCGCCGTTTCCGTAAGGAAGCTCGACGGCCGTGAAGTTCTGATCTGAATAGTAATTCAGCGTGTCGTTCAGAGTCATCATCGAATCTGACTCGGTCCCCCCGCCGGCAAGATAAAATGTCTCAAATTTCGTAGCCGCATCCGGAAATTTGTATTCCCAGGTGCCATGGAAATAGAGAGCGTTGATCAGGTACATCACTGCACTTGGTGGAATTGGGCCGGAAAGGATACCGGGAATCAACCCGTCCGTATTGCTGTTGACCCAGCCATTTATTGTGTTGACAGCAGTGGGGCTGTCGAAATTTAACGCGGCAACCTTGGCATTGAAGTAGGTAGAGTTCGTCGTTACGAAGCTGTCAAGTACGGGAAAGGTGTTTCTGTACCAGATCGAGTTGGCAATATCGAACGTCACGTTCGGATCGAGAGCCTTGAACATCGCGATGAGGTTCTGGTACGACTGGTTTATCTCTGCATTCGACATCCCGGTGAGACCGAGTGTGTTCTGCATCTGCGCGTACGTCTGGCCGGAGGCGCCGTTCAACGTCATCGCAAGCGCCATGGAAACGCTTAAGGGTGAGATGAAGAAGTTTTTCCCGTTGTTTTGGGCAGAGACCTGGTTGAAGAGGGTGGTTGAAAATGAATTGTTCGCCGATTCGACCGCCTTGTCGGTCGAGCTCAAAGGTGCGGTGGATGTTGGGGTGTTCAAATACGGAGATGTTGCCTTGCTGCAACCGTAATCAATCATGGCAACGGCGATCATCAGTCCTGCCATTAAGAAACCGAGCCTGCGCATAGTTCATTCCCTTTCAAATTGCCATTGCAAACTCAAGGTTGCCAGAGACTTCTTATCCGGTGGTACCCGTTTTCGATAAACTTATCCCAAATGATGTTAGTATGCAAGCCCGTGAGAAGTTTCGCTGTCCGCTGCGGCCTGATAGCGTTTTCCTTTTTTGAATTTGCCGCGAAGTCTGCGAGCCCGGCGCGGGTTTCACGCAGGGGAGCGGATCGCTGCAGATGGAGTCTCGGTCGACTCTCGCGGAACGTTCTCGTCGTCTTATATCAATTAATAATTCTATTGATTGACGCGGATGTAACATGTGCTTATCTTTTATCGTAAAGATACGATAAAGGACTTCAGGAAATGCCCGTAACGAAAACAGAAGAGTTCAAGTCGAAAGAAGTGCGGCTGTCCAGGCTGGCGAAGGCGCTCGCTCATCCGGCACGCGTGGCGATCCTGAGGACCCTCGCGAAAAGGAATGCTTGTGTCTGCGGTGAAATCGTAGATGTGCTGCCGCTTGCCCAGGCCACCGTTTCGCAACACCTCAAGGAGCTGAAGGACGCGGGCCTCGTCACTGGTACCATCGAGGGCCCTTCGTCATGCTATTGCCTTAACAAGAAAGCCGTGAGCGATCTTGCCTCTCAGCTCGGCGAACTCTTCGACGAGCTGATGTCCGGATGCGAGGAGAATAGTTGTTCGGCGAAGGGAAGACAATGAATGTAACGCTTAGAAAATCAGGCCCGGCTGACAGAGAACTAATCTCGTCCATGCTTGCGGCGGCGAAACTCCCGGGCGAGAGTCTCGACAACGGCGTGACTTCCTTCTATGTAGCGGTAGAAGACGGCGAAGTAATCGGAATGGCGGGAATGGAATTCTATGGAGGCGATGCACTTCTCCGGTCGGTGACGGTCCTGCCGGGAATGAGAGCCAAAGGCTACGGCTCAATGATCGTTGATCGGATGCTGGACGAAGCACGGAACGCCGATGTGCGCAGCGTCGTCCTGCTCACAGAGACCGCCGGAGATTTCTTCTTCAAGAAGGGATTCTCTTTCGTCGAACGCTCCGATATAGATAATGCGGAATTGAAGCGTTCTTCGGAGTTTGCATATGCCTGTCCTAAATCTGCCGTCTGCATGAAACTTGAACTTGTTTCGCAATAGTATCATTCTCATCACGATAATTTCCGGAGGGCTGTAATGAAAAACGAAGAACAACTGAAGTCAGAAGTAAAGGACAAATACTCTGCGATCGTAACCGACTCGAAATCGCGGTGCGGCTGCGGAGGAAAAACGGAGGTCGTTTTTGAAATCGACTACTCCCGAATCGACGGCTATGACCCTGAAGCAGATTACGGGCTCGGTTGCGGGATTCCCACCGACGGTGCGGGGATTAAGCCCGGAGATACGGTCCTCGATCTCGGGAGCGGTGCGGGCAACGACGTGTTCGTCGCACGGAGAGTTGTGGGCGAGACAGGAAAAGTTATCGGCGTCGATATGACCGAAGCGATGGTAGAAAAGGCGAAGGCAAACAATGCGAGGGCAGGTTACTCTAACGTCGAGTTCCGTCTCTGCGAGATCGAGAATATGCCTGTCGATTCAGACAGCGTCGATGTCGTTCTCAGCAATTGCGTGCTCAACCTCGTTCCGGACAAAGCGCGTGCGTTTTCAGAGATAATGCGCGTGCTCAAGCCGGGCGGACACTTCAGCATTTCAGACATAGTCACGACCGCCGCACTGCCACAGCGGCTGAGGGATGTAGCGGCATTGTACGCGGGCTGCGTGAGCGGGGCGCTCGTGAAGGAAGAGTATGTTTCCATTATCGAGAAATGGGGTTTCATGGATGTCGTCGTGAAAAATGAACGGCCTATCACGGTTCCGGACGGTAACCTGGACGGAGTGAGCGGAGATGACCTTGACGCGCTGCGGTCTTCCGGTTCAGCGATAATAAGCATTACGATCACCGGCAGAAAGCCGTCAGCTTGAGAGGAAGCGGAACTTTTTTGGCAGACTCATTGCCGATGAGATCCAGCCGGGGATACCCGGCCCAAGGCCGAATATCAAGGGATTTCGTTTCCCAGAACTGCTGTTGATGTTGCACTTGAGCGCGGCTCGAAATAACTTCATCGAGCCGCTCAGGTGCAGATCTGTCTCTCCTGTCCGCCGGAATAAAGGTGCTCTGAATCATCCCAATTGAGAATTCGAAATTCATAATTTAGAAACATAATATGACCTGGCAGGAAGCATACCGAATACTCGAACTATCCAACCCGAAAACCCTTGAAGAGGTTCGTGAAGCCTTCAGCATACAAGTTAAAGCTTGGCATCCCGACCGGTTTGAAGGTGACGCCAAGATGCAGCGAATCGGAACCGCGAAGATGAAGCTCATTAACGAGGCGTTCAGCTTCGTGAAGAAGAACTGGATGGAGCGGATCGCTTTCACCGTGCCTTACCAATTTCCGAAAGCCGACGAGCCCGTAAGTTATGTAAAGACCGGGCCGCGTGACATCATCACGGTGCTTGAAAAAGAGTCTTCAAAAGCAAAGCGAAACAAGCTTACTATCGGCGCGAAGCGTGTCCATGAATATCTGGGCGATGCCACGCTGACAGTGACATACTCCGACCATCGGTCGCGAGAGATGAAACTGAAGGTCGGTGAATCTGCGACCGTCGAGTTCGGACGGTTAGCCCGATTCGAGATCAGGCTCTTACAGGTCAGACAAGTCTACAAGTCCAAGCGGGGCATGCCGTTCCCGCTTTTTTATTCGGCGGCAGATCTGGCGGTGACGAGGCTGGACGATTAGCGGAGCGAGCGCGGTGCATGATGAGAACAAAAGATAAGGCAAGAAAATGGACGGTACGAAGCGTTCCGACATAAGACCCGGCATGGAAGGTCGCGATTGTCCTCAAGCAGGATCAGAGAACGGGTAAACTGACAGAAGGAATCGTGAAGGATATTCTGACAAACTCGCCGACGCATCCACACGGGATAAAGGTCCGTCTCGAGACCGGCGAAGTGGGCAGGGTGAAACAGTTGGCGGATACGAAGTAAACCGGAAAGATCGGCCACATATCGTGCGGGGTCGGGCCGAAGAGTTGTAGGTGATTAAGAACATGAGGGATTTCTATGAGACGGATCATGCTAACTTCTTTAATCTTCATGAACTCGGTTGTTGCTTTCGGTCAGGTGGACACGCTCGTCACTTACAATGTCCGGACCAGGATCATAAGCGTACTCCCTGTTGCGGCCGTGGATACATCGAGCACATTTGATACTACCGGAAGTAACCCCGGTACCGAACCAGGCTTCAGCAAATTGTTTCTCTCGCCGCCAAAGGATCCATACCTGTCGTCCGGCTCCAGCTACTATACGCCCGCCCATATTCTTTTTCCCGTGACCAATTACCCCCTGCGGGCCGCGGTGAAGCTATTCAGGTACTCGAACGACTCTCTGTTCCAGGAATGCTCGGGGATGATGGTCGGGCCGGACCTTGTGTTGACAGCTGCCCACTGCGTGCACTGGTACCACGGCTCGAGCGACAGCGCCACTTTCAGCGATAGCATGATGGTCGTTCCGGCCTATGACGACGGTGAAGTCAATCCCGTTTTTGGAGAGAGTGTCAGCAGCGAGTACATATTGCCCAAAGCAGATCTTACTAACCCATCCGTCGAGGATATGGCTCTCATTAAGCTTCGACAGCCGTTAGGGACTAAGACGGGGTGGATAGGGATGGCTTTTGAAAGCGACGACAGCGTTTTCTCAAACATGGTGTTGCAGCAATTCAGCTATCCGGGCACGGCGGATCCATACGATTCAACCAAGGTTTTCAACGGAGATACTATGTACTATAATTACGGGGTTCCTTCACTAGTCGATGGTGACTATCTGGGATATCTTGGGCTCGATGGAATCCCCGGACAAAGCGGCTCTTCCCTGTTCTATACGGACAATGTGCACTACTACACATTCGCGGTCGCGCGGTATGCGTTTGACGCCGAGCATTTGCGAATAGATCGGGATAATTTCTACGCATTCAGATCGGTAATTGACGGAGACTTGTCTTCTGTTCACGCGTCCCCTGTTGTCGCATCCGGCTACAGCCTGACGAACGCCTATCCGAATCCGTTCAATCCCGCCACTACCATTTCCTACAGCGTGACCAGGGCCGGACGCGTGAGTCTCACAGTATATGATGTGCTTGGCAGGAAAGTAGCGGTCCTGGTAAATAGAGTGGTGACGCCGGGGGAATATACGGTACGTTTCGATGCTTCGGGATTATCGAGTGGAGTCTATTTCTGCCGTATGACGGCCGCCGGTTTTGCAATGACCCGGAAGCTGATGCTCATTAAATAACTGAATATGATGTGAGAATTTACGGGAACCACTTCTCTTCATCCTTCCCGAAGTCGTTGCTTCTATGGCCACTATGCCATAGATTTCGATTGCATGTCGAGGAACGAGATTTCACATTACGCTTTCGCCGTCCGTCGGCACGATCTGCAGGCGGATACAAATACAGCAAATCACAATCGCCCGGAAGCACGCTTTCCGCGGCAAAACTCTCCAAAAAGGGGATGACACAATGAACGAAGATGCAATTCAGGGCCTGAGGCCTGAAAGGGTCTGGCATTATTTCAAGGAAATCAGTGCGATCCCACGCGGCTCGAAAAACGAGAAAGCGGTCCTCGAGTATATCAAGAAGACCGCCGCGGCGATGGGGCTGAAAGTCAAACAGGATAAGGTCGGAAATGTAGTCGTATCGAAGCCGGCTAGTCCAGGCAAGGAAAATTCCACCACGGTTGTTCTGCAGGTGCACACCGATATGGTCTGCGAGAAGAACCGGGACGTGCAGCACGATTTCCTGAAGGACGGGATAAAGTTTCACAGGGAAGGGAACTACATCAAAGCCGAAGGGACCACGCTCGGTTCAGACGACGGTATCGGCGTCGCTTCTCTCCTCTCGCTTCTCGAAGATAAGTCACTCGTCCACGGACCCATCGAAGGACTTTTCACCATCGATGAGGAAACGGGTCTTACAGGCGCGAACCATATTGAGCCTGGATTCATCACGGGGAAAATCATGATGAATCTCGATTCCGAAGAGGAAGGCGTCCTTTATATCGGATGTGCAGGCGGACTTGACACGACGATCACAATTCCCGTCAAGAGAAAAGCGGTCACGGGCAAGAATTCGGTTCTCAATGTGATGATCCGCGGTCTTAAAGGCGGACACTCCGGTGTCGACATCCATCTGGGCCGCGCGAACGCCATCAAGCTAATGACCAGGACGCTGCTGGCGATCGACGCGAAGACTAAGATTAAGATGAGGCTCGTGTCGATCGAAGGCGGGAGTAAACACAACGCGATTCCCCGCGAGGCCGAGGCGGTCATCGTCGTACCCGTTGCAGACGAGGCTAAGGTCCAGAACGCTGCCGCTGAATGTGAGCAGATGTTCAGGAACGCTTTCGCTTCGACCGATCCCGACGTGAAGGTCCTTGTCGAGAAAGGGAAGAAGGCAAAACCCGCTTTTGACGACAAGTCAAAGGCAGCGGTGCTCGATGCGCTGAACGCTTTCCCGCACGGAGTTATCAGGATGAGCAGCGACATACCGGACCTTGTGGAGACATCGACCAACCTGGCGGTGGTGAAAACATCCGCCGCCGGCGTGACTGTGGTTACCAGCCAGAGAAGTTCGATCGAGTCGGAGAAGGAGATGATCGCAGCGCACGTCGCCTCAGTCGGAAAACTCGCCGGCGGGAAGATTAAACCCAGCGATGGTTATCCCGGGTGGCAGCCTAACGTCAACTCCGCGGTCCTCGGAAAGGGGAAGGAAGTGTATCGAAACCTTTATGGAAAAGAACCGGAGGTCAAAGCGATTCACGCCGGTCTCGAATGTGGGATCATTAACGACCGCGTCGGCGGAGGGGTCGACACGATCTCGTTCGGTCCGACGATAATCGGCCCGCACTCGCCGGACGAGCGCGTAGCCGTCGACAGCGTCGAGAAGTTCTATAAGTACCTGACGGAGATCGTGAAGTCTGTCGCGTAGACATTCTTGGCAAAGAGGCGCAGGCGGGAATCATCACGCTGCGTCTCTTTGCCTTTCTTGCTTATGTGAAGGTGCGGTAGGGAGGCATGGTTGCAAATGGAAGCCTGCGGCTACCACAGTATGACACGCCAGTACAATCGCTTTTTATCGAGGAGAACTCAAACAGGGAGATGCGATGAGGTTTGCGGGAATTTACGGGATCGCCGTGGGGATCCTGATTCTTGTCCAATGGGTTTATTTTCTTCTGACGGCGCAGGTGCCTGAACTTGAAGCCGTGCCTTTCGAAATGGTGTTTCATCTTGCGGCTGAATTTATTACATCGATGATCATGGTCGCCGGTGGTGCCGCAGTCCTCCGTCGCGAGCCGTGGGCCGCCAGGCTGTACTATCTTGCCTCCGGAATGCTGCTCTACGCTGTCATAAACAGTGCCGGCTACTTCATCCAACTCGGGCAATGGCCGTTTGTAGCGATGCTGGCGCTGTTGTTTCTCTTGACTGTCGTCAGCGTCGGTAAAGTGGTTAGGGCGGCAAAAGCGTAGTTGAACTTCCGGCATTCTTGAAGCATACTTCTCTCCAGATGCCGCCAGAACCGTTCGGGACAATCGGGCCATAGTGCACGATAGAATCGCCGGATAGTTTTTTTTGATATTTTACATCGGATAATCGCTATGACACGGAAAAATAAAGAAATCAAACCGAAACGCATTTATGAACTTGAACGGGTCGGCAATGCCAGGACTGTCCAGCTGTACGCGGATGGATTTGAATCGCTGACAAAGAAGGAAAAGATCTTCGCCTATTATATGGCGAAGGCCGCGATTGCCGGAAGGCCAATCGCGATCGACCAGACGAATAAACACGCTCTTCAAATCATGGGACTCTGCGAGGAAGTGATCAGGCATCCGAAGGGCATTCCTGTGAAGACTCTAAAGGCGATCAGCGATTACGCGAAGCTGTTCTGGATCAACAACGGGATGTACGACCACAATACAGCAAGGAAGTTTGTCCCGGCGTGTTCTCCGGCTGAATTCGAGAAAGCCCTGCGTATCGTGTCCGCGAACAAACCGGGTTCTCGCGAAACCGAGGGGAGACATGTCCAAACCTTCAGGGAACTCAAGCGTGTCATCTTCGACCCAAAGTATATGGCTGTCGTTACCGACAAGACTCCGGGGCACGATTTTATCGCGCAAAGTGCGAACAATTTCTACGAGGGGCTGACAACCGCCGAGGTCGCCGGGTGGGCACGCAAAGGAAACGAGAAGAATCCTCTCAACTCTAAGGTGATTAAGAAGAATGGCAGGATAGTAGAACTTGTATGGCGTGCAGGGAGCGGTTCAATACCGGAAGGGCTGTATGCCCGCCAGCTCACCGACGTAATATCGAACCTCGAAAAGGCAAAGGGCTTCGCGTCGGGCAAGCACCAGGCGAAGACTCTCGACCTCCTGGTAAGGTTCTTCAGGACGGGGAAGCTTTCCGATTGGGAAAAGTTCAACATCACTTGGGTGAAGGACTCGTCGAACGTCGACTTCATATTGGGATTCATCGAAGTCTACATGGATCCGCGCGGACAGAAAGCGAAGTTCGAAGCGGTGATCCATTTCACTAATAAAGAACAGACGAAGCTGATGCGCAGGCTCGCGGCCAACGCGGAGTATTTTGAAAAGCGCGCACCGTGGAAGGACGAGTTTAAGAAGAAGAATGTCAAAGCACCGATAGCGAATGTGGTCAACGTGATCGTCGAGACGGGCGACGCCGGACCTGTCAGCGCCATCGGAATCAATCTTCCGAACGAGCAATACATAAGACAGCGCTACGGATCCAAGAGCGTGCTGCTTCATAATGTTGTCGCGGCTTATAAGGCATCAGAACCGAAAGGACTTCTTGAAGAATTCTGTTTCGATGGGGCTGAGGTAAGGCGAGCAAAGAAATTCGGCCAGACAGCCGACGACCTTCACACCGGCATGCACGAAGTATTGGGACACGCGTCGGGGAAGGTCAGCGATAAGCTCAAGGGCGACCCGGCGGATTATCTTCCGGGCTATTACTCGACTCTCGAAGAAGCGCGCGCGGATCTCGTCGCCCTCTGGAACATCTTCGACCCAAAACTAAAAAAGTTGAAGATAGTCGACTCGGACGACGTTGCAAAGGAAATGTACGACTCGTATGTCAGGAACGTTTTCCTTCAGCTCAGAAGGATACCGACCGGAAACCAGCTCGAAGAAGATCACATGAAGAACCGTCAGATGGTGGTCAACTATATATTGCGCAATTCCGGCTCGATCGAAGTCGTCAGAAGAAGGGGCAAGACATTTTTCCATATAACTGATTACCGGAAAATGCACGACGTGGTGGGGCAACTCCTCGCCGAGGTGATGCGAATTAAAGCCGAGGGCGATCTGCCGGCTGCGAGAGCTCTCGTGGATACGTACGGCTTGAAGATCAATACTGCGTGGCGGGATGAGGTTGTGAAGAGGATAAGGAAATTGAAAGTGTCGGCATACACCGGTTTCGTTATGCCGGGTCTCAGACCAGTTTATGATGAAAAGGGGAGCATTACCGACGTCAAGGCCGAATACCCTCTCGACCTTACGAGTCAGATGCTTGAATATTCCGGGATGGCGAAATAACTTCTTCCGTCAGGAAATAAGGGGAGATCTTCCGTAGTACCTTCTTTTGGAAAGAAGGAGGTATGTAGCGATGAAAAACGCCGCCATTTTGTTTGTCGCAGGCCTTTTGGCTGTGGCCGGATTGAGTTGCACCGACAATTCTTCAGGACCGGGAGTCCAACGGGTCGGCGCTAACCTCCGCCAGTTGAGCGGATGCATTTCTAAAGTCTCTTCAACGTCGCAAGCAGGCGATTCATCTTTCGCCTATGAATTCGGCGACACGCTCTATATCAGCTTCATGTTGTCGGGGAACTGCTGCCCGGATTCGAACCGGTTCGCAATGTCGTACGACGTCAGAAGCGATTCTCTCTTCGTCACCGCGACCGATACCGCAGCGAGGTTGTGCCTGTGCACGTGCAGCTATATTCTCCGGGCTGAGTTCGTTAACCTGCCGCTCAATCGCTATACCTTCATCTGCACAAGGCCTGATGACAACGGTAAGGTGTACTACGATGAAACTGTCGTACGGAAACCCTGATGCGTCCCCTCTCGCAACAACTAAACGAAGAAAGGGTGTGCGTAAGATGAAACGCTGTCAATGCGCCCCGCTTATTGCCGTCGCGGCGTTACTGTTCGCTGCCTGCAGCGACAAGTCTTCAGTTCCAAACGTCTCTCAACCCGCTACGTCAGTAAGCCAGGTCCCCGGCTGTTTGTCGAGCACCGGGCTTTACAGGAGTACCGCATCATTCGCGGACTTCACTTACCAATTCACGATCAGCAAGCTTTCTCTCGATTTCGTACTCCCCGATAACTGCACTTCTGATTCGATCAGATTTGCTACGTCCTGCAAGATTGAGGGCGACACGATATTCATAACCTCTGTCGATACCGCGACCGAAAATGCGAGATGTCCGTGCAATTATCTTATTCATGCGGAGTTAGAAGGACTTCCGCTCGACAGGTACTTCGTGGTCTGCAACAGGATCGATGACGGAGTGGAGACAGCACCTTACAGCCGGTACGTTTATCGTGACGACGCACGGGGAACGACCGAAGAGATCGTCTACTCAAACGGGTTCGAATCGGCTGCCGATACTGCGGGATGGGTCGGTTACGGCTCGATGCAATTGAAGAGTGACGTCCCTCCGGGCGGAGGGAAGTACTCATTGTTCGTGTCCGGAGGCTGCATCGTTCCGCACGCAGCGTTCAGGATCGGTAAAGTCTATCAGGACAGCCGCTTCATAGTTCGGTTCTGGGGGAAGAGACTCTTCGGCGGTGGCGGTGTGGGGCTCGGATTAAGTCGGAGTCCGGCAAACGGAATTGGCGTTGGCGTCGATGACTCAACATGGACCCGTTACGAATCTCAGGATATTTTCTACTGCCCGGCCGACTCGACTCTCTGGCTCAACATTACTGCGGGTGGATTTGTCGCTGGTGCGATTCTGGTAGACGATATTCAGGTTGTGAAAGTGAAATAGCTGGGGCTTCCGGTTATGTTTTGCTAAATTGACTGATCAAACTGGAAGGGCCGCTTGATGGATTACATGAAACTTTCTGCATACGTCGACTCGCGCAAGCGGGAATATCTTGACGAACTGTCAGGGATAATCAGGATAGAGAGTGTTTCGGCCGACCCGTTGAAAAAGAAAGAGATGGTTCGATGCGCGGAGGCTATTTCCGGTCTGATGCGAGAGGCAGGCATCGAAAATGTCGAACTATTTGAGACTCAAGGTAACCCACTGGTTTACGGCGAATATGTTCACGCCGACGACAACCCGACAGTTCTTGTCTATGGCCACTATGATGTGCAGCCGGTAGATCCACTCTCGGAGTGGGAGACACCGCCGTTCGAGGCAGCCGTGCGCGGTGACGATCTCTATGCGCGCGGTTCCAGCGATGACAAGGGACAGCTCTTCATGCACCTCAAGGCTTTCGAGGCACTCAGAAAGTTGAATGAGAATATGCCGGTAAATCTCAAATACATATTCGAAGGCGAAGAAGAGATCGGAAGCATCCATCTCGAACCTTTCATCCGATCCCATAAGGACTTGCTCAAGGCCGACGCCGTAGTCATATCGGATACGGCCATGTACGGCCGCGACATCCCCACTATTTGTTATGGACTTCGCGGGATGGCATACCTTGAACTCTCTGTCAGCAACTCGGCGATCGATCTTCACTCCGGATCATTCGGCGGCGCGATCGAGAATCCCGTTCATGTTCTTGCCGATATTGTTTCGCGGCTTCACGACAAGTACGGACGCGTAACCGTCCCGCACTTCTATGACGATGTTGTTGACGTGCCGAATGAAGAAAGGGAAGAGATCGCGAGGCTTCCTTACACCGATGCCGAGTTCTTGAGACAGTCCGGCGCTGTGGCGGTATACGGCGAGTATGGCTTCACTACAAACGAGCGCCTGTGGATAAGGCCTACTCTGGATGTCAACGGGATATACGGCGGGTTCACTGGAGAGGGAGCTAAGACGATAATCCCTTCGAAAGCGACTGCGAAGGTGAGCATGCGATTGGTACCGGATCAGAAATCCGAAAAGATTCTTGAGCTGTTCGAATCGTTCATCGATCAAATCGCTCCTCCAACCGTGAAGGTGACCGTAAGAAAAATGCACAGCGGCGAGCCTGCACTTACCCCGATCGATCATCCTGCGGTGAAAGCCGCATCTGAAGCGCTTGAGCAGGTGTTTGGAAAGAAACCTTACTTCATCCGGGAGGGAGGTTCGATCCCGGAAGTCCTGACATTTCAGGAGGCACTTGGGACCCCTGTGGTTCTTCTTGGATTCGGTCTCCCCGATGAAAAAAGCCACGCTCCCAACGAGCATCTCTACCTTAGGCACTTCTATGATGGAATTAAAACCATCGCGATCCTCTTCGAAAAGCTTTCGTCCCGGGGATTCGCTCCTGGTATTTAAGGATTCCTTCGACTTAAGGAAGGTGACTGCCGCAACCGCGGCAGCCAGCTTCTGAATTCAATACTTACTACCTGCTGCGTACCATCTACTGTTTGCTTCCCTGTCCTTCGACCTTTCCGCCTTCGATCTCATTCACGATCCTCTCGTCATGGTAAATGTACTTAAGAGCTTGGATAATGGCGTCCGAGTTCACCGCGACACCACGATTCACTGACGGGACGTAGATGAAATTCCCCGGCAGGCTTTCGATGTTCCCGTCGAAAACCAGTCCGACCAGCTGCTGCTTCTCGTTAATTACAGGGCTGCCCGAATTACCTCCGACAATGTCGCTTGTCATAACGAAATCAAGAGGAGTGCTGAGCTTGAAGTCTGCAGGCGGGTTTTGCCACTCGGGCGGGAGGCTCCATGGATACTCTTTACCGAAGCTGTAATACCGGTTATACATCCCGTAGAATGTTGTCATCGGCGGAGCGATAGTCCCGTTGTACGGATATCCCTTCACGACACCGTCGGCAATTCTGAGCGTGAACGTCGCGTCCGGAGGAATAGACGTGCCATAGACATCGTACAGTGCTCTCCCAAGAAGCAAATTCTCCGACGTCTCTTCTGCCAGGAGCCTGCTGTACTCCGTCTCGTATCTTGTCGCCTCGCCGCCCGTCGCCTCAACGAAGCGAATGAAAGGATCGCTTGAGTTGAGGATAACATTCGGCTTGCCGTCAAGCAGCGCAGCAACTTTGGCGCTGTCACCGAGTGCGCTAGCACTGGCCAGGGAATCCGCAGCTTCTTCGGGAGAGAGTCCACCCATCAACTCGTTAAAAGCCCGGTTCTGATTCCCGAAGAATGCCTGCATGTTATGCAGTTGAATCGCCAGAAGTTTCCGTTCGAGTCCGGCATTGAAGTCGGACGGGAAGAATCTCGCTTTGTACGCCGAGAGTCGGTTTCCCCTTAGTTCCTTCGGGCGACTACTATCAGGCTGCTGCATCTCCGCGGCGAAATTGACAAGCGAAACGGCCATCTTGAAGTATGAGGATGTACCGAAGCCGTAGAAGTCGAACGCGGCATGACCGGCATACAATTTTGCCTTCCCGCTCTCAACCTTTGCGAGATTGTCCCAGACGTTCCCGTAGGATTCTTCGAGCGCCGGGTTCTTCTCCACCTCGGCTCTGAAATCCCGTTCGAACGCTTCCTTCCTTGCCATGAGGTACGGATCGCGAAGACCTTTAAGCATGCCGGTGTACGCTTTCAGAGAATTCGATAATAGGAATCGCCTGGTCTCGTATCTCGATTTCATGCCAGGGTGCTTCTCGACGTAAGAGGTGTACAGTGTCTGCAGCTGTCGAAACAGGTCGACGACGTATGGATAACTGTAATCCCTGAAAAATTTCAGCTGCGCTACCGAGACTAATCTGTTTGTCCTGCCAGGGTTTCCTATCACGAATACCGTTTCCCCCTTCTTCGCACCGTCCGCGCTCCACTTGAAATAATGCGTGGTGTGAAGCGGCTTACCGTCGTTGGCGTAGATTCTGAACAACGCGAAATCCAAATCGTACCTTGGGTACGTGAAGTTGTCGTAGTCGCCGCCGAAGTACGCCACTATCATCTGCGGCGCGAAGACGAGCCTGATGTCGGTGTACCGGCGATAACCGTATAGGGAATATCTGCCTCCGTTGTAGAAAGTCACAACCTGGAACACCATCGAGTCTGCCGGGTCAGCTTCCTTGTACTTTTCCCAGTATTCTTTCTGTAACCGGGAGATTTCAGCGTTGCCGTTGGCTACTTTTTCCTGACTGGTAGTGCCGGTGTTGAAGGCTTTCTGGACTTCGGCAGTAACATCTTTGATCAGGACGAGCCGATCGGCGTACATGCCTGGAACCTGTCTCTCGTCGGAGAGAGTCGCGGCGCAGAACCCGCTGTCGGTCAAATCTTCACCTGGTCGGTTGACCTTGTCGAGCGCATAGCGGGCGCAATGATGGTTCGTTAGGACAAGGCCGTCCTGCGAGATGAACGACGCAGAGCAACCCGGGAGGCGGAGTGCGGCCAGTCTTGCGTCGGCGAACCACGCCGAATCCGGGTTGAAATTGTATTTCTCCTCGAAATACTCTGACGGTGGAAAGTCGAAAGTCCACATCTTGCCGTCATCGAACTTGCCGGCAGTAACGGTGTCAGGATTGAAGTAGACCCTCTGCGCGGTTCTGGTCGATTGATAGGAAGAACAACCGGCCATGAAAAGGAACGCGAACCCGATGATAGGAGAAATCCGGTGTAGTAAGACTCGTCTCATTTAAGCCCCTTTGTTTTTGTCGTGGGAAATTTAATGCAAATTTGTGAATGTTACCCGAGAAATTGGAGCGGACGTTCGCGGGCGCGTCTCTGTTTGATCAATATCCCGGAGTGTCATGGCCGTTCCGATTTGAGATAGCACTTTAAATGTTGTAATTTCTTCCTGCGGTTGATATATTTTCGCATCCGAAGGATCTACTGTACGAGGCGCGGTCTTCGGGATCAGAGTAAGGCATACCAAATTGAGGAGCGCAACAATGCATTCAAGAGTTGTTAAAGAGTTATTGATCGTCACTGTTCTGGCGGTCACATTTGCGGCGTGCCAAAAGAGCACACCGGTCAGTGTGCCTCCGTTGCAAAATTATAGAGATGGCATGAACCTGTTCGCCATCGATATCCCTGCAACCTGGCAACAGACGAGCGAGCCGGGGAAGCTGAACCTTTTCAATTCCGAGGATGCGTATAACCGATTTGCGGATCCGACATCTAGCTCTAAACCTGCCGTCAGGATTTATATCCACGCGAAAAGCATCGGCGGCCAAACGCTTCAGGATGTCGTCGAGCAGTTCAAGGACAACCTGAGACAGCAACAGGCGCAGATTGACCCCGATGTTCAGACGTCACTTGCAGGAATGCCAGCGGTGAAGGTCCCATACGCTCTCAGGATCGACAGTAAGAATACGATTTTCGGATATGCCATATTGACGGTTTCGGACAGTACCGAATATGGATATGAATGCCAGGGATTCAATAAAGAATTCAAGCGCTATGCGCCCGTTTTCGACACTGTTGAGACGACCTACCGCATCATACCGAAGGTTGTTGCGAAGGAGCAATTACCGGATAACCTGATACCGTCGTCTACGCCGGCAACGTATCAGACACAATATTACTCGATCCAGTATCCTTCAAACTTCAAGGCCTCCCCGCAAGGAGCTACCGGAAGCGACGTCAAGAATACAGTCACATTCAAGGGCTACTTCGAAGATTGTACGATCGAGGTGGATGTTCTCGATGCGAAGAAGCTGGATGTCGAGAAAATATTCAAGCAGAACAAGGGAAACTACCCGAACGCCAAGAGTGAGAAGACGAAGCTTGACGGGCTCGATGCTTATGTTATATCCTATTCGCCGGTTAGGGGCATTCAGCGCCGGGTCTACTTCGTAGTGAAGAACGACAATTGGGTCAGAATAATCCTGACATGGAATGAAGCGAGCCAGCAGAAGTATCATGCCAATTTCGAGCAGGCTTTTGAACAGGCCGCTACAAGCGTGAAATTGAAGTAAGTCTGAATGTGAGGCAATCGGCGGTCGGCGGTCAGCAGTCGGTCCGAAGGATGATAGCCGACCGCTGATTGCCGACATCTGATATGCTTCATACACTATTCGGAGACGGGGTACACTTCTACAATGTTGCCCACCGCGGGTTCTCCGCGAATGCACCGGAAAACACCTTAGCCTCTTTCGCTCTCGCCATCGGCTCGGGTGCCAATATGCTCGAACTGGATGTCATGCTCACCGCTGATGGCCAACCCATCGTGTTCCATGATTACAGGCTGGGAAGAACCACGAACGGCACCGGCCTTGTGAGTCGGCTCGCATCGGCACATATACGCACACTCGATGCGGGAATCTGGTTCGACGACAGGTTCGGCGGGGAAAAAGTCCCTTTTCTGGACGAGGTCCTCGATCTTGCAAAGGGGAAAGTGAGAGTCAATATAGAATTGAAGCACAGACGGCACGACGGAATCGCTCTTCTTGTCGAGAAGTGCGTGAAGACAGTCGAACGTCACCGCATGAGTGACGATGTCATTTTCTCGTCGTTTAATCTTGCGGCGCTGCGAATCCTGCATTACAATAAACCTCATCTGCGCTTCGCACCTCTTTACAGGCACAACCTTGTTCCAACTCCACGTTCGTTTCCTCTCCGATACGGTGCCCAGGGTGTGGTACTGAACCATCACTTTCTTAACGGCACTGCCGTCCGGCGATTCCACAATCTCGGATTGAACGTGTTCGTCTATACCGTTAACGGGAAACGGCGTATAGAGCGGATGATTGAAATGGGAGTTGATGGGGTGATCTCAGACAACCCATCCGATGTTGCCTCGATAGCAGCCGAGGCACCAAATCTTACTTTCTTTTCGCGAAGTGCTGATAGGAAATGAAGTCGGAATAAATTTCGGCCGGACTGTCTTTCCTGTTCACGGTTACTTTCGGTGTGCCCGCCTCTATCCTGCCGATGGGTCTGATGTAGCCTTCGAGTGAAAAGAGTTTTGGGAAGTCGTTCTCAGCAATGGTGAATAGAAGCTCGTAATCCTCACCCCCACGAAGTGCATAGGCAAGCGGCTCCTCGTTGAACTCCTTTGCCGTCCGTCGAGTGACCGGATCGATCGGTATGAATTCCTCGTCGAGCGATGCGGCTACCCCGCTGGATTTGCAGAGGTGAAGCATGTCGGAAATAAGTCCGTCGCTTATGTCGATCATCGAGTGAACTCGTATCTTTTCACTGATACTCCTGGATAGCTCGACGCGGGGTTCCGGTAGCAGATGTTTTTGCAGGACGGAGTCGTAACCT
The DNA here is from genome assembly GCA_021811615.1 of Bacteroidota bacterium. Taxonomy (GTDB): domain Bacteria; phylum Bacteroidota; class Ignavibacteria; order Kryptoniales; family JAKASW01; genus JAKASW01. Next base: position 39,420 of record JAJZNW010000014.1, read on the forward strand.
TCAAAGCCTGGGGTGAAGTCTGGAGGCTGGCCGGCCTCAACGTATCTCTTTTTTTCCCGCTGAAGGACCATCAAGCCGGCATGCGACCGCCCAAGGTCGCCGGTGACGCAGACGACATCGCCCGCTATCGCGCCGCTTCGAGTCGCAAGTCTTTCAGGCTCGACCTCGCCGGTGACCGCGACGTTTACGACCAACCCGACAGGCGAAGCCGAAGTGTCACCCCCTGCGACAACACACCCGAATTTTCCGAGCTCCGCAGTGAATGAATCGTAGAATTCTTCGATCATTTCGACGCTCACGTTGGAGTGTATCCCGAGAGAAATGAATGCGGCCGTCGGCACGGCAGACATCGCGGCGATGTCGCTCAGATTAGCTGCCGCCGCTTTTTGGCCGAGGTGTCGCATCGAGGTATAGGAAGAATCGAAGTGGACATTCTGGATCAGGATATCGGTCGTGATCACAGACAGGTTGCCCGGGGTCGGCCTGAGGACGGCTGCATCGTCGCCGATAGTTTGCAGCACTTTCGGATTCGCAAATCGTGAGGCGAGAGAGTTGAATTTCTCTATGAGTCCAAACTCGCCGACAGATGTGATAGGGGTAAAATTAATCTCCACATTAGCTCCGTGAAGAAAATAGTGAATCTACTGCGGAATAAAAACCCTTCAGATCAGCAGGATACCTTGAACTGATCCCATGCTCCGGATCCCGACGGGAAATGTGAATCCGATCTCCGGCCAGATTCCATGCTCAAGAACCATCCTCCGGCATTCTACCTCTCTCTATATCTGCGATCTTCCTCTCGATTACATTTGCTAATTCCTGGAAGTCAAACGGCTTCGTCAGGATCACGCAGCCGGTGTTGTTCAGAAATTGAGTAAGCTGAGCATCGATTCCGCTGCCGGTCATGAAAACAAACCTCTTCGCGTAAGAGGGAGTCGTTACTACCATTTTCCTGTAAAGCTCGTCTCCATCGATTTCCGGCATGTGAATGTCCGATACAACTATATCCGGTTTGAAGGATTCGATTATCGTCAGTGCTTCCCGACCGTCTTTCGCTGGCATGACATCGAATCCCATTTCTCCTATGAATACAGCGATCAGCTTGACGATGTCCTCCTCATCGTCCACTATGAGAACCCGCCATTTCCTTCGAGGCCCGGATTTTTTCATCATCCCACCTAAGATCAATATTCGCTTATGTGAATTTCAACGATATTGTATCGACTTTACGGATCTATCAAAGAATCAGGTCCTTCGCGGAAAATGGTAGCGACGTATGGAACAACTGAGAATCCGAATTCATTTCGTGAAATGATACGGGTCCGATCCATCACTCGAAATATGGTTGCACCAACACCTTGCCCAAAAAGAAAAAAAACTTCGGCAATCGCACGCCTTTCACAGAAGGCTGTACGAGTTGCTCTCCGTAAATGTGGAATCCCCTTGATGATCGAGATTACTCACATGCCAAAAAGAATATACCGTTAAAACACTTGTGATTGCAACATTTTCGTGAAATTGAGTCGAAATATTTCCGGATGGAATTCAGTGCGGCGTACCGGTCTTCGGCTGGTCTCTTTCGGCAAGGAGGACATTTCAATTGATAGGCTGTCAGTACTGCCCCGGCTGCCTCAAACGTCGCTTTTTTGCGGCAATTTCGCTGTTTTGAAGATTGGCACTCCAGGAGTTATATTTACAAGCCTGCGAGACCCACGGCTTTTGCAGACAGACCCGCACGTACCAAAGCGGGTAGATGGCGAAATTGGCAGACGCGCTAGCCTTAGGA
>JAJZNW010000030.1 GCA_021811615.1 Bacteroidota bacterium
CATTCTCCGACTCCGTGACATTTCCATACGAATCCCTGCTTATTACTGAATCCGTTGTGAGGAAATGGCCGAGACCGTCAGTATCAACTTCTGTCGAAACCGAATAATACGGAGCGGATGTCGAATATAGCGTCTTCGTGTCGGATACCAACTGTGTCGTATTGAAGTTATTCCCGCTGTAGTTCGGGACAGGCACACCGTCACTCACAGAATAAGTCTGCACCTCGGAAACCTGGGATAACATGTTCGCCGATTGCATACCGGAATTATTCTGGTACGCATAGGTCAAGTCCGTCTCTTTGTCCTGAAATGTTGAGGCGCCTGTATTTGCGCCAACGATATCCTTCTCCGTTGCCGGGAGGCCGTTCGTGCTATTGTATGTGTATTCAACTGAGGTCGTGAGACCATCCTTCATGAGCTGTGTACTGTCGAGCCTGTCATAGTAGACACCTGGCAAGTTATCAACATTATTCGCACTCCAGAAATTTGTCGTGGAGTCGACTGCGGTTCCACTTTGGTTGTACGCAATCACTCGATACGGATATCCATCAAGCTCCGTGTAGTTGGATACATTTACAAAATCGCCAACCTGACTCTGTCCGAGGTGATTGTAATAGTAAGTGGTCGTCTCTCCGTTGCTTCCTGGAGGAGTGACCTCAGCCTTATTGTACTCGGCATTAATAAGCTGGGCATCGTAAACACCGTTATCGAGCGTGAAGGTAGTAGTATAGCTGTTACCCATTGCGTCGGAGACTACCTTAGTGACGATAGGATAAGCTCCCGGGGCGCCTGTAAACAGTGGAGAGCCATTGGGTCCGCTGCCCTGCATGAACACGTCTGATATCGCGGCAGCTTCGGAATTTTGCGGGTTAATTAAGTCGACCACGAAACCGTAGCCAGGCTGTGTAAAAGAGAGACCTCCGTTCGATGAATTGCCGATGGTTACGCTGTCCAGCGTTCCGAAGGAAACCCAATTCCCAAAGTCCCTGGTGTAGGTCCTTATGCTTTGATAGCCGGCGTAGTTGCCATTAACAGTGGAATTATCGTATTGAAACCATTCTGTAAAGAGAGTAGTTGCGTTTGCGACCGGGGTTATGGTTGACACCCAGTAAGTGGCGGCAGAATATTGTCTTTGGTCAAGTGCGTATGGTCCATCCCAGACACCGCTCGTATCTGATGAGAGCCGCCATTGCGACAAAGTCCCCACGTAACTGGTAGGATTGATAGAGCCAATGGCAACGTAATTATCACCGATGGCAACGTTCGCCTCCCCGGTATTGGGAAACTGAGTAATATCTGGATGATAGTACGCTCCAAAGCTGGTGTAGCCCCATCCAGACGTATTCGGGTCTCCGTCCCAGGTGTCGACGGAAAAAGTTGACACTGTTGATGAAGTATACTGTTCTACAACAAAGAAATTGGTTCCGGTGTAAACGCCAACGACATTAGAATAACCTGTTAGCTGTGCGGGTGCAGACCACCCTGTACCGGTCCAGCTCCATACATAAAGTCCTTTCCAGCCTGTGTTGCTCGCGCCATTTAACGCGACAACATAATCGGAGCCGGCGTAGAAAGGGAAAGTATATGAATAATCATAAAAAGAGCCCATGTCGTCCGCAACCCAAATTGCTCCATTCCAATGGTAGGCACCCAGATAGTAATCGCCTCCAGTTGACGAGTACAACCTTAGCAAAAAGTAATTGCCTGCAGCAGCGGCGGAAAAGTATGTGGAAAGCGGACCATTGATATCGAGGCTCGGAACAGTTTGTGTGCTCCATTGGCCAGACGACCATCGGACAACCGAGACGTCCACGTCACCGCCCGATTGATTATGCGCAATCACAAAGAAGTCTTTTGTCATGGCCTCCACGCTATCGTCGCTGCCTGTAGTTATGTTCGGTGTGTATGGAGAAGTCCAGCCATCAGACTCTCTTCTCACTACATTTATGGTTGTGGAGTTAGTCTTGTAGATGACATAATCTCCGTAAACCTGGTACGAATATACAGGATTGACAACTGGGAATCCGGTATCCTGGTACCATCCTGTGCTCCCCCACCTGTATACCTGCAATGTGCCATCGGCCATTTGAACCACATAGAAATCGGACCCGGCCATACCTTTTTCGTACAATGAGGCGTCAAGCACGGGGGCATTCGAATTATAGGATATAGAGGAAGACAGATCCGCGACTGGCAACGTCTGGTATTGGTAAGCATATTGGACGGTACCGCCGTCAGGATAAGTGATCTCATTCAACGCACCGGGATTGGCATCTGTACTTGAAGTGAAATAAGTAAATGATGTTGAAGGCAAAGAATTGCCGCTCGCGTCCTCTTCGGTGATCGACGTCAAGAACCTCTTAGAGTCGTTCGCTCCGAAAATGTCGTTTACCGAATAGCCCAGGTAATAACGCTGCGCAATCGATCCACTCGTTCCGTAGACATCTATGTGATCCAGGTACTTTGTCTGAACCTGCCGTTGTATTATCTGGTCCGGCGGCGCCAGATATTCGGAGTCTGTCAAATTGCCAAGGACAAACTGAATGCTTCTACCCGAGCGATCGGTTATTGACAGCGGATATGATTCCTGAGTGTATCTAAGAGAAGTGGAATCGGTTCCGACCTTAAGCACGTTTGTCACCTGCTGATATGAAATAGTCGTGTGATTGCCGGCGATGTCTTCTACATCCGACAAGTCCCACTCATAGGCAATCAAACTGTCATTAGTGTTGAAATATGAATCCAACGGGTTTGTCACCAGTCCTCCCCAACCCAGGCTGAACCTGGTGGCATTTGTTCCCCCGTAGCCGAAAACGAATTGACCGCTTGTCTTGTCGTAATTCCCAAAATGCATTGTTGTGCCACCCTGGGTGACTATAGTCCAACCCACGATATTTCCATCTGAGTCCATGTCGCGGGTGATCGTCCAATACTGATAATCCTTGAGTGCGAAACTATTGCCAGAAATCGGGACGAGTTCTGATGTACCCGAAGATGTCACGTAATAGTATCGGTCGTCCGAGACATCTCTTGTGCCGTTTATATCTCCGACTATGCTTCCCAATTGAAGGGTCCATCCTAAACCGACCCAGCCTGCCTGTTGCGTCCTGTTACTGGCCCGGACTAGCTTGTTAACATTGCTGCTGTAGTACAACGCAACATTCACGCCGCCAAGGCTTGTGATTGGTACTGAAAAAGAGGCGGTGCCGGTAAACAGGTCCTCCTTGCTGAAGTCTTCGTTGCTCCCGGCGGAAGCCGAAATAGCCGAGACAGAAGCGGTTGACGAAGTGCTTGTAGGCTTATTGCTCGAAAAGGCTTTTTTGTAGCCGAGCAGTACCGTAAACACACAAACTGCAATTACGAACACATTCATTATCTTTTTCATGGCGATGTCCTTCTCCTATTTCACCACAAGGTGCTTGGATTGAGTAGTGAGGAACTAGGCTACAGTTTGCCGCTGAAATATCGCGGCGAGCTCATCACTTTCGCGCCATCAGGTCAGCGTTCTCCTTCTCCAGTTTTTCGATCTTCTTGTTTTCCCTGACGACATAGAGGGTAAGTTCCTCGACCTTTTGGAGAAGCTTCGTCTGAAGAGATCCTACACTGACTCCACCCTTCTGCATTTCTACTGCTGTCGGTATGCCAGGAAGATGCTTATGCGCTTTGATATACTTCCCGAGATTGTCAAGCGACATGGCGTGGTAGTTCTTGCCGAACACGAAATCGGCACCTGTGGTATTCACGATAACAGAATCTGCGCGTATGCCGCCAGCAACGTTAAGACGGTAATTCCCGGTAGTCGTCGTACCCACTCCAAGATTGCCATCGAAGTAGCTCGTGCCGGTGCCCTGGACCATCCAGTTGCCGGTCAAGGTTGCACTGCCGGTATTGTACAGGAAAATGCCCATATTGTCAGTGTTGTCACATTCCAGGTACAGGTTGCCGTAAGATCTGACGCGGGCCGTCCCGGAGTAGATGTAAAAGGCCCCATTACCTCCGTTATCCGAGTAGAACTGATACCGACCGTAAGTGCCACCATCGTTGATGGTGAAAAGGGGATTCCCACCAGTTGTACTCCCCTGGACCGTCAAGGCGCTCGTCGAATATGGGGACGATGTACCAATACCGACCGGTCCGCCGTTGTAGTACACAGTGCTCCCGCTCGTGCTCCATTGTGCAAACAGGACTCCCTGCATCGCAAAGAGTGCCAGGATTCCAACCGTATAATTACGCAGCGCTTTCATTTTTAGCACCTTTCATTGATAGTTTGTGAGTTTGCTTTTAATGCTTCCGTGAACACAGCTCTCGGTGACGATTAGTTCTTGCGCCTCACGCGTCTCTGAAGGGTTACCGCTCGACAATCCATAGATATTTCTCTACATACCACCCACGGCGTTTGCCATATCGAACATCGGCAGGTACATGGAAATCAAAATCGTCCCGATGATCGCGCCGAGAAATACGATGAAAAGTGGCTCTATGACAGTTGTGAGAGTCTCCATCATGTCCGATATCTCGGCTTCGTAAAACTCTGCAACTCTAATGAGCATCGTTTCCAGCTCGCTCGTCTCCTCGCCTACCGCTATCATCTGTGCAACTACAGGTGAAAATATTGCCGAAGTCGAAAGCGGCTCCGCCACCGAGCGACCCTGTTTCACGAACTTGATGAGCCGCTCTATCTCACTCCGCAGGCTTTTGTTCCGGAAAATCCTCTTCGTAACGACGAGTGCGTCTACAAGCGGCACCTGAGACTGTAAAAGTGTGCCGAGCGTCCTGCAAAACCTTGCCGTGTAGTTCCGCGCCATTACGCTTCCAAGCCATGGTACTTTTAGCCCGTACCTGTCGGCAACAGCCTGCTTCAGGTCCGAGCCGAAAAGCCATCTCGAAATTATCACAGATGTGAGCAACGCGAGAAGGAGATAGATCCAGTTTGCGGCCAGGAAATGGCTGACTGAAATAACCACGCGCGTTGCATAAGGAAGCTCAACGTGCGACCTTATGAACATCGAGGCAAAGGTCGGAACGATGTAGAGAAGCATGAAGGTAACTACTACTACGGCGACCCCGAGCACAAGCAGCGGGTAGGCCAACGCCTGCGTCACCTTGCGCCGGAGTAGGTTCATCCGCTCCATGTGCCCGGCCAGCGCCGAGAGAACTTCGGGAAGCCTCCCGCTCTCCTGGCCCACCTCGGCAGTCACAATTGTGACCTGGTCGAATATTTCAGAATGTTTCGAGAGGGAGGCGGAGAATGAGTTTCCCTTTTTGACGCTCGTCAGGAGATCTCTTATGACCGATTTCATCCTGGCGCTTCTGGTCTGAACCGAGAGAAGCTCGAGAGCCTTGACTATCGGCACGTGCGCCTTCAGCAGCATTGAGAGCTGGGAAAAGAATGTTGTCTTATCCTGAGAGGTCACCCGATTCAGGAATGGAAGAGCATATAAGTTGAAACCCTTGTGGGCGCGGGCTGCACGGGGCCTGACACTCGTATTGCCTTTAAGCAGAATCTCTATTTGGGATCGTCTGGCCATAAGGAGTTGGCGCTAAGCGCAAAGAGCATAGCGTAAGTGATTGCGGGCTGACATGGCTTCGCCATCTCAGTCACATTGGTGGACTTTTTCATAAATTTCTGTATGTCTTCCTTGCTTATTGCGGGGACTTCAGTCTTTAGCCGAACCCGCAGAATCTGCCTGTAAGATTTCCTGAGACGATAAGGGAGTAGACAGACGGAGGACCGATGAATCTCTCATCTCGCCGTTCCTGCCAAAGATGCTGATTGACCAGAGTCTTACCGGCCAGCCGGGAGCGGTACTTGTGTCGACCGAAGCGAGAACCGATGCCTCGAGATTCACAGGATTTGCTCCTTGTGAGACCTGACCGGCGGCTTCGAACGGAATTCCGTTTCTCGAAACGGACCCTTTGCGAAACGTGTAACTAATAGTGTCGATTTGGCCGGACTCAAGGACCAGCGAGGAATCGTTACACTCGACCACGCCGCTTGAATTCAAGATGTCGTCCTCGATCGTATGGGAACACTCTTCGACGATGGTGTTCAGGTCGCTCCTTCTTTCCCAGCCGGACATAAGGCTTCCGGCAAACACATACATCGAATAGACCAGCGCGACGACAAGCGACGAGATGACCATCGCCGCCAGAAGCTCCACGATTGTGAAGCCATCTCTCTTTGCGATATGTTTCATTGTTCCGGCCATACCTTCGTAAGCTTTGCATAGCTGACGGACGGCAGTCGAGCCGATTTGACCGCCACTTCGATTTCAATCAGAGAGTTCTTCAAATACACTGTTCGAGTTACTCTGTAGCCGAGCGTATCTATTTTTGCGTCAGACAAATCATGGCGGATCTCCGCGCCTGATATCTCTTCCTGGGCAAGTGCGACAGCCTGATAACATTTCGCAGGATAGTTGTCCAGCATGAAGTCGTTGAAAATCGAAATGAGCATAAACACCGCGCCGGCAAAGAGCCCCATTGCAACGACAGACTCGATCAGGGTGAAGCCGTACTGAGATGACACTCGTATAGTCCCAGGTTTCATAGCCATGAGAGCACCTCCATACCGCCGTTGCCGGTTACACCGAAAGGAAGAAGGAATCCGCCAGGCAGCTTCTTCCTATTAATCACCCCTCCGCGCATCCAGCCGAGGTATGTAGTGGGAGACTTGTAGAAATACAGATCGAATGTTCTTACGAAGCCGTCTACATTTCCGTCCATCGTCAAGTACCCGTCAGTGCAGATATCTCCCGTTACATCGGAACCGCGCCCGACGTTTATGACAGCATCTGTGAAGGGAATACCCCGCCCCACGCGCATTATCACGGATCCACAGATAGATGCACCGCTCTGAATCCGGATCAGTTGTTTAATTCCAGATGAATCGGAAAGGTTTAGAGAAGCGAGCAGTGACGGGTACAACATCCTTGTGTCGGAAGCACAATTAATGACGGGCGAGATAAGCTGAGCGGTTATCGAAGCGCCGCGCTGGAGGTGAATGCTTTTGGGAGAAATAATTAATGAGTTTATCAGATTAATGTGGGCAGGGATGAGGATCGAATCCGTGGAGACGACTGCGATAGGACCGTCGAGAACCAGACCGGGAAGGAGCGTGATGTTTCCGGCTGCGACTATGCTTAGCGGCGGCCCTCTCTTCATTACCGTTCCGATTAGAGTCAGGTTGCCGCGGGAGAACACCCCCGCCACAGTATCATCCAATTCCGATAAATCAATGTATCCCGCTGTATCGATAACGAGACCGGAGAACTCGGGATCTGTCCTGCGCCGATGCGAAAGAGGCAATGCCATTTCAAGAAACGAGGCTTCCTGGTCGATGAGCGAAGTATCTATGGTCTGCAATGGAGAAGTCGACTGTAACACTTTCCCATACACTGGAAGCTGATAAGGTTCTACGGAACCAGGCATATCTCCGGTGGAAGCTCCGCGCGGGCCGACGGCGACGTTTCCGCTGATCAGCGCTTTCCCGGTGAGCGTCAGACCATGCTGCAGATTTGCAAGCGCCAGCGCGGGGGAATCGTTTTCGGAAAGTCTGTTGGCAAGGAGCGCAGTCCTCGAAACGCGGACCGAATTTGCATAGCCGTAAGACAACACTTCTTCGAAAAATCCCCAGTGAAATACAGTGACTTCGGCGTAACTGCTGTCGGGAAAACGGACTGAGAATGATGAATCCGCACTCGCGACTGGTAGCGGCGCAACCACGGCGGCCTCTATCCCGTTATTCGCGGCGTATTCTGCTCTGATGTGATCGACTGAGCGTGAGGCAAGATCCCGTCGGAACAGTTGGATATGAAGTATTGCTGCGCAAAGGATGGTAAGTATCGTGATTAATATGAGGACGTAGGCGAGTGCGTACCCTTCCTCGCCTTTCACCGGCCCCCACCGGTATGTCCTTTTCGAATCTCTCACAACTCCACTTTCCTGGTTCTTGCTGAAACTCGTCCCGTCTGTTTGCGAATCGACTGGCGGGCAACTCATCTTTCTGTGAGTGTATCGTGGACAAGCGCTGTCCACAATACCTGATTTCAGGTATTTTTTGGAAATGTGAGAAAATGAATCAGACGAGATGTTCTTTCATGGCAATCGATACAACTGCACGGATGCTCTTGACCCCGAGCTTTCTGCGAATATTCTTAACGTGTGTTTCTGCGGTGAAATAGCTAATCGAGAGTTGATCTGCAATCTCCTTCACCGACTTACCGTCGACGAGAAGACGCAGAAGATCTACTTCCCTGGCGGTGAGTCTTGGCAGATCATGGGAGTGATTTAAAATCGCACCTGCATTCATGAGCTCATCCCACAACGCGGGACTGACTACAATATCTCCGTTTGCCGCAGCGATGATAGCTGAAGTTGTCTGTTCCAACGTAGAGAGTGCCGGAAGAAATCCGGAGACGCCCGCCTCCAGTGCAGCTTTGAGATTTTCTTCATCGTCCTTATTGATTAGCGCAATAACGGCGATAGTTGGCACGGCGTCTCTGACAATCTCGACCCATTTGAAGGCATCTGAATTCCCCCTCTTGCTATCCGCAACGATCACATTGACCGAACCGTTGGCATTTGCTCTGAGACGATCGAGGACAATCTGCCATTTGGAGTAAATGCCGCGGAAATCCAACAATGCAATAGCAGGCAATCCCGCCTCAGTTTCGTGAGACAGGCCGCCGTTTGAGCTTACAACCCATACGGGTATCGCATGCAGAACTGGACTTGGGGCTCTCTCCACCGTACCCTTCCGGAATAGAGAAGTTCCGCAACCAATATCTATTCAACCCATCCATCCCAACGGCTACCCACAAGCCGATTCCCCAGAGCTGTTATCGCGGTAAGCGTTACCGGGACACAATATTTTTGAAGCGTCTTCGGTTACGCCTGTGTTACCCTCCAGCTAACATAAGGTGAACAAATTCGTGAACGGCAAACGTTAGTACAGAATTTAACGTGCCGACGCTCAACTATATGTTCAAGTGCTATGCCTAAAATGAAGTGCTTGTTTGTGGCTGGTTCGCACATAATTGTGATGAAGTCTACAGTGCAGCGTCGTGGCCGTTCGCTTCCGATACACTCTGAGTGCAGCTGCTGGAGAACGGAAAACAGGTAAGAATCTTGCGGGATTGTAGAGCGCATCGTCAAAGATCCCTTGCGTACATGGCAAGGACCGTCTCTTCGGCATCGAGAAAATCCATCTATTGCGTATCCGGAGTCTGCCTTTCGAATGCAGCCTGGCGATTGTAGTGACCACTCAACTCTTATGAAGAAAGTCGCTCTTCAGCCGAAATATCGGTTGGCACGATGGTGTATAGTTCCCCTTTCTATTTTAGGAGGCGGGTCAAAGACCCGCCTGATGTCACGCCGTCCGGCGGATGAAGAGAGTCAGGGCCAGCTTCAAAATGTCCTGTGTAGAAAACCTTACGGATTCAAGCTGCTCCGTAATGTGGACAGCATCCTTGAGGCACCTCAGGAGCTCTTCCCGATCGCTCTCACCTTGAGCGGAGTCTGCTTCTGGTGATTGCATCCGCGGAGGATCCTTCGGAGAAGGTGGGGCACTTGACGGGCCTGGTCCGTCCGCCTTGCTCTCGCTCTTCGGGGTCCCCGGTGCCTCAGAAGCTTTGGGCGCAGCGGTGGCAGACTTAACGGAGCCGTTTGCCGTACTGATTTTGGAGACCTCGTTGATGAAGTTCTTCGAGGACTTGAACTCGATGAGGTCCCCTTTCCCGCATAGACGGGATCCCGACACATAAAATGATATAGAATTTACCTTCAATCTCCAGCGTGTACGTTACCCGCTTGTGGGCGAGATGCTCTTCGTATGCCTTCATATATCCTTCCGTTATAATTCTTCATGAAATCAGCCACTGACAACGCGATTCTCAAGCAAGCCTAACAGCCTGCTGTCTGGAATTACGGACTCCACCCCGGGCACTTCTTTGCCAGCGGAGGGGGCTTATGCGGCGGCCCCGGCGAAGCACGAGCTTTGCGGACTTGTAGAGTAGGACAAGGGCGCGGTGGTGTACAGGTCATGTGAGCCTAAGTGTTTCTCCTCTTTCAAGCGAGTGTCCCGCTCAAGCCGACCATCGCTCCGTTTCCCTTGACCCCTCCTCAAACCGTA
>JAJZNW010000098.1 GCA_021811615.1 Bacteroidota bacterium
CAAAACCTCTTCGAAATCCTCGGGGAGTTCAGAATCGAAATGAAGATGAGCTTTCGTTACCGGATGCACGAACCCGAGCGTCTTCGCATGCAATGCCTGGCGGGTCATTGTTTTCAGAAGATCGGTTACCTCCTGCCGCATCTTCGGCGTCGGCTCGCCGTAGTTCAGCCGTCGTCCGTGATAGGTCGGATCGCCGAATACCGGATGCCCGATGTGAGAGAGGTGTACCCTGATCTGGTGGGTCCTTCCCGTGTGAAGCTTGAGGCGGACTAGCGAAAGATACCTGAAGACTTCAAGCACTTCGTATTCGGTCGCCGCGAACTTTCCCACTTCTACCACGGCGAACTTCTTCCTGTCACTTTTGCTCCTTCCGAGATCGGCTTCTATGAGGCCGCGCGATTCGGGAAGCCTTCCCCAGACTATCGCCCAGTACTCACGGTCGATAGTGTGGTCGAAAAACTGCCTCGCGAGCGAAGCATGCGTTACGTCGTCTTTCGCCGAGACAATCAGCCCGCTCGTGTCCTTGTCCAGCCTGTGCACGATTCCCGGCCTGACGTACGGGTCGTTCAGAGTCGATAGCCTGTTGCAATGAAAGAGAAGCGCGTTCGCAAGAGTCCCGGTCCAGTTGCCGTGACCGGGGTGCGTTACCATGCCGGCAGGCTTGTTTACAACGATTAGATTTTCGTCCTCGTAGACCACGTTGAGCGGGATATCCTCGGGGACTGCCTTGTCAGGCGGGGCCGTTGTAGGTATGCTGACCGAGATGCGGTCGTCGGGAAGGATCTTATAGCTGGCGCGGATCGGCTCCCCGTTGACGAGAACGCATTCGTCGTCGATATACTTCTGTATTTTAGCCCGGCTGGAATTTTCGAGCTGGGCGGCCAAAAACTTGTCGATCCTCTCCTTTTTCTGGCCCGCGGTTACCACCAGTTCGATCAGCTTGAATCCCTGACCTGAGCGGACCGACACCCGTTTCTCAGACGGCCTGGCCGTTCCCGTCACCGTCGTCCCCCCTCCGCGCTTTATGCGCGTCGACTTCCATCCCTCCGCCTGCAATCTCAAGATCGGGCCGCTTCAAGATCAGCTTTCTCTGGAAGAAGATAAGCATGATTACTCCCACGGTCACGGAAGCATCGGCAATGTTGAAAACAAAAGGAAGGTGGAACAGATCCATTTCGATGAAATCCACGACCCGCCCGCTGAAGAGAGCCGTGCCGTCGAAGATGGGACCGAAGAAGACGCGGTCTATCATGTTCCCGATCGCGCCGCCGAGGATAAGCGCGAACGAGAGCCTGATCCCGAGTCCCTGTTCGCGAATCCTGAACATGTATATGAATATGGCGATGCTTGCAACAAGGGAAAACACCGCAAAGTACCTGGTATAATCGGGGCCGAGCCCGAAGGCCGTTCCCGGATTCCTGACGTAAGTCAGACGAATCATATTTCCCAGTATCTCGCGAGTAGAATACAATGGCATGCCGGAGAAGTCTATTCCCAGAAGAGGTATCTGCAGCCCGCGGACAAGGAGCTTGGTAGTCTGGTCCGCGATCACAACTGCCAGCGTGGCGTAAAGGACCTTCAATGCATTACCTGTTTTTATAGGCAGGAGGATCAGCCTTTGGTGAAAGTGTCCGGGTCCCGGGGATCACCGTCCGGATCGGGGGAGACCTGAGATTCACCGGAGGGCAAATCTGCTGCAGGCTGGACCTCCGCTTCATGCAGCCGTCGTCCGTGGAATATGAGAAGCATCACTACTCCGATCGTCACTGACGCGTCGGCTATATTGAAGACCGGGAATCTCGAAAAGTTGTACCCGAAAAGATGTATATCGAAGAACTTGAAATCTATGAAATCGACGACGCGTCCGTGGAAGAGCGCAGTCCCGTCGAAGAGCGGCCCGTAAAAGACGCGGTCGATGAGGTTACCGATGGCGCCGCCGAGAATGAGTGCGAGGGAGAAACGAACCGGCGCGCTCTCGTTGCGGACCTTATACAGGTAAACGAATATCGCTATGCTCGCGATGATCGAAAAAATGGCGAAGAACGATTTCCAGCCAAAGTCTATCCCGAAGGCCATCCCGGGATTCTCGATATACGTGAAACGGAGAAAGTTGCCTATCACCGGCACGCTGGAGTACAACGCCATTCCATGTAAGTCTATCCCGAGTGCCGGGATCTGCACGCCCCGGATAAGAAGCTTCGTTACCTGGTCCGCGATAACGACGAAAAGCGTTACGAACAACACCTTCAAATTATTGCCCTCTCTTCAGCTTGCAGGAAATGCAAAGCTGGGCGTGGGGTACGGCCTCGAGTCTCGCCTTGTCGATCAGTTTTCCGCAGTCCTGGCAGAAACCGTAAACGCCCCGGTCAATCCTCTTAATGGCGTCGTCGAGGTATTGCAGGAATTTTCTCTGTCTCGCCGCGAGGAGATAATTCTTTTCCTTCTCCATCGTATCTGTGCCCTGCTCCATGTGAAGCGAGTACGGAGAGCTCTCCTCGAAGTAATCACCGCCGGTGCTGTCGTTCAGTGTCTCGTGGATGAGCTCGAGCTCTTCGATAATCTGTTTTCTCTTATCGAGAATGATCTCGCGGAAGTGCTCGAGCTCCGTTTTCGTGTACCCCTTCTTGGCGGGTGCCGCTTTTGCGGCGGGCTTTGGCGCCGCTTTCACGGGACGTGACACCGGCTTCGCTTTTACCGCCGCCTTCTTCACTGTTTTCGCTTTTGCTGTCTTAATCGGTTTTGCTGCCTTCTTTGCCATCTTCAAACTCCTCTGGTTAATCCCGATTGGCTTTCGGGACTCTGCTTACTAAAATCCTGAAAGTTTTCTTGTCTATTTCTACTTCTTCGGAATACCCGTCCGGATACTCAGCCTTATCAAGTTTACTCGCCGCGGAGAGTTCGACTGCAAGCGTCTCAGACTTAATGTACTCGGACAAACCCGTCACCGCATCGATGAATTCATCGGGGCATTCCACATAAACCTTGATCCTGTCTACGACTTCATAGCCGGCATTCTTTCTCAGGTTCTGGATCCTGTTTACGAACTCCCGGGCGACTCCCTCATGCAACAGTTCTTCGTCGAGCTCAGTGTCCAGCGCCACCGTGAGAGGTCCGTCCGACTCGACAATCCATCCGGACAACTCCTGGCTATATATCTCGACATCTTCGAGCAGGACGTGGAACGCCTTCGAATCGGTCCGAAGATCCATCGAACCCGCTTTCTCGAGCTGCCTGATCTGTTTGGAATCAAGGGACCTGATGAGCTCGGCGACGGTCTTGACGTCCTTTCCGAACTTCGGGCCGATCGACTTGAAATTAGGTTTGGCGCCTTTGTTCACAAACTCAGAATCGTCGTCCACATACATCACCGACTTCACGTTGAGTTCGTCCGTAATAACGCTTTCCATCCGTGAAATAGTTTCGCGCATGTGCTGCGAAGAGACCGGAATGATTATTCTCCTGAGCGGCTGGCGGACCTTTATTCCCGATTTCGCCCTCATCGCGCGCGCAAGGTAGACAATTTTCTCTGCTAGCGCCATTTTCTCTTCGAGCGCCGCGTCGATCTCGGTTTCGTTCGCTTTCGGATACATCGAGAGATGTACCGACTCGAAGGGCTCGAGCTTACTAATGCCGTTGAGATTCCTGTAGAGCTCTTCGGAAAGGAATGGAGCGAACGGCGACATCAGTTTTACGACCGTCAGGAGACATTCGTACAGCGTCTGGTACGCGGAAAGCTTGTCCTTCGCCATTTCTCCTTTCCAGAACCGCCGCCTGCTTCTTCGCACATACCAGTTCGAAAGCTGGTCGATGGTGAAATCGGAAACCGCCCTCGCTGCCCTCGTCACGTCGTAAGCGTCCATCCAGGTCGCGTAGTCTTTGACGAGCGTATTCATCACCGAGATTATCCAGCGATCGATCTCCAGTCTTTCCTCAACGGGAATTCTCGGCTCCGAATAGGTGAAGCCGTCTATGTTGGCGTAAAGCGTGAAGAAGGCATATGTGTTCAGGAGCGTGCTGAAAAACTTTCTCTGCGTCTCGACAAGTCCGCTTTCGTCGAAAAGTTTCGGCTTGTAAGGAGGACTCGACGAAATCAAATACCAGCGAACGGAATCGGCGCCGTACTCTGCGACAACCTTGAACGGGTCGACGACATTCCCTTTCGACTTGGACATCTTCTGGCCGTCCTTGTCGAGTATCAGCTCGTGGCTGATGACCGTCTTGTAAGCGGGGCTGCCGAACAGAAATGTCGCGATAGCGTGCATCGAGTAGAACCAGCCGCGCGTCTGGTCGATGCCTTCGGAAATGTAATCCGCCGGGAAGTGACTCTCGAACCACTCTTTGTTTTCGAACGGGTAATGGTACTGTGCAAACGGCATCGAGCCCGAATCGAACCAGACGTCGATTAGCTCTGGTGTGCGTCTCATATCTCCGCCGCACTTTTCGCACTTCAGGACAACCGAGTCGACGAACGGCTTGTGCAGGTCGAGGTCTGCCGGGACGCTTCCGCGTTCCATTTTTCCATCATTCCATTTTTCCACTATTCCATCGCGGCTCAGCTCCGCTGTACTTCCGACGGACCTCGTATGTCCGCACTTCTCGTTTGCGCAGACCCAGATGTTGAGCGGCGTTCCCCAGAATCGGTCTCGGGAGAGAGCCCAGTCCTTATTTTCTTCGAGCCAGTTGCCGAACCTTCCGACTCCGACCTCGGGCGGGACCCAGTTGATCGTCTTGTTCAGCTCGATCATCTTTTTGGCAAACTTCGTCGTCTCTATGTACCAGGATGCACGCGCATAGTATAACAGCGGGGTCTTGCAGCGCCAGCAGTGAGGATAGCTGTGAGTGATCGTCTCTTTCTTGTACAGGAGGCCGCGCTGCCTGAGGTTGTTCACGATTTCGGGATCGGCGTCCTTGACGAACTTGCCCGCGAAGTCGGTGACTTCCGGCGTCATGTTGCCGCTCTTGTCGACGAGCTGGAGGAACGGAAGGTCGTTTGCCCTTCCGAGCTGGTAGTCGTCCTCGCCGAAAGCCGGTGCGATGTGAACTATGCCCGTACCGTCGTCCATCGTGACGAAGTCGCCGTGCGCGGCGTAGAAGCCCTTTTTCGTCACCGGCTTGTAATCGAACAGCCTCTCGTATTCCCTTCCGAGCAGCTCGCTCCCTTTGAACTCCGATATGATCGAGTAGTCGCCGTCGAGGATACCGGTTCTCGCTCTGGCGAGTATCAGGAACTGCCCTTTGTTCTCGACCTTGACGTAAGTCTCGTTCTTGTTGATCGCGATCGCGACGTTTGAAGGAAGCGTCCACGGGGTAGTCGTCCAGACCAGGAAGTAAGTATTTTCCTCGCCCTTCACCTTCAGCTTCACATAGACGGTGGTGTCCTTGACGTCCTGGTAGCCGAGAGCGACCTCGTGGGAAGAAAGCGACGTCTCGCACCGGGGACAGTAAGGCTGGCTCTTATATCCTTTATAAATCAGTCCCGCTTCGAAAAACTTGTTCAGCGCCCACCAGACGGATTCGATATAGTAATTCTCGCAGGTGATGTAAGCGTCGCTCAGGTCGACCCAGTAGCCCATGCGTTCGGTCATGAGTTCCCACTCGTCCTTGTACTCGAAGACGGACTTTCTGCAAAGTGCGTTGAACTTCTCGACCCCGTAGTCTACGATTTCGTCTTTGTGCTTTATCCCGAGTTTCTTCTCAACTTCGATTTCGACAGGGAGGCCGTGGGTGTCCCAGCCCGCCTTTCGGTTGACCTGGAAGCCGCGCAATGTCTTGTACCTGCAGACGAGATCTTTGAGCGTCCGTGCCATGACGTGATGGATGCCGGGCCGCCCGTTGGCGGTCGGCGGGCCTTCGTAAAATGTGAAGTTCGGTTTACCCGCGCGTTCGCTCACGCTCTTCTGGAAGATTTGGTTCTTCTTCCAGAACTCCAGCACCTCGTGTTCGAGGTCTGAATATTTCAGCTTGTCGCTTATTTCTTTGAATTTTGCCATCTACGAATATTCTGTCCCTGCAGGGACTCCTTCTTTTTTAATGGGAACTTAAGAAATGCCGTGTCCCAATCCCATTAATCCACAAATCCCTTAATCAATCCAACATTCCATTTTTCCATCATTCCACTATTCCAACTCTTCCCGTCCGCTGCCTACTTCTTCGAGAAGTACGAGATGACGTAGAGTATCAATGTCAGCAGCACCGACAGTACAATGCTCGTCGCGATCGGGAAATATACCTGAAAATTCTTTCCCTTTATGTGAATGTCGCCGGGAAGCTTTCCGAAGAAAGGGAAATTCACCCTGTCGGAGATCATCAACAAAGATCCGACGACAACGATAATCACGCCGACAATTACAAGCGTCTTTCCTAAACCCTGCAGACCTTCCATATCATTTCGACCGGCATGTAATCGCCGGCATCTTTCAAACAATTATATTTCAAGGCCGCCCTTACGGGGCTCGACATTGTTTTCACCACTATTCTATAAACAGGTCATCCTTGCGGGACTTATCGACAAGATCAATGGACGCAAGCGATCACCGTTCCTCTATTGCAGTATTCCATCATTCCGAAATTCCATTATTCCAATCTTCCATCGTTCCCTTTTCCATCAATCCACAAATCCAACAATCCAGTAATCCATCAATCCCTTTCAAATCCTTTCTATCACCGCCTTCATGAGCTTAGTCAGCTTCGGCTGCGCGCCGTTCGCGACGCGAATTATGTCCGAGACTTCCGCCGGGACCAGCGAGTCGGGGAAACACTCATCTGTGATCACCGAGAAACCGCAGACCTTCATCCCCATGTGGACGGCGACGATATCTTCGGGGACGGTAGACATACCGACGGCGTCGGCGCCGACCATACGGAGGAACCTGTACTCAGCGCGGGTCTCGAGGCTCGGGCCCGTCATCGCCGCGAAGACTCCGCGTTCTACACGGATTCCGTTATCGAGAGCGGCCTGCATCGCCAGTTTAATAAGCTCATTGCTGTACGGTTCGCTCATGTCCGGGAAGCGCGGCCCGATGCTATCGTCGTTCGGACCGATGAGCGGATTGCCGCCGAGGAGGTTTATATGATCCACAATGATCATGATGTCGCCTTTGCGGAAATTTGGATTGAGTCCGCCGGCGGCGTTCGAGACTATCAGAGTCTTCGCGCCCAGGAACTTCATCACTCTCACCGGATGCGTGATCTGCTCCATAGAGTAACCCTCGTAGAAATGGAAGCGTCCCTGCATCGCGACGACGTCCTTCCCTCCGAGCTTGCCGAATATCAGTTTGCCGTGATGAGACTCGACGGTGGAAAGCGGGAAATGCGGTATGTCGCCGTAGTCGAGAACCGTCTTGTCCTTGATATCGTCAGCAAGCGCTCCCAATCCCGTTCCGAGGATTATTCCGAGGGAAGGCTGGGATTTTACCTTCGTCCTGATGAAGTCGACCGATTCTTCAATTTTCTTTTTCAACTCACTCATTTTTCTTCAGCCTTAGTCTTCTCAATCGATTCTATGATAGACTTTATATCGAGCACATCGGCAGAAGGCTCTTCCTTGAGAAGTTCATTCTCGAGCGAGCTAAGCATGTCGAGTTGTGCAGTCAAAATGGTGCGGATTGTCTTTACGATAGTCTCCCTGAGGTTCTTGACTTCGCCGAGTTTAGCTTTGGCCCTGACCATTTCCTGGCGAGCTTCGCTCAGGAGTTGGTCGGCAGACATCTGCGCCTCTCGCTTGACGATCTCAGCGGTCTTTTTGAGTGACTCTGTGGACTCGGTGGCCGCTTTTTCAGCCTGGCTGACCAGGGAGCGGAGCGAATCTTCGAGCTTCTTGTAGTTCTGCAGCTCCTCCAGGAGGGCTGTCTTCTCCGCCCTGAGCTCCATATTTTCCCTTAAGAGCTCTTCGAAATCGACGGCGGCAGTCGTCAGGAACGCCTGCACTTCTTCGGCATCGAACCCGCGAACTTTCCTCGCGAATTCCTGCTTTCGAATTTGAATCGGAGTTAGTCTCATTTGAGCGGCTTCTTTTATTCCAAGTGGAAAATATAACCGTTACAGGCAGGAAAATCAAAGGATTTAAGCGGACTGTAGTGAACGCTCAATTACCGGGCTATCTACTCTACATCTTTCATTAGAATGAACGCCTGACAATTGCATGCGAAACCTCAAAGCGGTTCAGTTCACAAAAACCGTTCGTTTCAACGGATGGCTCGGAAACGGTAGCCCAGCGGTTACGGCTAGGCCGCATGCGATTCTGCAAAGGAAGGCGCTTTTTAACATTCAGGATTGCCCAGAAGCCCCGGAACGCACCATGATTAGACAGAGAAATTAAGCCGGAGTCTGACTATTTCCGATTCTTGCCGTTCCCAATCCCCTCGACACGATGACGGTCCATTTTTGCTGCTTCAATAATATCTGAGATATTCCTCTTCCACACTCCATAGTCCCACGATCCGCAGTAGAGATAATCACCTTTGATGGTGAGCCCGACGACGACAGAATCTCTCAACCCGTCATTGACCATCGTCCAATGATTTCCCTGATCGTCGGAGTAGTAGACTCCGTTCCCGGTACCCACGAACAAATCCCTCCCGTAATGGACGAGCACATGTGCGTCGAAATCGGTAAAGCCGTCGTCGACTTTCGCCCAGGTACGGCCGCCGTCGGCAGACCTGAGGACTCCATCACCTTCGGTCATCGCGTAGAGATCGTTCCCCACCTCTACAAACTGGAGGAACTCCTTATCTGTAACGTTGCTGTCGAGCTTTGTCCAAAATGCGCCACCGTCGGCGGAGGCAAAGATTTCGCCGCCCGTTGTTCCGGCGATAACTTTCTGTCCGGCGAACGCGACCGCTTGGACCACTTTAAGCGTTCTCTCAAGGACACGGTGGCGCGGCGCCGGGACGGGAGGAATGATTCGCTGGACGTACACTTGCGTGACAATCCCCGGTTTCTTAGACGGCATCGTCTCGACAGTTTCAACGGCTTTCATCGGCTCCACCCTTTCGCCGCCGCCGAGCGCCATGCCGCTGTCGCTCCATGCCCATGTAGTCCCACCGTTCGTCGAACGGAGAAGCCCATCGGTAGTTCCGGCGAATACATCGGAACCTCTTGCCGCAAGCGACGCACGGAACCATTTCTTCTCTCGCCCATACATGAACAACTGGCGCCAATGCGCTCCGTCATCCGACGAGTGGAGGAAAGTGGTCCATGTCCTCGCATATATCATGTTACCGGATGCCTCGAGCGCCACGGGGAAATCCCAAGGGGCATAATCCTCCTCAGGATTCACTCTCACCTTCGTCCACACTTCACCTCCGTCCGTCGACTTGTACAAGCCGAACCCTTTCGACCCGGCGAAGATGGCATTGCCGTTCGATGCGAGATGCAGGATACCTGCTGTCATCAAGCCGTTGTCTGAGAGATTCCAGGTATTCCCCCGGTCAGTTGAAACGAATACGCCGTACCTCGCAGATCCGGCGTATAAGCGCCGGCCGTCGAGGCAAAGACACGTGACCTCATAGACACCTGCGCCGAGTGCACTCCAGCTTCCTCCCATGTCGCCGGAAGCAAGCAGCATATCTCCATACAGAACAAATATCTCTTTCCCTTGTATCGCCCATAAGTTCATAACTCCGAATCGCCTGTACTTGTTTATGACCATCCACTCTTTTCCGCCGTCGGTTGAATAGAAAAGGCCACCCGCGGCTTGCGCAAACAGAAACGAGTTCGACATCACGCACAGATTGGAGACAGGGTAATACCTCAACCCGGCCGGACGCCATATTTTCCCCAAATCTCGTGACATGATTATGCCCGTGTCAGTGGCAGCGTAGAGCTTGCCTGCGCATGAAACTAAAGAATTGATGCCCTTCAGTTTCGGGCTTACTTCCTTCCAACTTTTGCCGGAATTCGTCGAGCCAAACAGGCCCCGATTCCGGGTTTCAGCGAACAGCAGGAATCTTCCGGCGTACCACACCTTTATGAGGGAAGCGACATACAGATTATTCAGGCTCGGATCGGGATCAAGCCATGTACGTCCGCCATCCGTCGATTTAAGGATTCCCTGATTACTCCCCACCAGGAGATTCCCTCCAACAGCCAGGATTGAACTGAAGAAGGTCTGCGTGCCCGCTGCATAGACTGCACTCCAGTTCCGGCCGTAATCGGTCGATCTGAATATTCCGGAAGGAACGAGGTTGGGTGTCGAGGTCATCGGCGCTCTTACGCCCGCGAGCACGATTTTCCCGTGGGCGTAAAGGAACTCAACCTGTCCTCCGCAGTATGGGCCGTTCGTGGGGACCCACTGAGCCCGCGAAAGAAGGGGAAAAAAAACGATGAGTGCTGCCGCGACTAGAATTGAATACCGCAATTTCATTTTCGCCCTTTCTCCGTTTGAAAAAAACTGTCGCCAGCCTCGATCAGGCTATGAGGGTGACGGTCTCTTTCGTCCCAGCCTCAGAACATTTCCATCTGCTTCCCCGGCGACCTCCGGAACCTGTCCGTCGAAAGCTCCAACAACTCTTCGTTCATGTTGTATTTCTTCCGGCTCGCACGGAAAAGCTGCCTTATCGCGCCCGCGGTCTCGCCGGTCCCCGCCATCCGCTCGCCGAACTCATAGCTGCTTAACTTTCCTCCCCGCACCTGCCTCAACCTGCTCACTATCCTGTTCTCGCGATCGGGATATTCCCTCCGTATCCAGTCGACGAACAGATCGTTCACGGCGAACGGAAGCCTGAGCATCTGCATGCTCGCCCACCTCGCCCCACGGAGCGATGTCTCACGCAGTATTGACGGGATCTCTTCATCTGTCAGACCGGGAATAACAGGTGCCACAAGGACACCGACGGGTATCCCGTTCCTGGACAGCATCTCTATCGCTTCCAGCTTCTTAGCCGGCGAAGAGGTCCTCGGCTCCATTCTCCTCGTAAGATCCTGGTTAAGACTCGTGACCGAGATGAAGACGCTCACAAGATCAAGCTTAGCCAATTCCGACAGCAAGTCAATGTCGCGCGTGATTAGGAAATTCTTCGTGACCATTCCGGCGGGATTCCTGAACTCGAGGAAGACTTCGAGACATTTTCGTGTCAGACCTAGCCTTCTTTCTACTGGCTGGTAACAGTCGGTATTGCCGGCAAGCGCTACAACTTGCGGTTCCCAGCTCTTTTTCATGAAAGTCTCGCGGAGTAGACGCGGCGCGTCTTCCTTCACCATTATCTTCGATTCAAAATCCAATCCGGCGGAAAAGCCAAGGTATTCGTGTGAAGGCCTGGCGTAGCAGTAAATGCAGCCGTGCTCGCACCCGCGGTACGGATTCAGGCTGTAGGTAAAGGGAATGTCGGGGCTGTCGTTTTTAGCGAGGACCGTTTTGGATGCGTCGGTAAAGAACTTCGTCTCGATCTTCCTCTGGAACCTGTCCTCCCCCGGAAAGAACCGGTCGTCCTCATCCGAAGGGACAAACGATATTTCCTCGAAACGGTTTTGCGGGTTGAAACCCGAACTTCTCCCGCTGACTTTTGGTCCTGACAAAGCTCCTCCTCATTCGACAGTCAGAAGAACGGTGCCGAAAAGAAAATCGTTCCGCGCCGGGAGTTTACAGCTACTGCAGGAAAACTCTCAATAGCCGCTGGAGTCGAGATACTGCTGCCAGTTGTCGTCGTGGACCTCGTTCCTTGCCGTCGAGTTGACAAGCGTGTAATTGCCGAAACCCGTTCGGTCGACGAAGTCGAAGCTGACTCCTCCCTGTATGGAATTGTAATACCAGATCTCGTACGGCCTCGAGTTGGACTCGTTCGGATGCCTGTCTATCTGATCCGGTTTGCCGTACACTATGTACACTCTCCCACGGTCCGATCGCCAGCCCGGCGTATTGCCGACTGTGAAATGATCATCGGCATACTGGATGCGTTTCAGATACTCGATCCTGAATGTGTTCGTCCTGCTGACGGGATCCGGATTTCGCTTCTGCCAGAAGTCGTACAGGAACTGCCGCTTAGCCGGGAGGCTCTGGAGCTGGTCGAACTCCTTTATCTCCTTCGGTGTGGCGATATATTTCGCCTCCTTGAATTCCTTATCGACTTCCTCCATCGTCATCGTGGCAAAAACGGTGGAAAGCATCGATCCACCGGAGAGGTTCTGGCCCGGGCTCTCCGGCGGTCCGAGACCCGGATTGTAAACGAAGAACCTCCTTGAAGAAGTCGCATATTCATTTGCCGCGGAATCGATCACCGCGAAAGTGAATGTGTAGGCCCCCGTTCGAAGGTCGGATCCGTTTACGGTCCCTACTTCGACACTGGTATCGCCGAATTTTTTCCTCACGACCGTGCGTGACTTCTTCACCTGTCCGTAACTGTCCCGCACCTGGTATTCGACTGTGAAAAGACTGTCACCGGCAGAATCAGGAATGTTGTACACCTCGGTGTAATAATAAATGATCGGAAGCCCGGCGCCGTATACGCCCCTGGGATTCGGCACCACGTCGTAGGTGTTTTTATAAAAGACCCCATGCGGCCCTTCTCCGGCATTGGTAATTTGCGAACAGAGCTCGACATCGCTCGTTTCAAGTTTCCTGTAACCGTAACGGGGTATTGTCACCCCGCTTGCCATGCTGTCTATTGTCGAAACATCATTGCGGTCTCTCACCACTATGCGCATCAAGTATTTCCCCGGAAGAATGGCAAGCCCAATTTGACCCACGAATGTCCGCTTAAGGTCACCGGCAGTCGTATCGCCCGAAGAAACGGGAACCTGCCAGAACTGATTGACTACTACGCTGTCACGATCGCCTGTTTTCATTACAATGTTGAACAGCAGGGAGTCGGTATACAGTGAATCCTGCCTGGCCATCTTCAGATCGGCGAGGTCGAAGGCATAATAGAGTTCCATGAACGTCCTGGTGGAATCGTAGCGGAATGTCGAGAAATCGAAATTCACGTTGACGCCCTTTGAATAAGACACGGATGGAAACAGCAAGAGTGTCGCCAGGAGCAGGGGAAAAAGGGATGTTACCAGCTTCAGTTTGGTCATCGCAAATTAGTGTGATAGGTTACGTTTCTTTTTCGGAAATGTGATGTTGCCGGCCACGAGTGCAGACTCAAGGGGGAACAACAGGCCACTGATCTAAGAGCGGCCATCAGATGAATCGGACGTCTGGCAACAGCGCATCCCGATAGGCTGGACACAAATTGCCGGGACATGCTTTGAGAGACGCCAATTTCAATCGATGCCTCCTTAGGGACAACCTCGTAAGGAGCATAAGCTTCGACCAGATCAGATCGAGCCATCGCCGAGATCTTGTGCAGAACGCTGTCCGATGTAGCTTACGATATCCTCGCCTCCATCGACGCCTATGAGGTTCGCGCTGATGAAGTCAGCACGCTCATCGCAGAGAAGTGCTATCGCCCTCGCGACATCTTCCGGAGTAGTCGCTCGCCCGCGAGGATTCTTGCGCCTGGCGATCTCAAGCATGGGCTGAGCATTGGGTATTTTTCTCATGGCCGGCGTGTCGGTGACTCCCGCCATTATCGAATTCGCTGTAATCCCGAACACGCCAAGTTCCATTCCGATCTGCCGGATGTGAGACTCAAGCGCGGCTTTCGCGGCTGAGACAGCCCCGTAATTCGGAAGTACAGTGTGCCCGCCCGAACTTGTCATCGCAAAAATCCTTGTCCCCTTCTTCAGGAGTCCTCTGAAATACGCACCCTGCGTCCAGTAAACGAGTGAGTTCGCCATAACGTCGAGGGTCATCTCGATCTTCTTCTGGTTCATCGACTCTTGAGGACTCTTTCCGAAATAAGGTCCAAGGCTCCCAAACGCAAGAGAGTGCATGACGACTTTAATAAAAGATTCCTTCGATTTTGAAATTATCTGTTTTATTTCATCTAGGGTCTGGTCTCTCACCTTCGCATCGGCAGCGTTCACGTTGAAAAAGACCGCCTGAGCGCCGGCCGCCTTCACCTTCTCCACGATTTCCTGAACTTGGGGCATAGTGGCGGCACGATCGAAATGTACTCCGAAAATGTTAATTCCATTTCTGGCCAGTTCAATTGCAGTCGCCCCGCCAAATCCGCTGGATGCACCAAGTATTAACGCCCAATTCCTCTTCTCTCCTTTACCATGGGATCCTTGTGACAAAACATCCTCCAGTTTTTGAAAAAGTTAACATTGCAGAAAAAGTAAAGCAAGATTGCATAAATTGATTTTCAAGCCCCTCACGGTTATATTTTTGTTTCAAAACGGTAATTTCCACGAATTACCGGACCGCGAGGCTAGGATAAACCGAACTGAATGACGAGTCTTTTCGGTTAGCTGTCGCAAATCGCAGCTTCGCCGCGAAATTGTCATAAACATACCCGAGAAAGCAAGCTTTTTCGGAGCAACTTTTTTCGAGAGGAAGCTTTCCTAATATGCCAGTAATGAGCAAAATGCGGGACAACATGCCCGCGATCCTGGTTGGACTTGCAATCCTGTTCATAGCTATGATCGTGTTCGAATGGGGCATGGATATTACAGGCCGGCAGTCGATGCAATACACGGCAAACATCGTCGGTAAGGTTAACGGTCAGGAAATTACGTACCAGGAATTTGAGAAGGACATGCAAAGCTCGGTCAACCAGTACAAGACCGCGACAAAACAGGATCCGAACGAGACCGTAATGAAACAGATTCGTGACGAGGTGTGGCAGGGGCTGGTCAACCAGATTCTCGTCGACCAGGCTGCGAAGAAACTGGGCATCTTCGTGACCGA
This sequence comes from Bacteroidota bacterium, assembly GCA_021811615.1. GTDB lineage: Bacteria > Bacteroidota > Ignavibacteria > Kryptoniales > JAKASW01 > JAKASW01. Next base: position 14,732 of record JAJZNW010000098.1, read on the forward strand.
CCAGGAAATCGTCAATTGGGTAACACAGAATCCCGAGTCACTTCCGGATCCGATCAAGCGGAATTTCGAGGATTCTACCGGCCATATCAACCGCCAGCTATTGCAGGAAGCCCTTGCCTCGAACAGCCCGGAGGTGCAGGAGTTCTGGAGAAATGTCCAGACCTATCTCAAGGAGCAGCGTTTGCAGGAGAAGCTCACCGGCAGGTTGTACGCCGCGGTCAGGATCCCTGAAGGTGAGATATTGTCTCAATACCAGCTGAGCAGCGAGAAATTTAACGCCGGTTATGTCTCGTTCCCGCCTCAAGCCCTGTTCCCCGATTCTTCGATACACATCACAGAAAACCAAATGCGAGATTACTATTCTTCGCACGAGAACGACTTCAGAACCCCGGCGACACGCCAACTGAAGTATGTGGTATTCCCAATTGCACCGTCAAGAGAAGATTCCTCCGAAGTCCAGTCGGAGATGGAACAGGTCGCCGTACAGGCACAGGGAGGAACGAATTTTCTAGACTTGGTGAAAGAATATTCAGAGACACCTTACACCGACAAATTCGTCGGCCACGGCCAGATGAATCCGACTGTGGAGGACGAGGCATTCGGCGCAAAAGTCGGGCAAGTCGTCGGCCCATTCTTAGCTTCCGACGGCTATCACCTCATAAAGGTCATAGCGGAGCAGAACGGCAAGAACGTTTTCGTGCATGCGGCACATATACTTATTCCCGTTACACCCGGTCCGGACTCGGTCCAGTCATATAAGCTTGCCGACAAGATTCTGAAAGAAGCGCGTTCCGGCGCCAACTTCGCCCAACTTGCCAGGGAATATTCGCAGGATCCGGGGTCCGCTCAGAATGGCGGCGACCTCGGCTGGTTCGGAAAGGGAATGATGGTGAAACCCTTTGAGGATGCCGCTTTTGCCGCGAAAGTCGGTCAGGTCGTCGGGCCGGTCAGAACACAGTTCGGCCTTCACATCATAAAAGTCCTCGGCAGAGATTCGCGTGAACTGAAGATCGCCGACATCAAAATGAGCATAACCCCTTCACAACAGACGAAGGACGACATCAAACAGCGGGCTGAAGACTTCATTTACATCGCGAAGAAGGATGGCTTCCAGACTGCTGCCAATACGATCGGTAAACAGATCAACCAGACTCCACCATTCGAAAAAGGCGGCTACATTCCATCGGTAGGGAGCAATAAGACGTTAGCCGACTGGGCATTCGATGGCTCGCTCGGCAACATCAGCCAGATTACCAACGTGTCGCAGGGATTCGGCGTATTCATGATAAGCGACATAAAAGATGCTTCCGTAAGACCGTTCAGGGAAGTCGCAGCACAGATAAGATCGACCCTTACCAGGGACAAACAGTTTAACCAGGCAGTCTCTTACGCGGATCAGCTCAAACAAAAACTTTCGGCTGGAGACAGCCTTAGCGCCATCGTGAAGTTGGATCCGCGCCTTCAATACAGTGTCACAGGACAGTTCGACATGTCATCCTACATACCTGGTATCGGACGCGACTATAATTTCCTTGCGCAAGCTTCGCTGTTGAAACCCGGACAGATTTCCCCGGCTTTCAAGGGGAGCAATTCGGTTTATATGATGCAGCTCCTAAGTAAAGCTCCATTCGACTCGACAGCTTTCAAGATTCAGCGCCTGACGATAATGCAGCAGTTGATGCAGGAACAGAAATCTCAGATCGTGAACGACTGGCTATTGAGCCTGAAGAACAAAGCGAAGATAGTGGACAACAGGTCGAAGATATTCACAAACGATTGAGCGGGGTGAGTCCATCCGCCTTTTGAAGCAACTGCGGTACGTAAGGATTTAATTACTGCCGCAGTTTTTTTATGCTCGCAGGAGTGATAAAGAGGAAGAGTCGGGCGAGAAGATTCCAGCTGCCAGTGATCGACGCAGGCAATTCTTCCGTCTGAGAAGAATTGTGGTCAAACATGGTTGGGGTCTCAAAAGAAAACAAACCGGGTGCATCGCGACTCTCTTCGGGATGCTGGCCTCGATTCGCTGACGATGAACCGCATCCGATCCGCTCGCGACACTATTGATGGAGCGAGGCCCCATTTCGACCGGAATGATCTCGTTGTTGAAAAGCCGGAAGCAGCTTAACAGCGGGAGTACCGCTTAGTGAGCGATCGTCTGGTCTCTTGTGGCCCCTACGGAGACCAGTCTGGCGGGAGCTTCGAGATATTTCTCGATATATTCTATGTACGATCTGCAATTCGCGGGAAGTTCGCCGTATTTCTTCGCACCCGCGATATTGGTTTTCCATCCGGGGAGCGTTTCATATACCGGTTCGATATCCTCAATCGTGCATAGATCGAGCGGAAAAGACTTCAGCCGTTTGCCTTCGTACTTGTAGCCGACACAAACCTTAATTTCGTCGAAGGTGTCCAGTACATCGAGCTTTGTGAGCGCGACCTCCTCGATGCCGTTGACCATGACGGAGTATTTCAGGCTGAAGAGATCGAGCCAGCCGCATCTCCGGGGCCTTCCGGTCGTAGCGCCATATTCGCCGCCGATCTTCCGAAGAGTCTCTCCAACTTCGTCCAGCTGCTCGGTCGGGAAAGGACCGTTGCCTACCCTCGTTGTGTACGCTTTTGCAACTCCGGCAATCGATTCGACGGCCGTCGGCGGGATGCCGAGACCGGTGCACGCTCCTCCGCTCGTCGGGTTCGAGGATGTAACGTACGGATATGTGCCGAAGTCGACGTCCAGCATTGCCCCCTGGGCCCCTTCAGCCAGCACGCTCTTCCCCTCTTTCAGCGCACGGTTCATATACACTGAGGTGTCGGTGATGAACTCATCAAGCTGCTTGTCGAATTGCTGATACTTGTCGACGATCTCGTCGACATTGATTTCGTCTGAGTGATAAATTTTGCTCAGGAGCTGGTTCTTGTCATCGATATTGGATTTGATCTTCTTCACGAGGACATCCCTGTGAAGGAGGTCGACGATCTTCACGCCTACACGGGCGAACTTGTCTATATAGGCCGGACCGATACCTCGTCCGGTGGTTCCTATCTTTGAAGCGCCCTGCTCCTTAAGGGAATCGATGAGCTTGTGATATGGCATGATGAGGTGGGCGTTATGAGAGATGAAAAGCCTGCCGCGCACGTTGATGCCGAGTTTTTCAAGGAAACCGACCTCATCGAGGAAAGCCTGCGGGTCGAGCACGACACCGTTTCCTATGACGCAGACGACGTTCGGATGGAGTATCCCCGAGGGGATGAGATGAAGCACATATGTCTTGCCACCCACCACGACGGTATGGCCGGCGTTGGCGCCTCCCTGGTAGCGGGCAACTATATCGACGTTCTCGCTGAGTAGATCTACAATTTTCCCTTTACCCTCATCGCCCCATTGGGCACCTACGATTACTTTTACTGACATCAAATCTCTCCTGGTTCAGGGCCCCGCCCGTCGTACACAGGCACCGGCCTCTCCACAAAAAAAGCCCGCACGTAAGAATCGCGCGGGCCATCCTAAAACATTCGATCAAGCGAGGTTCTTTAAGGCCTCGTCTACCGACTTGTACGATTCAAATATCTGATTAAGCTTGGTGATCTTGAGAAGATCGAGAACTCGCGAGCCGACGTTCGCCACTTTGAGGTCGCCTCCCGCCTGCCTTACGGCATTCAGGCTGGCTATAAGGATTCCCAGTCCGCTGCTGTTTATGTGTTCCACGGAACCCATGTCGAGCACGAACTTCTTTCGACCCGCGTCCACCAGTTTCCTGACCTCATCGTTCAGACTGATAGCGTCGGGTCCGCCGACGATGTTCCCTTCAATTTCGATAAGGACTATGTCGCCCTTAAGCTCTTTTTGCCGCAACTTCATATGGCCTCTCGATCTCCAATACCGGCGATTGTTTTTCTCCGAGCTTCAAGTCGACCTTCTTGACGTAAACATTGTAGTCGACCACTATGGAGGATGCGACGTAGATGGAAGAGTAAGTTCCGGTGACAACGCCGACCAACATGGCGAACGCGAATCCTCTCGTCACTTCTCCGCCGAAGATCAGGAGGACGAGAAGCACCGCGAAAGCGGTCCCGGAGGTAATGATCGTCCGGCTCAGCGTGTCATTTATGCTCCGGTTCATCACCCTTATGAGATTCTCGCCCTTGTATATTTTCAGGTTCTCCCGAATCCTGTCGAAGATGACGACAGTATCGTTCATCGAATACCCGACGAGCGTCAGGAAGGCAGCCACCATAGTCTGGTCGATCTGAAGATTGAGCCATGGGACAAACCAGCCGAAGATGGCCACCGCGCCGAGGGTGATCAGCACATCATGGAACAGCGCAATAACCGCCCCGACGGCGTAGATGAATTGGAACCTCAACGAGACATAAATCAGGATAGCGATTAAGCTGTAGAATATCGCGATGACGGCATCGCGTCTCAGCTCCTGTCCTATTTCAGGGCCGATCCTGTCATCCTGCATCAAGGTTATGCGGGTGTTCGGAAAGCTCCTTTTGAGCTCTCCAATTATCTCCTGGCTGGTGCTGGCTTTCGACTGCGACGCTTTCACACGGATCAGGAGCTGGTTTGCAGAACCGAAAGTTTTTATCTGCGAGTCGCCCTGACCGATCTTATTCATCGCCGATCTCACCTCTCCGATGCCCAATGCGGGAGTGAATTGTAGGGTTAGCTCCTCTCCACCGACGAAGCCGATGCCGTAATTAAGGCCCCGGATCGCCATCGTAATCAAGCCTATGAGAATAAGGCTCGAAGATACCATGTACCATATGTGGCGCTTGCCGATGAAATCGATATTAGTCCTCGGAAAGAAACGCATTAATTCTCCAATCTTAAATCTTAAATTCTAAATCCTGAATCGAGAATTCAAAAATCACAATTCAGAGCCATGACTTAACCGAAATTGATGGTCGTCGCGCCGCGCTCGATCATGATGTCGAAGATAACGCGCGTGATCACGATGGCACTGAACAGCGACGCCACGATACCGATCATCAGCGTGAGCGCAAATCCCTGGACCGGACCCGTTCCGAACTGGTACAGGATCGCCCCGGTAAAGAGCGATATTATGTTTGCGTCGAAGATAGCCGTGAATGCTTTCGAGTAACCCTGGTCGATGGAGGCCCTGAGCGTCTTCCCGGTTGCCATTTCCTCACGAATACGCTCGTAAATCAGCACGTTGGCATCGACCGCCACGGCAATTGTCAATATCATACCTGCTATACCCGGCATGGTCAGCGTTCCGTGGAAAGCCGCCAGTACTCCGAGTATGAAGAAAATGTTTATCATAAGCGCGAAATCGGCAAGCACACCGCCGGTCCGGTAATAGAATCCCATGAATAGGATTATCAGCGTTATTCCTATGATGCCTGATGTGATTCCGTTCCGGATAGAGTCGGCACCAAGCGAAGGACCGACGTTTCTCTCTTCGACTATGTCCACGGGCGCGGGGAGTGCACCAGCGCGCAAGACGATCGCAAGAAGATTCGCTTCGTCCATATTTGCCATACCTGAAATCTGCGAGCTTCCTCCGCTGATCTTCGTACGAACTACCGGCGCGGAGTAAACTGCGTTATCAAGTTCGATCGCCACTCGCTTGCCGATATTTGCGCCGGTGATCTGCGCCCACTCCCTGGACCCTTCTGAATTCATCGTCATATTGACTACCGGCGAATTTGAAGTCGGATCTATCTGCGCCTGCGCGTTGGTAACGACGCTACCGGTCAGAAGAGGAGTCTTGTTAACCACATAAAGACCGTAGTATTGCTCCCCCTGTGCGGTTACCTGCGGCCTGGCGCTGAAGAGGAATTGGAAGTTGGAAGGTATTACCCTTTTGACGTCCGGACGTTCGATTATTCTCTCGAATTGATCTTTGTCGGTCCCGGCGACGTAGGCATCCCCTGTCTGCGAGTTCACTCTGACGAGCGCAAAGAACGGATGCTTCTTGGCAAATTCCGCGGCTGTCATCGTCGAGTCGGAGGACGCCGTCGTGTCGTTCGATGCGAGGGAATCCGGCTTGCCCGCCATGACGTTGTCGATGGCCTGAAAAACCTTCACTACCACATCTTCGGGCTGTAACAGCTTGAACTCAAGGAGCGCTGTCCCCTGCAAAAGCTCTCTGACCTCCGCTTCATTACTGACACCCGGCAATTCAACGATGAACCGCGTACTTCCCTGCTTCTGGATCGAGGGCTCAGACACACCGTATTGGTCGACACGATTCCTGACGATCTCCATGGCGCGATCGACTGCAGTCTTCGTCTGCTCGGTCAGATATGACATTACCTGGCTGTTGTCGTCCCGGATATCGCCGTAATATCGGCTGAGGCGAATATTCCTGCTCGCACACGCCTGCTCCAATGCCGTCAATGCATCGGCGTTGGTACTTTTCACCTCGGAGGAGACCTGCTTCATTATGTCGTCAAATGTCTGGTCTTTGTTCTTGGCCATATCTTCGAGCATTTTCACGACGTTCACCTGAAGCACGATGTGCATTCCACCCTGGAGATCCAGACCGAGCTTTATCCGTTTCAGCTTCACGCTGTTTATCTCTTTCGCGTTAGCGTCGTAGTAGCGAAGGCTGTCCGCCGAGAAAACCTGCTGAAGACTGTCGAAGTATTCTTGCCTCAGCGAGTCCGGTATCGACGTAAGCGGATGAGCCTTTAGATACGCGTTAAGTTTCGGCGTGCCGGATAGCTGCTCAAGTTTTTTGTCGTAAGCCCCGCTCTGGTAAGTCGGGTATAGGTAATAGAGCGTAAGAGCTATTGCAGCGATGATGAGGATGATCCTAAAGCGATTCTTTCGCAAAAAATTCCTCCGGAGTTTGAAATTTTAAATCCCGAACAAATCCCCGCTTCGCGGGGGAATGCCAAGTGATACTCTCCCGCTCGAGAAAGGCGGGTCCCGAACGAAAGGGGATAGACTCCGCCCGGGTGAGGTAAAATATCGGCAAAATCGCATTCAATATATCAACGAGTGGAGTCAAAATCAATTTACGATTAGCTTGAGAGCACACAGTCCCTCCTGACGGCGGTTCAAATCCCTTCCTAAAACATCGTTATTTAACGGCACCGCGACTTATTGTTGGATTCACCTTTCAATTTAGAGAAATGATGTCAGGACGAAGCTGGTGATCTGAGAATGTTCTCCGCCTCAACAACCTCCCCGCATGGAACCATCAGTTTCAGTTCTTTAGTATTGAACTGCTGGCCGGCATCGTAGGGCTCATACTCAACTAATCGCTTCCCCCTTATTGTGTGAAGATGGAAAAGCGCGGGATGCAGTCCCACCTCTTCAAGTCGCGCTTTTGCAAGCTCAGCCTCAGCGACATCACGCGTACCGAGGACCTTGACCATCCCTTCAAAAATCTCGTACTCACTATGGTGGTTACAGAGGAACAGCTCGATATCAGAACCCGGCTCCCGCGTCGTGTGCCCGCATTCATCGCAACAAGGGACACCGCAGACTATGCAGACCCCGGTCGCTTCATTGAACGGGTGTTCACCGCAAAGCACTTCTTCGGCAAATATCGCCCCGCAATGCGGGCAGAAGTCGTCGTCTTCATTAATATCCCGCCCGCAATTCGAGCAGACGTAATCATCTTGTTTGTCGTCCGGCATGCCGGTACTCCCATCTCTAATTCACGCGCATGAAGAAGACCGTAGCTGTGACAGGCTATTGGCCCGCCGACCTGGCGGATCCGGGCTTTAACGGGACAATTCCGGCCATATCGCCGATGACATTGACCAGCTCCTGGTTGGCGGGAACCACGATCTTCGTGTTTTGCTGGAGCGATGCCTGCACCGTCTCCAGGCGCTTCAGCATCTGGGCATTTCCGACAAAGTACTTGTTTGCCGATTCGTTCACAAGCCTGATCGCTTCCGCCTCGCCTTCGGCCTGGAGAATCTGTGATTGTTTCACCCCTTCGGCACGCTTGATCGCGGCACGCTTCTCTCCGTCGGCGGTCGTCTCAGCCGCCGTCGCGAAATCGACAGCGGCAATCTTCTCGTTCTCGGCCTTCACGATCTTGTTCATTGTCTCCTGGACATCTTTCGGCGGATCGATCTCCTTCAGTTCTGCCCTGACTATTTCTATTCCCCAGCTTCCCGTTTCCCTCACGAGAATCTCTATGAGTTCCTTGTTGATTCTTCCGCGTTCGCTGTTTGCAGACTTGAGAGTCAGCGTTCCAAGTATGTTCCTGAGAGTGGTTCTTGTGAGGTTCACAATTTGCGTCTCGATGCTGTTCACATTGTACTGGCTTTTCTTGACACTCTCCTCGTCGGATTTGATCTTGAAATAGATTTGTGCATCGACCGTGGCGTTCAGATTGTCGTTGGTAATTATCTCCTGAGGTTCTGCCCCGACCATAGTTTCAGTGATATTGATCCTGATCATTCTGTCGATTACCGGTATGATCCAGTGAAAACCGGGCTGCGCAAAATTCTTGTATTTGCCGAGGCGTTCCACGAGCCCGCGATGAGTAGGACGGACGATTCGGATTCCCCTGAGGAAGATCAGGAAGAGAAGAATGATTCCGAAAACAAAAACTATCGGTATCCCGCTTTGAGCATCCATGACGTTGAGTCCTTTCGTGTTTTTGAGTACTCCTTTACCTGGGCGGGGGCCTCCCGAATCAGCCCCGCAAAATTGCCGCCTTAACTTGGAACATATTTAGTAATCCGCGGTACAAATAGCAAGATCAGGGGCTCCGTGGTTCCTACCGCATTCATCGGCAAATTTGACATTTTTATGACACTGCTAAGCGAAGCATGTTCTTAGATTTGGTAAGCAACATGAGGAGGCATCAGGATGAGCGCTGTCAGCCGGAGTAATCTCTACCGTTGGAGTATCGCGATCCTATTCTTGCTTGCCAGCGGATGCGCGACGAACCGGGTCGACCGCCGGATTTACAGACCTGCCGCCGCAACTCCGGGCGACCTGCATTCGCATTATCTCAAAGTCCACATGACAAACGGAGACGTGTACGTTCTCGATAAATGGTCTCTCGGCAAGCCTGCTGAAGTCAGTGGCGAAGGAAAGCTCTTCGATTATAACCGGCACCTCATGCAAAGCGGGAAGTTCACAATACCGTTCAAAGACATCGCACTATTCGAAACGAACGATGTCAGCCCACAGCCGCAGATCGCCGTGATGGCATTGATGACGGGCGTCTCGCTGGCTATGACGATTTATTGTATTGCCAATCCAAAGGCTTGCTTCGGATCTTGTCCTACATTCTATGCATGGGACGGAAAGAGGATGCAGGTACTTGCAGAGGGATTTTCAGCCAGCATAGCTCCGGCCCTCGAGGAAAGAGACATCGACGCACTCTACAGAGCGAAACCACCCAGCCGGAATCTCGAAGTGTGGATTACCAACGAAGCGTTGGAGACACATGTAATTAGATATGCAGCCGTCCTGCTGGCAAGGCGGCCGGACAAAGGGAGAGTTTTCGTTACCCCCTCCGGGAAGTTTTACCAGGCTAACAGCATCTGCCCACCGGCTTCGGCAATGGGCGATGAAGGAGATTTCTCCCAAAAACTAGCTGCGGTCGACGGCAACGAACGTTTCAGCAGTGCCGACTCGACAGACCTTGCTTCAAGGGAGGAGATCCTGCTCAAGTTCAAAAATGCGCCGGAAGGAAGACTCGGTCTCGTACTCGGCTACCGGCAGACGCTCCTGACTACTTTCCTGTTCTACCAGGAACTGGCTTACATGGGAAGTCATACCGGGGATTGGATCGCGGGGCTGAAACAGGACCAAATGGGATTCGCGAAAGCAATAAAGTCTCAGCTATGGGGAGCGCTTGGCACGATCGAGATACTGGCACAGGACCGTGACGGGCAGTGGATCAAACAGGGAGAAGTTTCCGAGGTCGGGCCGATTGCGACAAACGTCGAATTGGTTCCGTTGACCGTGTCTTCTTCGAAAGAGACCAGCATCAAGCTGAGACTGACACGGGGACTCTGGAGATTGGACTACGCCGCGCTAGTCCGGATAGGAAATGAGATAGAACCGATGAGAGTCTTCCCGTCGAGCGTCGTCAGGGGGGATTCGGTTGTCGATCCGGGAGCAAAGGATAAGCTTTCCGGCACAGGGGGACCTCTGGTCACACTGCCCGGCGACAAATATTCGGCTCTTTACAGGCTGCCGGACAATTTCCGCAGTTGCGAGCTGTTCCTGGACACGAAAGGCTATTACCTGGAATGGATGCGGAAGGAATGGGAAAAGGAAGAAGACCCGGAGATGGCTTTGATGATGTTCGGAAGACCGGCGACTTTCTTCAAGTTACTCGCGCCGGAATTCAAGAAGATCGAACCGAGGATCGAACAAGATTTCTGGAGCAGCAAATATGTCGAACATTGAATCTCGGGTATTGATGATGCTGATCGCGTCGGCGTTGATGGGATTCGTGGGATGCGCTTCCGTTCAGGCACCGCATGGTTACCTTCCCGACGCTTCAGGTGAACAAGAAGACGTGTACGGAGGCTGGATCACGTTGGAATATTCGGCCGGGAATTCTGTCGAAACCGCCGACGGCGAATTCATCGCCTTCCGGGACAGCTCAGTGTATGTCCTGACGGAATTCAGACTGATACGGATACCGTCAAAAGATGTCAGAAAGGCAAACGTCGAAATCTACTCGAAGAACACCCTCATGTTTGCACTGTGGACTGTCGCCGGGACCGCATCCACCGCGACGCAAGGATGGTACTCCCTCATATCCGCTCCGTTGTGGCTTCTTACCGGCATACCTTCCACCGTTTCGGAGTCGATGGATGGGCGTCTCGAACGGGAGAATCCATCGACATCATGGTGGTTGTCGGCTTCGAAATTTTCCCGCTTTCCCCAGGGAATCCCCAAAGGAATCGACCCGGACAACCTTGTATTAAAGAAACACCGTTATGAATAGACCATTCACCGTCCTGCTTTTTGTCGCCGTGGCTTTCACAGGATTGCGGGCACAAGACAGACTGGTCCCGATAATTCCTCTCGTCGGCGACACACTCGATAGAGATGAAAGCCATTACCTCCGCCTGTTCGGCGATGTTGCCGATTTCCGGTGGGCTGTATTCCTGGTTAACAAAGACACCATGGTGACGGCAAAGATTTTCGTCCAACGTGGGGGAGGCCAGGGAGAATTCATGACAGTACCCATGGGTTCTCTCGCGTCGTTACGTAATGAACTGGCGGGCAGGCACAAGTCCGCCGGAAAGCCCGACAAGCCGTGGAAAAATTCCGTTTTTGCAGCTTTGAGCTTCGCAAGGTCGCCGGTCATCGACGAACCAGATATCAAGGGACGAAGCATATCCGCAAGGTTGGACTTAGGATACAACATAGGGACATGGGGAGCTCTGAGCCTCACTTTAGACAGCTACGACCCAACTGGAAATTCCGCTCTTAGCTTCGTGGTCACGATATTTTCTCCCCGGAGATATTACGGTTTGATTCCGTATTTGTACTATAATCCGCGACCATTCCATACGGCTATGGAGACGACGAAGTTTTTCAGACAGTCCATGGGATGTGGAATTATGAAGCCGCTGGAAAAAAGTCAAACCATTTTCCGCGGCGGGGTTGCTGTCTTATTCACGTCCCGCACCGGCACCCGCTGGATTAACGATCTCCAGACCGGTTATCCAATTACATGGGAGGAAACGAGGACGAGCAAGGTCTTTCTGATCGCTGAGATCTCAGCGGAATTCTATCTGAACGTTTTTTAAATGCGCAGGACATCGATTTCAAATCCCGGAACGCGCGGACGTTCCATGACCGGCTTCCTTATTGAAATGTCGGCCGAGATATGGTGTCGAGCACGCGAATCAGCACGGAGAATTCCACATTCACTTTCACGAGTCTGCCCGAATGATTCTTCGAAAGTGGAAATCGTGCGGGACCGTCACTGAAGATCATTCCGCGGAGCCGTCTATCTGCTTCAGGTGATGTTCCAAATGTTTTACATATTCAGCGATCAGGTCTTCCAGCCTAACGGGATCTCCGCCTCCGATGCGGCAGACAACATCGAGTTTCTCAGGCGGAATGCTGTCGATTATGTGCGCCAGGTGAAGGTTGTAAGCACACCACAGGTCGACAAGTAGCGTCCAGCTTTCGTCGGCGTAATCCTGGGTTTCCACCCATTCGGATTGAGCGTACTCGGGAAAATCTAGATTGTCATCAAGCTGAGCGCGGACAAACCGCTGGTGGTTATTCCCCGCGGAATCGATCAGGTGGCCCAATATTTCTTTCCTGCTCCACTTTCCATCAGAAAGAGGCTTGCTGACATCATGATCCTTCATCGCGAGGAGCCTGTCGTGCTCGCGCTCCTCGATGCTCAGAATGATTTCGCTGAAATCGAGCGACATATTTCCTCCCGGGTTACTGATTAGTCTCAATAAACATGGCAGTTTCGCATTCCTTGCCGAGAATCCGGTCTGCGCTGCTCTCACCAAATCAAACGCGAAAAGTCACTTCACAAAATTGGGACAGTACCATTATCGCATCCTCCAATCTCCCGGTATTTACAAGAAGATAGTCGGTGTCATAGGTCGAGAGTGTGAAAACGCTGATCCCGGCTTCTGCCAGCGGCGAGGTGAGGGACGCGACGACACCGGTCATCGAAAGGTCCAGCGGTCCCTCAACCTTGAACGCGCGCCAGCCCTTCACCGCCTTCACATCCGGGGGAACGACCGACTCGTCACATACAATAGAAATTTCCTCCGAAGATGCGGTGATCGAGCTGAACTGGGATCCGCGCAAGGCCCAATCGGGTATCGGCGTATTCTTTTCCAGCCTGCAGATAGCAAACGTCTGCGGAAGGACCGACAGCGTGAGACTCAATTTACCTGGCATTCACTCCTCACTCGTTCGGATAGTCCTGGCCATTCATTCTTCATCGGCAATTCTGTCGAGAGCGCACTCCGTCCCCGCGAGCATTGCCCGCGGACTAATGCCGGAACCCGTCGCGTTTTTCATCCACACGTCCGGCGCAACGTTCCCATATGTCGCCATGCGTTCGAACTCAGAACCGATATTACCTGCTTGCTTCATTTTAGCCTCGATTTGATAAGCGATGATATGACCTATGGGGTAGTCCGGTAAATACAGGAAGCTGTCTATCATGTGCGAATACACCGCAAGCAAGGGGACGTCCTTTTTGTCGAACACCGCAGCATAATATTCATTCCATATGTCTCTCGCAATCTTGAGCGTCGCTTCCCTCAGCTGTCCCGCATCGGCATCCGGGTGATCGTACATCCAGTGCCATACCGCCATATCGACCAGCGCGACTCCCGCGATTTCATACGTACCCCAAAAATCGTTCAGTGTCTTCAACGCTTCGGAGTTCGGATCGTCGTTCTCCAGCCCGAGCAGCTCCAAATCGTGTCCCTGAAAGACAAACGCGAATGCCTCCGTAAACGCCGTGTTCGGGACTCCCTGCAGGAGAGTATGATCGACGTAATTCAGCGAAAGAGTCTGTTCCACGTTATGTCCCATCTCATGCACGGCAATGTTATAGCCTTTATAATTCATGCCGTCCTTCTCGACGCGCGTCCGAAGGTGAGCCTTAGCCGATCGCATAGCGGAACCCCAGGCGTGCCCCGAACCGCGTGCGGCATCGACGACAATATTGTCCCCTAATGCAAGGGCTCTCTCTCGACTGAACCCGAGCTTCTGAAGCATGCCCGGGATGCTGTCTTTGTAAGATTGGGCAGTGGGATACCTTGCAGCAACGATCGAGTCAAGCATGACTTCGGAATATTTCCCCTCTTCCCTGAAACCGTTGTACCAGATATCAAACGGCTCCAAAGGTCGGCCGAGCCTCCTGGCGATCAGGTCCGCAACCCGAGGGATCAGGGGCGATGAGAGAATTTCTCCCAGCATAGCTTTCACCTCCGACTCCGGTATTTCACGTCCCTCTTCGAACCTGCGGGCGATAAGTGTCGGCGCGGTCGGTGAGTATTGATCCACCAGGCGCGCTGCCCGGAATGCACCGAGAAGCATGGCATATCTCGAATCCGGCTCTCTGTCGCTGCTAACCTTGATCTGCTTCACTGCGGCCTTGCCTTCACTCGCGTCAGAGGAAGGCGATACCTGGTTTGTGAACGGGTTCCAGTCGACACGCGGGTTATCTATCACTGCCGCCGGGATCGATTGCGTGACGATGCGTTCCATCACGCATTCAATCATTCGCTGCTTTTCAAGACCGCGTGCAGAATCGGCGTAGTCTGCCTTTATCTCGTCGCGAAGATTCCAATGTGAAAGCAGCCGCATTCCCTCCGGAAAAATCTTTTCTTCTGACCCGTTCACAAGATGGTCCATCCATATGTTGTAACCGGCAACGTATCGTTCAGCCACCGCCACCGCGCGGGATAGGGCGAGATTCACTTCGGACGGCACGCGCCTCGTGAATCCCAGAGCCAGTCGCGCTTCCGCCCACTGTCGTCTCGTCCATACACTTCCATTGGTCACACGCTCTTCGAGAGTCGTGACAGGAAAATTCAAGAGGACTATGAATGCAAGCTTGTTCGCAAAAAAATCGTCCTGGATATGCGCGGAAGGATCGTATGCCGAGAAGAGTTCATCGAATGGATATATCTTTCCCTTATCGAGATCTGTCTGAGTCCTTAACTCCCGGGTCATTTCGACCATGTGCCCGGACAGTTGTTCATTGAGGCGCTCGAACCTGTCAAACATGGCATCGATTGTCGCCCGGTCGGCCGCGAAATTCGTTTTCACAAAAGTCTTGAAGACCTCCTCGTCGCCATCCTCGGTCCGCCAGAATGAAGCCACCTCCCTGAGACCGCGGTCCAACCGATCCCGTTGAGAATTATCGAGCGTGGGATCCATTTCCATTTTTATCGCGGTGATTGCCTTTCCCATCCAGGGAAGTTGTTTAGTCTGGGCAAGCAGTGCGGATGAAGTCCAGCCGGCTATGACCAGACACAATGAAAGGGAAAACACGGTTCTCATGACGCCTCCTTTTCACGCGATTGAGGAACGACTCACGGACAACATATCCCGGGAAATGCGGGATGAAGGTGCCGCATTATCATGTGTAAGAAGGGATCTGCACGACAGATTGCCCTAATGAACGAGGAAATTTATCGAGACGGAAGAGGAAATACAACAGCGGCGGGCTTCATCGGGGTGGGAGAGTGATCACAGACAACTTCTCAGCAAGCAGATCCCGGGATGATCCTTTCCCTAAATCAGTAGATCGTTTCCCTAATTCGCGCGCTCATGTAGTCCATTATCCAGACAACGAAGGCGATCAAGATTACAATCAGCCCAACCTCCCTCCATTTCGCGAGCCCCTGGTACTGCATGAGTAGATTGCCAATCCCTCCGCCTCCTACGAGGCCAATGATCGTGGCCATTCTCACATTGATGTCCCACCAATAAATAGTGTACGAAAGGAACGGGAGGACTATTTGCGGCAGTATCGCGTGCCAAACTATCTGAAGCTTGTTCGCACCCGTAGCGGAAATCGCCTCAACCGGACCTTGTTCTATGCTCTCAATGGCTTCGGAATACAGACGGGCATTCGAAGCTATGGTGTTGATCATGAGTGCAAGCATTCCTGCAAAAGGCCCGATACCAACCCACACGGAGAATATTATCGCCCAAATCAGCGGCTCGATCGACCTGACGAAGTTCAGTATGATCCTGAGGATATAGTAGATCGCATAAGTAAACTTGTTTTCTTTCATCAGATTCCTGGCAGTAAAGAAGCTCAATATGAGTGCCGGGGGGATCGACAACATCGTGGCGATAAGGGCGATGTAGATGGTCTCTATCATCGCGAAGAGAGCGCTGTTGAAGATTCCGAATTGAGGTGTGAAAAGCGAGCTGAAGAGTCTTTCCGCGCCGCGGAGGCCTTCGCCGCTGAACAGGCTGACGATTGAAATGTTCGTGGCGATCCAACCTGCGATGAATGTAATGTCAAACAGGAACCAGCCGTAAATTTCGACGGTCCATTTCGTTACTGAATCGTTCCTGGATATTCCGAAAAGCTTAGAAGCCAGCGAAGTACGCGAATGTGTCCACCAGGCCCCTATGAGACAGCTCAATGCGAACTCCGCGCCTGTCGAGACCCAGGAGAAGGGGAGCACACGTAAATCCAGTATGAATCTGAAATATATCGCCCTTTGCAGAACGAGGATCGTGTAAAATACCAGCAGGATATCCAGCAGGGTTGCTTTAATGTATTTCACACTTTCGTCGTATCTCGAGCCGGGATCCGAGGTATGATTGCTGCCGGAGGCGACTATCTCGCTCATGCTATTTCGACCTCCTCCGCATCTTCCCCATATATTCTCTTGAACCAAGTCTCATCTATGTCTGTGGGAGACCCCTCGTAGACAATTTCACCAGCCTTAAGCGCAATCGCCCTTGTCGCATATCGCCTCACGAGACTCAGAAAATGGAGGCTGCAAATGACTGTGGTACCCGTCTCCTTATTTATCTTCTCGAAGTACTGCATAACCGAGTTGGATGTCGCAGGGTCCAGCGAAGCAACAGGCTCATCCGCAAGAAGGAGTTTCGGGTTCTGCATCAGACTTCGCGCGATTGCCACGCGCTGCTGCTGTCCGCCGCTAAGTGAATCTGCACGCACCTTCGCGTAATCCGTGATACCCACGGTTGCAAGACATTTATACGCGTCGGCCAGCACACCTTCGGAGTAACTTTCAAAAACGGATTCAAATGTGCCGAGCGAGCCCAGACGGCCGTTGAGCACATTAGAAAGGACCGACTTTCTTTTGACAAGGTTGAATTGCTGAAAGACCATGCCGATCTGTCTCTTGACCTTGCGAAGCTCATCGCCCTTGAGATGTGTAATGTCCTTGCCGAGAAAAGTGACCGCTCCCGAGGTCGGCTCGATCAGGCGATTGATACATCTTAGAAGCGTGGACTTCCCTGAGCCGCTGAGGCCGATGATTACAAGGAATTCGCCTTCCCTCACTTCAAGGTCGACGCCCTTCAGCGCTTGCGTCCCTGATTTGTACGTCTTGTGCAGATCGTGTACGGTAAGAAGCATTTCTATTTCACCAATTTCTCGAAGTCCACGTGTTGCTCTTCCAGGAGAACCCTGATCCCGTCATAGTCGCTGTCGTTCGTCCTGACCAGCCCTGTAACATCATAGATGTCCTCCCATGCTTTCTTTCCTGCGGGCGTCTTGACGAATTTCAGAAGGGCATCAGTTATGATCCTCTTAAGCTTCCTGCTCAGATTCCTTCTGAACACTATAGGATCGTTAGGGATGTACTGCGTGAAGCCGATTATCTTCACTTTCTTCGCCACATCGGGGAATTGAGCAAGGACCCTGGCGCGCGCATCCATTATCGCTCCTGTTTTCGGGTCTGGCGGCGCGTAGTAGCAGGCGCCTGCATCGACTCGACGTTGATATACCATCGTCACGACGTTGGGATGTTCCATAGCAAATACGGTGTGGCCAAGCCTGATACCGAGACTGTCGAATAGCGCCTTCGGCAATATGTAGCCCGACGTTGACGACGGGTCTACGAACGCGAAACTCTTGCCGTTCAAGTCTTTCAAAGAATTGATCCCTGTCCCAACCCTTGCAATGATCTCGCCGCAATAGGATGTCTGTCCCTGCCTGACAACCCTCAGCCTCGCCTCGGCACCGTACTTGGCATGCGCCATCAGGTACGAAAATGTGTTTATTGCTGCGACATCCACCTTGTCCGTGCCGAAGGCTTCCACGACCGCGATGTAACTCGCGGGAACTGCCGTGGTGAAGTAAAGCCCGGTTTCCTTGTGGAGGTAATCGGTCAACACCCTCGCGTTGGTCGAAATTGTCTTCGCATTAACAGACGGCGTGAAATAAAATCTGATCGGATTGCTGTAAGATCCAAGCGCGCCTTCGTTGGCCTGCCGGATGGATATCGCGACCACGAAGGCGAGTATTGGCGAGAGGTATAAAATGTACTTAAGGAATCTCATCGGAAGTAATTCAAGCACTGCAAATATGCGAAGCCTGAATTGACAGTGCAAAGAAGAACGTGTTGCCTTAAGGTTAAGTTTGCGTTATCCGCGAGATGTTGGTGAGTCGCACCCCTATGTGCGTCATCCCAAAAATGAAAACGGACGGCCCTGTGAGAGGAACCGTCCGCTTTGAAGAATTAGAACCGTCGGTGTCCGCCGCCGCCGCCGAAGCCGCCGTTGCCGCCTCGACGCGGTCCGCCTCTTCCACCACCGCCACCGCCACCACGACGGTCGTCGGTTCGTGGTCGCGCTTCATTGACGTTAAGAGCTCTTCCTTTCAGCTCTCTTCCGTTCAACCCTGAAATTGCAGCTTCCGCCTCCTCCTTTACAGGCATTTCAACAAAGGCAAATCCGCGGTACTCGCCCGTGAACTTGTCCTTTATAATGTTAACACTCGAAACCTGTCCGTAGGCGGCAAACGCTTCGCGCAGCTCGTCCTCGCTCAGGTCCCTCGAGATGTTGCCGATGTAGATGTTCATCTTTACTCCTCACTATTATTGGATGATTTAAAAGTTATCCCTCGCTTCCGGTTGGGAATAATAAAACTCGGCAAAGAAGTATTACGACCAGTCATTAGAGGCCCGCGCTAAGAAGAATCATATGGAATAAATCCGCCTAGGCAACAGTGCGCCTCGTAAAGGGCGCTTTTCGACCGATCTCATCGTCAATCCTTCCGCCATGATACACAATTTCCGGTCAACTGTCAAATCTTTTCAGTACACTATTCCCCTCTTGGGCCGGTGGTTCATTCGAAGGGAGAGCAAATCACACGAGAATTGCCGTTTTTTTGCTAAATTGAAGCATGAAGAAGAAACCTCTCATCCTCGTATCAAATGACGACGGGATCGACGCTCCCGGTCTTAACACGCTTGTCAAGTCTCTCAAAAGAATCGCCAGAGTCGCCGTAGTCGCTCCGAGCATACAGCAGAGCGCCGTCGGGCACGCGATCACCGTCCGGACTCCGCTCCGCGCGTATAGGTTTCATCGTAACGGATCGCTGTTCGGGTATGCAGTCGATGGAACCCCGGCGGACTGTGTAAAGCTCGGCATCAACACGCTCCTGAAGGAGAAACCAGCGCTCGTAATCTCAGGCATCAACGACGGCCTCAACACTGCCGTCAACGTTATGTACTCGGGTACCGTCAGTGCGGCTACGGAAGGAACAATACTCGGGATCCCGGCTATAGCAGTGTCTCTCGAGTATACAAACAGACCGAACTTCGAACCCGCAGCGAAAGTAGCCGTCACCTTCGCGAAGTTTGTCCTGAAATATGGCCTGCCGGAAGACACAATACTCAACGTGAATGTCCCGGCGATCCCTGCGCGCAGGATAAAAGGGATCAGATATACCAGACAGGGGAGATCAAGATGGGACGACGAGTTCTACCAGAGAAAAGATCCGAAGAATAAAGACTACTACTGGCTCGCAGGAAAGATGCGCATCATGGATCATGGCGAGGATGTCGATCAGCTTGCTTTGAAGTCCGGATATATTTCCGTAACTCCGATACATTTCGATCTCACTCACCGGGAGTTCCTTGAAAAGATCAGGAAAGAGTGGGACGGGAAGCTGAAGATAGCCTTTTAGAATTAGGCTCCAGGCATTGCATGGAGGGGGAAATTGGATTGACGCAATAGTGGATTAACGAATAGTTACTCCACTATTTTTATCTCGTAGCTGATTTTCGCTTTTAGCGATCCGGCGACCGAGCAGTATTTCTCGTGTGAGAGCGATACTGCATGCTCTGCATCGTTTTGTTTTACGTTTCCGTGAATCGTGTAGACAATATGAATTTCCGTAAAGACTTTCGGATGTTCGCTGGCCCGCTCGCCCGTTACTTCGAGATCGAGTCTCTTAAGGTCGGCACGCTTCTTCTTCAATATCGACTCGACGTCCATCGCTGTGCAGCCCGCGAGGCCGACGAGAACAAGTTCCATCGGCCCCGTACCCGCCCCGCTGCCATCTGAATTCACAGATGTGTCTACAGGTACCCAATGATTCGACTCGCCTTTTCCAACATATGCGTTACCTTGAACCTGCTTCAGTTCTATCTTCATTCATATACTCCGGGACTTTTCTATTTTCTGCTTGTCGCGATCATTATTCCGAGAACGGCGAAAAAGATTGTACTTATTTTAGGGTTGCATAAAATCGGGCAGGCGCCGAGACTCTTCGATTCGAAGAACCTTCCGATTAGGTATCCCGCGGCTGCACCGACTGCGCCTCCGATCACCGCAAGAAGATACGCGTTCATTGAAGTGTAAAACCTATCGTGGCGGTCGCGACGAGGCCGCGGATATTCTTCACTTCTCGTGCGCCAGCTGCTGAATCAGTTTCTCGAACACCGAAGCCGGACGATAGCCGACAAAAGAGTCGCGAACACGCCCATGCTTGTCAATGACGAAAGTCGTCGGTATCGCGCTGATCCCGCCGAAATCAGATACCACCTGGTCATTGGCGAGCATTATCGGATAGTTGATGCCGTAAGCCTTCATGAACGGCTTCACGACGCTTATACCCCCCTGGTCAACTGAGATGCCGAGCATCTGGAAGCCATCGCCCTTGTACTGCGAATAGAGCTTTATGAAATCGGGTATCTCGGCTTTACACGGCGGGCACCATGTTGCCCAGAAGTCGAGAACGACGACCTTTCCCCTGTAGTCGGAGAGTTTGATCGTCTTGCCGTCGGTGGAAGTAAGCGTGAAGTTAGGCGCCATCCTGCCATCCGATGGGGCTCCCATCACCGCGCTCTCCGCGGGAAGTTCCTGCGCGGAAACGCTGTTGCCGCCACCTGTTCTGCTGAAGTAAACCACGGCTACCACGAGTACGACCGCGGCGATGACGATGTAATGGATATTCTTCTCCAAAAAGTTCTTCTTAGTCGGCTTTCGGGTCATGTTACTTCACCTCGTCTATTATTTTTGTGATCACGTTCTCAACTTCTTCCGGCGCACTGCCGAGAGAAGCCTCGGGGAACATTTCAGAGATCAATGTCGGCAACATCCCGGCCACGAACCTCTTTCCTTCCCGCTCGTAGACATTTATCTTGCATGGCATCATTAGGCCGATATTTCTGTCGGCCTGCAATACCGTATGCGCGAGCTTTGCGTTGCAGAGCTCGATTATTTTGTAGCCTGGAAAAGTGAAACCTTTGTCCTGAAGAGTCTTTTGGACATCATGGACGTACAACACTCTGAACCCGTTCTCCGCGATCTTCTTCTGTACATCGTCGACCAACTCGTCAAAACTCCGGCTGCTTTCAGCTGTATAAGCCAGATTCATCGTCGGGACTTTCTCCATTAAGTTACTCATCAATTAAGAAACTTTCGCAGTTTATCCTCCGGCTTAGCGCCGACAAGGAATTCCACGATCTCGTTGCCCTGCAGGACGACAGTAGTGGGCGTAGCCATTACGCCAAATTTTCTGGCGGTGGCCATGTCGCGCGAAATGTCGACTTTCTGGATCTTGAAGCCGTCGGAAATGAGCCTGTCAATTACCGGAGTCTGATATTTGCAAGCCCTGCAGGAGGGAGAGTAGAAATACACCATGGCCTTCCCGCCCATCGACATGACCTTGCCGAGTTTTCCGCCGACCTGGTCAACTTTCTTTCCCTTGTTTTTCTTGCTTCTTAGAATCATTAGGTACTGCATTCCCATGAATGCGATGAAAATTCCGGCAAGGATATAAACGACAATCAACATAAGTTAGTCCTCTTTGATCATTCCGAGTGTGAATCCCATCAGCCCGCCGTACATCGTGCTGATATACGGATTACTTGAAATCGGACAGGTACCGGTCGAACATCCCACGAAATGATAGTACGCATAACCGGCAACCGCACCGATTGCGACGAACAGGAGCCTCGTAAGATTCTTCTTCACCGCGGGATTCGCGATCTTCATAATCAGAGATCTTAGACTTTCTTTGCGACGACGGCGTAGTACCTTGTGTTCAGCACTACACTCTTGATCGCCTTAAATTTACTTTTCTTTAGAAATGCCTTCACTTCATCGGGCGTCAAACGCTCTTCCATCGGCGGACCGTAGCGAAGCGAATCCTTCCGCCAATCGATGATAAGGAGTGTCGCATTCGGCTTCATTATTCTTCGGATTTCCCTGAGAAATCTAACCGGCTCATTCTCGTGGAGTATGGCGCTCGCGATCACATAATCGACGGCACCGGATTCGATCTTGAAAGTATATCCATCCCGTGTATGAACCGGTACCACATTCGAAGGGGGCTTTTTTCCGTCGATGACTGCAAGCATTTCCTTAGATGCATCTACCGCGTATGCGGCAGATTCCTTGCCGACAATTCTCGCGGCCGGGACAAGAAAGTATCCCGAGCCCGAGCCTATATCGGCGACGGTCATTCCTTTTTTAAGCCCAAATCTCTTAAGAGTCGTCGAAGGGGGAAGTATCCTCCTCCTGTAAGCCGAGTCGAGCCTCTTATGGTGCTTCGCTTCAAATCTATGTCTATGCATTGTTAGCTGCCTTAGTTTTTTTGTATTCCGCGACCATCGCGGCGACCATCTTGTCCGTCAAAGCCATGACGTTGCCGCACGATTCGCAGTTAAAGTAGAACAGGCTCCCGCAGCATGCCATCTGCGGCTTCATTGTCTCGCCGCACCTCTGGCACTTCTGGCTGCGCAGAGGATGGTTAGGGTCGAAATCCAAATCAGTTTACCGCCTTGAGGAGTTCTTCGATCAAGTACTGCTCCGGCATCGCGCCTTCGAAATGGTGATCGTCGTTTTCGGAAGATCCCACGGAGACGACGGTCCTCGGCACACCCCGCACGTTGTATTGCATCGCGAGCTCTGGGAACTCGGTTGCCTCCACTGCGTCGGCGGTGACGAGATCGCTCGCCATTGCAAGTTGATGTGAAAGCGTAACGGCATTCGGACAGTACGGACAGGAAGGGGTGACGAAGACTTGTATATGAACCGGTTTGGTGAGCTTCGAAAGCTGCTCGACAGTCTCCGGAGAAAGTTCGTGGTTCGATTGCCCGACCATCCTGACGGCGTTCATCAGCGCGACAAACTCATATCCGGCGGGCAATCCATAATACCGTATGCCGTGGTCTTTCTCGCCCATGATAACGATTGCCGGAGCTCGTTTGACTTTATACTGTTGCGCCACATCGGGGTTCGCCTCGATATCGTATTTCTCGAGCTTCACGTTGTCAATTACCTGGGAAAATTCTTCCAATATGGTCTGCACCTCGCCGCAGTACTGGCAATTCGCACTCTGCGTAAATACAATAATCTTCACTTCGGTCGAAAGCTCGCCTATCTGCGCCCTGATCTCAGCCTTATCTGATTCCTGAATAAAAGCCATCACATTCCCTTACATTTAATTCGCTGCCGAAATACTTGAAAAAGTCTTCGACATTTTCTCGACAATAACTTTCTTCGGGACCGCTCCGATGATCCTGTCGACCATCTCTCCCCCTTTGAAAAAACCGAGAGTCGGAATGCTCAGGATGTTGTACTTGATGGCGATATCCATATTCTCGTCGGTATTGAGTTTCATCACCTTTACCTTGCCTTCGTACTCTTTGGCAATTTCTTCGACGACCGGGGCAACCATTCTGCAAGGTCCGCACCAGGGAGCCCAGAAATCGATCAGTACAGGTTCGGGTGATTTTAGAACCTCGTTTTCAAAAGTCCCTGTCGTAGCATCTTTTATATTGGCCATTTTATCGTCCTTTCGTTCTTTTTGTTAGATGAAAGAGGACTGAATTGGTTTCGGAATCCCGGCAAATAATTTCGATTTCAGCCCTGAGAAGCTATCTGTTTAAAGAACTGAGTGAGCAGTCTCACGCCGACGCCGGAGCTTCCGCGTGCCGAGTAGTCCGTCGATTCCTCGAGCATCGCGGTCCCTGCAATGTCGAGATGAACCCAGGGATAATCGCCTACAAATTTCTTGAGGAAAAGGGCGGCGGTGATGGTTCCCGCCCAGCGTCCGCCGACATTCTTGACATCGGCAATATCGCTCTTTATCTGCTTTTCATATTCTTCGAAGATCGGGAGCTGCCAGACACGCTCGTAAGTCTTCTCCCCTGCTTCCTTGAGCTGAGCCATAACATCCTCTGAGGTCCCGAGCATGCCGGTCGCGTGGTGACCGAGCGCAACGACGCACGCGCCCGTCAGTGTCGCGAGATCGATGATCGCCTTCGGGTTGTAGCGCTTCGCGTAATGGAGGGCATCCGAGAGAATAATCCTTCCTTCGGCATCTGTATTGTCGACTTCTATGGTTATTCCGGACATAGTTGTGACGACATCGCCGGGCTTGTAAGCAGAACCGCCGGGGAGATTCTCGGTCGACGGTGCGAGTCCCACGACGTTAACAGGTATCTTCAGGGAAGCAAGAGCCTGGATTGTTCCGATGACCGCCGCCGCGCCGGACATATCCATCTTCATCTCGCCCATCCCCGCCGAAGGCTTCAGCGAAATGCCGCCGCTGTCGAATGTGATTCCCTTTCCGACGACGGCGTACCAATGCCTGCTCCGAGGATTGCCCTTGTACTCGAGCGTGATGAAGCGCGGCGGTTTAGCACTTCCGGAGTTGACGGCCAGGAGTCCGCCCATCTTCAGCCTGCGTATCTGTTTCTCATCGAGGATTCTTGCGTGGACATGGAATTTCCTCGCCATGTTTGCCGCGACTTTTGCCAAAACTTCCGGATAGACTTCGTTGGCAGGAGCATTGCAGAGGTCGCGCGTAAGGTAGACTGCTTCACAAGTCAGCTGTGCATCTCTCGCCGCTTTCCTTCCGATGGAAGCCTCGACGGAATTGAAAGCGACAGTGATCGCACCGACTTTGGAATTCTTCCCGTTCAGCGTGAAATACTTGTCGAACTTGTAAGCGCCGAGAATCGCTCCTTCGAGAAGCGAATGAACGATTTCATAATGACTCGTTCCTTCGAGCACGGAATCCATCGCCGCGACCACGACGGCGGAAGCCTTCGCGGACTGAGCGGCTCTTATTCCGGCGGAAGCCGCTCTCCTGAGTCTTTCGTTCGTAAGTTCGGATTCATCCCCCGCCCCGACCAGAAAGGCGACCGGGTACTTAGCCAGCGAGTAGACCGTCACCATCTCACCCTTATCGCCGGTGAAGTGCCCTCCGCGGACAGCGCTCTCGAGAGTTGCTTTATCCGCAGGGAACTTCGATTGAAGCCGGCTCGGACTTTTTTTCCCTTCGGACACATCCTCTTTCGTCAGCACAAGCACGAGCGCGTCCGCCTTCATCGCGGCGAAATCTTTCTGTATGAATTCGACTTTCATTGTTCCTCCATTATGACAATTTATTTCGGCAGAATTCTCTCGGCGTCGGCAAGGACTCGTCTCACGGTTTCGTCGAGCTTCACGCCCGGAAGCCTGGCGCCAGAGGCGTTCTTATGACCTCCGCCGCCGTACATCTTCGC
>JAJZNW010000092.1 GCA_021811615.1 Bacteroidota bacterium
TGGGGGAGCGACGTCGGAGGCTACCTCGGCGATCCGGGAATGGAGCCTGAAGAACTCTTCACCCGCTGGCTGCAGTTCGGCACCTGGTCGGGACTGTTCGAGATCAAGCTCGACGGCGCCGGCGGTCATGGGGAGGACAGGGCACCGTGGCATTACGGCAGGACATTGCAGGACAACTTCCGGCGCGCGTGCGAGGAGAGAATGGAACTCGCTCCTTATGTCTTCTCACAGCTGAACACTTCGGCTGAGAACGGCGTTCTCATGAAACCGCTCGCTTACGAGTATCCCGCCGACTCAAACACATACGACATCTGGAATGAATATCTTTTCGGAAATTCATTCCTTGTCGCACCTGTAACGAAACCTGGCGAGCCGACGAGAAATATCTATCTCCCGAAAGGGACATGGTACGACTGGTACTCCACTACGAACGCCTATGAAGGGGGGAAGGCTTACAGATGCATGCTGTCTCCCGATCATATACCGGTGTTCGTAAAACAGAACACGATATTCGTCACGGGAAAGAACTGGCTGAAGGGAAACTCTGTCCAATGGAACAAGAAGGATAGACCCGAAGTTGTGATAAACGCTTTCCCGGGGAAGGAAGATTTTACGAACAGCTTCACATACGTGGATCGCTTCTCCGACGACAGCCTGAAGCAAATTTCGATCTCGCAGGCAGGAAATAGAATAGACATTCGCATTCCTTCACTTGCGTCCAGTGGACGGGTAATTGTCTACAACGTGACTCCGAAGGGCCATGTCACGTTAAACGGCAGGGAATCGGAAGCCAAGATCGACCAAGGTAGAAAGACTGTGGACATTGAATTCCGGGAAGGGGTTGCCGCAAACATAATTATCACAAGATAACCGCCTGTCGGAACTGTAAAGATAATTCGCGTTCTATTGACCGGCGCTGCGCGACCGGCGGGCCGGCCTGGTTGCGTTTGATATGGTGGCACGGTAACTTAATCGCGCTGGTCGGCTTAATTAAATCCCGAAAGAACCATTTGTTGAGTTCCGTGAACAACGGGCGGTCTCGCCCCATTCGACGGACTTGTTGTTGTCGCACCAACAGCCGACAATGGCCGTGTAGGAGCGGCGGCAAATCGTTTTGTCTCAACAAAATGCATGACCGGCCGTAGACCCGGTCCGGTCGAAAGGAGAATCGTCAATGAGAGCGAAATGGTTGCTCGTGTTATCGGCTCCCTTGCTCGCTGCGGTTCTTGCAGTCGTGCTCATGGGGAGCTCTTCTGGAAAAGAAAAAGCTGTGGATTATGAGGCGCTTGCGGAAAAACTTGTGAACCAGTGCGCCGGCATACACGAAGGTGATTATGTCCTCGTGTATGGTGGGGTTCGTGATTTCGAGTTGCTCGAGGATATAGCGGTCAACGTTCGCAAAGTCGGGGCATATCCCCTTCTTATGGCTTCGAGCGAACGCATGAGACACCGGATGTACGCGGATGTTCCGGCTAAGTACGATTCGACAGCCGGGAAATTTGACGAGAAGATCTATAAGGTAATTGACGCGGCGATAACGGTGAGTTCCGACGAAGACCCGTCCGTGTTCGCCGATATTCCGCCGGAGCGCTTTGCGACGGTCAACGGCGTCTACGGCCGGCTGAACCAGATTCTTCTGAACAAAAAGTACAGGGAGATCAGCCTTGGCAACGACCTCAATCCTACGAAATACCGGGCGAAGGACTTCGGCATTACCGTAGAGCAGCTTTCGGAAGTGTTCTGGAAAGGAGTTGGAGTCGATTATTCAAGACTCCACGAGACCGGCGTGAAGGTGAAGACGGCGCTTCTCGACGGGGATGTCCTCCACATTACGAACGCAAATGGGACCGACCTTACGATGCGCATCAAGGGAAGGCGAGTATTTGTCAGCGATGGGATCGTGTCCAATGACAATGAAGCGGCAGGGACACTCTCCTGCATAAAATTTTTGCCAGCGGGAGAGGTGTACTTCACCCCCGTCCCCGGTACCGTCGAGGGGAAAGTGGTCGTCGACAGGCGGAGCTTTCTCGGGAAGGAAATCAGGAAATTCACCATGACATTCGTCCGGGGCAAACTTGAGTCGATGTCTGCGGAATCCGGTCTGGAGGAATTGAAGAAGAACTATGACGCGCAGCCGGAAGGGAAAGAGACTTTTGGCGTCGTTGACATTGGCATAAACCCCGATGTCCGGCCGGTGAAGGGAAGTCGTATGGTGGCGTGCATGGCCTCCGGCATGATCTCAGTTAACGTCGGAGGAAATGACTGGGCCGGCGGCGACAACAGTACGCCGTACGCGATCACCAGCTACATTCCCGGCGCCACGATGACTCTGGACGGTAATGTCCTGGTGGATAAAGGGACGCTGCAGTTCTGATTTACGCGCGCCGCTCCTGCGCGCCTGGATTGCACGTCGCGTCCCCCTGGGCCGAATCGCCGGACTCTCAGATCGCATAAGAAGCGCAAAGATGCTCTTCGAAGCTTGCAAGATTTAAGGACAGAGAAATGGAGATCCTCCTGTTCACAGTCGCGATTTGAATTCTGAAACGTTGAAATCTATCCTGCGACAGGCCAAACTTGATATTCAGGAGATGCAGGACCTGCTTTAGGTGCTTATGCACCTCTTGCCGGGGGATCACCGAGTACTTCCGATCGTTCGTCCCGAGTCGGGCGAGACGGATTTCGCCGAAGTGGGAATGTTAAATGCGAGTTTGTGAAAGGCCAGGACTCAGGCCGGCTTTCTTCTCAGCTTCGCCTTCATCTTCTCAAGCAGACGCCTGGCCCAGAGAAACTCCGTGCCGAGTATTGCCAGGGCGAGAAGTATGATCAATGTCGCCGGGCCGGGAAGAGCTATCATTACGACTCCGACAAGGAGTAGTGTGAAGCCGACGACAGCTATGATTACTCTGCGTATTTGCTTGAGAGTTCTTGACATCCTTTATCCTGTTACGGAGATTCAGAGTATTTGTTGGGTTCGCCCGGTCATCGGGCCGGCGGTGAAGAATAGGCCTTTCGCGGAATCATGATCAGGGCGCAGAATGTGATAACGCGGAAACGGGATTGAAAGTTCTGTCGGACACAACGGTCACCGCGCCTCCTTCATATTCAGTTCCGCGATCAAAAACTCCTTCACCCTTTCTTTGCCGGTCATACTTAACCATACCTCGCCGTTTTCCGATATTACCTTCAAGCTGAAGTCCAGGAAAGGACAACAGAGCCGTTCACGCGTTATGAACTCGGATACTGTCATTATCGCCGATGCGTCCGTCGCGATGCGGAACGAGAAACCGTTCACCTCCTCCCGCCGCTCCCGGACCAACGTGCGCAGCTGCTCCGTTACCTCTCCATGTCTCTCCCTATCCTTGGGAGTAAGCGCGTTCAGATTGCAGACTATCGGTAGACTCATCTTGCCGGTTCTTCCCTTGTTGGTTTCATGTATAAACAGGCGTCCGGTCATCGGCGTTCACCATTCTCGGGAAGTTTCTTTTCGGAAATTTTCAATATAATCAGGTATATTTCAGCATTACCAAGCGCCTGTAACTGCGGCTGAAATCAGCCGTATTTACCCGCGAGGCTTTTTCAAGCCGATCTTTCAATCCCCACGAAGCACTAATCGAGACAACTCCCGGGAGATATCTGCCATGGCACTGAAGCGGCCGTTGCCGGGGCAGATCCGGATCGCGTTACGTGACATCTGTCAAGATTGAAGAGAATGACTATCAGAGCTCCGATCCTCTTTTGTGTTTTGCTCTCAGTGTTCCAGCCTGCGTGCGGAGGCCACCGTACGGTAAATCCGGTTGTGCCCGTTCACTCCGAACTCGACGACGCCTTTACCGATGCGGCGAATATTCCGAACCTGAAATCTCTGGTCGTATATAAGGACGACCGCATCGTAAGGGAAGAATACTTCGGCGGATGCAATTCGAATTCCGTCTTCGATGTCCGCTCCGTTACCAAAACCGTCATGTCTACGCTGATAGGCATCGCGATCGATAAGGGCTTCATTCAATCCGAGGACCGGACGCTCGGTTACTACCGGGAACAGTACGGCGGCAGCGTCGACTCGTCGAAACGCGATATCAGAATCCGCGACCTGCTGTCGATGAGCAGCGGACTCTCTGCAGATGAGTTGGCAAATCCCGGCGAGTATGACAGCTGGTTCAATTCCACGAACCAGGTTGAGTATACGCTCAATCTTCCTTTGAACGACAAACCCGGGACTATGTTCACATACAATTCCGGCGTTGCGCATTTGACATCCGCGATCATCTCGGCGTCGACGGGAATGAACACGCTTGAATTTGCTCGGCGATATCTCTTCCAGCCCCTAAATATCTCCGATCATTCATGGCAGACGGATAAGCAGGGTATTTACAACGGCGGCGCAGGTTTATCACTGACAGCGCATGATATGATCAGGTTAGGCGTGCTGTTTCTGAATAGGGGCATGTACAACGGAAAGCGCGTCATCTCGGAAGAGTGGATCGACAAGGCAACGTCGACAAAGATAAGCACGCGCAATGCCCAACCGTTCGGACCGAACTACGGCTATTTCTGGTGGATTGGAAACAAGGACGGCCACGAATATTTCTGGGCAAACGGTTACGGCGGGCAGTTTGTAGTGGTGGTTCCGGATCTTAGGTTAGTCGTTGCCGCTACAAATACATGGGCGGGCGTTCCCGCTTCGACGGCAACCCGGCAGTGGAACAGTACGATCGGTATTATCATGAACAATATCGTTTCAGTTTATTCTGAAGATTGACAGTGCAAATACATCAGGAAGTCCAATCGGTAATGGAGTATATCGATGTTCCCTGTCTCAAAGAAAATCTCAAATGAAAATCCGCCTCCTGGAACGGCAGCACTCCTGGGCTTCGGCATGGCGGTGGTTACTGCGGTGCCGGAGCGGGCGAGATACTTCGGAGCGTGGGATGCGCGGCGTCAAAAGTGTTGATATCGAAGAGTGAGAATTGGAGATCTGAGATATGGAAAGAACAACGGGTCGGCAGTTTGGTCACTGCGGTGGCTCGTTCGGGCACTTGTTCGGTTGAACCAATAGGAGGCTGAGTCTGCAGTTTCAATGTTGCATTACGGGAGCATATTATGAGTAAAGAAAACCTGAAATTTCTTCTTGCACCTTTCGGAGTAGCTGTCGGGATAACCGTGTTCATCTATTTGAGCACGCAGGTTGCAGCTGACTTCGGCATATCACAATTGAACCGCTTACTCGCTTTCTTGCCCGAATGGATTCTAATTGGATTGGGAATTGCTCTCCTTTTCATGTTCCTGCCGATCTTCCTCGGAGGGATCTATTATCTGAAACGCCGGGGAGCAGTCGGGCAATCGAACGTTCTGGTAACAAACGGAATATATCAGTACACTCGGAACCCCATTTACATCGGGATAAGCATGACGATCTGTGGCATCGGGTTAATACTTCTCAATACGGGTGTAGTCTTCGGCGGGATAGCCTGGCTTCTCCTCACATGCATCCAATGCAAGCGCGAAGAACGCGAATTAGAGATTCGGTTCGGAGACAGGTACCGCTGCTACAAGAAGCAGACGCCCATGCTCTTCCCGCACGCACGGATCCTCTTTCGAGCCGGCACACCGGGAATTCTTACGGACGGAAGCACCACGAAGTGCATTGCGCTGCTGGAGAAAGTCAGGATCGGGGGAAGCGACCAATGGATTCTCGAGAGATCCGAGGACATCGACAATCCGATTGTTCTTTACATCCATGGCGGACCCGGGACATCGCAACTGACTTCGAACAGACAAAACACACGCGACCTTGAAAAGTATTTCATGGTGGCCAATTGGGATCAACGGGGAGCCGGGAAATCGTACGACGCCATCAAGGATGCCGGAAGGATGAATATCGAGCAATTCATAGACGATACAAGGGAATTGACCCGATATCTCCTGAAGAAATTCCGCAAAGAACGACTCGTCCTTGTCGGGCATTCGTGGGGGAGTGTCATAGGCGCACTCACAGCCTCGCGATATCCGGAGCTGTACCATTGCTACGTTGGCATCGGTCAGGTGACAAATGCAGAACGTGGTGAGGCTGTATCTTATCAGTGGACACTTGGGCAAGCAAAGGAAAGAAATGACCGCAGGACGGTTCGAGCGTTGGAGAAAATCGGGCCGCCGCCGTACCAGGGCAATTGGCAGAAGAAAACAATCATAGAACGAAGGTGTCTTGGAAAAATGGGCGGGGAGTTCCACTCAAGCGGGACTGGGGCGTTCGGATTTGTGATCCGTAATTTGATTTTCTCACGAGAGTATAACCTGAACGACCGCTTGAACTTCTTCAGAGGCGTTCTTGGCTCGATGAAGATTCTCTGGCCGGAACTTCTCAAAGTAGATCTCTTTGAAAGCGCGCAGGAGTTCAAAATTCCCGTCTTCTTCATGGAAGGAAGATTCGATTACGAATCCCCTTCGAATCTCGCCGCCGACTATTTCGGTTCGCTGAAAGCACCTTCGAAGAAGCTGATCTGGTTTGAGAATTCCGCACATATGCCGAACGCGGAAGAGCGGAGCTTGTTCAACAGTATAATGGTGGAAAAAGTCTTGCCGATTGCTGCCGGTCAGGAAGCTGGTTAGCGGAAGAATCTCTCTTAAATCAAATGGATGACCTGCTGTCTATGCGGTCAGGAGGAAAGGGTCGTGAATCGCTGCATTTTATTTTTCACAATACTTATGACGATGATGGTCTCATGCCAAAGGACAATTCTCGGTCCCGATGGTGCAAAGCCTTTGCCTGCGACCGGACATCCATCGCATCTGGCAACAGTCCTTGACTCGATGAGGTATGCGCTCGATCTTCCCGCGCTTGCAGGTGCGATCATGACGGACACCGGAGTGGTCGAGGCGGCGGCTGTCGGATGCCGGCGGTACGGCGGAGAGGAGAATGTGACGGTAAACGACCAGTTCCATCTCGGCTCGTGCGGGAAATCATTCACCGCAGTGCTTATCGGTCTCCTCGTGGATGAGGGGAAGTTGAGCTGGACGACGACTCTTCAGGAAGTATTCCCCGATTACGCCGGGACGATGCGGCCGGAGTACCGCGACGTAACCGTAAGGGACCTTCTCACTCACTGCTCGGGCTTCATGCGGGATCCCGACCTGACACTTCACGCTTCGACTCCGAGGGAGCGGCGAGCCGAAGTAGTCGCGTGGGCTCTGGAGCAGCCGCCTGTCGTGAAGCGTGGCCAGCAACTCTACAGCAATCTCGGATTCACTATCGCCGGTGCCGTTGCCGAAAAGGTTGCGGAGAGCTCATACGAAGATCTCGTCGTCACAAGGATTCTTCAGCCGCTCGGTCTCGCAACTGCCGGGTTCGGACAGATGGGCACCGAGGGCAGGGAAGATGAGCCCCTCCAGCATACGCCCGCCCACGCACCGGTTATCGCCACCCCGGATGCTCATCTGCAGGACATTTCCAACCCGGCGGGCGGACTTTACATGTCCGTTCGCGATTGGGCGAAGTATTGCCGTTGGGTGCTTGCCTGTGAAGCCGGGCATGCAACCCTCCTTCGCCAGGAGACTGCGCGCGCCATTACTACGCCGGTCGTGCTGTCGCCCGATGGAGGTGGGAGCGCATGCGGCTGGGGGGTCGAGTATGCCGACTGGGTCGGCGGAAGAGTGCTCTCACATACCGGCAGCAACGGTTTCAACTATGCAGAGGTAATTCTCTGCACTGATCTTGATTACGGCATCATCGTAATGACCAACCAGGGCTCCGCCTCTTCGGCCAATCCGCTCGCTCCGGTTGCGACGAGGCTCATCAAGTACTACCGGGAGGGGGAATCAAAATGAGCCCATGGAGTTGTAAAACAATCGTCGCCTGTACCGTGCTCTGCTTGCTCGTCGGTATCTGCCCCTCCGCCTTTTGTCAGACTAAGGCACCGTTGACCGGGAGCCGGGCGGTCAGTTCGCTCGCCCTGAGCGTCGGCGTCAACGACTTCAATCAGAGAGACAGGTACCTGTCTCCCTACACGTTCAGCGGAACGTTGTTCGCATCCTCGCTTTCTTACCGGGTGAGGAACGGAAAGGACCTGCAAAAGATCGAGACATCCGTGTCGCTGGGCGGTCTCAGCTCCAATGTTCAACTGCGGGATGTGTACCAGGACGCCGGCGTGGTTTCCTATTCGTACGTTCACTCGCTTGCGCGATGGGATGTGATGAACTCCCCGCTGGACATTCTTCTCGGCGGAGGAATCTCGTCGCTGGTTATGAACACAGATTTCAACAGTGTGGATAACGTCTATGGGACGACTGTCTATGATCAGTCATGGTACTGGCATCATTCCCTGAACCTTGTGATTCTCGCCGAGTACCGGCCCGCCGGTCGTGGAAGCTTCGCTTTGCAGTTCACCGCCCCGGTCGTCGGGCTCGTCTCGAGGCCAAAGAACGGCCACTGGCTCAATGCGGACAACTACGAAGTGATCCGGAATTTCGGCAACGCGGCTGTGCAGGGACTCCTCGAACCCTTCTGGAATGCTCCCGTTGCCTTCATGACGGTCGAGTACACTCATTCGCTCACCGAACACCTGAATCTCCGCGGCTCGTACTCCTTCGCCTATGTCGGCTCGGACAGGCCGGCAGACATTCTTTCGATGGGTATGTACATGAACGACATCGTCGCGGGCGCGGAGTGGGTGTTCTAATGGATCGTCGTAAGTCAGAATCCTGGGAATGAAAATGGAAGGATGACTCCTTGACAAGGATTCTTATACTCGGCGGCTACGGTATGACCGGCCGCCTTCTCGCGAAGCATCTCCTCGAAGAATCGACAGCCGGGATTGTCCTGGCGGCGAGGCATCTTGAGAAAGCCGGGGAGTTGGCAGAGAAGCTGAATGCGGAGTTCGGCGGAAGCCGCGTCTCAGCCGTTCACGCTGATGCCGCAGACGCGGAAAGCCTGCGCGCCGCTTTGAAAGACGTCGACATGCTCGTTGTCGCAGCGCCGGCGACCGAACATGCGGCGACGGTGATACGGACTGCGCTCGATTGCGGCGTCGATTATCTCGACGTCCAGTTCAGCAGCCGCAAGTTGACAATCCTCAAATCGCTCGATGCCGAAATCAAACGTGCGGCCCGATGCTTCATAACGGAGGCAGGCTTTCACCCCGGCCTCCCGTCGGCAATGGTACGATACGCGGCACCGCATCTCGACCGCATGGTGAGCGCGACCACCGCCGGGTTTCTCAATATGGGAAGGGACCTTCCGTACACAGAAGCCGTGGTCGAACTGATGGAGGCATTCGAAGATTACAGGACTGATGTCTACTGGCAGGGCAAATGGATTGCATCGGGAGGTTTCAAACCGCGGAAGATCGATTTCGGCGGTGAGATCGGAGTGCGGGCGTGCTACCCGATGTTCTTCGAGGAACTCCGCGGCATTCCCGAAATGTACCCGGCCCTCGAAAATGCCGGCTTCTTCATTTCCGGAACCAACTGGTTAGTCGATTGGATCATAACGCCGCTCGTCATGGCCGGTTTGAAGATTGCGCCTTCCAGGTCGGCCAGGCCGATGGGCAAACTTATGTGGTGGGGGATGAGGAGATTTGCGAACCCGCCGTTCGTCGTCATGCTGAGGGTTGACGCGGCAGGTATGAAGGATGGAAAGCGGGCGGTCTTCAGCGCGGCGGTATCGCACAAGGACGCGTACGAACTCACCGCGATCCCCGTTGTGGCGGCGCTGCTGCAGTATCTCGACGGAACGGCGCGGAAGCCGGGATTGTTGATGATGGGACACATTGTCGAGCCGGCCCGCTTGTTCGAAGACATGAAGAGAATGGGAGTCATCGTCAGAAGTTCGGTTCAAATCGAGAACTGAAATGCGGCCGCCTGTGTTCCTGCGCAATTTTCGAGTTGATTTTCCACCGAATAGTTTGAAACTTAACCGAAGCGAGTCAAAGCTCAGGAGGCTTGGATGAAAAGAGGAAGCAGTCGCCGGGATTTTCTTAAGGCCGGAGTCCTTTTGGGTGCTGGTGCGCTCGTCG
>JAJZNW010000140.1 GCA_021811615.1 Bacteroidota bacterium
GCTTATCTCGCTCGGCACTTCTCATTTCTTTATTCTGATGAATCTCTTTCCTCAACAGTCCCTGTACTGCTACGAGGAGCACTCCCTCGAAGTCCGCCTGGTTGATCGTAGTATCGTTTCCGATCACTCCATACTTATCGTGTCCGAACGCGTTGAAGAACTCCTGTGCCATGGGGCCATAGTGGCGGTACTTCGTGCTGTCCTGTCCTTTGTAGCTCCATGTGCGAAGGTCGAACGTGTTTATCTTGTCGAGCACGCTGTCGTCGTTGACGGGGAGGAATGCGTACTTCTTGGTTGAGTCTGAGATGGTGGACCAGGAATTGCTATTGGCAGCAAGGACAGCACCGGAAGTTCCACTCGAGTTTGTGTTGAAATAGTACCCGCCTGAATAGATGGCCCACATCGCGTCGCGCTTGACCATAACGGTGATTGGACCACTGCCATCCGTCAATACAAGAGAACCGACAGCAGTGGTCCCGGTACCGGCACTTGGCCCGATACAAGTTGAAGAGTCCGCCGTGGCGTAACCGCCTCCAATCGCGGTTGACCCGACACCAAGCGCCTGAGAGTTATTCCCGAATGCCACGGAATACTCTCCCGATGCTATAGTGTTACACCCAAACGCCGTCGAATAGTCTCCAATGCTATCGTCATCCCATTGAGTCCCATTTACGTATCCCGCCCTGAATGCCGCCCTGTAAGGATACCACATCATTCTTGTGCCTGCACCTAAAGAAAGGGCTGTGCCGCTTCCAACTGTGCCAGTTGAAAGTATGCCGCCGTCTCCTCCCACCGTTAGGCTGGCGTCAGATGTGCTGTTAGTGTTTATTCCTACGCTGCCTCCATTGTAATATATATTAGGACCGTTGCTCGTCCATTGAGAGGCTGCTGCGGCGGTCGTCTGAATCGAACCGTTCGGAAATTCAAAGCCGCCTGAATCGGAATATACTACCCCGTGTACCTGCAGTGCTGTCGCCGGACCGTTCGTTCCGATACCTACCCCGTTGGACGCATGTATCAAGAACTGATTGGTTTTTGTATTGGTGAAAGTACCACCCGATCCGTCCGACCATACGAATGTTCCGCTGCTGTCGGCGTTCGCATCGAGTCCTGCCGCGAATGAGCCGAATCCTCCTGAGACTGTGTGATATCCTGCCGCGAACGACCCGTAACCTGACGATACGGTTTTCCGGCCGACTGCCATGGCGTCATACCCGCTCGCGGTCACATCGTCACCGAGCGCAAAGGAGCTTGTGCCGCTCGCTGTCGGGGACCAGCCCATCGCAATCGAATAGTCGCCTATGTTTGCGTCATCCCATTGAGTTCCACTTACATATCCGGCCCTGAAGGCGGACTTGAGCGGGTACCACATCATCCTTGTACCGGCGCCAAGACTGAGCGCCGTACCGCTTCCGTTAGTGCCGAGCGAGATAAGCCCGTTGTTTCCAGCTATTGTCAGGGTGCCTAAAGTTATCGACGTGTCTATTGCTATGTCGCTGTCGTTGCCGACATAAAAAAGCGTCGAGCCTGTCGAGCCTTTCACCTGGAACGCCTCCGATTGTGCGAAGGCGGGCACAGATAATAGTATGATGAAAAATGAAAGGGCTCCGGACAAAACCCTCGATACTTTGCGAAGGTTGCTTTCCATTGTCATATCTCCTCCTCGATGAATTTCCACTTTCGACGATCAATATTAGCATCCAGGAGTGGAACGCGGTATCGACCATTCAGATGAAAGTGAAGGGTTCAATTGAGAGAAATGACCGGCATATCGCCTATTCGGTGGAGGGGGGCGAACCCGCGTGGGTTAACGCTTCATGAGTTTCGCCATCGCCTCGGCGCGTGTGCGAACGTGAAGCTTCTCGTATATGCTGTGCAGGTGTGTGTGTACTGTGCTCGGCGATATGAACAGCGCTTCCCCGATTTCCTTGTACTGTCTCCCTTTCACGAGAAGATTCAGTATTTCCTCCTCCCTCGCCGAGAGCGCCGGACGACCGGCTTCCGATTTCCTGGGTGCGTCTTTTTTGAACGACTGAACGACTCGCCTCGCTATCGTGGGGCTCATAGGGGAACCACCCGACATGACCTCCCTTATCCCATTCAGAAGCTGGTCCGGGGGGGTACGTTTCAGAAGATATCCGCTGGCACCCGCTTCGAGCGATTCGAACACCTTCTCGCTGTCTTCGTAAACCGTCAGCATTATTATCTGCAAATCGGGTTTCATCTCTTTCAGGTGTGCAGCGGCCTCGGTCCCCTGCATTCCGGGGAGGTTTATGTCCATCAGTACGACGTCCGCATCCTTTGTCCGGAAATCTCGTACCGCATCTTCGGCACGGTCGTACGCGCCTACACAGCGCATCCCTTCCGAACCTTCGATCAGCACGATCAGGCTGTTTCTGATTTTATCGTCGTCTTCTACAAGCACTACGCGGGTCGTCATTTTCTGTGTATCAATATGTCTTCAATCGCACGACCATATCAATCGACCGAATGGATGAATTGCAGCGTGATGACGGAAGGCAGCATAAAAGCACGGAGCATAGAGCATGGAGCAGAGAGCGCTCACACGTTGACATGGAGCGGATTGTGGTTAAGCGGTATTCTCGCGAGCACGGTCGTTCCTGCCCCCGGGCGGCTCATGACTTCACAGCTGCCGCCGACCTCCTCCATCCTCTTTGCCATATTCAACAGCCCTTCGCTGAATTTTCCCGCCTTCTCCAAATCAAAGCCTATTCCGCCGTCTCTTACAGACATGGAGAGAGCCCCGCGGTGAAACTCGAACCGAAGCCAGACTTCCCTGGCCTCAGCGTACTTCACTATATTGTTGAGCGACTCCCTCAGTACCATGAATACGTTGTGCCGGGTTTCTGCCGGAACTCCTATGCGGTCTTCGACGGTGGGAAGGTCGACATGACATTCGATACCCGCCCTTTGGAGGTATGCCGTGGCGAACTGTGCAAGGTAATCCATCAGATCCTCTGCCGTATCGTATCGCGGATTAACCGCCCAGACAATTTCGTCGAGCGATGTGACGATCTCGTTTGCAGTTCCGGAAATCTCGGTAAGTGCCTTTCCGATCCTGCCTTTCCCTTTGTTTTCCCTTTCCGCGAGATTGCTCAGAAGGCTCAGCTCAGTAAGGCGGGAACCGATGTCGTCGTGCATGTCCCTCGATATCCTCAGCCGCTCGCGCTCAATTGCAGCTTCCTGTTCGAGTTTGCGCGTCCGCTCCCTGATCTTGCGGAGAGTCATATATCTGACGATACCTGCGAAGGCAAGCAACACCAGGACGGCCGCCGACAGCCTGAACCACGTTGTCATCCAGAACGGCGGAGTGACTATCAGCACGACCGACCGGCCTTTCATGTTCCAGACGCCGTCGTTATTCGACCCCCTTACGTGGAAAACGTAAGTGCCGGGGTCGAGGTTCGTAAATGTCGCGGTCCGGTGTGTTTCCGCTTTGATCCAGTTTCGGTTGAATCCCTGTAGCTCGTAAGCATACCGGTTCTTTTGGGGTTCGGCATAATCCAATGCCGCGTATCGGAATGTCAGTATGTTGTCTGCGTAGTTCACCACGATCGTATCTGCTGCAGATATCGATTTATTGAGAACACCCGATGGGCTCCCTATCGTGACGCTACGGTTGAATATCCTGAAATCGGTGATGATAACCGGAGGAACGTGCGTATTGTCTTTTATTTGATCCGGATAGAAACTGTTGACGCCGTCCACGCCGCCGAAGAACATCTCACCGTCGGGTCTCTCGAAATATTGGCGCCTGTTGAATTCATTTGACTGTAAACCGTCCCAGACGTCGAAGATCCTCACTGCGTGGGTGACGGGATTGAACCGGCATATCCCCCGGTTGGTGCTCAGCCACAAATTTCCCGACGTGTCGGCGAGAATGCCGTAGACGACGTTGTTTGGCAGTCCGTTCGCGTCCGTGAAGTGCCGGGCCCGTCCGGTTAGCATGTCGAGCCTGTCCATCCCGCCGCCGTCGGTTCCTATCCAGAGATACTTTGTGGGGTCGCGCGGGTCTGGTTGAACCGTGAGAATGAAGTTGGAACTCAGGCTCGCCGGGTCGCCGGGAAGGAATCTATAGTACCTTCTCGATCCATCAGCGGGATTGAAGCGCACAAGTCCGACGGCGGGAGTCCCGACCCAGAGAATGCCCGACGAATCCTGGTACATGCAGGTGATGTTGTATGAGCCGGAGAGCCGCTCGAATGCGGAAAGGCCATACCTGGTTTCGTAGAGAGGGTAATAATGAAACTTCCCCGTAATCCGGTTCAGCCTGGCGACGCCGTCCCGGGTACCGATCCACACCTGCCCGCCCGGTCCCTCGTAAGGGAAATAGATCTTTCGCCGGTTATCTTTGTATTGAAGATGTGTGAGGTAGCGGTACCGGGTGAATGTTCCTTTCTTTGTATCATAATGGAACAGCCCGTCAAAAAGAGTAGCTATCCAGAAATCCTTCTTCCGGTTCTCGAAGAACATCTGAGCCTGTATGTAAGGATAGGCGAATTGTTTCCCCGTGTATTCATCGAGCCTCTTAATCAGCGGTTCGAACACTACGTTGGGGAATCTCTTCCCTCTGTAAATGTCGAACCTGTTCCCCTGAGGTGAAAACCTGTCGATGCCCGCGCCGTTGTCTCCGAGCCAGAGAGTCCCGGTTGCGTCCATGTAAATTGTGGTCGTTATGGGCTTCTTCCTGATGAACCTGTACACACCGGTAGCCGTGTTGAAACGAACGAGCGTAAAGTTTGAAACGAGCCAGAGATAGCCTTTGCTGTCTTCGACGATTCCGGTGACATTAAAAGAAGGGACGGTTCGGTCACCGATGATGTAATGAGTGAAGACGCCGTCGACGTAGTGGTCCAGCGACCTGTCGGTCCCGATCCAAAGGGACCCATCATTCATGGGGAGCACTGTGTACACTTCGTTGCTCGCAATCGATCCGACGTCCCCCGGGGTGTGGACGAAGTGACTGACGAGGCTGCCCGAACTGCTGAACTCGTAAAGGCCATCTGTCGTGGATATCCATAAATTACCAGATTTATCTTCAGTGATGGCCTGAACATCTACGTTTCCACGAGTGCCGCCGTAAAGGAATCTTCTGACATGTTGGCGTCGCGGGCCGAACTCGTTGAGACCGTTATAGGTCCCAACCCAGAGGTTCCCCCTCGTATCTTCAAAGATCGAGGAAATCCGGTCGCTCGTAATGGAATTGGTATCCGATGGAATATGATAGTATCGGTGAAAAACGGAGTTTACCTCGTCGAAGCTGCAAAACCCTCCGAGAGCCGTACCGATCCACAATTTTCCCGATGTGGTTTCACAAAGTGCCGAGACATAGTCGTTCGGGATCGAGTTCGAATCGTTGGGATCGTTTCGATATACGGTGAAGTGGTAACCGTCGTACCTGTCGAGCCCGTCCTTGGTTCCGAACCACATGAACCCGTGCGAATCCTGGAGAATGCAGAAGATGAATCCCTGGGACAGCCCGTCGTCGATCGTGAGCCGGTGCATACGGTAGGTTTGTGCGAAAACCTTTTGCGGAATGATAAGTGCCAAAATGAATAATAAAGTCGCTGCCCACACCGTCTTCATGGTATAAGCGGAGCGCCCGCAAATTCCGAGAGGATCGTTGGCCACAGTCAAATGCCCTTAACCAAACTTTTCACTGAAGTCCCTTCGTCGTAAGACCGTTCCAGATTCATCGCAGACCCGGACCGCAAACCCGGAAGGGGCCGGTCCGATTCACCGCGGACAAGGAAAGCATTTCGATTCTCCCGGATAACATTGTCTCCCGGCCTGAGCGTTCCGGGAAACTAACGCCCTCCCCTGTTCCTGTAGAGGGAGTCGTCTATGACCGAGGCCGCTTCGTCTACGTCAAGTCCGAGACTCAGCGCTTCATTCAAGCGGCTTATCGCGGCCTCCCTGCCGGAAAGCAATTCGTTGTAGTTGACCACATACATGTTAAACTGTTGATTGGCCGCCAGGAAGTGTTTTACTTTTGATAACTGTTCCATGAAGGTCTTTTTGAGAATTTCGTTGGTGACGGTACTTTGGTTTCCTCCCAGTGCCGTGATCATCCTGGACTGAGAAAGGAGGATTTCATCGATATTTCGGTCCATGACGATGCATTTGTAGGAATGGTCCGTGGGAAGAAATTTCACTAACTGAGCAATCACCTTGACGGCCTTGTTCTCAGCCTGTTCCAGCCAGGAGTTGTCCTTTGCGAGTGATTTTGTCCTCTCGAATTCAAAGTAGCCTTTGGGGTTGTTCACATCTGGGGGGCGAAGATTGTCAGTGAGGATTTCCATACCCCCTGCGCTAAGTATCTGCATCATCAGGGAGGTGCCGCTCCTCGGGAGACCGCTGACTATGGTGATCATGCCTGTCCGCCAGCATTTGCGGTAAGGGACTTGATCGCCTCCTCGTGCCTGCCTGCCCTGTCGGCATCTCTGAGCTTATACGCGTAGATGTACCTGAGAAATTTGTGGGCTTCGACCAGGCCGGGTGCCATTCTGAGCGACACCTCGAACGCTTCGATCGAGGGTTCGTACCTCCCGAGTCTTGCCAGTGCAATGCCGAGTCGCAGGTGGGCGAGTGGAAAGTGATACAGGAGGCCGATTGCGTTAAGCGAGTATTCCGCGCTCTCCTCGTGTTTCCTGAGGCGGGCCATGACAAGGGCGAGACCGTAGTGAGTCTGGGGATCTTCCGGATCGTTGTCGAGCGCCTTGTAGAAAGCGGCCTCTGCGTCTTTGGGTCTTCTCATCTGAAGATAGACAAAACCTAACTGCCGGTGGAGCTGCGGGAGTTCTGAATCAGCCTTTTGCGCTTTCTTCAGGAACTCAAGCGCCTTCTCATAATTTTTCTTAGCGTATTCGAGTGTACCCTGGAGGAGGAAGAGCTGCGGGTATGGTTTCTTTTCCGCCTGGATAATTTTTGAGACTACCTCATACGCCTCGTCGAGTTTACCGACGCTCTCGAGGCACTTCGCATAATTGAACGAGAACCTTACCTGTTCGGGATGTTTGGCATAAAGGTCTGCGAGGAGGGGTTCCGCTTTAGAGTGCTCGTTCTTGTTAATATAGACACGGGCTAGGTAGAATTGCGATTCTTCGACGGTTCTTTCGATATTCTTTGAGACATTCTCATCTGGTTTCTCGATATAGCCGAGTTCAATAAGCTGCTGCATGGCGGCCTGCTCTGCGATCGGGTCGCGCTGGATGTCCTTAGGGTGCATCCC
Source organism: Bacteroidota bacterium (assembly GCA_021811615.1). GTDB lineage: Bacteria > Bacteroidota > Ignavibacteria > Kryptoniales > JAKASW01 > JAKASW01. The sequence continues at coordinate 7,253 of JAJZNW010000140.1, forward strand.
GCATTCCCCTTCGATCTCTTCCCAGCTGTCGACGTAAGAGATCTCCAGAGTCTCTTCAAAAGCCTGCAGTAGAGGCTTGCCGGGCATATCCCTTCCGATGGGCAGGTCGAACAGAGTGAGGATGGTAGGCGCGACATCCAGGAGGTTAGCCCCATAGACTCGCTCGTCCTTCTTGATGCCCGGCCCCTTGAGCACGAAGATGCCGTAAGGCCTGTGCTCCCAGGCGGGACCCGCGGGTTCGTCGGGGATCCCGCGCGGGCGCAGATGATCGGAGTGAAAACCGTGATCGGATACCAACATGACTGTCGTTTCTTCGTCGACGAGATCCAGAAGCCGGCCGAGCATCATGTCGTGGTAAATGTAGCCGCCCTGGACGACGCCCTTGTAGAGCTCGAATATTTCGTCCGGCACTCCTTTCATCTGGGGCGGGTGGAACCTCATGAATCCGTGGCAGAAATGATCGATGCCGTCGAAGTAAATTGCCGTGAAGTTCCATTCGCTATTCTCCAGCACCCATGTCCCTACTGCCTGTATCGAAGAAATCTCTGAGATGATCTTTGAGAGCGAGACAAGCCGTCTGTCCTTGTCCTGGTCGATCCTGGCGGCGTTGGGAACGAACGGGAGAATATGCGCGGCGGTGAGTTCACCGGGATGGACGCGAAACTCCTTGAGTGTATCGGCGAGCGAAGGCGGATAGACGGTGCCCGGGGCCATCGGCCATGGCTTTCCATACTCCGTCGTGGCTTTCTGGAAGAAGTTCGAGACTGCTATTCCGTTGATCGGCTCGGCCGGATGACTCGGCCACCAGCCGATCACGTTCGTTTTGAAGCCGCACTGCATCAGGATGTTCCAAACTGCTTTCACTTTTCGTGAAGTGACCATCACCGGACGGACTCCCCTTCCCTCGGGTGAAGGTTCGGTGAAGCCGAGTATACCGTGTTGGTCTGCGTGCTTGCCGGTAGAGATCGATGTCCACATCATGGGAGAGAGAGGCGGATCGAGCGTTGCGAGATTTCCCACGACGCCGTCGTTCACCAGGCTCTCGAGTGCAGGCATCATCCCGTTGTCCATGAGGGGATTGATGACCTTCCAGTCCGCGGCATCCCAGCCGATTAGGAGGAGTTTTCTCTTCCTATCCATTTGGATTCTCCTTCCCTGCCGTTTCGGGCGCCTCAAGTTCGGCTCTTTTCTTTCGCCACAAAAGAAGTCCGCGCGCACCGAGTGCAAGCAGACCGAGGGACCCCTCTTTCGTTATAGCAGCGTACAGAGAATCGTAAGAAGAATAACTCTTCTTCTCCAGTTTATAGTTTTGTGGATTGTGTCCTTTCAGAAGATCCATGGCTTAATCCGTTTACATCCTATTGTCACAAATTTTCGCCACCAAATTGTTCCCCTGCAATACACAAAAGTCTGCAATGGCGGCTTGTCGATCGAACGAGTGCCGAAACCCGGGGCCGCTGGAAGCGAGAGTCTCGAGGCGCAGCGAGTGAAGCGGGTGTTTCCTCGATCTGCACCATTGATGGTCTAAACAAAGTAGTCGCAATTGAGGTTCCGGCGTCCCAGGCATCCTCCGGAAGTTGGCATTCGGTCATGTCCGGGCAGCTCGCCTTCGTGATGTTCTACGTCCATTGGCGGCTGCTCCCTGGTTCAGCCGGATCACTCTCCCGATGTTCTTCCAATTACGTTTCGTATAATCCGCATTGGTTCTGGCGGACCCTTCCGACAGGCACCTTGCCAGATACAGGCTCGACCGGGGCATTTCCGTGCCAGGCGAGGCTGCGGGGAGACGAGCGCTGAAGTCCACCGTTCCGCTGGATTAGAATGACAGGGTTCTCCCTATGGATTGTTGCGGCAGGAGAATTCTATGCACCATCATATAGACTCACTTTATGAGCATGAGCTTCTTGACCTGCCTGAAATCTCCCGCACCTATCTCGTAGAAGTACACTCCGCTCGCAAGGTTGGGTCCGTCGAACGTTGCAGTGTATTCTACCGGTTGCTGCTCCTCATCGACCAGAGTCGCTACATCTCTTATCCTGGTACAGCACGGTTATGAAATCGTCTCCGATAGATGTGGAATCGAGAAGGTGATGGGTAAAGACCTTGAAATGATAGCCGTCGTACCGGTCCAACCCGTCTTTTGTTCCGAACCACATGAAACCTGCGGAGTCCTGGAGAATCGCGTATACAGATCCTTGTGACAATCCTTCGTCCGGGGTCATCCGACGCAGATAGCTTCCCCGAACCCGAGCGTATAAGGTTAATCGCGAAAGATCAGCAAAAGTTCCCGCACCAGGTTTCCGGTAAAGCGGCGTTCCCGCTGGAAACGGTTACCGGAATTGAGCCTATCCGCGTATCTCTGGAGCTTGCCCGATTGTTCCCTCCTGTGAGGACCCCGTAGAGGCGAGGTGGGCCCGCGATTGTATGATGGTTGCGTTTGAGACAGCCTGGTGGAGTCTTTGTGGAACGCCAGGACGGCCGGCCCCTGCGTCCCGGTAAGGAGCAGGGGCCGCTTTCCAACTCGCTTCCATCGGATAGCTTTCGGGCCATTCCCAGGCGACTGTAGAGTAGGACAAGGGCGCGGTGGTGTACAGGTCATGTGAGCCTAAGTGTTTCTCCTCTTTCAAGCGAGTGTCCCGCTCAAGCCGACCATCGCTCCGTTTCCCTTGACCCCTCCTCAAACC
>JAJZNW010000003.1 GCA_021811615.1 Bacteroidota bacterium
AAGTCACTGCGCAGCTTCCCGACGAAGGCGGGATGATACAGAACTATCCGAACCCGTTCAACCCGACGACAACGATAAGCTATCGCCTGCCGAACTCAGGGAAGGTCGAGCTGAAAGTGTACGATGTGCTCGGCAGGGAAGTGATGACGCTGGTGAGAGGTTACCAGGAAGCAGGCGCACACACTGCCTACTTCAACGGTCAGAACCTTGCCAGCGGTGTCTACTTCTACCATCTGACGGCGCCGGGAATAAACCAGATAAAGAAGATGCTTTTGACCAAATGACCTGACAAAGAAACTGCGACTCACCACGTAGGTGAGTCGCAGTTCTTTTACAGACATGTCGCCGCTACGCGGCTGGCTCACTCATTCTCGCAAATCCAATAATCCAGGCATCCATCACCCCAGCGTTCCAATTTCCCGCCCCATAAATCCCCAAAGGGTCCTCCGGACAACGATCCATTATTCCACTTTTTCAACATTCCATCGTTCTACTATTCGGCTTTTACTTTTATCACCACCATCGTCATGTCGTCGTGCTGGGGCGCGCCGCCTACGAACTTTCTCACTCCGGAATCTATCTTCGCGATCATCTCTTTCACCGGGAGATGGCGCGCAGACTCGATGAGCTGGACAAGCCGCTCCTCGCCGAACTCGTTCGCCTCCGAATCCATCGCCTCCGTGAAGCCGTCGGTGTAGAATACCAGCGCGTCGCCGGGCATCAGGGTGGTCTCCATTTCCTCCAGCGTCGAGTCGAACTTCTCGCCGTCGTCGAGTCCGAGAGCCAGGCCGTTAGGCGTGAAGAGTTTCGCCGAAGTGGAGTTCGACGAGAACAAGGCGAGCGGGTTGTGCCCGGCCCGGGCGAATTTAACCTTCCGGGTCTTTGTGTCGATGACCGCGTAGATCATGCTTATGAAGGTGCCGCGGGAAATAGAGTGGTAAACTATCTGGTTGATCTTGCTCAGCACCTTCCTCGGAGATGGCTGATCTTCAGCCGACGCGAGTAAAGCGCCCTTCGTGAGCGTCATGTAAATCGCGGCGGGGAGTCCTTTTCCGGACACATCCGCGATGGCGGTCCCGATGAGCCCTCCGTGCATCTGCACGAAGTCATAATAATCGCCGCCTACTTCGAGCGCCGGGATGCACATTCCGCCGAACTCCAGCTGAGGGACGGCCGGCGTAGTCCTCGGGAGAAGGTTGTTCTGGACGTTCTTCGCGATCTCCAGCTCCTTGGCCATCCTCTCCCGCTCGCTGATCCTCCGGATGTGGGCGGGCATCAGGTCGACCGTCAGCTCGAACGCCTGCTTTCGCCACAAGGCGACGAACGATATGAGAACCGGCAGAACGAAAAGGACGACTGCAATTATGGAGTTTGTCTCGAAATACGGGTTCGAAGATGAGAAAATTGGGATAAGTCCCTGTGCCGAGCAGAAGATCGTACCGGCAACCAAAACCGTTACGAAGTCGTATCTCAGGAAGAGCCAAATGAACGCTGCGGAGAGTCCTATGCAGAACAATACCTCCGCGATCACACCATATTCACCGAACGGCATCGGATAGAAAAGCACGGGAAAGAAGAGTATCAAAGAGGCGGCGATCCCTTTCCCCAGTTTCTTTCGCCCGAAGAATGAGAGTATTCCCAATCTCGAGAATGTCTCGCTGAAGAGCGCCATCGCGAAAGCATCTGCGAGCACCTTCACCGAAGGGACGAATGAATCCAGCGGTGTACCGCCTCCCATGAACTCTCCAGGGTATTCATGTAAGCGAAGGAGAGGATGCAGGAGGGCGTACAGGCCGAGAATTATCCCGCCGTAGGCGTAACCGAGCAGTACCGATCCACCGAGCTTTTCGTTGAAAACCTTGAAGTGGGAGGCGGCATCGAACGAATCAAGCTTCTCAGGCCATATCGCACGAGCTGACGATTCTCCCACACCCCATGCCGAAAATGTGAGTATTGACACCAGCGGAAGCCAGAGGAGGAAGATGATGCCTGTAACAATAAGCGCGAGGTAGAAGATATTCATCGTACCGATCCCCAGACCTTTCCCAAGGGACGGGAAGGAGAGTGCCATCGCGATGGCTGAAGCCACGTAGAAGGCGATGCTTACGGAGAGGGACGATCCTATGCCTGCTTCGCCTTCGTTGTATCTCTTGAGAAAGATGACAAGACCCACGGCGAAGAACAGGAACATCGCGATCCACGACATGAACGTCAGGAAAACATAGGGGTATGATTTCGCAGCGTAGTCGATCCTGAACTGTTCCGGAGGGTGGTACCTGATGTCCAGGCTCGTTACTTCGTTCCCGTCGAGCCTCGCCTTCAACTCTTCCTTCATGCCCGGTACGACGGTGCTGTCGTTCGAAAATGTGAGCGACCAGTCCTGTCTGTGTTCGAGGACGACCGGCTCTGACGCGCTCAGTTTCAGACTTGAAAGCGACACTCCGGTCAGGCGGGACAGATCGTGGCCGTTCCAGAATTCGTTGAAGTTCCCGAGCGCCTCCTTCTCCAGCAGAACGGTGCCTGAAGCGGTGTCCGGAACGAAGCGCTTGTATGCCGTCAGTTTTCCTCCGGCTGAGATCTCTGCCTCAAACATCGTCCCGTTTACAGATTGCTTCGCCGGATCGAACCACATGACGTCCCAGTAATTCAGGGGGAGCGAATCGGATCTTACTAGATCGTTTGTGCGGCGCGTTCCCAACTTCGACCTCGAGTATGCAAGCGAGACGCCTTCCGCCGAGAAGGTCGTGTTTTGCATCAGGTCCGGCGGGAGTTTCACTCCGATACTGTCCGCTATCTTCCGTGAGAAGCTGATGGCCTGGCCGCGGTCCAGCCTGCTGTCTATCGAATAGAGAATCGAGTATCTCGGAACTAACGAAATGAAGACGACAATTCCGCCGATTGCCGCCGCTGCGAGAAATATTGCTGATCGTTTCATGGTCTCCGTCCGCTGAATTTAGTATCGGTTAGTATCGATTCCAAGCGTACCATGACTTTCTTCGAGGTCTGTCCCGGTTCTACCGCATTGTATATTCCCGTCTTCCTCCGATCCGATCGCTGTCGAACACACTTCGAGCTGTTCCAGCCGATTCATAAGTGAGCAACAGGGTTTTGCCTTTCCGTATCTTCGAAGGTATATTTTTGTAATTGGATTGTTACGTTCTTTCGCAATTGACTTCATAAATAGGCTTACGTTCCTGGAAAATAAAGTTGCTTGATTGACGATCCTTTTTTTATTCCGACAACATCCTAAAGGCAAGCCATATGAAAGAGAAACTTACTGTCCTGTTCTTCGTTTCCTGTCTCATTATCCCCGTTTCGAACGCTTTCCCGCAAACAGGTGCGGGATACGACCCGCATAAGGTCTTCGATCCGAACTTCGATTCGAACGGCAGCTCGATATATCGAAGCGCGGACGGCGCACCCGGCCCCGGTTACTGGCAGAACCGGGCCGACTATAGAATTGCAGCGACGCTGGACACTACGACCAAGACGATCAGTGGAACGGTCGAGATAGATTATACCAACAACAGCCCGAACGAGCTCTATTATGTCTGGCTCCAGGTCGAACAGAACCAGCTTGCCAAAGGATCGCGCGGAGTCCTTGTAAGCGGCAACGCTCCGCGGACTTTCTACGGGGGCGACAGCATCTCATCCGTCGAGATTGTTCAGAACGGGAAGACTTCGCGTGCGGACTATCTTGTCAACGACACGCGCATGCAGATCAGGCTCGAGCGTCCGATACCCGCCAGGGGCGGCAGGCTCGGAATAATAATCAGATACTCCTTCGTAGTGCCGCCGAGCGGATATGGCAGGACAGGCTGGATGCGCACGAAGAACGGAACGATCTATGAGATCGCCCAATGGTACCCTCGCATGGAAGTCTTCGACGATCTGAACGGCTGGAACAGCCTCCCGTTTCTCGGCGACGGCGAGTTTTACTGCGAATACGGCAACTTCGATTACAGCGTCACCGTTCCCGCCGATCAAATCGTGGTAGGATCGGGAGTTTTACTCAATCCTCAAACCGTCCTGACGGCAAAGGAACGGCGCAGGATCGGCGAGGCGAGGAAAAGCGACAAGAGAGTTTACATCGTTTCCCCGGACGAAATCGGCAAACCCGAGACACGCCCGACGGAAAAGGGAACGCTGACATGGCATTTCAGGATGGATCACGCGCGCGACGCGGTTTGGGCGTGTTCCCGTGCGTTTATCTGGGACGCGGCGAGGATAAATCTCCCCCACGGCAAGAAATCGCTCGCGGAATCGGTCTATCCGATCGAAAGCGCATCCGACTCAGCGTGGGGGCGTTCGACAGAATATACCAAGGCGAGCATAGAAATATTTTCAAAGGACTGGTACGTCTATCCTTATCCTGCGGCGATCAACGTCGCGGGGCCCGTCGGAGGGATGGAATATCCCGGCATCGTCTTCTGCTGGTGGAGGATGACGGGGAAGACGCTCTGGGCCGTCACGGCACACGAGCTTGGACACAACTGGTTCCCGATGATAGTCGGCTCGAACGAGCGCCAGAACGCATGGATGGACGAAGGGTTCAATACCTTCATAGATATTTACGCCTCGGACCAGTTCAACCACGGTGAATACGCGCCGAAACGTGACGGCGAGTTCGACCCTCAGGCGAAGAATCCCGCACGCGATATTGTCCCCTACCTTCTCAACCCGAAGTCACAGCCGATAATATCATACGCGGATGCGATTCCCGGACGCTATCTTCACACTCTCGAGTATTACAAGACTGCGCTCGGCCTGTACTTGCTCCGCGAGTACGTGCTGGGTCACAAGAGATTCGACTACGCTTTCCGGACATATATCAGGCGGTGGGCTTACAAGCATCCTTCGCCGGAAGATTTCTTCAGGACGATGAACGACGCTTCCGGTGAGAACCTGAACTGGTTCTGGAAAGAATGGTTCGTCAAGAATTACAAGCTGGACCAGGCGGTGGACAGCGTTAGTTATGTCGGCGGCAATCCCGCGAAAGGCGCGCTTATCACTCTTCAGAACAAAGATCAGATGGTGATGCCCGTAACGGTTGAAGTGAAGCAGTCGAACGGGGAAGTGGGCAGGATCAATCTCCCTGTCGAAATCTGGGAAACGAGCGGCGTATTTACGCTCCACTACGATTCAACGAGCCCGATCGACTCGGTAATCGTCGACCCGGACAAAGTTCTGCCTGACGTCGATCCGGCGAACAACGTCTGGGCGGGGAAGTAGATGGAAGGGTGGAATGATGGATTGATGGATTTATGGTTTAATCGGAATAATGGAATCATGGAACGATGGGAAAACGGAATGATGCTGAGACGGCGATGTGAGGAACCGGAATATATCGAGCAGCCCCGAAGGGGCGAAATGATTGTAGTGGAATAATATCCGTCCGCAACATTAAACCCCGTAGGGGTGACATAATCGCAGGATGGGAACAGTGGAATAATGGATTGATAAGGGATTATTGGATTGGCGGATTAATGGTAATAATGGAATCATGGAACGATGGGAAAACGGAACGATGGTGAGATGGCGATGAATGGAATTGGAATATATCGAGCAGCCCCGAAGGGGCGACATGATTGTAGAATGATATCCAGACGAAATTATGAACCCCGTAGGGGTGACATGATCGCAGGATGGGAATAAGGGATTTGTAGATTATTGGATTGATGGATTAGCGGAAATAATGGAACCGTGGAACAATGGATTTATGGATTGATGGATCTATGGCAGACAGGAATGATGGAATAGTGGAATGATGGGTGAATGGATTTGCGGAATTAAAGAACTCGATGATGCTAATCACCCTCACAGCGCAGGCATGTTTGTAGAACGTTTTCTTCGTAAGCTTGATTTTCTCATACTCTCCTCCTAACATTTTGTGAATCAGGGAATGTCAGGGCCTTCCCGCAGGGCACGATAAGATGTGCCGAACCGCGAATTCCGAATCAACAAGACGCGCGGGCTTCCGTCAGTCGTAAATCCTATGAAGGTCCGCCGCGTCTGCGCAGCATGTCGAGCCCGTTGGCGGGATGACCTCGAAGTTGACCCTAAACGGGAGGCCGAAATGGATGAACATGGTACAGGCAGCGGCAAAGAAGTGAGCATCTCGCAGTATGACAGCGAGTCGCTCGACAAGGAAAAACGGCGCGCCATCCTCAGGGCAGAGATCAAGCACGATCTCGAAACCAACCCGCGCTACAAGGAATTATTCGATCAATACTCCCCCTATAGCGTCCAGAGTTTTATCGATCACTATGTCTGGAAAAAGGAATCATGTCTCACTTTGGGTGATTTCTTTCTCAGAGACGAATCGGATAATTTGCTCCGCTTCGAAACGGAAGGGGCAGAGCTCATGTGGCAGATCCAGCATAAGAAACTCTTCGATCTCGAATGTCTCTGGCGCGCGGAGCAAATCAAGATCGCGGAAGTGGAGCAGACCTGGGACTTCAGGTACTGGGAAGATCACCTCGAGCGCTGCCCGTTTCTTCCTCCGATTACAGAAGACGAGATAGATACTTATGTCGACTATCTCATGAGCGATCTGTACGAGGATTACCCGACGCTGGACTGGGATACTTTGAGGTACAGGGCCGAAGAATGGGACGAGGGCGATCTCGAATATCCCCAGCTCTATGTAGCTTTCGACCTGCGTTACGGCACCCCGGGTTACCTGAAGCTTCCGGACAAGCGAGGCGAAAAAGAAAAGTTCTACTGTGACCTTGTACGTTCCAAGGATAGCCCCACTGGCGGCACGCCTGCAACGCCCGTGAAACCGGAGGAGTCGAAGCCAAGCATACAGTACAACGATCTCGAATTTATGGAAAATTTCGTCAGGAAATTCGAAGATGAAAAGTTTCTCAGGTACTTCCACGCGATGGAGCGGTTCTACCAGCGCAACGGGGACGATGACCTCGACGAGGCCATATCGCTTCTCAAGCTTGCAGATGAACCGGTACCGATGGAAGATGCAAACGACTGGAGGGAAGCCATTAATAAGACCGCGGAAAAGTTTCGCCGCAGGAAGCTCGCCGACGGAGTTCGATCCGCATACAGGGGTTACCTTATCAGGCAGGAGAACAAACTCTTCGTCGAGGAGGAAGACAAGGAAAGGATCGTGGATAATATCAGGAAGAGAATGAAGGCGAAAATCATCAGGGGCCGCGTGCTGAACGGCGAGCCGCCGGACCTGAACTTCTGATTCGTGCCAGCAGGGTGCCGCAGGTTCTCCCCGCGCAACATTGAAGCATTTTTTGTTTGCATTTACAAAAAACGCCGTATATATTCGACTGTCAGGTAGAACCAACCCCCCAGGAGTACCATCAAACCGAACGCTTCAGGCTGCATGAAGCTTGCTTTTCGTTAAGCAGGCATTCCGTATCCTTAAGCAAGGACGCCGCAGAGGCAAGCAAGCTCTCTGCATCGGTAAGCATGGGTTAAGCGGTCTTAAGCAAGGATGCCGCATCCTTAAGCATGGACCATGCGACCGCAAGCAAGAGCGATGCAGCCCGAAGCAAGGCTTATGTGTCGTTAAGCATGGCCATTGCATCGGCAAGCAGGCTTCAAGCAGCGGCAGAATAAGCCGCCTTATGTGATAAATAGCCGGCTCTTTCACAATTTCGAGTGGATAGCCGGGGAGCTTTGCAACTATAAGGGCAAATGAGGCCTCGAACTATGAGAAACAGAGGCGTGCATCAGGTAACGTCAAGGAAAACAGGGGGATAATGATGGCAAAACGGCCCACAAATTCGATCTCGGATCAACTCAAGAGCTCTAAAGTAGCTCTGAACAACTCAAACGAAGACATTGAAATCAAAGCCGAACTCGGAAAGTATGGGTTCGACCAGGCGAGAATCGCCGAAGGTTTGACCTATTATAACGAGGCGGATGCGGCCGTGAGTGCGGCCGCTGCGGCTTTAGGCGACCAGAAATTGGCCACCGAAAACCTGGAGGCGACGAAGAAGAGAGCCGAAGATGCATACCAGGCTCTTTCCGGCGTTGCCAAAGCGGTGTTGAAGGGAAATGAAGGAGCACTCACCAAACTCGGTTTGAACCGTGCAATGCCGAGAGCCATGGCGCCCTTCATATCGGCAGGGAATATCCTTTTCGATAACGCGCTCGGCGATCCGGATATCAAAGCAAAGCTGGCGGGGCGCAGTTACACTGATGAAAAGCTGACGGCAGAACATGCGAAGATCGGTGATTATGACAGCGCCGACGACAAACAGGAAGCCGCAAAGGGAGCGTACCAGCGGGCCGCCTCGACGGAGGCCGCTGCCCTCAAGAGGCTGAACGATTGGATGTCGGAATTCAGGAACATCGCGAAGATTGCTTTGAAGGACAACAAGAATCTTCTGGAGAAACTCGGAATAAAAGTACGTTCAGTAAAGACTGCAGCACAAAGAAAAGCACCCGCGAAAGCGGCCGCGACCAGGGCCGCAAAGAAAAAGAGTTAGAGCCGCACTGGCGCCATCGCCGGTGTCCTTCTTCGGCGGTCCCCGTCAGGTTCCGCATCTCCCTGCGGGGACCGTTTTATTTTCCGGCTTAATGAAGAACGCCGGTTGCTCCGGCTCTTGCGGTTCATTCGAAGCGATCCGGCGGAATCAACTTCCAATCTATCCATGCCTTGAGCCCGCGCTCGTCGCACCCGGCGGTATCTCCGGCGGTGGGAGACAGCATTGATGGTTCACCTGTTCAGTACTTCCCTGACTCTTGTCAGGACTTCGACAGCCGAATAGGGTTTCTGTATGAACTCGCGAATTCCGGTCCCGGTAATTGCCGATCTTATTTCGGGGTCGATAAACCCGCTGGCAAATACGACGCGCACTTCCGGATTGATCTTCAGGAGGTGGAAGAGCATGTCCTGGCCTGCGAGTCTCGGCAAGCCTAAATCCGAGAGGACGAGGCTGATGGTTTTGAAATTCGCGGCGTAGACGGAGATGGCGGTTTCGCCGTCCTGTGCCGAGAGGACTCTATAGCCTTTCCGTGTAAGGATCTCCTTCAGAAAGTCCATCAGCATTTCTTCGTCCTCGACGATGAGAATGGTCTCGCTTCCTCCTGCAATTTGAGACATGGCGCTGTCGTCGTGAGCTTCGCGGGTTTGTTCCTGGGATTGGGCGGGCAGGTAAACCGTGAAGCTTGTGCCGATGCCGGGCTCGCTCGAGAGGTCTATGAATCCTTCGTGGCCTTCGACGATGCCGTAAACAGTCGCAAGCCCAAGGCCTGTACCTTTCCCACGTTCCTTGGTAGTGAAGAAGGGTTCGAAGATATGGCTTCGCGTGGCTTCATCCATTCCGGCGCCAGTGTCCGCAACGACTATTCTGACATATTTCTGGCGCACGGCTTTCGGAAAGGCGGTACGAATATCGGTTCCCTCGACGTGCGACGTGGAAAGACTCAGAGTCCCGCCCGGCGGGTTGCCGTCCTTCCGTTCGAGCATTGCGTCCCGGCCATTGACGCACAGATTGAGCAAGGCCTGGTGAATCTGTGTAGGGTCTCCGACGATAAGGGGAAGGCTGTCGTCCAGTTCCAGCCTGATGGTCACGAGTCTCGGGAAAGTCTCTTCCAGAAGCTTGTGAAGGTCTCTGACGATCTCGTTGATGTCGATGTTTTCGAGGGCGCGGTCTTCCTTCCTGGCGAAGGTAAGGAGCTGGCGGATCAGGCCGGCGCCTCGTCTCGTTGCCAGGTCTATGGCCTCGAGGCTGCGTATGGCGCGGTCGTCGGTCAGCTCCCTCTTCTTCAAGAGTCCGGCGTGTCCCATGATTATCGTGAGAATGTTATTGAAATCGTGCGCGATACCTCCCGCAAGAGTGCCGAGACTCTCCATCTTCTGAGCCTGGAGAATTTGTCTCTCGAGGTTTCTCCTGCGCGTGTCGTCGAAGAGGTAGTTCCTCGTCTGTACGAGC
>JAJZNW010000021.1 GCA_021811615.1 Bacteroidota bacterium
TAGTACCGGCGGTCAGAAATATGCCGGGAGATAGGGAAGATGGGACGATCGGCTGAAATCCCCACTCATGGACGAACGAACCCATGCTCCCGCCGAGCACGATCGGATGTCTCATGAAATAATAATTGATCGCGGCTCCGACGATGTTCCCGATCGCGAAACCGATTAGGACCATGAAGACCATTTCTATCGCCGTGGTAAGCGCGAGCCTGAAGTTCGACATTCCGATGGAAAGCATGACTCCGAACTCCCTGAATCGCTCGGTAACCGACATCAGGAGTGCATTCAGGATTCCGAATCCGACGACCGCGAAAAGGATGCTGAGAAACAGTATATGAGCAGCGTGACTGAAATTCATTGTCTGGCTAAGCTGCGGGAGAAGTTCCTGCCAAGGGACAGCCACCAGCCCTGCCGGTTTGAGAAGAGGGTCGAGCTTCGTGATGACCTTAGCGACATCATCCGGATTACCAACGGACAGTGCAACTGCGTTCACCCTGTTTCCCATGTCGAGGAAGTCCTGCAGTACCGGCACGCTCATGAATGCACCCGTCCGATCGAACTCGCCGGAACCGGTTCGGAATGTTCCCACGACGCGGACGAACATATTTCCGAGCACACCATCATAACCCTGCCCGAGTACGACCAGGGAGTCTCCGACCTTAGCACCTAAGTTTCTGAGAAGCCTATATCCGAGGGCTATTTCGGGGGTACTGTCGTTATCGAGGAACCCTCCAGATATGACTTTCCGCGGAAAGTCGGTAATCAAATTTTCACTCTTCGGCTCGATCCCTGTTATCATCGCACCGAGCGAGTGATTCCGAAAGCTGAGAAGAGCGCCCGCCTGAATTCTCGGGGAGCTTCCTTCGATAAGAGGATCAGCGTCAATGACAGAGTCAATTCGTCGGGTTATCCTGAAGCTTTTCTGAAGAGTCGGATTCTCATTGTAACCGGTCTTCTGGATTTGAATATACCCGGTCGAGGATCGAACAGCCGTCCTTAGTGACAGGGCGAAGGTTCCGTCATCGAAGCCGAGCCTTACCACCGCGAACATGACAGCGAAAGCGATCGCGGAAATCGCCAGCATCGATCGCCTCCGGTTTCGCCAGAGACTGCGCCAGGCAATCCTCACAAGCAGCATCGTCGTTATCGCTCCAGTTCTCTGAGTGAGAAAATGCCGCTTGGTATTCGCCTGTCGAAAGAGGCCTTTTCCATCTTGATTTCGGTCGAATGAGTCCTGTTGGAATTGTACATCGTCCAGACTGTCGGTATCGTTCGCCCACCCATCATCCTGAAATCGCTCATCACCATCGTTCGCATGAGCTTTCCTCTTTCGTCGAAGTATTCTACCTGCGCCGGAAGGTCGTCCCCCTTTCGAACCCAATAGAGAATCTTTCCCCATACGACAGGTGCGTTGGGCTTCGGAATGAGCTGCAGTCTCCAGCAATCGGCGCCGGCTATCTTCTCACTTCCTACGAGCGTGATGTCGTAATCTTTTGTCAAAGTTTCCTCGCGGACCATGTCGTCATAGGTGTAGTCGGAGCCGTTCCAGGATTGAAGCATCATCGAGGGAGGGATGCGAATTGTCGTTTCAGTGTTTCGAAGGTACATCCAGATATCGTTTCCCAGTTTTAAGGTCCGATTGCCCGCCTCTCTGACCGGCGATAGAATTTTAACGAGGGCTTTTGAAGTGCCGCTCGTCCAGCTCTCCATAGTCATGGTTCTCGTGTAGTCGGGAGTCCGTATTATCATTTCCATGACGGAATAGCTCGACGTTTTTCCCTTAATGGCATCTTCGGCTCTCTGGATGATTTCCTTTGCATCCTGTGCACGAGAGGCCGCAGGAAGCAGACAGGATATGGCGCAGAGACCCAGGAGCGCGAAGAACATCGGCAGGGAGTAATGCTTCCCGGCCGTGCCACTTTGTGGGACATGAAGCTGATCCGCCAGGAGACCGGCACGCGTGATATCCGCTTTCCGGGAAATCTGTATCTGAAGCCGAGATCTTTTCATTTCTTCACCTTAATCGAGTCCAATATTAGATCGATTCCTCCGCGGAGCTGTTGGTCGAAATCGACGTCAATGAGGTCGAGCGACCAGAAAAGTGCTGTGCTTTCTATTATTTCAAAAATTGCCAGCGTGACATGATATGGATCAATCCGCCGGAACTGTTTCATTCTTATTCCGTCCTCAATTATACCTTTCAGTAGAGTGACTGACGATTGAAAGCTCTTCTTCGTCATTTTCCTGATCTTCTCGTCGCGGAACGCCAGGACGAACAGCTCCTGGATGACAGGCCGGAACCGCCGCATCCTGTTCATTTCTTCGATCATGTATTCGACTAGCTTTTCTATCTTCTGAAGGGGGGTGCCCGTCGAAAGCATGGCTTCGACGTTCTTTATTTCTTCGGGGTCGAAGAACTCATTCAGAATCTCCGAAATTATCTCATCCTTGCTCTTGTAATACCAATAAATCGCCCCCTTGCTCAAACCCGATTCACGGACGATGTCGTTCATGCTGGTGTCTTTTAGTCCGCTTCGAGCAAAGGCCGTGACGGCAGCCTTGAGTATCTGCTCTTTCCTTTTGGCAATGTTCTGTATGTTTTCTTTTCTCGGCATAGACTCCACGTTACAATAAACCGACCGGTCGGTTTATTAATAAGATAATGTACTCCACTGTGGTTGTCAACTTCAATCGAGGGCGATACAATTACCACCCACGGATATCAGCCGGGACTTGAAAGGTCTCAGCCTTCGGATAGTCACTTCGCGTGAGTGTGCTTTGCGTGTTGTCGGTTACTCAACGGATTTTATCTGTCGAATTGCCGTGTTGGGGGGCTTGCTCCGTTTGCACTCCGGATCTGGTGATCCTTTTTGCAAGTCATTGACCGGTCTTCGGCGATTCCTTACCTTGTTTCACATGATAAAGGGCTGCCAATGAAAATACTTTTCGTCTACCCGCGCTACCCGGATACTTTCTGGAGCTTTCGGCATGCGTTGAAATTTATCTCTAAGAAGGCCGCATTCCCGCCGCTCGGTCTTCTCACCGTAGCCGCGATGGTGCCCGAAAAATGGGAAAAGAAGCTTGTCGATCTGAACGTGCGTTCTCTTGTCGACGACGATATCAGATGGGCCGACTATGTCTTTATCAGTGCTATGACCGTTCAGAGAGAATCTGCGAGAGCTGTGGTGGATCGATGCAAGCAGCTCGACAAGAAGATTGTGGCGGGTGGACCGCTGTTCACCGCTTACTCCGATGAGTTCGACGACATCGACCATCTGGTTTTGGACGAAGCCGAAATTACCCTTCAGCCTTTTCTTGATGACCTTGCGAACGGTTCTGCCAGACACGTCTACAGATCGACAGAGCGGGCTGATATTACCGGTACGCCGTCGCCTAAATGGGAGCTGATTGACTTCAAGCAGTATGCTTCGATGAATCTGCAGTACTCGCGCGGCTGTCCGTACGATTGCGAGTTCTGCGACATAACCGTGCTGTACGGCCGTGTTCCCCGAACGAAAACAAAGGAACAGGTGATAGCTGAACTGGACAGCCTCCTTTCACACGGCTGGAAGGGAAGCGTGTTCTTCGTCGATGATAACTTCATCGGCAACAAGAACAAGCTTAAGAAAGAGATACTTCCTGCCATCGTCGGCTGGATGGAGGAACACCGCCATCCGTTCTATTTCAACACGGAAGTCTCTTTAAACTCGGCGGATGATGAAGAACTGATGTCGCTTATGGTGAAGGCCGGGTTCAACGCGGTCTTCGTCGGAATTGAATCGCCGAATGAGGAGAGTTTGCAGGAATGCAAGAAGATTCCCAACAAGGGCAGGGACCTTGCGGCGAGTGTCAGAAAGATTCAGGAATTTGGGATGCAGGTGCAGGGAGGCTTCATCGTCGGGTTCGATGTCGACCCACTCTCGATATTCGACAGGCTGGTCTCGTTCATCCAAGAGACGGGCATAGTAACCGCGATGGTCGGACTTCTGAATGCACCTCGTGGCACAAAACTATACAAAAGACTGAGCGCCGAAGGGAGGCTCGTCCACGCCTTCTCGGGAAACAATACCGATCTTTCAATTAATTTCGTGCCGAAGATGAACCGAGACGTTCTTATCGATGGATACAAGAATATCGTCGGCAAGATCTATTCGCCGAATGAATACTACAAGCGAGTAAAGAACTTCATGATGAATTTCAATCCTCAACAGGCGAAGGTCTTCCGGGTAAACTTCGACGACATAAAAGCACTTCTGAAATCTGTGCTCTTCCTCGGCGTCATTGCCAAAGAACGGGTATACTACTGGCGGCTCTTCTTCTGGTCTCTATTCACCAGGCCAAAGCTGTTTCCTCTTGCAATTACATTCGCGATATATGGATTTCATTTCAGGAAAATCTTTGAAGAACAGGTGATGGCGTTAAGATAGGCTCACTTCTCACCCGAAGCGCACAACCGTAAAGGAGCAACGCTGCGCACGTGAATGGAGCCGGCAGACCTCAGCTTACCCCTTTCGAATTGAGAAATGCGCTGTATTTATTGTCGCTCTGTTTTGTATGGTTGTTGATCCAGTCCTTTGGAATCGTGGAAAAGATTGATTAAGTCGATCAGCTTCTTCTGCTGCTGGTCGATCTCTGTAATATTGACGCTCAGGGGTCTGTCGACCGCTGAAAGAGGGACATATACGTTATCCAGAGTTGGGGTTCCCAAAATCAGTAAATGAATTATCGCAGGCCTTTGGAGTTCAGAAAGATTCCGTATTGTCTGTCGGAAAAAAGTATGTGATTCTTTAGCCATGCCGTCAGAAAATCGAGTATCTCCTTCGCCTCTACTCCCTCCCCGGACTCATGCCTTGTCCTCATGTCAAGAACCCTCCACGAAAGAGTGTCATGTTCTTTCGTATGACTCTCCAGGCGTGGATATCCGTACTGCATGAGAAGTTTTTCTTCCGTCTCGAAATGATAAGCCGTGTAATCGAGCAACTCGTCAAGAACGATCTTAATAGCGTCACCTTGATTCTCGGATTTCATGGATTCGTCCAGGTTGTTAATCATATCAACAAGCTTCTTGTGCTGCTCGTCCAGTTCCCTGACGTTTACGCTGTATTCCTGGGTCCATTCAAACATCGGCATGTGAATTCTCCTGGAGAAGATGGGCTGCTTTGAGAAATGTCTCCGCTAAGCCTGGGCATGGATCGGCTGCATGCGTATCTTCTTTTGGTTTTATGATAACAAAAACGAAGGTGTTATCAAAAAAAATTGTGGCTGGATCCCGATGTGGAGAAAACGTTGGGCCATACTGTTCAGGCGGCCCCACTTTCTTCGGCAACTTCGGATATCAAACCTTCGGTTTCGTTTATTATATTGATGAGGTCGTTTGTGATTTACGGGCAAGCTCGATGTGTCCCGGCAGGCGGCGCGATTCGCAAAGTAACGCGACCCAATGGAAGGGATAATTGAATACTATGGTTGGTTCCGAACCATTCATCCATTCTTCTGATCTTGTCTGGGAAATTTCCGGCGATGGGGTTCGCCGTAAGACTCTTGGTATCGCAAGAGAGATTATAATGGCCAGTGTCGAGTTCAGGCAAGGTTCGGCCGGACGTGTGTCCGCGCATCCACACCACCCGGTTGCTTACGTTGAATCGGGAAGGTTTGAAGTCGAGCTTGAAGGAAAGATAGAGGAGCTTTCCGCCGGGGACAGCTTAATCGTCGGACCGGATATACAACACGGCGTTAGAGCTTTCGCGGATGGATGTCTCATAGATGCTTTTACACCGCCGCGAAAGGACTTCTTGAAAGGATCGAACAAATGAGATCTGTGCCAGGATACTTTGCGGGGTTGGGCGCAACCCTGACACAAGAGATAGACTCTTCTGCTCATCAGGGGCGTTCCGCAATCATCTAAATTCAGGGAAAGGCGAAAGGTATGGAAGTAAGATATTCCCCCGATAATCTAAGTTACCGGTCACTTAAGACGGGTGAGATCAGGAAGGCGTTTTTATTGGAAGACCTCTTTCGGGAGGGAAAGGTCGAGATGGTCTATTTTGACCTCGATCGTGCAATTGCCGGAGGTGCGCTGCCTGTCGGCGAACCGCTTCAGCTTCTGAGCACGAAGAAAATAATGGCGGCTGATTTCTTTGCACAGCGCAGGGAGGTTGGGGTCTTTAATGTCGGCAGTCCGGGGAAAGTGAAGGCCGACGGCCGGGTGTTCACGCTTGGTTACAAAGATGCGCTGTACATCGGACTCGGCACGAAGGAAATTGTCTTTTCGAGCGACGACCCATCGAAACCGGCATACTTTTACTTCGTCAGTTATCCGGCCCATGCTAACCATCCGACTGCTTTCATGAAGTTCGGCGAGGTCTTCTCTGCAAAGCTGGGGAACACCATGGATGCTAACTCGAGGACGCTTAACAGATACATTCACCCGAAGGGCGTTAGGAGCTGTCAGCTTGTTATGGGCCTTACAGAGTTGGACGAAGGGAGTGTCTGGAACACCATGCCTTCGCACACGCATCAGCGAAGGACGGAAATCTATTTCTACTTCAATCTCAACATCAACTCCGCGGTATTTCACATGATGGGAGAGCCGTCCGAGACCCGGCACATCGTGGTACGCGACAAGCAGGCGGTCATATCGCCGAGCTGGTCCATACATTCAGGGGGAGGGACAAAGAACTATTCCTTCATCTGGGCGATGGGCGGGGAGAATCAGGAGTTCGAGGACATGGATGACGTGGAGATGTCTTCATTGAAATGAGACAGTTTATATCGGGCATTGCAACTTATCAGAGGGCGTTGAGATGATCCTGGACAAATTCAGACTCGATAACAAGACGGCCCTGGTGACCGGTTCAAATCAGGGAATCGGGAAGGCATACGCCATAGCGCTGGCCGAGGCCGGCGCCGATATCATCGGCTTGTCGCACTCGAACAACTTTTCGGAAACGGAAAAGGAAGTCAAGGATCGGGGCCGGATGTTCAAGTCGTATCCATGCGATTTTTCCGACAGAGAATCACTTTATGATTTCATCAGAAGCGTCAAGTCGGACTACCCGAAGATCGACATCCTTGTAAACAATGCCGGGACAATCATGAGGAAGCCCGTGTCCGAGCATCCGGACGAGTACTGGGACAAGGTCATCGAGGTGAACCTGTCGGCGCAATTCATACTGACACGTGAGATCGGGAAGGAGATGGCTTTGAGAGGTTACGGCAAGATCGTCTTCATCGCTTCGCTCCTTTCGTTTCAAGGGGGAATATTCGTCCCCGGTTATGCCGCCTCGAAAGGCGGTGTGAAGCAGTTGGCAATGGCTTTCGCGAACGAGTGGGCAGCCAGGGGAGTGACCGTAAATGCGATCGCGCCGGGATACATTTCAACGGAGAATACGAAGGCCTTGCGTGAAGATCCGGTGAGGTCAAGGAGCATACTCGACAGGATTCCTGCCGGACGCTGGGGGGAGCCTGAAGATCTCATGGGAACCGTCGTATTTCTTTGCTCGGATGCTTCGAGTTACATGAACGGGAGTGTCGTCACGGTAGACGGCGGTTGGATGGGGAGGTAAGCGTTTCAGTGCGGGGAATTCGCATCGTTAATATTGAGAATCAAAGAATCGGGCCGTATGGCCGGCTCGCAATTTTGTACAACATGGAGTGAGATAATGGCAAATTCATATGTGGAAGAGACATTCGGACTCAAAGGTAAGGTCGCGGTAGTGATCGGTGGGTCGGGAGTGCTTGGCGGAAGCGTCGCAGAATCGCTGGCCAAAGCGGGAGCGAGGATCGCGATAGTTTATAATCATGGCAAGGAAGCAGCGGAGCAGCGTGTGAAGGCTATTCAATCTGCTGGCGGCGAGGCGCTGGCCGTCCAGGCGGACGGACGCGTTAAGTCCGATCTCGAGAAGGCGAAGGATGTGATCGTCGCGAAGTGGAAAGAGGTGGACATACTGGTGAACGCGCCCGGTGTCAATTCTACGACGCCGGTGCTCGATATCCAGGAAGAAGAATGGGACAAGATCATCAGCGTCAACCTTAAAGGAATGTTCCTCGCCTGCCAGGTTTTCGGTAAGCATATGATCGACTCGAAGGTGAGGGGGAGTATCGTCAATTTCTCATCCGTCTCTTCGGAAATACCGCTTTCGAAGGTGTTCACATACGCGATCTCCAAAGCCGGAGTCAATAACATGACTCGTTTTCTGGCGCGCGAGTGGGCCCAATACGGAATCCGCGTCAATGCGGTCATGCCCGGGTTTTTCCCCGCTGAACAGAACAGGAAGATACTCACGGAAGAGAGACGAAAATCGATATTCGGTCATACTCCGATGGCAAGATACGGAGAAGCAGAGGAGTTGAACGGTGCATTCATCTGGTTAGCATCGAACAAAGCTTCGTCGTTCGTTACCGGAACGATTATCCCGGTCGACGGTGGTTTCACCGCGATGACGATATGATAATTACCATCTGAAACTAATTGAGAAAGCTGATGAAGATAGTAGTAGACCAGAAGATCCCCTTTGTAGAAGAAGCGTTCGGCGAGTTCGGGGAGATTGCGAAGTACGACAGCCGGGCGATCGATAGCGCTGCGTTGAAGGATGCCGATGCACTACTCGTCAGGTCTGAAACCAAAGTCAATGAAAAACTCCTTGCCGATAGCAGCGTAAGATTTGTCGGTACGGCAACGATCGGAACCGACCATGTCGATGTCGACCACCTCGTTAGTCGTGGCATCGCCTTTTCGAGCGCTCCTGGATGCAACTCAAATGCGGTCGTGCAGTATGTGTTCTCGGCGCTTTTCACGTTGGCCGAAAAGGGCGGCTTCACCCTGAAGGGGAAAACTCTCGGCGTCGTCGGGGTCGGAAACATAGGCAGTAAGATTGTGAGAGTCGGACACAAACTCGGCATGAACGTGCTGCAGAATGATCCGCCCCTCGCAAGGGCAACCGGCGATTCGCGCTTCCTTCCTCTCGACGACCTGATGGAAGCCGATTTCATTACGATTCATGTCCCTTATACGAGGTCCGGCCCCGATGCGACTCACCATCTCTTCGATGCGGGAAGACTCTCCAGGATGAAGCGTGGATCTGCCGTGATCAATTCTTCCCGCGGCGCGGTTGTTGACAACCAGGCGCTTAAGTCCGCGTTATCTGCCGGAGCACCGGGTATAGCCGTCCTTGACGTCTGGGAGAATGAGCCGGGAATTGACATCGATCTACTGGCAAAGTGCGCAATCGGCACTCAGCACATAGCGGGCTATTCCATTGACGGCAAGGTGAACGCTACCAGGATGATTTACGAGGCGTTCTGCACTCACTTTGGGTTTGAGCGGAAATGGGATGCTGGTAGTGTCATTCCTCCTCCCAGGAATCCGGTCATAGAAGTCGATCCGGGCTATTCCAGTCCCGAAGAGGTAATTTCGACACTGGTCCGAAGCTGCTATGATATCATGCGGGATGATGCTGCATTGAGGAAGATTGCCGAGCTGAGACCGGATGAACGCGGTCCGTATTTCAAAGGGCTTAGAGGCAATTATGTCTTCAGATATGAGTTTTCCAATATGACTGTCGTTCTGAAGCGCGAGGACGAATCTCTTAGCGAGGCTCTGGAAGCGTTCAAGTTCAAGACGGCAGGCTCGTAGAAATCGTGAGTTG
>JAJZNW010000142.1 GCA_021811615.1 Bacteroidota bacterium
GGATGACGATATCTTCAAACCGTTTCCCGCGAATTATTTCGACAGGCGGGATCGCGGAATCTCCATTATGATGGACGATGTCGTGTGCGGCGTGTATACTAACATACTGCTCCAACTTTATTTGTACTTCGGAAAGTGACCGGGCTCCCTGGTCTTTTACGGAATAGAGTTTTCACTTGATTAGACGTTGTATTTATCCTTTGCGATTCGACTTCAATATGTGTCCTCGGTTCGTTGCGCGGATTGCCTGGAATTTTCCCCTACTGCAGAGCCGGCACATCGGAACCGGCGCATCGGAACGCGTTCCTAGGAGCTTGAAGCTACCTGGAAGCAGAACGGAGACTTTGAGATGAAAACAGCTTCAATAATCACAATCGGCGATGAAGTCCTGATCGGCCAGGTTGTGAATACCAACGCTTCATTCTTAGGACAGCGGCTTTCCGAAGTCGGCCTCGAAGTCGTACGAACCGTCGTCGTGGGCGACGTCTACGACGAGATCATGCGGGCCTTCAGAGAGTACACCGCTAACTTCGATGCCGTGTTTGTCACCGGTGGACTTGGCCCGACGCACGACGACATCACTAAGAAAGTCGTCGCTGATTTCTTCGGCGCGAAGCTCGTCGAGGACAAGGATGTGCTCGAGAATGTCAGGGATCGGCTGGCGAGAAGGAACATTCCTCTCAGGCAGGTGAACCGTGACCAGGCGCTCGTACCCGAAGGGTGCACAGTCCTCATGAATCATTGGGGGACTGCTCCGGGAATGCTATTCGAACGGGACGGAAAGTTCTTCGCTGTCATGCCCGGCGTCCCGCACGAGATGCGAAATATCACGACGGAGTACCTCGTCCCGCTCCTCAGGGAGAAAGTCGTGGGCCAGGTCATCAGGCACAGGGTGTTGAAAACAACCGGTATCGCCGAATCGAGCCTCTTCGAGCTGCTGGGGAACCCCGATGACATCCTTGGCGGGAAAGCCAGGCTCGCGTTCCTCCCGAGCCAATTCGGCGTCAGGCTCCGGATAAGTGTCAGGGCCGCGGCTGCGGAGGAAGCGGACTCGATTGCGGACGAAGTCGCGGCGAAGATCCACGACAAAGCAGGGAAGTTCATCTACTCGGAAGGCGAGGTCGAACTTGAAGAGGCGCTGGGAAAACTCCTGAAGGAAAAGGGGCTCACGATAGCGCTTGCCGAGAGCTGCACCGGCGGATTGATTTCTAATCGTCTGACGAACATCTCCGGAAGTACTGCCTACTTTGAGAGAGGTGTAGTGTCGTACAGCAATGAAGCTAAAGTCGAGCTTCTTCATGTCCCCGCTGAACTTATTCGGAACTTCGGCGCCGTCAGCGAGGAGGTTGCCGGGGCGATGGCTGAAGGAATCAGAGCTATTTCGAGGACAGACATCGGACTATCTGTAACCGGCATTGCGGGACCGACAGGCGGCACCGAGGAGAAACCGGTCGGACTCGTCTATATCGGGATTTCGGATTCGCGCGGGACGGTAGTAAATAAGCACAACTTTCCCGACGAGCGCGTTCGCTTCAAAGACAGGACTTCACAGGCCGCCTTGGAACTCGTGAGGCGCCGTGTCCTGGGGCTCGCCTGATACCGGCGGCAACATGCCTCCATTGAATCCGAATGAATTGCAGAGTATCTAAATCGCCTCTCCTTCCGGGGAACGGGACGGTTCCGACAGCGATAGTTGTCGGAACCATGAGTCTTATGCATGGTATAATAGCATGAGAATCTTTTTCGGTGCGACGATTCCGGAGATTATCAAAGACGAAATCACAGAGATGACGAATTCTCTCCGTCAATCGTTAAGAAGTGCGAGGTTCGAGGGAAAGGACAAGCTCCATATCACGCTCCAGTTTATCGGCGACTTCCCGGCCGATCGGGCGCGTGAGCTTTTCGATTCTGCCGCCGCGGGACTCGTGGAGCTGCCGGCCAGAGCGGCTTTAACTGAAATAACCGGCATAGACTATTTCCCCAATGATAGGGTCAGAAGGGGAATATGGCTCGAATGCCGGGACGATGGGTCGCTTGCCCGACTTGCCGAATCGATTAAGAAGACATCCTCGGTGTACGGTGTTGTTCCGGAGACACGCGACTTCAAATCTCATATAACGATCGCACGCATGCCGCAACACGCCGGCGGGAAAGAGAGGGGAGGAGTTACCAGAAGTGGCATCGGCAGAGGCGGACCCGCTTTCCCCGAAGACTTGCAGAAGTTGACAGGCGGGGGTAAATTGTCGGTGGAGCGATTCTTCCCCAAAAGCGTTGCACTTTTTGAAAGCACATTGAAGCCCTCGGGCTCGGAATATAAGATTCTGTACGAGTATTCACTAGAAAAGTCCGAAGATGAAAACACCCGGGAGGGGACGTCGGACGGGAAAGGAATTTGAAAATGGCTGAAGAGAAAGAAGCTAAGCTGAAGGCGCTGGATATTGCGCTGAATCAAATCGAGCGAGACTACGGCAAGGGTGCCGTAATGAAGATGGGAGAGGGGCCCATCGCGAAGATCGATGCGATCTCTACAGGTTCAATCTCTCTCGACTGGGCGCTCGGAATCGGCGGTATCCCGAGAGGAAGGATCACGGAAATTTTCGGCCCGGAGAGTTCCGGTAAGACGACTCTCTGTCTGAGTGTGATAGCCGAAGCCCAGAGACGCGGCGGCATCGCGGCGTTCATCGACGCGGAGCATGCGCTGGATCTCAATTATGCCAAGAGAATCGGCGTCGACACGAACAACCTCCTTCTTTCCCAGCCGGAATTCGGAGAGCAGGCTCTCGATATCGTCGAGACGCTCGTTCGCAGCGGCGCGATAGACGTGGTCGTCATTGACTCCGTCGCCGCTCTTACTCCGCGTGCGGAGATCGAAGGTGAAATGGGGGATGCGCAGATGGGTGCCCAGGCAAGGCTGATGTCACAGGCCCTTCGAAAGCTCACTGCCGCCATCAACAAGAGTAACACTTCAGTGATTTTTACTAACCAGCTCAGAAGCAAAATCGGGGTGGTCTACGGTAATCCCGAGACGACCACCGGCGGCAACGCTCTGAAGTTCTATGCCGCACTCAGACTCGACATCAGACGCCGTGACCAGATCAAAGAAGGTCAGGAAGTGATAGGGAACAGGGTCCGCGTCAAGGTCGTGAAGAATAAAGTGGCGCCCCCTTTCAAGGAAGTAGAGTTCGACATCGCTTATAACGAAGGCATTTCCAGGATCGGCGATCTTCTCGATGTCGGTGTCGACCAGGGTGTGGTTCAGAAGAGCGGGACCTGGTTCTCGTATAAGACCGACAGACTCGGCCAGGGAAGGGAAGCCGCCAAGAAATATTTCCAGGAGAACCCACACGCCCTGGCGGAAGTCGAAAACGAGATCCGCGTCAAGTTAGGTCTCGCGCAGCCCAAGAACGGCGCAAACGCTCCCACGCCTTCCGAGAAACCTGAGAAGAGTAAGGAAGCAAAGAAAGCCAAGGAGTAGAACCTGATCGGCTCTCCCGAGCATGCGAATCGAATCGATTGAGAAAGCGCGCAAGGGGGCAAAGTTCACGGTCTCGATGGACGACGGGACCGCACTTCTCCTGAGCCGCGAAGTGATATTGGATTTCGGGCTTCGAAAAAACGACGTCCTGAGCAGCGAAACGGTAAATTCCATAACGGAAGCTCAGTCGTACCGCGACGCTTACTACGCAGCGGGTCGACTCCTCGACTACAGGATGAGAACGAGGAGTGAGCTTGATAAACGGCTCAGGCAAAAAGGCTATCCTGAAAATGTGGTGGAGAAAGTCGTCGGGAAGATGAGCGAGCTTGGCCTTATCGACGATTCACGTTTCGCGGACGCTTTCATCGCATCCAGGATAGCGGCGAAACCGATCGGCAAAAGAGAACTCGAACGGGGACTCAGGGAGAAGGGCATCTCAAAGGAAGCTGCCGCAAACGCATTGGTACAAGTTAGCGACGAAGATACTCAGCTTGAACTGGCGATCAAAGCGGCGGAGACAAAAATGCGATCCCTGCGCCGGTTCGAACCGCGAAAGAGACAGGAAAAACTTGTCGCTTTCCTCACGCGAAGAGGCTTCGATTGGGACGTAATCAAAAAGACGATCCGTAAAACCTTCAAAGGTGATGTGGATGCCCTCGATCTTTAGGAAAAATAACTTCAAAGTCTTCGTCCTGGTTGTGTTCCTCCTTCTCATGCTTTGGTTTGTATCGCTGCTCGGCGGCGTTTTCGTTATTCTGATCTTTTCGGTCCTCCTGACCTTCCTGCTTTCTCCGGTGGTGGAAATGCTCGAGATGAGAGGCGTGAACAGAACTGCCGGGATACTGCTCGTCTATGCCATGATCGCAATATTGATATTCGGCCTGCTCAGGACTCTGCTTCCCCCGCTCGTCGAGCAGGTTGTAAGTTTGGAGACTGCCATTAGATCCCCGGGTTTTGAAAAGCAGATTGCTGCGATCCAGGCAGACATCCAGAGCAAAATACCTTTCATCAATTTCGGCGACATATCGGATAAGGTAAGCCAGGCGCTGGTACAGCTGGCCGGACGGTGGCTTGAGATTGTCACCAGTGCCGGTTCCGCACTGATGATCCTCGTGATAGGACCTTTCGTAGCTTTCTTTCTCCTCAAAGACGGGGATAGATTTGTCCGGTCGTTCGTCGCACTCATACCGAACCGCTATTTCGAAATGACGTTGAATGTTCTGCACAAGATAGGCGTGCAGCTCGGACGTTACATTCGAGCCTGGCTTACGGAAGCGGCCATCGTCGGTGCCCTTTCAATCATCGGTCTCGCAGTGATGGGAGTGAAGTATGCCGTCATCATCGGGATAGTGGCGGGCATCGCCAACCTGATTCCATATCTCGGTCCGGTTGTCGGAGCAGTACCGGCAATTGTCGTCTCGGTGGTGCAGACGGGGAATCTGAGCATGCTCGTCCCGATAGTCGTCCTTTTTGCGTCGATCAGGATTGTAGATGACGTGCTCGTGGTCCCGGCCGTCTATTCACGCGGAGCGTCCATGCATCCGTTGACGGTGGTGTTGTTGATATTGATTGCGGCAGAACTGAAAGGTGTGCTCGGCATGGTTTTGGCCATGCCGCTTTACACTGTCTTCAAGGTTATCGCTCGTGAGACTTACTGGGGTCTCGAATCCTATGGAATAACGAAACTGGAGACGAGGGGTAGAACTGCTGGCTCAGGAGAACCTGGCTGGGGAAGCCGGGAGTAAGAGCGGCCCGTCAGTTCTGTCAGGCGGCCTTTCTAACGCGTCCTTGCTTTATGCAGGATGCACATACTTTCATTCGTTTCACTTTGCCCTCGACCACGGCGCGAACGCTCTGAAGGTTCGGGTTCCACCTGCGGTTGGTTATGTTGTGCGCATGACTCACGTTATGTCCGTAAACCGGCTTCTTGCCGCAAACTTCACATACTCTTGCCATTTATTGCTCCGAAATTTTACACAATTTAACGGAAGAATGACAATTTTACAACTCCATTGACGGTTCGGTAGTAACTCAGCTTTATCTCTAAAGGATGGGATTATTGCAGAAATGTCAGCACGTAAAATCTGTGAACCCGGTACCGGTGACATTTCCCATGAGACACCGCCACTTGATATGGTAATGTGATCCCGTCGGGATTTGATAATGACTGGGAAATGGATTCTATAATAACATCACCGCTTCGTGGTTGATGTTCATGCAATATGAAGTCACTACCGAGGTTCGCCGTGTCAAGTTTAGTGTTGAAACTCCATTCTCGTAATGATATATTTTTCAATCACATGCGAAAATCAAAAATCCTAAATTCTAACCAGCCACTACATCGACAGGTGGGATTGTTCCGTTGACCGATAACAATATCAAGACGATCCTGATTACCGGAGGAGCCGGATTCATCGGGAATAACTTCATTCGTATGTTCCTGGAAAGGCACAAAGGGGTCGAGGCCGTCAACCTCGACAAGCTGACTTACGCCGGCAATCTTGAAAGCCTTCGGGACATCGAATCGAATCTTTCATATCATTTCTACAAAGGCGATATTGCCGACGAATCGTTCGTCCGGCGTCTCTTTAACGAATGGCACTTCGATGCAGTGGTAAATTTCGCCGCCGAGTCGCATGTCGACCGAAGCATACTCGGCCCGTCCGCCTTCATCGACACCAACGTCCGCGGAACCATGACGCTCCTCGAAGTCGCAAGAGAATTTGGCGTCGGCAGGTTCCTCCAGGTTTCGACGGACGAGGTTTACGGTTCGCTCGGGCCGACGGGGAAGTTTACCGAATCGACGCACATAGCGCCGAACAGCCCGTACTCCGCGAGTAAGGCGAGCTCGGACTTTCTTGTCAGAGCATGGTGGAAGACGTTCGATCTTCCGACACTCATCACACGCTGCTCGAATAATTACGGGCCGTACCAGTTTCCTGAAAAGTTCATACCTCTCATGATTGCAAACGCGATGCAGGACAAGAAGCTCCCGATCTACGGTGATGGCATGAACGTCCGGGATTGGATATACGTCGAGGATCACTGCGAAGCCATCGACGCCGTCCTTTTCAAGGGAAGGATCGGGGAAATCTACAATATCGGCGGCGGTAACGAGATACCTAACATCGAACTGGCGAAGCTCATATTGTCGAAGCTGGGAAAGCCGGCGTCTCTCCTTGAGTACGTAAAAGACCGCCCCGGCCATGACAGGCGCTACGCGATGGACTCCTCGAAAATTGAAAAGGAACTCGGGTGGAAACCCGCCAGGTTGTTCAGCGAAGGCATCGAGCTCACAGTGAAATGGTACCTCGATAATGAAAAATGGTGGAAGAGGATCATTTCCGGAGAGTACCAGGATTACTACAAACTCCAGTATGGGGGAAGATGAAGGATCCGGTCGGACAGTTCCGAAGCAAGATCGAAGGTAAGAGCCTCAAAGTCGCAGTTGTTGGCCTCGGCTATGTTGGACTTCCTCTTGCAGTGGAGTACGCAAGCCGCGGGTTCACGACGCTGGGGATAGATCTCGATAAGAGAAAGACCGAAAGTGTAGTTCTCGGGAAAAATTATATCGACGATGTCGACGACGGAGAATTGGCCGCCGACGTGAGGTCCGGAAAACTCACCGCCGAAAGCAATTATGATTCGATCGGCAGCTGCGACGCCGTCTTCATTTGCGTCCCCACTCCTTTCACTCCCAACAAAGAGCCGGACATCTCCTTCATACTCTCTTCCGCGAAGGAGATTTCGAAAAGATTGCAGCGGGGACAGCTCATCGTCCTGAGGAGCACCACCTTCCCCAACACGACGGAAGGATATGTGCTCCCCATACTTGAGGAATCCGGCCTTAAGGCGGGTAAAGACTTCTCTGTTGCATTTTCTCCCGAACGAATCGATCCCGGGAACAAGAAATTCAAGACTAAGAATATCCCGACCGTTGTGGGCGGGATCGACGAGACGAGCGCCGAGCTGGCGGCCCTCGTGGTCGGTCAAAGCGTATCTGAAGTGGTGAAGGTCTCCAGTCCGCGCGTGGCGGAAATGGAGAAGCTCCTCGAGAATATTTTCCGGAGCGTAAACATAGCACTGGTCAACGAGCTGGCACAGCTTTGCGACAGGATGGGCGGGATAAACATATGGGAGGTCGTCGATGCGGCAGCTACCAAGCCGTTTGGGTTCATGCCGTTCTATCCAGGTCCCGGCATCGGCGGACATTGCATACTCATCGATCCCTATTATCTCGAATGGCTGGCTAAGGCCTACGACTTCCAGACGAATTTCATTTCTCTCGCTGCGGAAGTTAATGAAAGCATGCCTTTCTACGTGCGCAACATGATTCAGCGCGAGCTGAGTTTCAAACCGATAAGCTTCAAGAAAGCCAGGATACTCATACTGGGTGTTGCCTTCAAAAAAGATGTCGACGACACGAGGCATTCACCCGCACTTAAAGTCATGGAGCTTCTGCTCCAGGACGGCGCCGAGAACATTTCTTACAACGACCCGCACGTGCCGACTGCGGTGGTCGGCGGCAGGACCTTCGACTCAGTGAAGCTTTCCCCTCGGGTGTTGAAGTCCGCTGATTGCGTTGTCATCACGACCGATCACTCATCGTACGATTACGAGTCGATCGTCAGGAATTCCAGATGCGTCATAGACGCCAGGAACGCAACGAGGAACGTTAAAGACGGCAGAGAGAAGATTGTCCTGCTCGGGGACGGGAAGTGAGCCGGGAGCTGAAGTTTATCAGCGTCGTCGGTGCGCGCCCGAATTTCATGAAAGTAGCGCCGCTTCACCGCGTCTTTAGCAGGATAGAAAGTGTGCGGCACCTTATCGTTCACACCGGTCAGCACTATGATGCAAACATGTCGAAGATCTTCTTCGACGATCTCGACCTTCCCAAACCGGACATTTACCTTGGGGTCGGCTCGGCATCGCATGCTGAGCAGACCGCGCGTGTGATGATCGGGTTTGAAAAAGTCCTTGTCGAAGAAAAACCCGATCTCGTCATCGTTGTCGGCGATGTCAATTCGACGGTCGCTTGCAGCCTGACCGCTGCGAAGCTTCAGGTCCCCGTCGCGCATGTCGAGGCAGGTCTCCGGAGTTTCGACCGGGCTATGCCGGAGGAACTCAACAGGATAGTCACGGATGCCTTGAGCGACTATCTGTTCGTTACTGAATTCGCCGGCGTCGAGAATCTCGTTCACGAAGGAATACATGAAGAGAGAATATTCCTAGTAGGCGACGTGATGGTAGATTCGCTTGTGATGTACCGCGATAGAGCTAAGGCGTCGGGGATTAAAAGCGTCCTGGATGTGACCGCGGGATCGTACACGCTTGTCACGCTTCATCGACCGTCAAATGTTGATAACGAGGCTAATCTCGCGAAGATACTTGAAATACTGGAGCGTATTGAGAAATACGGAAGAGTCATTTTCCCGATCCATCCGAGGACGAGAAAACGTATTGAAGAATTCGGATTAATGGATGATTTTCAGTCGGTGAAAAGATTGCTGCTGACCGACCCGCTGGGATATCTCGATTTCATGAATCTCATGATGGACGCGAGACTGGTCGTGACCGATTCAGGCGGAATCCAGGAGGAGACTTTTTTTCTGAATGTTCCGTGCCTGACCCTGCGTGATACGACGGAGCGGCCGGCGACGGTCGCGGACGGCACGAACGTTCTGGCGGGGCTCGATGTGGAGAAGGTCGCCGGGCTGACCGCGGAATGTTACGAAGGCAAGTGGAAGGCAAGTAAAGTCCCGGATATTCTCGACGGGCACGCTGCCGAGAGAATTGCGGAAGTTCTAATGAATTCATTCGGTAAGAAGGATGCCGTGATGAGCGGCGGAAACATAAAGGAGTCTAATAAGTGAGCGTTGACGAAAAAAAATCTGCGACATGGCTTTTCCTCGAATTGTGCTACTCCTGGAAGAAACTAATTCTCATTGGGACCGGTGTGTTCACAGTGCTCGCGGTCATACTCTCCTTACTGCTGCCGAATAAATTCGAAGGGGCCGCTTCTGTGCTTCCTTCTCAGAAGAGCGCGCTTCTCAATATGCTGGGAGGAGGAGTAAGTTCCACGGTTTCGAACCTTGCCCAGAAATTCGGATCTCTCGTCGGTGGCAGTGAAGCCCAGATAGGTACTGGATTCAGCTACCTTGCCATCTTGAACAGCCGCGAGGCTATGGAAAAGGTAGTCAAGAAATTCGACCTCATGAAGGTTTACGGAATCAAGAATTCCTCTATGGACGCTGCCATAAAGAAGCTTCGCGGCAACTCGGACTTTGCGCTCGATAAGTTTGGAGCGGTCATCGTGAAGGTCTTTGACCGAAGCCCTGAGAGGGCTGCCGCCATGGCCAATTACTTCGTGCATCTCCTGAACGAAATAAATGCGAACCTATCCTCTGAAGATGCAAGGAACCTGAGGATCGTGATCCAGGCCCGCTACGAAAAAAATCTCAGTGACCTGAGTGCGGCGGAAGACAGCATGAAAGTTTTCCAGGAAAAGTACGGCGTATTTTCTCTTCCCGATCAGGCGAAGGCCTCAGTTGAAGTCGGGGCTGAACTTGAATCGCAGATGATACTGGCGCAGGTGAGGCTCTCGGTCTTGAGGAAACAATTCGGCAACGGATCTCCCGAGATCATGGCGGCAGAACAACAGATCGCCGCACTGAAGACGAAGATTGCCGATCTCAGGTCCGGTCAGGACCTGACCGGAAATCAGGAATCGGGCGTCTTTCTCCCTTATAAAGAAGTTCCGGGGAAGGCGATGCGTTACCTCCAATTGTACACGGACGTCGAGATTCAGACGAGACTTCTTGAGATGATTTACCCGATGTACGAACAGGCCAAGCTCGAAGAGGCAAGGGAGACTCCGACCGTTTTAGTTCTGGACAAGGCCGTGCCGCCGGAAAAGAAGACCTATCCAATGAGAGCCTTGATCGTGATTTCAGGATTGGTGCTGGGCTTTGTGCTTTCCGTTCTCTTCAGCCTCTTCGTCGAAAATGGAATTCGTCACGAAGACGCTGCCGGCGCTTTGGAGGTCAGGTATTATGAATTGTCGAAGCGCCTGTTTCAAAGATTCAACCCCAAGGCCGCCAACGGATAGAAGGCCGCAAGAGTAAATCGTGATTAATTCTTCGATCGTACTTATCGCAGTCCCTTTTGCAATTCTTGCAATCGTGGCGTATGTGTACCTTCTTAGAGATGATCGCAGATGGATATTGGCCGCAATCCCGATTCACCTCATAGTGTTTCTGGAGAAGACTACAAAAATCGATTTAGAGAAGCTGATCTATACAGGGTTCTTCTTTCCAGCTTTGTTTATATGGTTCTTCAGAAAGTGGTTGAAAAGGGAGAGGATAATAGAGCGCAAGGATGAACTGGTCCTGGTTTTGTTCCTGGCGATCGGCCTAATAAGTGTATTCATCGCAGGGTACCAGGATCCGTCATACTTTTCCAGGGGGTTCCGTGAATACTACATCTTCATCCCCTATCTGTTCTATTTCCCGGTGAGAGATTTCGTTACTAGCAGGGAGAGGTTCAATGAAATAGTGTGGGCGCTTCTGATTACCTGTACGATAGGAGCGATCTACGTTGTCTACATATTCAAGACCGCGACGGTAGACGCAACTCATGTCTGGAACGTGCTCTGGAGCAGAAAGAACCTCAGCGAGCCTTTGTACATGACCGCGATCCTGATATTGCTCGCCATGGTTGCGTCCAAGGCATATAAGCCCAGGATTACATTTCCCCTCCTTGCAATTAATATTCTGGCACTCGGAATAACACTGACGCGAGGTTACTGGGTAGCGACTGGAGTAGGAGCCGTTCTGCTCATCATCTTCCTCGGTAAAGCCGCCCGTGGGAGGCTCATAGGTTTCTTGACAGGAGGGCTCGCAGTCGTAATTGCAACGGCCGCGATAGTTTTTCCCCGTATCTTCGAGTTTCTCATCGGCATTGTTGCTGCACGAGCCACCTCCATCAGCTTCCAAAGCGAATCTCTAAAAGACAGACTCATCGAATCGGCTTCTGTCATTTCGAAAATCAAGGCGAGCCCGATCATAGGTCACGGCTTTGGCGCAACTTTCTCGTTTTATGAGATCTTGCAGGGTTACACTATGACAACGTGGTACATTCATAACGGCTATCTCTTCCTCCTTTTCAAGCTCGGTATAGTCGGTGCAATGATGTATCTATATTTTTATTTTTCGAGGCTGATCTTCACTGCGAAGACCGCCAGAGCCGAAAAGGACGAGCAGCTCTCCTCCATGATAATGAGTTTTGCCGTGACTCTGGGAGTCATGCTCCTGGTCAATGTCACATCTCCACAGTTTGACGACAAAGTCCCCGTTCTACTTATGACCGTGATGTGGGGAGCCGCTGCGGGTATAGGCCGCAGGCAGGAAAATTGAGTAAGCTGCTACCATCTTTCTCATCGCCCAAGACGAAACCAGTCTCAGGGCCCGGAAATTCGGGAAATAGGGGATCCTCAAGTGTCCTGAAAAGGGTGTATAAGAACAGCCTGCTGAACATCTTGACGCAGGCGTTTGTAGTAGCAGTAACCTTCTTCGCGATACCGCACATACTGAAGGGGTTGGGCGACACAGCATTCGGCATACTCTCGCTCGTGCTGATTTTCATCGGGTACTTTTCCCTTGTCGATTTCGGTTTGGGAAGTGCAGTTGTCAAATTCGTCGCCGACAAGAGAAGCATCGACGATAGGAGCTCCCTGAACGCAGTATTCACATTCTCATGCATAATGAGCATAGTTATCGGCCTGATTGTGGGACTGTTGATGTTCTTGTTCTCAAAGGATTTGGCCCATCTGATTTTCAAAGTGTCCGGGGGAATGAGCGTAATAACCGCTTGCCTCAGAATCGTAGCGGCGACTATGCCTTTCATGATTCTGCAGAGTATACTGAAAGGCGCCCTTATGGGGTACGAACGGTTTGACACTTCCAACTTAATTCAGGCCGCGAGCGGCATTTTGCAGTGGGGCGGTATCCTATTTCTCGTCCTTCTTGGAGTGAAGCTGACTTGGATCATAGGATATGTCGCACTGTTGAGGTTCGGAATTACGATGCTGTATCTTTTGTCCGTTCTAAAGGTATCCGGGCTGCGTTTTTCAATCGGTGGACTCCATTCCAGCCTTATGAAGGGCATGCTGGGATTTGGCGGCTGGGTCATGGTCAGCCAGAGTATTAGTCCCATACTTCAGTATCTCGAGAGATTCGTTCTAAGTGCCACCATCGCAACGAGCATCCTGCCGTTCTATGTTATTCCGTTCGATGCAACGTCCAAGCTACTAGTCCTTGCGACTGCAATCGCGGCAGCACTTTTCCCGGGATTGAGTGGTATAAGTGAGCCGGGGGCATCCCGGGGTGAATTCAAACGGGTTTATCTGACGACGCTTAAAATGCTTGCATATGTGATGATCCCGACGGGGATAGTCCTCGCAACGTTCGCACCCGAAATCCTGAAACTGTGGATAGGTGAATCCTTTGCGGTAAGAGCTCTACCTTGCTTCCAAATCCTTATTCTCGCATTTGTCGTAAATTCTGTCGCCCACATACCATACACCACATTGCATGCGCTTGGGAAACCCAAGATCCCTGGTATCTTTCATTTGATTGAATTGCCTATTCATATCTTCGTTGTATTTCTCTCTATAAGATTGTGGGGTGTGGTTGGAGCAGCATTTGCGACCGTTATTAGGATGGTTCTAGATGCGACTCTCCTCTTCTGGGCCAATCAGAAAGAGCTGAACCTCCTAGAGATGCTGAAGGGAACGTTCAAGTCTGGAATAGTCGTTCCTGTCGTGGCGGCGTTGGTATGGGCAGGCAGCGTCGCATTCCTTACCCGAAGCATCGCGGCCGAGGTTGTCGTCACCTTGATAGGGCTATCGCTTTATTCTACCGTTGTCCTTCGGATATCCCTCAGCAAGCGGGAGAGGGAAGCGATATGGGGATCGATCCTGAGAAGGACATGATCGGAGAATGTCTAATTGGTATTGTCTCCATCAGGTATTGGGTCATTAGTCGGAGTGTTTTCCAGAACAGATTCAAAAATTTCCTGTAAAGATTTTTCCCACCGCTCCGCGCTGAACTTAGTTTCGAACGCGAGCCGCGTCGACTTCCGCAATCGCTCATAGCAGGACGGAGAGTCGTAGACGGAGATGATGCGCTCCGCAAATGCCGTTTCATCGGCATCCTTTGGTAGGACAAACCCGTTGACGTTATCCTCTACGTAGCTTCTGACC
Organism: Bacteroidota bacterium; assembly: GCA_021811615.1. Lineage (GTDB taxonomy): Bacteria > Bacteroidota > Ignavibacteria > Kryptoniales > JAKASW01 > JAKASW01. Next base: position 13,737 of record JAJZNW010000142.1, read on the forward strand.
CCTCCGGTATCGAATGTGAAAGAAGGGACACCAAAGGCAGATGCCTCCGCGAAAACTATTCCTGCAGCCTCTGCTTGCGTAGGGAGCAGGAAGAAATCTGTGTCAAGGTATAGGGAGAGCAGCTTCTCCATATCTTCTGGCTTCGCCTTATCAAGAAGTCCATGGACTTCTATTCCTCGATCCGGCAATCTCTCCTTTGGAGACCCTCCGACAATCCTCAGACGACAATTCGGATAACGCTTCTTGAGGATATAGTATGTCTTAATGGCGATGTCTCCTCCTTTTCGATTCCAGTCGATTCCCACGAAAAGCAAGTTCATGGAATCGCCGCGGCGATATCGAATATCTTTTGCCTCTGGAAGCCGTTCAATATTCGGAGCGAAGTGAACCACATGCGCTTTCGACGGCGAAATCTTGTAGTCGTCGACGACTGACCGGCGAGCCCATTCCGACGCGAGGACTACTGCCGATGCTTTCTCGAGCGCTCGTTGTTCGATCAAATTACCTTCGTCCGCATTCTGCCTGCTAAGATTGCTATACTTCCCATAGTAATTGTTTATCAATCCGAATGTCGTGTCCGAAAGGTAGACGATAGGAATGTTTGTATCTAAGAACGCCAGGGATGTGCTTGCTGCAGTTGCCAGCAGCAAGTCGAATTCCTGTCCACTTAATCTCTGAGTAAGACGTTTGCCCAGATATCTAGAAAGTGCCAAAGCGTGCGTCCAATCGTAGTTTCCCCCAACTAAGAGTGCAAGTCCTTTCCTTGCCTTCAGCATTCGGATGAATAATCTGGATATTTCCGGGTTAATCCATTCCACAGAGTGATGCCGCTTCAGCAGATTGTATGCAGTGTAAGGGATCCCAGACCAGAACGATCGGTCTTCAGGGCTGAATTCGGATATGAAACCTATCGATAATCTCTTTTTCATGATGTATTTAACATACCCCTAGACGCAATTGTACCCGGCCGGCGGTCGTAGTCCAACAAACATGGTCCCGTTCAAGTGGTCTTGTGGTCCGAGGAACCCAGTGGAGACTGAGCGGAAGGCTGACCGTTGAATTCATGGACGCAGTTTTCGACAAAGCCTTTCAACTCAGATTTGAATCTCTGCTTACTGAACCGCTCCGCGTTCCGTCGAATTATTCCGGGATCCATTATCGACTCCTGCTGACGAAATCTGGAAACAGCATCCACGATTGCTCCTGGAGTCTGCCTGTCGAAAAGGACACCCGTCTTTCCGTCCAGCACCGTCTCTGTCACGCCTCCTCTTCCGTAGGCTATCACGGGGGTGCCGCATGCTTGCGCCTCCACCGGAATTATCCCGAAATCTTCGTTTGCGGCGAACACAAAGGCCTTGGCCCTTTGCATGTAATCGATAAGGACATCCGACTCCTGATATCCGATAATCTCTATGTTCGCAGCAGCCTTTCTCTTAATCTTCTGCATGTCCGGCCCATCACCGATGACGACCAATCGCTCCTGTGGCATCATCGAGAATGCTTCCACGATAAGGTCCATCTTCTTGTATTGTACAAGCCGAGAGGCCGCTAGGAAGAAGCCTTCCTTTTTGCCAACCACCGAGAAAGAATCGACATCGACAGGAGGATAAATTACGGAAGAATCCCTGTTGTATAACTTCTTGATGCGTCTTGCGACGTGCATTGAGTTGGCAATGAAGAAGTCGACGCGGGGAACCGTAGTCATGTCCCACATCCGCAGGTAATGGAAGATCATACGTACTATCTTGCTCCTGATACCTCTTTCAAGTCCGGAATCCCTCAGATAGTCGAAATACAGATCCCATATATACCTCATTGGCGTGTGGCAATAACAAATATGCAGCTGGTCAGGTCTGGTCAATATTCCTTTTGCCACTGTGTGTGATGATGAAATTACCACATCATAATCCGCCACATCTAGCTGCTCAACCGCCAGCGGGTATAGCGGCAGATAAAGCTGGTACCACTTGGAACCCATCGGCATCTTCTGAATGAATGAGGTCGTGATCTTTACATCCTGAAATTTCGTCCCATCCAATATGCTTCTATCCGCTACGAGTGAGTAGATATCCGAAGGAAAGACTTCCGAGATGCCCTCTACGACTTTTTCCGAACCTGTGTAAGCTCCTGCAAATCTGTCATGGACAATGGCGTATTTGAGATCAGCAGGATTGGTCCAATCAGCTCGCGGCATCAGTTATGTTCCTTCATTTTGTCGATGATAATTTCCAAACGAGGGTCAGTAATTTCATGAACTATCGGCAGGATTTCAACTCCATCTTCCCTGGAGAGTATCGTGGTAGCCCCTTTCTCTGAGGATTTCTTCATAGAAGGCATAGTGACTCTTTGCTATCTCTTCCCATGTGAACCTGCGGGCGAATTCGATGCCCCGAATCGTAGTCCCATCCCTATCTTCGGGTCTGGAGACAAGCATGTCGAGTTTCCGCAAAGCGTCCGAAGGAGAATCCGCAAATGTGACGGCCCCCTTGAGTCCCTCAGGCGTTTGGCTCCCTGATGTAGTGATGGTGGCCAAACCGTTGCTTAATACGGCAAGAAGCGACCCTCTCCGTTCCGACGCTCCGTCCGGAAATGGAAGATAGGCGTAAGTACTTTCACTGAAAATCTCCTCAACGTCTTTAGCTGAACGTCCGACCTCCCATTGCAGGGGAAGCTTCGACTCTCTCTCTCGCAGTTTATTGTAAAAAGACAAATGATTCGGATGAGGGGTGCCGACAACTTTGAATTTATAATGGCGGCCTTCTTCTCCTGAAAGCCGGACTAGCTCAATGAAGTCTTCGATACCCTTTTCGGGTCTCAGTTGACCAAAGTAAATTACAGTATAGGGATCTCTGCCTGTTGACTTGAGTGCGGAAGGGAAGGCAATATTGCTGGCTATTGGAACAACCTTTGGTCGGCTGTTCAGGTTGGGATTTTTTCTGAGAAATTCCTGCAGCTCAAATTCGGAAGTGAAGATCATACCCTCGGCGTGCCGTGCCATGAAACCGATGCACCACTTACGCAGGGGATGAGCCTGTGTGTATTCGTGTATGGTCACGAAGACGTTAGCAGCCGGAGGAAATGCGGAGAAGAGAGCCGCGGTCAATGACCTGGTATAGCCGATCGGCGGATATTGTATGTGTAATATGTCGGCTTCAAAGTCGTCCAGTTTTTTTCGCAGTCCAAGTATTCCTTCCTTATTCCACTCGATTCTGTCGAAGACCCGTGTCTCGACGGACAGCCGCCGGAGATAGTCGGCAATCAGATAAGTGTAGTCACCGACACCGCATGCCTTCGAAGTGTCGGAAGGAGGGCTGTCCACCAAAAAAGCAATTCTCAAGCTTGTGCTCCATCATGTACGTTATAGCAGCTATCGAACTTCTTCAAGTTACTCAATTTCAGTTCTACTTGGTAGAAATTGCGCTCTCATCATCCCGGCCACCTTTCGGATGTCTGCCTTCGAAAAGAAGCCGCAGAAATTCTGGAAGGCGCCTTCTGTAGTCGTCTTGTACAACGGCTCGGCCTATGTACCCTACAAACCTTACTGTGTCTATAGCGAATCTGGATGCGATCGAGAGGTCAAGGTAGTTGTCAAAAAAATATCTCTCGCTTTTCATGTTTTCCAAAAATCTGGATGCCCCGATCTTCGCGATGCTCGAACTCCCTTTGTGGATTATCCGCGTTGAAGGAAGTACGTATGTGCGTAATCCGGCTTTTCTCAGTTTCTCTGCCAGGATGAATTCTTCCCAGTAGATGAAGGTCTCTTCATCGAACGTGCCGATCTCCCTTATTGTCGACGCGCGAAAGAGCATCGCACTCCCGTGAATTGCGTATACCTCGCTCGGGGTTCTGCCGCGATAAAAAAAGCGCTTGTAGAGTGCTGTGCGGCGGATAACTCTCTGAATTGGGCTTTTGGTGAAGAGTATAGACCACACGTTTATCGGGCGCAGCATGGGCAAATCAAGAAACTCTCCTGTAGCGGCATCGCTTATCTCGGGCCCGATGAGAGCTGCACCGGGATTTCTCTCTGCGAAATCGATGAGCTCTCTTACGGCGTGCTGCGGGACTGTCGTGTCGTTATTGAGTACCAGAACGTATTCCGCGCCGTTATCCATCGCATAATGAATACCTCGGTTGTTCCCAGCGGCAAAGCCCAGGTTAGTCCCGGTTTCAAGAATCGTCAAATCAGGAAAAGCTCCTCGTATACGTTCCACCGACCCGTCGGTTGAACCGTTGTCCACGACAACGATCCTGATATTCTCATAACTCGAATCGAGTAGTGACCGAACGCACGGAATAGAATCGGCCCAGCCGTTCCAGTTCAATATGACAACTACAACTAACGGGGTTCTCCCAGGTGTGAGGTCCTGGGTCATCAGTCTTCAGATCTGGATGCATTCATATAATGAAAATATAATACAGCCGCGGAAATGGAGCACTCACGTTTTACATGACAAGCCTGTCGCCGCTTCCGAACCGCGAGCTCTCCTTGAAGTCGACCCGGTTTCCTTTTACGTATCAAACGGGATATGTGAAGCCGCCGAATTGACCGGCGGAGGGTTATGCCCGCCGCCACCGAATGTCCATCGACATTTTTGCCGATTCTATGAAGTTGTTTCTCGTTTCTAAACGTAACTTTTGATATTTTATGATTATGAGGCGAATGTTATCTCACCGCATTGTCGTTAATGAGGCGCTTAGAGCTTTCAATTCCAACTGTCTTTCTGTTTTTTCAGGGAGGGCGCATCAGTAAGGTCCTTACTCTCTCGGCGTCGGCTGTCAATCAGTCATGTCTCAGTGCAGCGGAGAACAGGTGAGCGGTCTCGAGAAACTGACGACCAAGCAGGGGAATCTGTTCTTCCTCGTCACCAGCGATTTTGTCGCCATGCTTGCGGCCAATGCATTCTATTATTATGTCCGTGTCCGCAGCGGCCTCTTTCGCGTCATGGCTGTTCCTGATTTCTGGGGACCCGTTGTCCTTCTGTCTCTTTTCCTCATGTTCCTCTTCTGGTTCTGGGGACTTTACAAGTTCAGCTATTTGAGCTCCCGACTGGAGGAAGTCATCGCAATACTGAAGATAACTACACTCGGTGTGGCGATACTTTTCTTCGCCATCTTCTTCGACGATGCCACTTCCGGAAGAATTCCGCACATCCGTCTGTTCTTGCTTTTCTACTGGTGCGTCCTCGTATTCTTCGCTTCCTTCTCGCGGGTAATTTTCCGTACCGTGCAGAAGCGCCTGCTGTTGCGCGGCATCGGACTCAAAAAGGCGATAATAGTCGGTTGCGGTGAGAGAGCAAGATCGGTTTACGATCTCGCGAAGAAGTACAGAAGCCTTGGCTACGAGCCTCTCGGCTTTGTCGCCGTCGGGGGAACGATTGCTGCAGAAGGCCTTCCAGCTCCTCTCCTTTCCAGATCGGCAGACCTGAACGACACCGTCGAGAAGTACAAGGCGAAGGAGGTAATCATAGCGCTCGAAGAGAACGAAAAAGAGAATATCCCCGGCATCATCACGAGCATCAACGGCGCCGATGCCGACATCAAGATCGTTCCCGATCTTTACGATTCGATAGCCGGCCAGGCGCGAACATCGCAGCTGTACGGCTTCCCGCTTATCGATGTCGTTCCGCAACTCATGCAGCAATGGCAGATAGTGACTAAACGCCTGATGGATATCGTTGTCTCCGCAGTCTGTCTCGTCGCCGGACTCCCCCTGTGGATTATCGTCGCCGTTGCAATCAAGATCGACTCCGGGGGACCTATTATCTATAGACAGGAAAGAGTCGGAAAAGAGCTGAAGAACTTTACGCTCAGGAAATTCCGTTCGATGTATGTCGATGCTGAGAAGCAGACCGGGCCTGTCTGGGCTTCGAAGAACGATCCTCGTGTGACCAAGGTCGGTAGGTTCCTCCGCAAATCGCATCTCGACGAGACCCCCCAATTCCTGAATGTGCTGAAAGGCGAGATGAGCCTCGTCGGACCGCGCCCGGAAAGGCCGTTCTTTGTCGAGAAACTTTCGAAGGAGATTCCGCTTTATAAGAGAAGGTACAAAGTCAAACCGGGACTGACTGGCCTCGCAAGGGTCAAGTACAAGTACGACGAAAGTATCGAGGACGTTAAAATAGATCTGCAGTATGATCTCTACTATATCGAGAACATGTCGCTGAGGTTGGATTTTCAAATATTATTCTGGACAATTTTCCACGTAATGCTTGGGAAAGGCCACGCGTGATCACAAACATTTCTCATAATCTGCCGCTTAATTGCGGCACCTTTAATGAGTCGAATGACTCAGAGTGCGAGCGATCCGATGTCTGAAGCCGTGAAGAAAGTGCTCGTGATTATTCCGACATACAACGAAGCCGAGAACATCGGCGCCGTCATACCGCGCGTGCTCGATGTTTGCCCTGACACGAATATCCTCGTCGTCGATGACAATTCTCCGGACGGGACTCAGAAGATCGTGGAAAGCATCTCGCAAACCGATCAGCGCGTCAAGCTGATGAGGAGGGAAGGGAAAGGCGGACTCGGCACGGCTTATATCGCAGGGTTCAAATATGCCATCGACAACGATTATGAATATGTGATTGAGATGGACGCGGACCTCTCTCATGAGCCGGGCGAGATACCACGGTTCTGCAAAGCACTAACCGACCACGCGGACCTGGCGATCGGCTCGCGATACGCTTTCGGCGTTTCGGTCCTTAACTGGCCGATGAAACGTCTTCTCCTGAGCTACGGCGGAAACATCTTTGCAAGGGTCGTTACGGGGGTACCCGTCAACGATATGACCAGCGGCTTCAAGGCGTTCAGAGTCGAAGTCCTGAAATCCATAAACCTCCAGACTATCAGGTCGAATGGCTATGCGTTCCAGGTCGAGATGAACGTTCGGGCTTATAGAAAAGGCTTTAAGATCGTCGAAGTACCGATAGTGTTTACCGAGCGCCGCGTCGGCACGAGCAAGATGTCGAAGAAAATCGTCTTCGAAGGAGTGAAGATCGTCCTTATTATGGGTATCGGAAGGGTACTGAATTTCTTCGGCTTGAGGAAGCATTGAATAAGCTCGTCTCCGTAGTCATCGTCAGCTTCAACGTCCGCGGTTTCCTCGAAAGCCTGATCAATTCCCTGAGACGTTCGCTCGAGGGAATTGAGTCCGAAATCATTGTGGTCGACAACTCCTCGGATGACGATACTGTTGAGTTTCTCAAGAAGAACTTCCCGGATGTGAATCTTATCGAGAATCATCTGAACATCGGTTTCGGGAAGGCCAATAATCAGGGTGTGAAGGCCTCGACGGGCGAATACCTCCTCCTCATAAATCCTGATGCGGTCGTCGGCGAAAATACCATACGGGAATTGCTCGCTTTCTCGAAAGAGCATCCCGAGGCTGGCGCGACAAGTTGCAAGGTCCTGAATGCCGACGGCACTCTGCAGAAGACCTGCCGAAGAGGCTTTCCCACGCCGTGGGTCGCCTTCACGAAAATATCCGGCCTCAGCACCATATTCCCTCGCACGCGCCTCTTCGGAAGGTACAATCTCACTTACCTCAACCCGGAAGAGGACCATGAGGTCGACGCTGTCGGCGGGAGCTTCATGTTCATCCCGCGGCACGTGTTCGACGAAGTGAGAGGCTTCGACGAGGATTACTTCATGTACGGCGAGGACATCGATCTCTGCTATAAAATCAAGAGAGCCGGGTACAAGGTCTACTACACACCGAGGACGACAGCCATACACTTCAAGGGTGAGAGCACACGGCGGAGCAATATCAATCAGACTTATGAATTCTACCGGGCGATGAGCGTGTTCGTGGAAAAACGATACGGCATGAACACGCTTCTGTCCCGCCTCCTGCGGTTGGCCATTCTGATTAACCGCCAGATGCGTTCAGCCGTCCTCTGGCTCGGCAAAGTCTGGCCGATGGTCGTCGATTTTGTCGTCATCGTGATCGCCATGTTCATCGGTGAGTTTGTCAAGACACATAAGATTTATGCGATACCTTCGTACGGCAAGCCGTATTTTTACATCGCTCCGGCAATCGCTTTCGTTCTCTTCGGCTCGTCTGTCGGAGTCTACGGCGAGAACAAGTTTTCCTTTCGCCTTTCACTTCTTACCGCGATCCTGACGTTCCTCCTTTTCTCTTCGCTTACTTTCTTCTTCAAGGAATTTGCATTTTCGAGATTGATAGTCCTGATAGCGAGTGCCATAATGTTCGTCGCTCTTCCGGGCTGGCGCCTCATGTACCAGCTAAGAACTTCCGTAGGGACTTCCCGGCATCCTTTCTTCGGAAGGAAAACCCTCGTCGTGGGAATGGACCAGCGCTCCGTTGAGCTTATAAAGAAGATTCGCTCCAAAGTGGCCATGGGATACGATATTGTCGGAGTCGTGTCGGAAGACGCCTCCTCGGAACAGCGTCTCCTCGGCATAAAAGTCGTCGGCAGCCTCGCAGAACTTCCCAGACTCATACGCGAACGGAGAATCGACGACGTTATCTTCGCTTCGGGGAAGGTTTCCTATTCGCAGGTGCTCCAGGCGGTGGGGAGCGTCAAGGATCCTGCAGTAAGCTTCAAACTGGTCCCCGATACCATGGACGTGATAATTGGCAAGACATACGTCGACGGGCTCGCCGATATCCCATTCGTCGATATCGACTATCACCTGCATCGGACCCGGAACGTGAAGGCGAAGCGGGCATTCGATATTCTGTTTGCTCTGGCCGGAATGGCGCTATTGTGGCCTTCGCTCATCAGCGGCAGGGACAACGCATTGAGAAGGGTGTACCGGAAATTGCCGAAAGTCCTGTCTGGGAAAATGAGCACGGTTGGGCGTTCGGAATACTATATGCAGGGAAGCGACGAGCTCTTCGGAAAGATCGGTATAACGGGGGTGGTCCAGCTGAACCGCGGCCAATCTCTCTCTCCTGAGGAAGTCGAAAAGCTCTATATTTACTACGCCCGGAACCAATCTGTCTGGCTCGACCTCGAAATTATCGCCAAGAGCTTCCTCCAGCTCTTCCGCTGAATCGTCGATCCACTCATCCACCAATCCCTTAATCCGACAATCCATCGATTCATCATTCCCCCACCCCCCTCTTGACAATGGAAACTGTAAACACTATATTAGTTTCCATGGTGCCACGTACAGAAGACGTCCGTCAGGATATACTCGATGTCGCATACAGGAGATTCGCGGATATCGGGTTCAAGAAGGTGACGATCGACGAGATCGCCGCTGAACTCGGAATCAGCAAGAAAACCGTCTACAAGTTCTTCTCGAGCAAGGAGGAAATACTCAGGGAAGTCGTACTCCTGAAAATGAAACTCCTCCTCGAAATGTTCGAGAAGATTCAGTCGATGAAAGAGTCTTCTGTCGACAAGATACAGGCGATATCCGAAATCGTCGGTACTCACATCAACGAACAATGGCAGCGCATACTTACCGAAGTCAGGCTGAATGCGCCTAATCTCTTCCGCGAAATAGATGCGATTATCCAGAAACATCTCGCACTCGGATGGCAAAAACTGTTCGTCGAAGGACAAAAAGGAGGCTGGATCAGAAAGGATATTGATCCCGTCGTCTTCACTACCGCCTACATCGGCGTGGTCAGGGAATTGATGAAGACAGATTTCCTGTCCAAACATTCATTGACGGAAGCGGAAGTCCCAAAACAGGTCTTCAGGATGTTCACCGAAGGTGTTCTTACCGAGAAAGGAAGAAAGAGATAGTATGAAAAAATTTTCCGGTTTGCTCGCTCTCGCTCTGCTCCTTTACGGATGTGGGAGCAACCGTAATAAGAATGAGGTTACCGGCACAGGCACTGTCGAAGCGACGGAGAGTTCCATCGCAGCACAGGTGCCCGGCAGAATTATCAGGATGAATTTCGAGGAAGGCTCGCTGGTCCAGCAGGGTGATACCCTCGCCGAAATTGACCATCGGTCCCTCGTCCAGCAGGTCAACCAGGCACAGGCCGCCATGGTTATGGCAAAACAGCAGTACGATCTCCTCATAGCAGGTGCGCGAAGCGAAGATGTCAGAGTCGGCGAAGAAGGCGTGAAGCAGGCAGAGGCTAATTTCAATCTGGCCCAGCTTGCCTACGACCGTACGAGCCGTCTCTACAAGGAACACAGTGTCTCTCAGTCGCAGATGGACGCCGCCCAGGCCCAGTTCGATGTCGCTCGGGCCCAGTTGAAGTCCGCCCACCAGACACTCGAGAAACTTCGCCATTATGCAAGGCCGGAAGAAATTCGTAGTGCTGCCGCCCAGGTTGAAGTGGCACAGGCCGCTCTCAAAAACGCGAATATTGCGCTTGAACACTCTTACGTCAGGGCGCCGTTCAGCGGTACGGTCCTCGATAAGCTCCAGGAGCCGGGAGATTTTGCAACCATCGGCACACCGCTTTACACGATCGCCAACCTGAAACGAATGAAGATGACCGTCTACATCAGCGAAGTCGACCTCGCGCGTATCAGGCTCGGGGATAAAGCCAAAGTGGTCCTCGACGGTATGCCGAATCATCCGTTCGACGGCAAGGTCATTTACATCTCCCCGACGGCTGAGTTTACTCCGAAAAATGTGGAAACCAAACAGGACCGTATCAAACTTGTGTTCGCGGTGAAACTGGAGATAGCCAATCCAGAGGGCTACCTGAAGGCGGGGCTTCCCGCAGACGCGACAATTTTTACAGAGTAGAGGCAGCTGACGCGCCATGCCCTTTACGCCTGGCGCCGATGATGACTTCTCTTTCAGAGAACACATGATCATACAGGCAACCGAGCTTACAAAAAAATACGGCGACCTCACGGCAGTCGACAAAGTGTCGCTCACCGTGGAGCGCGGCGAGCTTGTCGGGGTAATCGGCCCTGACGGGGCAGGGAAGACGACCTTTCTGAAAATGCTGGCCGGCGCGCTCGAGCCGACCGGCGGAAGCATCGTGGTCAATGACAAGTCTTTCGCTAAGAATCGACGCGAGCTCAAAGAAGAGATCGGCTACCTGTCTCAGGTCAGCCAGGCGTACGGCGACCTGACGGTGTGGGAGAATATAGAGTTCTTTGGAAAAATCAGGAAGGTCCGTGACTGGCAAGAGCGAGGCGAGCGGCTGCTCGAATTTGCGAGACTCACGGAATTCAAGGCGAGGCTTGCCGATCAGCTTTCCGGCGGGATGAGACAGAAGCTCGGCATCTGCTGCGCAGTCATTCATCAGCCGAAAATCCTGATACTCGATGAGCCTACGACAGGCGTCGACCCGGTATCGAGAAGAGAATTGTGGCTTATCCTCGCTTCGTTCCTGAGGAATGAAATGACGATACTCGTGGCGACTCCCTACCTGAACGAGGCAGAGAGATGTAACCGGGTCGCCTTGTTGAGCGAAGGGAGACTTCTCCGCTATAACTCTGTCCCGGCTCTCATTGCGGAAATGTCGCTCCACGTTTTCGAGATTCATTCACGGAATCTAAAGGGAGCCTTTGAAATAGTTTCGGGATTCGATTTCGCCCGGAACCTCGTAGTACTCGGCGACAGGATAACCTTCCTCGTGGCCGAGGACTCGCTCCAAAACGTCGACACGGTATTGAGCGCGGTAAGAAGCCGCATCGACGACAAAGCGGAATTGAAAGAAATAAGTGCATCATTGGATAATATTTTTGCAAGTCTGATAAAGACGTAAAGGAGGATACTGAAAGTGCGGAAATTAATGGTCATGATGGCAATTATAGGTTTTGCGGCGTCGGCGTTCGCGCAGACCCCGCTTACCCTGCAGGAAGCGTTGAAGGTAGGGCTTGAAAATTCAAAATCGCTCAAGATCTCGGAACTGAGCTCGATCTCTGCGGAAGCGAATTACCGTGAGGTGAATGCGAACAGGTGGGCAAGCCTTTCTTTCCAGGGAAGGTATACACGGCTTTCTGAGATACCACCTTCGCTTCTCACTCTTCCTGTCAGCATCCCCGGGTTCGGAAATACTTTCCAGATTTCACCGAACGTTTACAACAACTATGATCTCGAACTGAGCGTGAAGCAGCCTCTCTTTACCGGGTTCCAGCTGCTCAATTCTTCGAAGGCCGCGAAAGAAAACGCGGAAGCTGCCGGATATGATACCAAAACCGACAAGGCGAACCTGAAAGTACAGATCGCAACCGCATACTGGAATGTATATAACGCCGAGCAAGCAGAGGAGTTCATGCAAGAGAATCTCGACAGGACAAGATCGCACTATCAGCAGGCCGAGAATATGATGGCACAGGGAATGCTGACGCAAAGCGATGTGCTCAGCGCCAAGGTCCAGGTCTCCAACGGCGAGCTACTCCTTCTGAACGCCCAAAATAACGTGAAGCTGGCCGAGGTTGCACTTAACAACGTTCTCGGAGTTCCGCTGAGCACCAGGTTCCAGATAAAGTCGGTGCCTCAGGCGGGAGATACAACTCTGCCCAAGCTTGGTCAGCTGCTGAATCAGGCGCTCGAGCACAGAAGCGAGCTTAGATCCCTTAGGCTGAAGGCCAGGGCGGCGGGAGCCATGGCAGCTGCTGCATGGGGCGCTTACCTTCCACAGGTTTCTATCGTCGGCAACTTCTACTACCAGAAACCTAATCAGAGGATATTCCCCACCGAGAACGTGTTCAAGGATACCTGGGATGCCAGTCTCGTGGTAAGTCTTCCAATATGGAACTGGGGGCAGACTCAATCGAAAGTTGACGAAGCCAATGCGCAGAGCGAGCAGGCACAACTCGCCGAACAGCAGGCAGCCGACAATGTCTATCTGGATGTGACCCAGAGCTACCTGAATTTCAAACAGTCGATCGACAGGATAAGAGTGGCCTCCACTACGGTAAAAGATGCGGAGGAGAGTTACAGGATATCTGACCAGAAGTTCAAGGTCGGACTCGTTACTAACACTGACCTTATGGATTCGGAGGTCGCGCTCCTCCAGGCGAAGCTGAATTACTCGCAGGCTTTGACCGACCTGGAAATCGCCAGGGTCAGTCTGGAAAAGGCGACCGGAGAACTGTGAAAGGGAATCATGGAATATTGGAATAGCGGACCGATGAAATACCGGATCGATGGATAGATGGGTCTGGCGATAAGAGTAAATAACTTGACGAAGAAGTTCGGTGCCTTCACGGCGGTGGACTCCGTGTCATTTGAAATAGAGGAGGGGAAGATCGTCGGATTCATCGGGGCGAATGGCGCCGGAAAATCTACGACGATAAAAATGCTGTGCGGACTGACGAAGCCTACCTCCGGACTGATGCAGGTAGCAGGCTTCGATGTGGCGGTTCATCCTGAAAAGGTCCGCGAGACCATAGGCTATATGTCGCAGAAGTTCTCGCTTTACGGCGACCTGACGGTGAAGGAGAACATCGAGTTTTACGGCGGTGTATACGGTTTGAACAAAAGTGAATTGAAAGACAGGCTTTCTTGGGTTGTCGAGGTTGCTGACTTGAAGGGGCGCGAGAACCTCCTCACGAGCGATCTCCCGCTCGGATGGAGGCAGCGGCTGGCACTCGGCTGCGCCGTGCTCCATCATCCTCGGATCGTTTTTCTCGACGAACCGACGAGCGGCGTCGACCCCGTCGTGCGGGACAAGTTCTGGCAGCTTATAGGACAGCTTTCCGGAGAGGGAGCTACTATCATCGTGACTACCCACCATCTTGAGGAAGCCGAATTTTGTGAAAACATCATCATGATGCATCTCGGGAAGATAGTCGTGAACGGTTCACCCGAAGGGATACGAAGAGAATTTTCCGACCTTCCTCTTTTTGAAATAGAAACGCCGCAACCCTTGAGTGTTTTCAACATACTCGAGCGGGAAGCATGGATTTCCGATGCTGCGATCTATGGGAACAACGTCCATGTCTATGCCGAGACGGAACACCCCATCGAAGCGCTAAAGGAAGTGTTGAAGAGAAACTCTTTGACGGGGTACAAGATCGTGAAGGCTTCGCCGACGCTTGAGGATATTTTCGTGAAGCAAACGCGCACCCAGGAGAGCACGTCCCGTGGTTGAAAACATTATCACTATTTACGTCAAGGAATTCAGGCAGCTGAAGAGAGACAAGCTCTCACTCTCGGCTATCATACTTGTGCCGACGCTCATGCTCCTTCTGTATGGCTATGCGCTGAACTTCGACGTCAAGCATGTCCGAATGGGTGTCCTGGATGAGTCGATGACAGAGCAGAGCAGGGAACTCCAGCAGAAGTTTTTCAGCACCGATTACTTCGATTTCGCGGGCAACGTACCCGATGAGGGCGCTATCGACAAATTCATCCAGGACGGGAAGGCCAGGGCAGTCCTCGTGATCCCTCGCGATTACGCCAGAGAGATCCTGCTCGGACGCAAAGTCAATGTCCAGGTGCTGATAGACGGAGCGAATTCGAATACCGCAACGATCGTCATGGGATATGTCGACGGAGTCCTTCAGAACTATTCGGCGGACCTCACTGCCCGATACATCGAGCAGAAAGGACTCCATCTGTCGGCAGCCGGCATCGATTACAGGCCGAGGGTCTACTTCAACCCCGAGCTGAAAAGCGCGAAGTTTCTTGTCCCGGGGCTTATCGGTTTCATCCTCATGATTCTCAGCATAGTCACGCCCGCAATCTCCGTAGTCCGCGAAAAAGAACGCGGCACCCTCGAACATATAAGCATGGCTCCGACTACACCGCTCGAAATAATACTTGGCAAGACCACCCTCTACTTTGTGCTTTCACTTTTCGCGGCAGTGCTCGTGATCTCGGTAAGCTTCATCCTCTTTGGAGTCACTGTCCGAGGGAGTATTCTTCTTCTCGCAGTCACGATAGTAATCTTCCTGATAGGGACCCTCAGCATTGGAATCCTTATTTCTACTTTCACGAATTCTCAGCAGATGGCATTCCTCGTCGCGAGTCTTCTGTCCATACTCCCGACGTTCATACTCTCCGGATTTGTGTTTCCGATAAACAGCATGGCACCGGTGCTCCAATTCTTCACCTACCTCCTTCCCGGCCGGTATTTCCTGTCGGCTTTGAGGGCAATTATGCTGAAGGGCTCTGATTTCGCCGAGATCTACAACCAAGTCTACCCTCTCGCCATATTCGCCGTCGTTGTCCCGGCTTTTGCATCGTTCAGATTAAGCAGGAAAGGATTCTGAGATGAACGGCATGAGAATTCTTAGAGTCGTGAAAAAGGAATTCCTCCAATTGAGGCGCGATAAGAGAATGTTCGGGATGCTTTTCATCGCTCCGGTTTTGCAGCTTGTTCTTCTCGGCTACGCGGCAACGGTTGATGTGAGGAATATCCCCATAGTTATCTGCGATCTGGACAATTCAAAACAGAGCAGGGAGCTTATATCGCACTACACTAGTTCGGACTACTTCAAACCTGTGGCATACGTCGACAACATCGGCAAAATAGACTATTACCTGAAGAGCGGTGAGGCCGGCATGGCGATCATTATCCCCGTGCACTTCGGCAGAGACATACTCGCTGGACGGACGCCGCAGCTTGCGGTGATCGCCGATGGCTCCGATTCGAACACGAGCGGGATAGGTCTGAGTTATGCGAGCGTCATCGCGCTCAACTATGCCAGGAACATAATCGTCAAAAGAGCGGAACAGTTTGGCCTCATCAGAAATGTCGACGATCTTCCCCAGGTGACCGCACAGACCCGTGCGTGGTTCAACCCGGAATTGAAGAGCGTCAATTTCATGGTGCCTGCCGTGCTTGTGATGGTCCTCATGGTCATCACTCTTACGATTACTTCACTTGCAATCGTGAAGGAAAAGGAAAACGGTACGATAGAGCAGATAGTCGTCACACCGCTGCACGATCTGGAATTCATACTCGGCAAGATGATTCCGTTCACGTTGATAGGGATCGTCGAAGTGTTCCTGGTCCTCTTCGTCAGCGTCTATGTGTTCCATGTTCCTCTCAGAGGAAATGTCCTTACGCTCGTTATCCTGAGCCTTCTGTTCGTTATGGTTGCTCTCGGCCTCGGGCTTTTCGTCTCTTCCATTTCCAAGACACAGCAGCAGGCAACCATGACGGCTCAGTTTTTTGTAATGATGCCTATGCTCATCCTTTCGGGTTTCATTTTCCCCATACAGAACATGCCGAAGTTCTTTCAGTACATCACCTACCTTGTCCCGGTGAGGTATTTCATGGAGATAGTGCGCGGCATTTTCCTGAAGGGAGACGGCTTCGCCGATCTCTGGCCGCAGACACTTGCCCTGTTCGGAATCGGCGCGCTCGTACTCTCGCTGAGCGTTTACACATTCAGGCGTTCGCTTCGCTGATGTCATGCATCGACTGAGAAAACGTTGATTGTATATTTGGTGCGATTTGACTATTTAGTTGATGCATCCACCAATGTGTTACAGGAGATACCATATGATGTTGCAGAAGTACAAATTGCCCGCTCTCATCTCTCTAGTCATCGCGCTCTTTATCTGCTCCCCGGTGTTGGCTCAGAAATACACCTCCGAGAATCTCTTCTATCTCGTCGGATCGCCGCAAAGCTATGAAAGCTTCGTAAGGAATGCGGACCAGATATCGATAATCTGTCCGGCCGCTTACGACGTCGATCAGTACGGTGTCGTGTCGGGTTTCGTGGATCCGCGCGTCCTCAGGTTATCGGGCGAGAAAGGCATAAAAGTGATGCCGCTCGTCGCGTCCGGAGACCAGAAGGGAATCCATAAACTCCTGACCGATCCAGCGGCAAGGAGAGAGGCAATCAGACTTATGCTCTTCTACGGCAGTAAGTACCATTACTACGGCTGGCAGCTAGATCTTGAAAATATCTTTTTCACCGATCGGGACAATTACACTTCTTTTTACCGGCAGGCTGCCGATAGTCTTCACAAGTATGGCTTCAAGATCTCGATGGCGATCGTTAAATCGGATCAGCCTGCCCCGGAGCCGGGTGACCCTTCCTATTGGCGGAACAGGTATGAGAATACTCGCGGTGCCTTCGATATTCCCGCGATTGCAGAGGCGGGGGATTTCATATCGTTCATGACCTATGATCAGAACACGAGCCTTACACCTCCGGGACCGGTTGCGGGAATTCCATGGATGATAGGTATGATCAAGTATCTCCTGAGCATCGGCGTTCCTCCGAACAAAATATCGCTCGGCATACCGAACTATTCCGACTACTGGTACCCCGTTGCATACGGTAAGGAGGGCGCGCGGTCGACCAGAAGCGAAATAAGTTATGCGGATGCGAAGAGCCTGCTCGACGAGTTCGGCGCGAAGGAGAGATGGATGAAAAGCCAGCAGGTCAATTATGCATACTGGGACGAAGGCGGAGCCTTCAACTGGCTCTTCATGGAGAACGCGAGATCGTTCGCTCCGAAGCTCGCTCTCGTGAAAAAATATCATCTTCGCGGAATTTCTGTATGGCTTCTTGGACTCGGCGACCCGAAGATATGGCCGGTTCTCCGGAAGGAAATGCAGACGGAGAGAATCAACTGACCAGGCTCTTGCTTGGTAATTCATTATTGATTTTGTATAATTGTGTGTGACCGTACCAGGATCGGGCGGGCTGTGCCGGGTTCAGGAATAGCAGGTCGGCATAAACAGTCCTTCGAGTCGAGAGGCGGATGGCCTATATGAACCGCCTGTACGACAAAAGCACCTCCTGAGGCGAACGTTGCGGGCCGTATAGTCAGCCCTCAGCCACAATTAGTCTCCGGTATTAATCCGGGGATTGCATTCCGTAGTGATTCCCTTTTTAGGATCAATGGCAGATGCCTGAACCCTCGGGCTGTCGTCAGGAAGCCCCTTTCCGTGTCGATCGCGCCATGCGTTTCCGGTAATTCATACTCGAAAATCGCTCCAGAACCCGGAATGACTGCGATTAACGATAACCGTTCTAATCAGTTCTAAAGAAGGTATTCTTCACGACGTAAAATCTGGAGAAAGGAGGTGTGAAAGGGAGAGCTTCAATTCGTAAGAATGTGTAGGTAGCATTCCAACAAAAACGAGGAGACGTCCTATGCCAAATCCAGGTCAGGAATTAGCCACCATCGATTTCAAATCGATGCTCGGCGGACCGCTCATCGCGGTAGTCGAGGCTCAGGCCCAGGCGGCACTGAGTTCAGTGGGCTTTATCAAATCGGTCGGTTTCAAACAGGGGGCAAGCCAGGATCCGCAGGCGGCGGATACGGGCGAACCGATTTATGTCACCTTCAAGTATCCCAAAGAGGTCGCTCCTTTTCAGCCCGCCAAGCCGGCGGTTGCCGCAGTCGCTCAGGTTGGCGATCCGGCGTATCCGAAGGGAATGAAACCCAATCCGCAGGCCGCTCCCGACGCGCCGGCGAACGACGGGGTCACCGGACACGAATCGGGCTTCCCGGCTTACGTCGCACCGGTCCAGGCCCAGGCTGCCGTACCCGCAGTACCAGCCCAGATCCAGGAGATGCAGCTTCAGGTTCCCATCCTGACGATGCTGCCGATTCCATTTATCAGAATCGACGAAACTACAGTCGACTTCAACGCGAAGATAAATTCGGTTGAGTATCGGCAGGTCGATACGAATCTCAAGGTGGATGCCGCTCTTGAGGCGAAGGCCGGCTGGGGTTGGGGCTCGGCAAAACTCAACGTGTCCACTTCCTACCAGCGGAGCACGACACAGGGAGAGAAGGTCGAGCGAACTTACACCATGGCCGTCCACATCAAAGCCGTGCAGGATGAGATGCCGGCTGGAATGGAGAAGGTGCTTGGCATCCTGGAAGACGCGATGCGGGCTCAACCCGCGAGCGCACCCGCGCCGGTTAAATCGTAGCCACTCTTCAATACTTCCGGCATGCGCAGCTCTGTTCGATATCGCAATGGGGGGCGGAGAGGTCCGAATAACCGCCCCTTTCATATTATGTGTTGATGCGGATGCCGGAAGCGATTTTGCCTAAATGATTTATTGAGCGGAGGATTGAGTATGCCCTATCTTGGAGAATTCATAGGTCACCTGTTATCCGAACTCACAAATGCCAGGGTGCAGGCGGATCAGGAAACTCTTCGCCTGGCGGAGATCTATGCCGTCGACCCGGTTATGAGATATATGCCCATCCCCAGGTTCCGGCTTCCAAATGTTACGATAAAAGTGCCGGTCGCCGTCAAGGAGATAGAGTCCGCACCTGAAGAAGGAGTGACGAAAGAACAAGCGCTTGATTCCATACGCCAGAGCGTCGACAAGCTCCTTGAATCCCAATCCAGACAGAGCGGGATCAGGCTGCTCAGTACCGAAAAAAAAGAAATAAAATCGTCCCTCGACAACGTCATGCAGATTTTCAAAACCACTGAGAAAGTCCCGCTTCGAATTACTCCAGTCATCGAACAGGCAGTCGCTGCGATCGTCGGAGTGCTTCGGAAAACCCCGGGGAAGGCAGCGATCCTGAAACCGGCTTCGATGGAGAAGTTTGCCAACGACCTCAAATCGGCCATGCAGAGAGACTTCACAAAATTCCTCGCAAAGCCCCCGAGATTGAATGTCCTTGCAACGACCGCTGAGCTAAGGGAGGCCGGGCCTGTCGATATACTGGCACAGCTGGAATTCACCATTTCGGAGGAAGGAATGGAGTGGACGTCGACTCAGCAGGAAGGGGAGGCGCAAAAGCAATTCTTAGTGCAGGAGTAGGGAGAGGGTATGATCCACATAACCAGCCTGGAAGAAATTGAAAGCGTTCTCCTCCGTGCCGATGAAACTGTGGATTATTTTGAGCGCCGCGATCCGAGGTTCATGGACATGACGAAGAGCTGGCTTGTCGAGATTGAGAAAGCATTGACGAACTCGAGGCTGCCGGTCGCGGCCGAAGTCGCCGGCTTGAGAGCGCTGCTCATCAGTGCCGAACGAGGCTCTGTACCCGAGTGGTTGCAGATAACGGGCGCCAGGACCGCGCGGAAAGTGAAATCTGCTATTACTGCTGAAGTCCTGCGCAGAGCAGCCGTTGCCGTCAACGATTCGCTCAAGGGGAGTGTATCCACGGTATTGGAAGCGGAGAAGCTCGCGCGCCAGCTCCTCGCAGCCGGGCGGCGAAAGAGTATTGTACCTGCTGAGACCGCCGGCCTCCCTCACGAAGCGTGGCTGAAAGCGGTATATAAGTCTATCTCGGATGATCCTGAGCTTGGTGCGGGCACAGCTCACCTCACAGGACTCGTCGGCTTTTACGACGCGCTAATATTGCTCGACCGCGCCTCGTCCGCCGTTTCCGAATCCGGATAGAAAGATCCCGCTCACGGTTCGTGTAAGATCGGATCGGCAGGGAGACCCTGGCCAGTTTAATAGCGCCGTCTTTTCGTCGCAAAGGAAACCGGTGAGGGCCGTTCACCCTTTAGCAAGCCGTAAAGACCGGGAAGAGCCTCACGAATGAAACACACCGGCTCACTCTTCGGTTGGCAGCTGATTGTCCAATCTGAATCGTGAACGCTGGAATCTCAGACCGAACATAAGCGGACGATCGCGCAATCGCCATTCTATCGGTTGATGGCCATACGGTCTTAAAGGTGGTGTCCTGATTCAAATTACTACTAACCAGGAAGGTTCTTAGCCAACCATGAAGTCCCGCGGGGTGGCACCCGACTTTTTCCGTCTTCCCTGAACCTTGATTCTGAGCCCGTTCTTGGCTAATTTTTCAGCCAACCAAGCCTGTCACGAGCGGGCTCGTGTTTATCTAAACATATGTTCCGCCGGACGCCGTTTACAGTCGACGCGCCACCGGAACGAACCCACCAGAATCTAGAGGTTGCGATGGTACAGTTTGGCGGCGTTGACTATTTCGATACCGAGAGTCTTCTTACCGCGGAAGAAAAACTTGTCAGGGACACCGTGCGCGACTTCGTTTCAAAAGAAGTTGTACCGATCATTGAAAAGCATTTTCGCGAGGGGACCTTTCCGATTCATTTGGCAAGAAAAATGGGCGAACTCGGATTTCTTGGACCGACGCTCCCATCGAAATACGGTTGTGCCGAGATGAACAACGTTTCCTACGGTCTTGTCATGCAGGAACTCGAGCGTGGCGACTCAAGCATCAGAAGCTTTGCTTCGGTTCAGAGCGGCCTCGTGATGTACCCGATCTTTGCTTTCGGTACCGGACGGCAGAAGGATAATTGGCTTCCGAGACTTGCCACGGGCGATGCCATCGGATGCTTCGGCCTTACCGAACCCGACTTCGGATCGAATCCGGGTGGGATGAAGACTCACGCCGAGAAAAAAGGAAACAGCTATGTCCTGAACGGGGCCAAGATGTGGATTACCAACGGCACTATCGCAGATGTGGCGGTAGTCTGGGCTAAGCTCGACGGGAAAGTCAGAGGATTCCTCGTTGAGAAAGGAACTAACGGTTTCAGCGCACCCGAGATGAAAGGGAAGCACTCTCTGCGTGCATCGGTGACCAGTGAACTGGTGTTCCAGGATTGCGAGATACCCGAAGAGAACCTCCTGCCCGGAACCGCCGGACTGAGATCGCCGCTTATGTGTCTCGACCAGGCGCGTTACGGAATCGCGTGGGGAGCGATCGGCTCGGCAATGGCGTGCTATGATACCGCACTCAATTACGCGAAGTCGAGGATACAATTCGACAAACCTATCGCCGCTTTCCAGATCACGCAGGAGAAACTCGTCTTCATGCTTACTGAGATCACCAAGGCTCAGCTTCTGGTCCTCCAACTCGGAAGACTGAAAGACCAGGACAGGCATAAAGCGGTTCAGGTGTCGATGGCGAAACGCAACAATGTCCACTTCGCTCTCGAGATAGCGCGCCTCGCGAGAACTATCCTCGGTGCGAACGGAATCCTGGACGAGTACCCTGTTATGAGACATATGGCTAATCTCGAAAGCGTGTACACTTACGAAGGTACGCATGATATTCATACACTCGTGATCGGCGCCGATATCACCGGCATGCAGGCGTTCTCGTGAGAGCCCCTGAGATATCCGTGATGCCGCAGGAGGCACAGGGGCGGGGATAGAATGAGTTCGAGGAAGTAATATTCAGAAAGCAATCGGAGAAGAGATAAATGAAGACGAATGGTAAGATTACCGGCGAAGCGTTGACGTTTGACGATGTGTTGTTGGTTCCAAGTTATTCCAGGGTTTTGCCGCGCGACACAGACGTGCGCACCAAGTTCACACGCGGTATAGAACTTAATATTCCACTCATAAGCGCGGCTATGGATACGGTCACCGAGAGTGACCTGGCGATCGCTCTGGCACGAGAGGGAGGCATCGGCATAATTCACAAGAATTTTTCGATCGCTCACCAGGCCGAAGAGGTCGACCATGTTAAACGCTCGGAAAGCGGAATGATATCGGACCCCGTTACTCTCGGCCCGGACCACACTGTCCGCGAAGCCGTCGCGCTCATGAACAATTACCACATCTCGGGAATCCCGATCGTAAAAGGAGAACTCCTCGTCGGCGTACTTACGAACAGGGACCTCAGGTTTGTCGACGATCATGACCGGAAAGTCTCCGAGTTCATGACTACCGAGCATCTCGTTACGGCAAAAGTCGGGACTACGCTCGAAGACGCCGAGAAGATTCTTCAGAAACACAAGGTCGAGAAACTGCCTGTAGTCGACGGCACGGGGAAGCTGCGCGGGTTGATCACCTTCAAAGACATTCAGAAGAAAAAACGCCACCCGAATGCCTGCAAGGATGACCGCGGAAGGTTGAGGGTTGGAGCGGCTGTCGGTGTCAAGGCCGAGACGATCGAGCGAGTCGAAGCACTTGCTAAAGCCGGCGTGGATGTAGTCATCGTCGACACCGCTCACGGCCACTCTTACGGCGTCCTCGAAATGGTAAAAACGGTCAAGAAGAAATTCCCCGAATTGCAGGTCGTTGCCGGTAACGTCGGCACGAAGGAGGGTACCCTGGCGCTTATCAAGGCGGGTGCCGATGCAGTGAAGGTCGGAATCGGCCCGGGAAGCATCTGCACCACCCGCATTGTGGCCGGCATCGGAGTTCCGCAGATTACCGCCGTCATGGAGTGCTCCGCGGCCGCGGCAAGATACGGAGTACCGATCATTGCCGATGGCGGCATCAAACAGACCGGCGATATCGCAAAGGCTATTGCTGCCGGAGCCGATAGCGTTATGATTGGAAACTTGTTTGCAGGAGTTGAGGAAAGTCCCGGTGAAAAGGTGCTTTACGAGGGAAGAGCTTATAAGGCTTATCGCGGCATGGGCTCCCTCGAAGCTATGAAAGCCGGAAGTAGCGACCGCTATTTCCAGGATGTCGAAGACGACATCAAGAAGCTTGTCCCCGAAGGAATCGAGGGGCGTGTTCCTTACCGCGGACCTCTCAGCGATACCGTCTACCAAATGGTCGGAGGATTGAGAGCTGCTATGGGCTACGAGGGGTGCAGGACCGTGGCTGAATTGAAAAAGAATGGCAGGTTCGTGAAGATAACTTCGGCCGGACTGACCGAGAGCCATCCGCACGATGTCGAAATCGTCAAAGAACCACCGAATTACCACCTATGAAACTGACTGACCTGCAGAAAGACTCCTTGAGATTCGTAGCGAATCTCCAGGCCTATATGAGGAAGAACTCGATCGACGTGTTTTTCGTGGCCGAATTACCTAACGTCCGCTACCTGACCACCTTTACCGGAACATCCGGATTCTGTCTTGTCTTCCGTGACAGCGCCTGCTTCCTTACTGATTTCAGGTACAAAACGCAGGCATCGCACCAGGTGGCAAGCTGCGAAACAGTCATCTATTCCGGCAACCTGTTTGAATTCATCGGAAAGAAATTCTTCAGGAAGTCGAGGCAGGTTTCGATCGGCATCGAGGATACTGTCTCGGTCGGGATGTTCGCTGAAATGCAGGAAAAGGTCGGCGGATGCCAATTTGTCAGGACCTCGCAGGTGCTTGAGAAACTTGCGGCCGTGAAAACAAAGGCGGAAGTCGCGAGAATCCGTCAGGCATGTGCCATCAGCAGCACTGCGCTCGATGTGCTGGTACAGGAAGACTGGCGCGGCAAAACGGAAACCGAGCTCGCTGCCATGCTGGAGTTCAACCAGAAGATCATCGGCGCATCGGGCACTTCGTTCGAAACGATAGTCGCAAGTGGAGTCCGCGGCGCGATGCCGCACGGCGTGGCTTCCGGCAAAGAAGTGGACGCCGGCGATTTCGTAACCATAGACTTTGGTTGCCTCTACGACGGCTACGCCTCAGATATCACGCGCACTTTCCTCACGGGCCTGAAATCGAAACCGGAACTAATGAAAATCTACGGCGTTGTCCGTGATGCACAGTCGAAAGGAATTGCTGCGGCCCGTGCCGGCATAAAAGCGAATAAGGTCGATAAAGCCGCCCGGGACTACATCGATAGGAAAGGATACGGTAAATACTTCGGACACGGCACCGGTCACGGTGTCGGGTTGAGAATCCATGAACTGCCGAGAGTATCGAGGGTTAGTGAAGATGTGCTTGAAGAAGGAAATGTCATTACCATCGAACCGGGCATTTATATCCCCCGGCTCGGCGGAGTGAGAATCGAGGACGACTTCCTGGTTACGAAAGACGGTGTAGAACAACTTTCACATTTTTCTAAAGAAGCAGATTACTATATTTCAGCCTATGGCAGACATTGACTGTCTAGTATCGTCTGCCCGTTGGCTGAATAAAGGAATTCGGGAGAATGGAAAATAAAGTACTCGTGATCGCCTACTATTTCCCTCCGGGCCGACCACGGT
>JAJZNW010000068.1 GCA_021811615.1 Bacteroidota bacterium
CTTTCTTCTAATATGCCTACTGCTTGTGACATGTCTGACTCCTTATCTTCTGACAGTGTATGAACTGTCAGAAGATAGCAAAACCCCACCCTTTATGCAAATCCCCCCATAGATTTGTCGCAGACCCTTTGTCTTCTATTTCAGGATTGTTTTCGGCGCTTTGTGATACCGACGGAGGCACCGCTCTGACTTCTATGTTAACCCCACGATCGATCCTGTCGGCTATTTTCCTAAGTGACATGCCTACAGCTGTCCTTAGTTCGTTCTCTCTTCCCCCATCTTTCTGTTTATAGAACATCTTGAACAAATCATTCTTAATAGCTTCAATGCCATTCTCCATGATTCCATTTGCATGGTCTTGCACACCCTGAAGTTGTTTATCTGGGATCCCATTCTCTTTCAATTCGTTCTTTAGTTTCCGGATCTCAAGCAGGTTCTTATAAACAGCAATAATGCGTTCAACTGCAAAAGATATGGAGGCCAACGTGATTGGGCTAGGGCTAAGGAATATGCTAAAGTCCGTAGTTGATACAGACTTCACTTCAAATCCAGGTCGCGATCCCGTAGCAAGTTCTGCAAAGTCGCTCAATATTCTATTCAACTCTTCCAGTTCTTCGGCCAACTTATCGAGCTGATTATTTACGTTCATTCGAGGAATTAGAACACCTATTTCACACTCACCTGGTCTTAATTGCTCCTTCCCTATATTCAGCCTACCGAACGCATTCAAAAGCCAGTCTAACGCCTCCCGAAAACTTCGCAATTGCGTAAACAGCTGCTGAATTTCGTTTCGTGCAATGGCGGGGGTTATCTGATTACGGGCAAAAATCTTGTTTACGCGTTCTTCAAGCTGACTGCCGAAGAGTTTTTCGGCACCGACTTCAACCATTATTTGCTTCCATGTTGGGCTAAACCCATTGCTTGGGGCTTGTTCTAGACCTTTCAGTAGATTCTGGAGAGTTTGGGCCACTTGATTCTGAAATTGTGGCTGCGCCGGCTGGCTAATCTGACTTGACAATGCATTCATCAGCTGTTCGAGGTTAGATTCTGCATTTGTCTACTTCAGATCCGCACGGAGTTCTTCTGCTATTAGGTGAAGTTTGTCAACGTTCATTTTGTCTCCACAATTTTCGGTTCGTTAAACTCGAGTTAATCTATCCGAAGAATTGCAATGTAGCTAAAACGGTTTCGCATCATTAGGCTCAATGATCAAATCATGGTTACCGCAAAAGTCGATCAGTGATGTCATAGCCAGGGGAAGGGCAGAAAGATAGTAGCTTACGATAAGAGGCACGTAAACCTTATCCCCAGTCTTCCAAGCATCTGAAAGTCGTTGATACACTGCACGCCCATGTTCTCGCATACATTTGGGATCTTGATCTTGCTGGAATTCGCCGCGGTTATATTTTCCTCCTTCGTCACGACGACGGCATTCTCGTGAATCGCATGAGCGATCACCCAGGGATCCGCCAAAGATCTGTATCGCGTATTGTCGACAAGCAGCCTGTGAACAGGATTCTTCGAATAGATAGTCTGCAGACACTCCGTGACGGGCCCGTCGATTTGATGCACCGGGATTCTGCTTCCTTGAAGCCAGTGCGACAGGTCGTCGTCTGTCCTGACGATTTCTTCCTGTACCATGGCAGGGATGAATATCGTTCCGCGGTCGCCGAGCTGATTCAAGACATCCCAGTATTCCGGGCACAATTTCGGAGAATAATAGTCCTGCCATCCATGGATGAGCACGTTGGCGTCCAGACAATAAGTCTCCCCCGCCGCGGTCATTTGCTCAATTGCGCTTCCAGTAACGAAAATTTGTTCGAGTGAACGTTGAGGAGACCACTTGCCTGTGTCGGCTCAATGAAGCCGCCGTGGTATGCGTCGAGAACGGTCCTCGTGAAAAGTCGGCTGTTCTTGTTCACCTGCAAGAGGTAATAGCTGGGGCCTCCCTTTTTACCCGCTTCCTTTCTCCTTGCGGCCCTCTCATCTTCACGCTTCAGGAATTCCCTGTAGCCGGCGTCCGCATCCCGTTTCAGGTTCCTGTATACTTCGTGTGAGATCAGCTCAAGGTTCAGCGCCCTCACCAGCAGCGCGAAGGAGCTCACTCCAAATCTCTTTGAAGCCTGTAAGACCTCATCGGCAGAGCGGAAGATGTCAGCGCCGATCTCCCGGACGATGTCTGCGGGCATCAACGCATTTGCGGCGACCTCGTTGCAAAACAACTCCACCGGGTGGAGCCTCTTCCTGTTCTGAACGTCCGGCTCTATCTCGTTCGAGATACCGGTTTCGGCTATCCATATGTGTGCGAGCTCATGGACGAGCGTGAACAACAGCGGTGCATCCCAGTCGTCGGAATTTATGAACACGAACGGAGCGTACTCATCGGCAATGACAAAACCCTGCAATTCTTCCGCATCCAGTTTCAACCGCGAATGGATGAAGCTGGTCCGTGAAACGAATATGCCTTTCGATTCCGCCCGGTCGATCCATTCTCTTACGGGGTTATCCGTGGAATAGCCGGACGGCGCGATGCCGAGCGTGTCAAGCATATCGTTCGCAACGGTCACAGGGTTGTCCTTCAGCGAGAATCTCCCGACGTAAGGCAGTTTTACTTCGCCGTTCTCCCGGTTCACTTCGCTTATCCAGGCCTGCTTCTGCTGAATCTCACGGACCATGAAAATCGAGGGAGTTCCCAGAGGTCTTGCTCCTTTTCGCCTGAAGTCCTGAAGCGGCTGGAAGTCCCTGGGAATTTCGGGAAGGAAAAAGAGCGCGAAAGGCCGCCTGTATGCCTTCGCCAACGTCTGGGCCTGACGGATAGTCGGCTGGCTTGTGCCAGCTTCCCATTCTTGAAGTTTCTCTGTCGATACCTGGACTTTAGCCGCGGCTGCCTCCTCGGTAATCCTGGCAAATTCCCGCGCCCATTTGAATACAAGTGGGTTTATGTTTGCTTTGTCGGCCATATTCTTCCCAAAAGATACAAACATCAGCCCTCGTTTCTCAAACCAGCATTCCCTGACTGTCCTTCCGTTGAATCGTGCCTCTTGCCCTGATCCGCGGACAGTGGAACACCTGAGTCGAATATAGAGCGTGCCGAATGTAATGTCAACTTCACCACCGAACTCGCGCAGGACAGGACCTTATTCCTGCCACCTAACCTTAGTAACACCACACAGTCCAAATCTCAACCTTATTACCTTATTCCCTGCCTTATCTGTTTACCGCCGGTGATAAGGTAATAAGGTTCCATGAGAGTGGGGACGGGATGGTTACTAAGGTTTGAAGGGCTGATAAGGTTTTTCAACCCGGGTAACCTTGTCAAGGTTCGCCGGATAGTTTGAAGGATGCGTTCGGGTTCTGTGCCTTTGGTCGAGAAACTTTGACAAGGGTGCTCCCATAAAAAAGGAAACGCGGTCCGGATATATCAACGGCGGGAAAAGGGGGTCCTCGTGGAAATAGATCCGAAGGAGTTGAAGAGGGTTGTCGGAACTGAAGAGGTCAAGGTGGGGATAAAGGAATAATGAAAAACTTTGACAAGGTTGAGCGATGGGCTGGATTTTCTCACGTCGCCTTAACGTAAGTGCTCTTTTGCTTCTGAGCGAATATAATCTGAGTTCGTCCCAAATACAGAGAGGGAGAGTACATTTGATGTAAGATTTCCTTGTTCTTTTCTCTTTGTCGCGAATCGCCTTCCTTGGCAAGAGATTTCCACGTCAGCAAGTAAGTGAAAGGATACAACAATAATCCGATCAGGGAAGATTTTCTTATGTGATCCGTGGTGATGTGCCGGATGAACAGACCGTTGGTGTGTAGTATGTGACGTAGCTGCCAGAAAGTCAGCGGGTAGATGTGCTCAATGACCCAGTTCTTCTCGAACTCGCTACTCGGTCTTGCGGCAAGGGCGTAGAACCCGGTCATTATAAACCTTATCCGCGACGCGAAATTTATTATGTTCGGCGTAGTCACTATGGCGTATGCGTCCTCCTTAAGAATCCTATTCAACTCTGAAGCAAATCTGTACTGGTTTTCCAAGTGCTCGATACCCTCGACAGCGATTATTAAATCAAATGTCCCGGATTCAAACGGGAGCGGTTCGTTCAAATTCCCCCGATGGCATTTCACTCCTTTAACCTCGAATCTCTCCGGGTTAATATCCATCGCCTCGACATTTGTATAACCGGTTTCAATCAAAGCCCTTGTAAGACCACCTTCTCCCGGGGCCAACTCCAAAATGCGAACATTGTTTCGCGCAAACCGTGACCTAACAATTTCCATTACTTTGTTTTCGATTCTGTTCAATGGTCCTCCTACCACATACTCAGTTAGAATATCGCAAAAATGGCCCTATGCTTCGTAGCGCTCTCCCAATACAAACCCGCCAACTCTAATCTTACCGCCCAATACCTGCCAATGGAGCATCCGTGCAGACGACCCGCGCAAAGGACTCGAAGTGTCCTATTTCAGGTCCGTTGGATCTTCACACTTCAGGCTGGTACGTCACGCAGACGAAAAGGGATAAATACTCCTTCCATGCGATCATCAAAGGTATACCAAAGGTCGACTCGTGGTATTGGCGCCTCATAATAAGGTCAAACTTATCTCACTCGTCCTCGTCAGCGTGATCCGGCCAGCTCTCGCCCGCTGGTTGTCAAACTCTAACGCTATGATTTGGTAAAGCGTTCAACGCCTAACCACGGAACGTCGGATTAAACTGGCAACCCTGTCAGGCTTTGCGTACTCAGAAATATGAATCCAGCCGTCTTAATTGGTGTTGCCGTCCGCGCCCGTAGTATCAAGTCGTGGTTGCGGTGCAGTGCACCGCAACCACATTCAGAAGTTACGTGAATTGGGACTATATTCAAAAGCAAATATCGCGACGTACCACTGAGTCCCAATGGGAAAGCGACTGAATTATTGGCGGATGTCCGAGTGCCCTTCCGTCATTTGAGTAGAAGCATTCGATCCGATTTCGTATAGTCTTGGGTGGTGATGCGATAGAAATAAATTCCGCTGGCGAGTCCAGAGCCGTTAAATTTTACCTCATGAATTCCCGCCGATTGCTGTCCGTCGACAAGAGTGGCAACTCTGCGGCCCAGGATATCGTACACCTGCAACACTACACGAGAATTGCTCGGCAGTTCGTATGTGATTACAGTCGAAGGGTTGAAAGGATTCGGGTAATTTTGCAACAAGGCAAATGAACGCGGCAGTTTAGCAACAGATGTCAAAGCAATTTCTTTCGATCCCGATCCCAGGTTCGCTGTTACCGAGCCAATCGCGGTTCCCCATTCAGATTGGTTCGTTGTAGCATATTCTCCACACATCCAAAATTCATTGCTGGTAGTGGGGTCCAAAGAAATTCCGCTGTAATCACCCCACCTGTCATTTCCGCCGCCAACCTTGTATGGGCCGAGTCCAAGTTGCAGGGCTTGGCTCGGTTCCATCTGTGCATCCGAAGGGGTACGTATGGCCCAATAGACACCGATATACTGAGATGAATTGGACTCGTTAAATACAAGCGCCATATCTCCAACTGCATCCGCGAATATATTTGGGTAGTAGTAATAAACTCCGTTCGCACCATATACCGCGTCTATTGTTGCTACGTTTGAACTTACGTCTATTTTTTCATATCTGATGGCTGACACAGTCCCGCCTCCCCAGTTATAAGCAGTGCAGAACGTGGTGTAAGCATAACCTCCTATGTAAACCACATCAGAGGCGCTGGCAACATCTGTCACGATAGCATTTCCGCCGCCTCCCTGTGCGGCGAGAGGGGGATTCTTGTAAGAGCCTACAGTAACGGTAGCCTCGCGATTCAACTGCGGATTTGATAGGGGACTGGTTACAGTCCAGACGGTAATGAGGTTCCTTGTTACGTTTGAGAACCCATAAAACGTTCCGATGTTAACGAGGAACTCAGCACTTGCAGTTCCATACTCATGGGCAGGCTTCACTGTTGCGGCCTTGGTTCCGTCCGAATTTACGAGATCGTTTCCCCGGAAGACATAATAACTGGCGCTCTGACCGGAGTAGAATTCCGCCTTATTGAAGACGAATAGCTGTGCGTACTCGAAAGTGTTTGGAGTGACACTTCCGTTCCATTGATTCGAGGTGACATAAATGGCCGTCGAATCGACCCCCAAACCAGGAAAATCCGAATAGTAGAAATCCGAGAAGGTGGCGCCGACCTTGTAAAGGTACCAACCTGCGGTTGGGTCTGAGGTCTCTGAAGTAGCGATCAAATAGTATGACGGTGCAACTTCGTAATTTGTTGAGCCTAGGAGTAGCACGACCCACCGCTGGGAATATTGATCATACAAGAGCTTCGGATCGTAAAGGAATAAGCCTGAAGCCAAGCTACCGAAGAAATTTTGGAATGTGGAGATGTAGACCTGATTTCCAGATTTATCATAGATCGCGACCGATAAATTTACCGCTTCAACCAAGTAATTGGCCCCTGCGGCAATCACAGGATCCGGAGGGTTCTCACCAGTATAGGCAACACCAGAGAAAGTCACGCCCTGCGATGATGACTGAGGGGCGTTTATAACACTGCGGTCTGAATTTGTGGCGTCGCCGACCATGCGGGAAGAATCCTCTTCGGGGCTAGCTCCTCCCCAGAAGGGGCTGACTCGCACATTCTGGACTTCACTTAGGTACTCGGGGTTATCCAACCAAGGACCCGGCATCTGCATTGCGGTACTCGTCATAGCCGACAGACCGCGCGGAAGGTTCCTTATACTCACAGTCTGGGGTTTGCCTGTCATTCCTGAACTTGTGGGCAGATAAGATTTGGCGAACACTGATGGGATGAAACCAAACAATACGGCTGCTATAAACACAGGAAGGCAGTGACTTTCAAATCTCGAAATCGCGTTATTCATCGTTTCACTCCTCGTTGTTTTTTTGTTTTACACAGGACGAAAAAGACCCTTGATCAAGGTTACATCAAAGCTTAACGGTGATCTCGATTAAGGTCAATCAACTTGCGTCAGAAACGCGTGTCATTTTCGCGTGTCTTTTTCGACAGTGGCTGAAAGCTCTCTATATCGGGACGGGGAGACCCCAACGAGCTTCTTGAAGGTCTTTTCGAACACGCTCCTTTCCCTA
This sequence comes from Bacteroidota bacterium, assembly GCA_021811615.1. Taxonomy (GTDB): domain Bacteria; phylum Bacteroidota; class Ignavibacteria; order Kryptoniales; family JAKASW01; genus JAKASW01. Next base: position 7,111 of record JAJZNW010000068.1, read on the forward strand.
AAACCGACTGCAGCTGCGACATCGCTAACCTTCAACGATGTATCCCTTAGAACTGTCCGCGCATGCTCTATCTTTGCTAATGAGAGGTAAAGCTTTGGCGATATTCTAAACGCAGCGTAGAAAACATGGCGAAAGTAACCCGGGTTAATCCCAAGTACCGCGCTTACATCTTCCACTCCACGCAAGCGGTGATAATTCTCATCCATTAGCTTCTTCCCTTTGTCTGCCCAGTAATTCCGAGATACTGGCGCATCAGCATTTCCCTCATCGAATAATATTGCTCCGCCAATCTTCCCCATTGGTGCTCCTCCTCAGTTACCTCAGCTCGGCTCATGTGAGCCGTTCCCTTTACACATTTTGCGTCTCGGCAGGAGATTTACATGTACTGCGTCAACATATAAAAGGCTGCGAGAAGTTAGTGACTTGATACTACCTCATGTCCACTACCCTTCCCCGCTTAATCAGAGTTTAAGCGACCGGAAGTGAAAAATCAAACCGGACATTCAGCAACAGGCAGAGCATAACCTTGACAAGGTTAGCGGCTATAAAAACAGGAAACGCGGTCCGGAGGAGGCCAGACCGCGTCTAGGAGGAGCAGTCCGTCTGAATATGAGGATCAGACGGATCGATTCTCAGGGAGGAGGATCGAGCTCTTCAAAATCTCATTCTACTCAAGCCATGTCCAGTTTCAGGGCGGCGTTTGCGATCGTCTCGAAGAACGACTCCAAAGGACAACCGAAAGTATCGCTCGTATAGCAGTAACCGGTCTCGCCCTTGTACTTGCATGTCGTACAAACTTCAGTTCTCAACGCGACCATATACTCATCGAGGCTCCCGCCGTGCGCAGCCTCCAATGCTTTAGTCACCTGAGGCAGGTAAAGCTCGAGAACACATTCCGCATCCGGACCCGCCGTGCATTTGCCGTTCTCGTCGCTCTTCGAGCACTCCTTGCATACCTGGGATCGTATCCCGTCGATGTACTGGAAATCAATCTTTGACATTCTCCACCTCGGTCTTCTCCGCAGGATCCTTTGCCACCCTGGTCTGCGGATTTACCACCGCGGCAACCGAAGGCACTGCTGCGGAGGAACTACTGGTATTTTCGGACAGGTTGACGGGAGACAACTTCCTGGACACGCTTTCCTCTGTGAAACGTCTGTACATCGAGATAATCAGCCCTATGAAGAGTAATACCGTACCAGCCCATAGGAAGTCGATAAGCGGCTTCCTGTCTATTTCTGCGGTTAAAACAGGTGTTACTGCTGCCTTTGCAATATCGCCCGAGTGAACAATCATTCTTACGCTTGGCGCGCTGCCCGCTCCGCCCATACCGACGTTCATGTCCATGATGACGAGCATGTTGCCGAACGCTTCAGCAGGCACCGCCTTCTGTTTCCCATCTGTAAAATTCAATTCCGGCACGATCCGGATGGTCTTCCCGCCGTTCGTCGCGTTCACGACGGCACCTACTCCGAAGCTTCCGCCCGCCTCCATGGCCTGATGACTCGAGGAGTTCATCGAGAACCCCGTCAGCGTCAGCTGCGTTCCATCTGCGAGAGTGGTAGGATGATCTTTCACGAGGGTCACAACCGTGACTCCGTTTGCGTTCGACATACCGCTGCCGTTGTCGATACCCATCGGGCTCAGATAGAAGTCATAGCCGAAGTAGTGTTTGATGTCGGGCTCGCGCATCGTGCCCTGGTTATAATCGCTGTAATACATGACCGGTTTCAGGTCGGCAGAAGTGCTGCCGTTCTGAAGGTGTACGATGTAGACGCTCTTGCCGTCGACTTCTTTGTTCCCGGTGTACGTCAGCTCCTGGCCGAAGACTTTAACCGCGGTGCCCTGCGGAAGCTCGACCACCTTCTTTGTTTCGAGTGTCGTGGAAGCCATGATACCGATAAACATCAGGGCCAAACCGGCATGAGCGATCGGGCCACCGATGTATTTCGGATTTCCCCTGATTATTCTCAATGCCGCGGCCGCATGGGCGACGAAGGCGAAAGCCGCCGCACCCATTATAACTATCACCCACACGTCCTTGACGGACAGGAGGAGTGCCGCGATCACCGTGAATAACGCTGCAGCAACAGGCAACGTGAGTCTGTTTCTGAAAACTTTCGGATCCGACTTGTCCCACCAAACAAGCTGAGCCACGCCTATCAAGGCGATAATAAGGAGCCCGAGCGGGAGGCTTGTCGTCACGTAGTATGAGGAGTCAACCGCTGTTGGTTTTCCCTGGAGCAGTCCAGTGA
>JAJZNW010000123.1 GCA_021811615.1 Bacteroidota bacterium
CTGCATCCTCCGCATGAACACCAGCCAGATACCGAGGATCAGAACCCACGGCAGGAAATTTATCAAACCGTTTACCCACTCGTCACTCTCTTTGACGAAGTTAAATTTTACACCGGCCTTTTCCCATGAGTCGACAACGTTCTGGTCAGCAGCCTGCGGGAGGAACACGACGAATCGGGTTATCTTGATCCTCTTTCCTGTGTCGGTCGTGATTTCGGTCGGCTCCTTCAGCACGCCATGGAAATCGTAATTGTTGACGTCGGATTTCTTGATCACCGCCTCTTTGATAAGGTTTGAATCCAGGAGAGTCTGGTACTGAGTATATGTTATCTCCGTCTCGGGGTTGCTGTTCCCCCGGAAGAGCGTCATTATCAGGAAAACCGCCAGAATAATCGTCGCCCACCCGATGATAATCTTGCCTGTCCGCCAGTTGAAATCGTCCTCAGGCGGCTGGTTCGGTTTTCGCTTGAGGTTCGGTGGTGAAACCCGCCTCTTCTGCTGTTGGCCGCTCTTATTTTTATCGTTCTGCGAATTTGGCATCTAAAAAAAACTCCTGTTTATATCCCGCCTTCGGCGGTCGAGCTATTTATCCAAAATATAAATTGATCGTAGGTTCCTTGCCTTTTGTGCATAATCCAGTCCGTAGCCGATGACGAAATGGTTGGGAATTTGGAAACCTATATAATCTACCTTAAAATCGATTTTAACGCAATCACTCTTGTAAAGGAGGGTTACGACTGCAAACGACCGCGGATTCTGTTTGGTAATCAGCTTCTTGATGAAGTCCATCGACAGTCCGGAATCTATGATATCCTCCACGATTATTATGTCCCTGTCAGTTACTTGACAGTTCAAGTCCTTCAAAAGTTTCACATTTCCAGAAGAGATTTTCGCATCTCCGTAACTAGACAGCTTGAAGAAGTCTATTTCGCAATCCAGGTCTATTTTGCGAATCAAATCCGAGAAAAATATGAAGGACCCGTTCAAAACGCCTATGAATATCGGTGTCCGTGACGCATAATCCTTATTGATCTGAGCCGCAAGCTCTTGAACGCGCTTCTGGATCTCCTCTTCCGTGATGTACACCCGGAATCTTTCGTTGTTGACCGTAATCGTGCGCCCTGGATCATTTATAACCGAATTCAAGTTTCAGTATTCTCCTTGTCTCTTCTTTGAGTTTGAACCTCTCATCGACCCTTAATCCGCAGACCCAGATTATTCCATCCTTGTTGGTAAGGACGAAGACATTGTTTTTCTGATAAACCGGTATCTTCGAGTCGATTAAAAAGTCGCTTATTTTCTTGTGCCCTGTCATTCCGAGTGGGATAAACCAGTCACCCGGGTGCCAGTTACGCAATGTCAGTATCTCGCCGGCCGCATCTGCATCAATAAACTCAACAACCGGGGAAAGAGAAAAGTGCACTTCTTCACGGCCTACTACTTCACTGTTGAAGTAGAAGTCGTCGAACTCATACTTCTTTCCAGGAATGATCTCGGCAACGAATTCCGACTGCTCCTTCGGGTTCCTGATGAAGACGAGATTGTACCTGTCTCTGTACACGACCACTTCGTTGCCTATCTCGATCGAGCTACCGGTTTCCGCCGCGAGGAGATCCATGATGCCGTGAACTTTGGCGTGGTCGATCTCGCCGTGCACGAAATTGCGGAGTGCCTGTATTATTATGTTCTCCTGTATGAACAGGAGGGAGTTCCTCAGTTTGAAGATGTCCAAAACAAGCTTGCCCTCTCCGAAATCCTTCGCGAGATTCTGGTACAGCGACCGCACTTCGTTGTTGATGAAGGAAGCGAGTTCCTGGAAAATCTCACCCGTACGATTGAGGGTGTTGATGACACCCGGGTTCATCTTCTCCTTAATCTGGGGAAGTATGGAGTGCCGTATAAAGTTGCGCGTGTAGTAACTCTTGAGGTTGGACGAGTCCTCCCTGAAGCGCAAGCTCTTCAGCTTCGCGTACTGTTCGATCTCGCTTCTTTCCGCGAACAACAGCGGACGTATTATGGTCTCTCGCTTCACGGGTATCCCGCCCAGTCCATTCGTGCCGGAGCCGCGGATGAGGTTGAAGAGAATTGTCTCTGCGTTATCGTTGGCGTTATGAGCTGTGGCGATCTTCGTGAAATTTTTCAGGATCTTCACCGTCTCGAAAAACTTGTACCTGATATCTCTGGCTCCTACCTGGAGAGAAGCCTTATGCTCGAGCATGTATGCTCTTGTGTCGGCGCCATGGACGAAACACTCTATGCCGTATCCGTTCGCGAGTCCCTTGACGAATGACTCGTCTTCGTCCGACTCCTTGTCCCTGAGATGGTGGTTGATGTGCGCGACCGAAATATCGATGTCCCGGCGGCCCTTCATTTCCATGAGAAGATCCAGCAGGACTACCGAATCTATTCCGCCCGATACGCCCGTAAGTATCCTGTCACCGTCAGATATGAGCTGGTGCTTTCTCGAGAAAGCTTCGAATCTATTGTAAAAGTCGCGCAGCATCGTCTATTGAAAAAAATGTCCCGCGTAGCGGGAAAAGTTTTTTATGAAGTTATCAATCGGAAGCGTGAATTGCAATTTGTGGACCGTTCCGGGTAGTGTCCTAATTCCAACACGCGTTGTCTAAGAAAGTTCTTAGCTAACCGCCAAGTCCGCGAAGTCCGCCAAGAGCAGCGAAGGATTATTCTGAAGTGAAGGACTTGGCGTTTCTTCGTGATCTTGGCGGTTCATTTCAAACACTTTTGTGAAGGAAATCAAATTAGGACACCACAACCGTTCGAGGTATAATCGATATGTCACCAGCCTCGATACGAACGCCCCGTTGAAGAACCAATGGCGACGGAGCCAGCTGCGGTCGCCGGGAAGTGATGTCTTTCGAATTTGTAAATGGTAAGCTATATTAATCGGTAATCTTTCATTCGGGGTGTGGCTCAGTCCGGTTAGAGCACCTGCCTTGGGCGCAGGGGGTCGGAGGTTCGAATCCTCTCACCCCGACAGAAAAATCCCACAGAGCATTGTGTTTTGTGGGATTTTCCATTTCCGCCTCTTCTCACCTTCGTCTCCTGCGGATTCCAATCCACGAATATGGCACTACGGTCACCATCTTTTTTCCCCAATCTCCCTGATAGACTTCGTCAACCGTCTCTCCCGGATCTCTGCTTACTCTGTTTGCACTAACCGCATTCAATCGAGATCAGAGTACTCGCTGCCAACTCGCACTTCTCAGTATCCTAGCTGCTTCACCGCATGTACCAGTGGTTCGGGTTGAAGGTGCGCGTAGATTCGCGCTGTCGTCTCGATAGACTGGTGACCGAGAATTTTCTGGATGAAATAGATGCTCACCCCGTTGATCGCCAGGTGAGATGCAAACGTATGGCGTAATGTGTGGAAGTGGAAACGCACATCCAATCCGGCTTTCTTGCAATACTTCCTGTACTTCTTGTTAGCTGTATCCTTACGAATCTGTTCCATGTCAGGCCTGAGGAAAACAAACGGTGTGTGATCTACTTGTGTCCGAAGCGAAAGAATCTCAGAGAGTCTCGGATGTAATGGTACCGTTCTTTCTTCGACTTTGTAGAAAAGGAAGCCGAGCAGGCATATATAAGATTCAATATCACGGATAGAGTAATAGATTCTTCAACCGAGTAGGTGATACGCAAGGACAATGAGATGGAAAGAGACTGCTATACAATAACCGACTGCGACATCTGGACTGAGCTGTGCGAAGGAGTTTGTCCAGTCCCTGGACGGACTGCTCGCTGGCTGAGCCCCGACCTGCTGGCAAAGAACTACCCGGGGTGGGGCCCGGGTGTAAATCAAATTTGCCGGGGTTCCTTGCTTGAGTGTAGCTTCGTCAATGGCTAATTTCTTGGGAAATGATAACCGAAATCCGACGAAAGGTTTCCGACGGGAAGCTCGAGTATTCGAGACATGCTGTCGACCAGAGCATCACTCGGAATATTGGCGTCGACGAAATCCGCGGGGCAATGTTGAATGGAGAAATTATTGAGGGCTATCCAGAAGACAAATACGGACCGAGTAGCCTTGTGTTCGGAAGGACACTTCGCGGCAGACCTGTCCATATCCATTGTAGTTATCCGACCAGGGACTTTTTGAAGATAATTACCGTGTATGAACCGGACTCGGAGTCGTGGGAAGGTTTCAAAATAATGAAGGACGTATGAAAGGTCATGAGGAGCGTCTCGTCGACAAGCGTGTGACGTATACGCTTGAGATCGAGGGAAAATTCTACGTCGTGGAGAACGTCCCTGCTAGGGTCAATGAGGAGACAGGTGAGCAATACTTTGCCCCGGCCACGGTGGAGCGCCTCCGTGCGAAGGTGATGGGCCAGGAGAAGCCCGACAAGGTTGTCGAAACACCGGTATACGTCTTCGACGACAGGACTGCGTAACTCTCGCCACTGCCGTGCATGTCTGAAGATTTCTGGAACCGCTCCGCTGGAGCGATTGGTGGTTACAATAACCTTCATCCCCTTGGCGAGCAGATGCCCGGTTCGAGTCCACAGATAAACCTGTCCGGCTCGAGCGATGGAAGATACAAATACTCGTCAAAGGAGCTCGACGCCGAAACCTCGCTCTACTATTTTGGCACCCGCTACTACGATGCATGGAGCGGCACCTGGATAAGTGTCGACCCACTGGCAAATAAGTACCCGGGGTGGAGTGTGAGTAATGAAAGTCTCAAGGCTGGCCACGGATCTCGGGGGGATGTGATATTGAGCCTTAACGGGTTGCGTTATGGCTTGTTTAGTGATTCGGTCATTCAAGGATCAGGAGACAGAGAAGATATTCGGACGTTTCGTTTCCAGGAAGCTGCCTATGGAGATACAGCGGGTCGCACTGAGAAAATTGAGGATGCTGAATCGGGCCATTACCCTAAACGATCTGCGCGTCCCGCCCGCCAACAGGCTGGAGGCGCTCCACGGCGATAGGGAAGGACAATACAGCATTCGAATCAATGACAGGTGGCGCGTTTGTTTCGAGTGGCGTGACCATGATGCGTATGATGTGGAAATTGTAGATTATCATTAAGGAATACTAATGAAGATAAAGAAGATGAAACCCGTCCATCCCGGCGAGATCCTCTTTGAAGAGTTTCTGAAACCGATGGAACTTAGCCAAAACAAGTTAGCGAATGAAGTCGGTGTTCCCGCGCGGAGGATTAACGAAATTGTACGGGGGAAGCGGGGCATAACCGCAGACACTGCTCTCCGTCTCGCCCGCTACTTTGGAAATTCGCCACAGTTCTGGCTTGGACTTCAGATGGACTACGATCTGGAGGTTGAAGAGAAGAGACTTTCAAAAAGGTTGAATCGGGAAGTCCGGACGAGGACCCGTGAGTACTCGCTGTCAGCTAAGGGATAGCAGCGAACTTGGGTTTAGTACCTGCTTCCCATTCGCGTGCCCGGCGACCTCGGCGCGAGCAGATTCCTGGGCGCAACGGAATGGGCTCGGCGGATGGGAGGTACAAATTTAGGCATCCAAAAATGGAAAAAGATGTTGCCGAAATCCCGCTCCGAGCGGGATTTACCTCCAAGGAACTCGACGCAGAAACAAGTCTGTACTATTTCAGAGCGAGGTACTATGATGCGTGGTCCAGTCGCTGGATGAGCGTCGACCCGCTGGCAAGCAAGTACCCGGGGTGAAGGGACTCGACTTTTGCAGCGATACCTCCCGTCAATCCTTCAAGGCGAGACCTGCTGCCGAAACTGGCCGTGCTCCCAATTTGGGAAGAAGCTAGATTGTCGCGTGAGAATAATTGCCCGCAAGAGGCTGAAGGATTTCTGGCAGCACCCCGGACATGAGGACGCAGAAGTGCCCTTGCGGGAGTGGTTCACCGAAGCGAGAAAGGCAAACTGGAAGACTCCTAACGAGGTTAACAGAATATTCGGCAGTGCCAGCATCGTCGCGAACAAAAGGGTCGTCTTCAATATAAAGGGAAACGAATGCAGGCTTGTGGTTGCTATGGATTCCAGACTCCAGATTGCCTACATCCGATTCATTGGCACTCACAGGCAATACGATAGGATAAACGCAGAGGAAGTATGATGGACGTCAGGCCGATCAGGACTAAGAGAGATTATGAACGGGCATTAAAGAGAATCGAGGAACTGTGGGGGGCGGAAGTTGGTACAGCCGAAGGAGATGAACTGGACGTCCTTGCGACGCTCGTTGATTCCTACGAGAGTCAACACTTCCCGATTCCGGCACCGGACGCGATTTCAGCCATAAAGTTCAGGCTCGAACAAATGGGGTTGAAGCAGGCGGACCTGGCCGGGATTGTTGGCGGGAGTAATCGTGCAAGCGATATCATGAGTGGTAAGCGAAAGCTGACGGTAAAGATGATAAAGTCGCTCCATGAGAAGCTCAACATCCCGGTCGAATCTCTCATCAACGCAGGATAATGTTACCGGTTAGCTCAACCGGTCATCCGGTTTAAGATTTCCTGGCGTTCCTTCGCGCCCTTGGCGGTTAAGATCGTCGGCCGAATACCTTCCACGACTGCTGCATGCCACCTTGTCTCCCGGGTAGTGTCCTAATTTGATTTCCTTCACAAAAGTGTTTAAATGAACCCCCAATATCACGAAGAAACGCCAAGTTCTTCACTTCAGAATTATCCTTCGCGGTTCTTGGCGGACTTGGCGGTTAGCTAAGAACTTTCTTAGACAACGCGTGTCGAAATTAGGACACTACCGTCTCCCGCAAGTTCTTGACTTTTCTTCCCCTTACGGCTATATTTTCAACGCAATGCGGGAATAGCTCAGTTGGTAGAGCGCAACCTTGCCAAGGTTGATGTCGCGGGTTCGAGTCCCGTTTCCCGCTCGAAAGGTAGCTCATAGCTGATATCCTCCTGGCTCATGGCAATGCGCCCCGTGTGTTGTGAGTACTGGTGTCGACTGTGGGCTATTAACATTATGACGGCGACGTACCCAAGTGGTAAGGGAGAGGTCTGCAAAACCTTTATGCGGCGGTTCGAATCCGCCCGTCGCCTCCAAACTTCATAACCTGTAAGGTAGTGAAGAAGCGGAACCGGCTCGTACCCCCATCCTCTTGCCCTCCAACTAAAGGAGTCTCTTATGAAAAGCGTCCTGGTAGTCGACGATGAAAAGGACATCGTCCAGCTGATTCGGTACAATCTCGAACGCGAAGGATTCAAAGTCGAATCCGCTACCGATGGCATCGAAGCCCTTAAGAAAGCCGCCGAGGTCAAGCCGGACCTCATCCTCCTTGATATTATGCTTCCCGGAAAGGACGGATATGAAGTCATGAAATCGCTCAATCAAAGCGAGAAGACTTCAAACGTGCCTGTCATCTTCCTTACCGCCAAGAGCGCAGAATTTGACGAGGTGCTCGGCCTCGAGTTGGGCGCGGATGACTATATCGTGAAGCCCATTAGTCCCAGAAAACTGATTTCCAGGATACGTGCTGTCCTCAGACGCTACGAGGGTGTAAAGTCCGAAGAGGGAAAGAACCTCGACTTCGGCCAGGTTATCATCGACAGGGAAAGTTATATGGTGAAGATCGGCGGGGAACAGGTCTTCTTTCCGCGAAAGGAATTTGAGATACTCTATTACCTCGCGTCTCACGAGGGGAAGGTCATTTCACGCGAGACTCTCCTTAGCAGGGTGTGGGGTGCCGACGTCTATGTCGGAGACCGGACCGTGGATGTCCACATCCGGAAAATCCGTGAAAAGCTCGGTACCCACGCCGAAATGATCGAAACTATCAAAGGCGTAGGCTATAAATTCAAGATCGAATGAACACGCTGATCTATTCCTACAAGGCAAGAACCGTACTTGCGCTTCTGGTTGGGGTGGTGGTCTATTTCATCTTCCTGGTCGTGGAGAATGCTTTCCGGCTCCGGCCGTCGCTGCTGGAGCACCATCTTTTCATTACTGCCGCCATCAGCACCGTGATTTTCTTCTTCTTCGAAGAGGTCCTCGTCGCATTTCGGCGAAGGCAGACGAAGATCATTAACATGATTGTCGACGCTCTACGGAGAATAAGTGCAGGCGATCTTTCAGTCCAGCTCCCCGAAACCGGCGCGGTTGAACTTAGACAGGTAAGTGCCCTGACAAACCAGATTGTCGGAAACCTGAAGGCCGATATCGGAAAACTCGAAAAGCTTGAAAGAGTCAGGAGTGAATTCCTCGCCAACGTCTCGCATGAACTCCGGACTCCTATATTCAGCATACAGGGCTTCATCGAGACTCTCATAGACGGCGCGATCGACGACCCTAAAGTCAACAGGGAATTCCTCCAGAAGGCATACGAGCACTCGGAACGGTTGAATACATTGCTCAACGACCTTATCGAGATTTCCCGGATAGAGAGCGGAGAAATGAGAATGAGTTTCAGGTATTTCAATATCTCCGAATTTCTCAAGAACGTCGTCGATGAGATGCGGCCGAAGGCGGATAAGAAATCTATCAGGCTCTCCACAACTCTTGATTCAAACGAACTACTCGTGCTGGGAGACAAAGACCGACTCCGCCAGGTCATGTCGAACCTTATTGATAATTCCATTAAGTACACCGACGAAGGGGGAGAAGTGGAAGTCGGGGTCATAGAGCTCCGGAACTCGGTCAGGGTGTTCGTTAAAGACAATGGCAGCGGAATCGGCAAGGAACATCTCGGGAGGATCTTCGAGAGGTTCTACAGGGTCGACAAGGACCGCAGCAGGAAGGTCGGCGGTACCGGCCTCGGGTTGGCGATAGTCAAACATATTGTCGAAGCTCACAACAGTAAGATAGAGGTGAAGAGTGAGCCCGGAGAAGGGTCGGAATTCGGATTCCTTTTAAAAAAATAGGATGGAAATTTAACGGACAGGAATTATGTTCCTATCATTGTAGTAGAGGAGAATGTAATGCACAGACATTTTGAAGATTTGCTGGAGGAGCTGAGGGTAAACCTGATTAAGATGGGAAGCCTTGTCGACGAACAGCTCGATCTGGCCTTTCGCGCGCTCCACGACGGCGATCTCGAAGCGACAAAGAGAGTCTACGACACGGAAAAAAGAGTCAACGACTTCGATAACCTGCTCGACCAGCAGGTCGATGAGATAATGGCGCTCGAGCAGCCTGTGGCAACGGACTTGAGGCTCGTGGTATCGGCCATCAAGATGAATCATGAACTGGAGCGCATCGGCGATGTTGCCGTGAACATAGCCCAGCGGGTCGAGCCGTTGAAGAATTTTCATGACCTCGTTCAGAGTGTCGCCCTGCTCGAAATGGGAGATGTCGCCCGCCGAATGGTCCATGACAGCATAGATGCCTTCATTCATGCGGATGCCGAACTTGCCCGCCGGATTTGTAGACAGGACGATATAGTGGATGAAATGAACAGGCAGAAATTTCGGCTGGTTATCGTCGAAATGAAGAAGAATCCCGACATCGTCGAACCCGGTGCCCATCTCATAGTTGCACTCAAACATATCGAGCGCATTGCCGACCACGCCACCAACATCGCCGAGGATGTGGTATTTCTCGTCGATGCGAAGGTTATCAAGCATCACGCCGCCGACAAAGGCTGACTCGTACTCTCTATCCGTTCCTGTCCGAGAAGTTCGCGGGAATTTCGTGTTGATGTATCGCACAGGGGCATTTGTTGCTAATCAAAGGGGCCTTTCATAACTTGTTTTAGGATTCTCCGGAGTAACGATGCTTTTTAAGAAAACTCAAAGCCCTAGAACAGGTTCACCACAACCTCAGGATAACGCAAGGCTGGAAGTAGCGGCCCATTTGCGGATGGCCGACAAGTATATCAGGGAAGGGAAATTTGCGGAAGCTAAGGACGAGCTCGATGCAGTAAGATCCACTGAGCCTAACAACGTCTATGCCCTCGCCCTCGAAGAACGGAGACAGGCAATGGAGGCTGCCGCTTCTAAAGGGCAACAGCAGCAACAGCCCCTCCAGAACCAGCCATCACAACCTTCACAACCATCCCAGCCCCCCCAGCCGATCGGTGTACCCGCCGCTCAAGCCGCAGCTGTGACACCGGAGCCTGCTCCCGTAGAACCGCCACCTCCTGCTGTCGATGAGGAGGCTATCAGGCGGGACATCGAAGCGCGTCTCAAAAGCGAGTACGACAAGAAATTTACCGATGAAATCAGAAAGGCAGAACAGCGAATCGCAGACGCGTTGAAAAAAGAACGCGAGTGGCAGGAGGCTGAACGGGCTTCCTTGATAACGAACCTCCAGAAAGAAAAGGAAAAGTTCAAGCAGGAACTCGAAAAGCAGTCCAAGCAGAAGCTCGAGATGGAAATCGGCAAGATGGAGGCCACTTACAGGCAGCAGCTTGCGAGCGAACGAAAGAAGGCGGAGGAAGATACACGGGCCGAGATGAGCGCCCTCTATGAGAAATCTATGCTCGATCTCAAAGAGGCCGCCGTCAGGGAAAAACGCGCACTCCTCGAGAAGGAACGTAAAGCCATCGCCGACAGCAGAAAGCAGATGGAGGCCGACTTCGAAAAACAGCTTGCTGCCGAGCTCGCGAGAGTCAAAACCTCCAGCCAGGAAGAGCAGGAGAAGGAACGCGAAAAACTTGCGGAGATGGCCCGGGTCAGACTGCAGAAGGAATTTGAGGAAAAACTGGAAGCCGAAAAGGCCAGGATCGAAGATCAGATCAAGTCCCAGCAGACCGACGTGGAGAAATCCTACGACGAACGGTATAAGTCTCTACAGGCACAGACCGAAACGGAATTGCAGAAACGCCTCGAGGAACTGAGGAAAAAAGAACAGCTCGAGTTTGACCGCAAGTATTATGACATGCGCAAACAGCTCGAGAATGATTATGAACAGAAGCTGGTCAATGAGCTCGCATCTCAACGCGAAAAGCTCGAAAAGCAGATCGAGAGTGAGATTAAGAACCAGCAGTCGAGGCTGGAAGACGATCGTAAGAAAGTAGTCGAGGAAGAACAGCAGAAACTCAACGAGGCAAGGTCCTCGATGCGGTTCGAGATGGAGAAAGAGATCGAAAGAAGAATCGCGGACGCCCGCTTCTCCGTCGCCGCCAGCTATGAAGAGAAACTTAAACTGCTGGGCGTCAAACTTCCTGATACGCGTGAAGAGAAACTCCGCATTTACATGACCCGTCTGCGCGAAGCATGGGCTCATCCTCCGATCACACCGGACGTCGCGCGCGAATTGATGCAGCTGAGAGACGTACTCGAACTCTCATTTGAGGATCATATCGAATGTGAAGGCGATATTAGGCTCCAGGTCTACGTCACCGAGGTCGAGAAGGAAATAAAGAGGGGAAAAGTCAAACCGGGTGACGACAAGACGCTGAACGATCTTAAGCAGAAATATCAGATCACAGTCGAAGAGTCCAGCAAGCTCGAGCCTCATATCCTCGCGGCCTTCCAGAGGGCCGTCATGAAGGCGGTTATATTGGTCGTCGATGACGAGCAAAGTTTCCTGGACACCGTTAGACCCGTACTCGAAGGATACGGCTACAGCGTCCTGACAAAGCAAAGCCCCACCGACGCGCTGAAGCTTCTCGAAACGACAAACGTGGATATGATCATAGCCGACGTCATGTTCTCCGGCACCGAAGGCGATGGATTCTCATTCTACGAGAGGGTACAGAAGGTCCCGCATCTCAAAAAGGTGCCGTTTATTTTGATGAGCGGAATGCATGAAAGCTTCTTCGTGCGTACGGGCATCCAGCTCGGTGTCGACGATTACTTGACAAAGCCGGTGGATCCCGATATGCTCGCCGCCGTTGTGGAAGGAAAACTGAAGAAGTATCGCTCCCTTATGGAGAAGGATTAGTCCTGCCGGGTCCGCGTGATTTAAATCTCTTCATGCCGCTGATTACTTTCGAAAGTGTCTAATCATGGAGAAGGTAACATGACAAAGTTCTATCGCTCCACCACGGATAAAAAGATCGCAGGATTATGCGGCGGACTCGCACAGATGTTCGATGTGGATCCGACACTCGTTAGACTCGGAGTCGTATTCATCTGTTTCATCACCGGAGTGTTGCCGGTAGTGATTACTTACCTGATCGCTTGGTGGATCGTCCCCCGGAAAAACGACTGACAGAAAAGCGGTGTTTGTTGACAACACCATTTCATTTCGACGTACGGCTCGGAAACGCTGACCGCGGTTTCTGCCGACGAGTGTTGACCTTCTCACTTTAACAGTTTACTTTTGCATGAGTCAGGGAGGGTTATGCAAGGAAAACTGAAAATTGTCTTTGTTCTCGCTTTGTTATCGGCGTTCGATGGATGTGACATCCTCAGTAGTAAATCCGAACAACTTCCTAATCCTGCTGCCACAACCTACGAATACTGGATGACCGGGGGCTACGCCGGCTCGACAACGCACCTGCAAATCGATTCTTCGGGGAGCGCGAAACTCACTTCCTCAGTCGGCTCGCAGACGCATCCCGACACCTTCATTTACAGGCTGACCGCAAGTGAAACGGATACACTCAGAGATCTTTTTCAGGCCTCGGATTTTTTCTCCCTCCAGGACCTCTATGAGAGACCTACCACGATAATGGACGGGTTCAATTTCAGGATCTCATGCAATACACCGTCGACATCCAAGAGCGTAAGTATCAGGTATTATCCTGAGCTCCCACCCGGACTGGGCAGCCTCCTTTCCTATTTCAATCGCATTTCGGAAAGGGTGACGGAGAAAGGGTATCGTTTATGAATCTCTCAGCCTTCAGCTTCTCAGCAGGTACTGCAGTTTTATGAAGAACTCTCTGCCGGTCTGAACGAAACCGTACGGCTGGCCGTACCCTTCAAGACTGTGCGTCGAGCCCGCGTAGAAAATCGTAAACGCATTCAGCTTGTAACTGAATAGCGGATCGATCTCGATCTCCTTCTGGAACTCATCGTACTGACCGATCAGCCGGACGAAAAGCTTTGTATTGAATTGGTAGATGCCGGCGATCCTTGAAATATATCCGTCGAAAAGAAGCTGTCCGCCTACTATGTTCGACAACCGCGATCTCGAATAGTCCACGGTTACGGAGAGCTTATCCGTTGGTCTTACTACGATCTCCGCGCTGATGTCGTGGCCGCGTCCGATGGCAGGCGGGTCCGCTCTGTATATGAACCTTCCGATCGCAGCGTTCAGGCTGAAAGTGATCGAGCTCGTTGGTACCGAGTAAACGCTGAAGTTCCAGCGGCAAACGCCGGTGAAGTTGACGGAATTGAACATCTCATTGTTTAGAAGCATGTAACTTACATAAATGTTGGTCTGGCTTTTCAGATTTAAATAGAAATCCGGCACGACGTATTCATGTTTCCTCGTGCCCTGGTAGTCGAATTGTATCGCCGATTCCAGATCGGTTCCCCAGTTGTCCACGAGCCCGCCGTTGGGGTAGAACTCCAGGCTGTGTATCATGTCGAGATTTCTCAGGTCGTTTGAAAAAACATAACCATCTTCTGCCTGGAAGGTCGGGGAGTAATCCGTATATGTCAGGCTGAAACTGTAAGTCCGCGCGAGCCTTCTTATCCTCGCAAGGAAGCCCGTCCCGTCGTACTCCTGACCGTCAAATGCTTTCGAGAAATGCGTGTTGCCGTAATAGCTTGGATCCGAAACGAGACTCGTGTCGTTCAGCTCGCGCGTATTCGAAAGAAGGAATTGTCCTTCGAATGTATAACTGTTGTCGAAGAACAGACTCCAGTCCGCACCTCCGACGTAGTTGTGAGCTTTCGTAAAATTCCTGGTAGTGGCTAGAGCGCCGACGTAGGAGTTTAGTCCGAAATTGTATCTCGCGCGAAGTATGTTTGAGAATGACCTGAATGGCGTCAGGAAAGTGTTGTAGCCGTTGTTGTCCGACACGCTTCCTTCCTCTCCTGCAACGATGAACGGGGAATTCCTGTCCTCCGCACCGAGATAGGCAATCGAAAGCGGCCCGGCCTTTTCGACTACTTTGCCGGCTCCAATCGGGTCGTTGATCGTCCTCGAATAGTAAGCTTGTATCAGAGTCGATAAAATATCGCTTCCGTCCATGAAGAAAGGCCTCTTCTCGGGATAGAAGAGGGCGAACGTGTTGTTAACGCTTATCTGCGCGGCATCCGATTCGACCTGGCTGAAGTCGGGATTCACGACCCCTTCCAGCGAAAGAGTCGGATTCGGAACGAACTTCAGTCCGACGCCGAACCTTCCCTGGACGGCTCCGTTGGAAAAGCCGGAGGTTGGATTCGTGTTGTCGTTTATGTTGCCGCTCTCGAGTCCCATCGCGTAGGGAAGTATTTCGGCCGACCCTGTGGATTCGAGTCCCTTCAATCCTTCCAGCGTTCCCATCTGGCAAAGGAGGCACGGGTTGTTCATATTGATTCTTACCCAGGAAATCTGGACCCTGCTCCCTCTCGGGACGTTCCTGATGAATTCTATGCCCCAGTTCTGAACCTTCTCGGCCGGAAAGCGCAGACTTGCGAAGGGGATTGCCATTTCAGCCGTGTAGCCGCTGTCGTTGATCGCCGCCTTTGAATGCCAGATCATGTCGAAGCTCATGTCCTCGTTATTGCCGTTCCTGAGTCCGTCCATCTGAACCCCGAATGGATTTTCGAAAACCTCGTATGCCCGCTGGTGGTCGTTGTAAGTATCCATTATTACGCCCACGAAGTCGTCGTCGAACGCGTTGTCTCTTTGAGTCACATGTGCGCGGATCTTCGATGGATCGGTGTCGTGGCAGTCGTAGCCGAAATATATATATCTTGAATTGTATAGCACCATTACTGTCGTCTTCTGAGGTGCAGGTGTGTTGTTGCCTGGCTGTATCTCGTAGTCGAGATGCACTCTTGGAGCCAGCTTCCAATGAGGGTCGCTCAGCTTCCCGGTGAGATCGATATCTCCATGAATCCGGACGGCTTTGATTGTGAACCTGGTCCCGTTGGTTGTGTCGGTTGAAACCTGTGCCGATGAGTTTGAGACGAGCAGCGCAAGGATTGTAAGAATCGGTATCGTACTTCTCAATCAAATTTCCTTTTCGAGAAAATACGGGAAGGAAATTGAGACGTTACAATCAGACCCGTGCATCCCGTCGAGTTTTCTGACGGGATGCTGCGAAGCTTATGCTCACGACTGCGCCGCTCGATGTTGAGTGCGGCGACATCCTCGGTGGAACGATCGCGCGGAATAGTTCAATGGATCGGGACCAAAACGGTCATTGCCGCGTCCGGGGTTGTTCCACGAGCGGCATCGAATCGGGAGTACGAACCTCGGCGCAAGTTCCGAACCCTGTTCCGCTGCAACGGCAGTGGTCCTGCGGACGAAGCCGCATTGGAATCGGCTCCTGCCTGATCGAGGAACCCGGAGGGTTTTCCGGCATTGTCAGCCGTCAGATTTATCGGATGGCAACGCCTTCTCTCTGCTTCTTATCTCAGCGATAGCTTCCTTTGCCATTTGGACGAGACGCCCGTCCGGTTCGGTCTTCACTCGCTCCTCCAGAAGCGGTATGACAATTTTGCCTCCGATCTTGCCGAGCCCGTTGATTGCGCCCGCCCGTACCCATATGTATGGATCGGTGAGGTATTTCGACAGCAATGCCACCGTCTCTTTGTGATCCATATCCATATCTGCCAGGACAGCTATGCCCGCGGTACGCAGGTATTCCGGCTCACCATATAATGAGTAGTTTACCGCGATCTCGTGTGCCATGTGTGGCCGGATCTTCGTCAGGTCACGTAGAGCAGTCGTTCGCAGGATCTGATGATATGACCGCCTGTCAAGGGCAGTATACATGACGTGAAGCGCCATGTGGGGATCGACTTCTGTGATAGCATTGATTGCTGCGGCTCTGACAAAATAGTTTGTCCTGTTGTAGAAGATTCCCCACATGAGCCTGGCGATGGCCTTGTCGTTTTTGAACTCGCCGAGTGAGCTTATCGCCGCCGTCTGAACTCTCGGATCCTTATCGTTGACGGCCGCGAGGAGCGCGGTCTTCGCCTCGCCGTTACTGTATTTTCCGAGGAGCGTTGCGCACTCCTGTCTGACTGCCCAGAAGTCGTCGTCCTTCAGAGCCGATACGAGAGCCGTCTCGGCCGTATCCTTGTAGTCGCGCTCAAGCTCCTCTGCCGCGCGAATCCTTCCTACGACATCCGCATCGTGCTGGAGTTGATACTTCAGCATCGTGGCTGACTTGGAGAAGTAAACCTGGTCGAGCAGCCAGTGTCCCTGGTCGAAATTGACCATCAGTGGCTTACCGTTGACGTGGAATTCATAAGTGTTTGAAAGGGAGTCGACCCACACTCTCTTCAGGTATGTGGAAAGTGGAGTGACGATCTGGATTTCCACAGGCATTCTATAGACGGGGGTCAGGCTGTCGACGGTTTGTATTTGTTCGACGCGCATCCTGACTGTTTCACTTCCCGGATGGTAGGAGTAGCTGACGTTGAAATCAGGATGGCCGCCTTTATAGAGCCACTCTCTGAAAAACCAGTTCATGTTGTAGCCGGTCGCCTCCGTAATCGCCTGGGCGAAATCGTGAGTGTCGACGTTCCTGTACTTGTACTCTTTGACGTAGTGCCGTATGGCCTTGTCGAAAAGCGTATCGCCGAGGAAAAATCTCAACATGTTGAGCATCGAGGCGCCGCGCGGATAGATGTAAGTATTGAACACGTCGACAGGACGGGCATAGTGCTTCCAGACTGTCGGCTGGCGGCGGACGTTGTCGGCGGCTATTACCTGTCTGTGATTATTGTACATCTCGTATTCGAAAGCTTGCTTTCCAAAGGCGTGTTCCCTGTAAAGCGCTTCGAAATACGTGGCGAAACCTTCGTTCAGCCAGGAGTTTGCCCAGTTTCGTGTGGTCAGTAGGTCCCCGAACCACTGGTGCGCGGTTTCGTGGGCTATCAGCGGGACGCTCGAAATCTCCGGTTCGGCATCCTCGTCATGGAGTGTGCCGTCCGTCAGTGTAATGGCTGAAACGTTTTCTTCTCCTCCCCATGTGAAGTCGGTTACAGTCGTGAGCGCAAGCTTCTCCCACGGGAAGGGCTGTCCGGTTATTTGCGAATAGAATCTTACGATGTCCGGTTCGCGCTCGAAGTCCGTCCTGATCAGCGAACCGTAACTCGGATCGCAGTAGAAATCGATCGGGAGCCTTCCGAGGTGATCTGTAAATTCTTCGAACTTCCCGGCGATTATGGAGATGAGGTAAACGACGTGCGGTCTCGGCTCGACCCAGTCGAATCTCTTTTCTGTTCCTCCGTCGACCGCCGCAACCCGCTTCAGGTAGCCGTTCGAAATGACCGTCCAGCTCGCGGGCACTGTCGCGATCATCTCGCTTGCCGTGAAGTCGTCAGGATAGTCGTGACACGGGAACCAGTACCGCGCATCTTCCGGTTCGCTCATGCTCCATACCTCGGGATTTCGCTTAGGATATCCCTTGTCGGGTGTAATGAAGAACAACCCGCGGGATGGCTGCGTCGAATAGACGATCGTGTAGGTGAGTTTCGCATTCAATCCATACGGCCTGGGAAAGAATATGGTGAGTATCTTTCCGTCGTAATGGTAGTTCAGTGAGACGCCTCTCATCGTCACGCTCTTTATCTTCATGTCTACGGCGTTCAGATGAATCGAGTCGAGAGAGGTCCGAAACGGTGTAATGGTCTCCGAGACTTCACCGAATACTGTCTTCGTACTCATGTTGAAGTGCAGCCGTAGGATTACGTTTGACATGTGAAATTCTCTGTTGGGTGCGTGATGCGACGGCGGCAGGTTATGGGCAGATACGCTTGAAACTGCCAGGATAACATATAGGGGCAAAAGGTACTTCTTCATCACTCTCTCCTGGTTTTTGTCGTGCGAGGACCGGACGTAAGTTGTGAATAAAATTTAGACTTTTCCTACTATCAGAGCCACAAGGCCGAATATCATCATCAGCTTGTAGCCGAAACTCGCTTCCGAAAAGTCGTCTCTACTGATAAGCAGGTATGTTATGTAAATTCCGATTGGGAATATCGTTAGACCGCAGACCGTAAGAAACTGGATCGGCAGGATCCCCAACTGAAAAGCCCCCCAGGCCACGAAGAGAAGTATAGCTGTTAGTATGATTGAAAGCCACGCGGAAGTCCTGGTCCCGTACTTAGTGGCAATCGTGCGAACGCCGATCTCGCCGTCGCCTTTGACGTCTTCTGCGTCCTTGATTATCTCGCGTATGAGGTTTGCAAGGAAAGCGAAGGCGGCTGCAGGGTAGACGTTGCGGATATCCCCTACAGCTGCGCCGCCGTAGAGGAACGCAAGACCGGTGACCGATGCCACGACGAAGTTGCCGAGGAAGATCATCCGCTTGAATCTGAAACTGTACATGAACACCAGCACTCCGGCGGCCGATGCAATCAGAAGCGTCCAGACATTTACGGCAGCGCTGATGACAAGACCCGCCAGCGTGGTAACGATATAGAAATTCGCCGCCTGCCTCGTCGTCAGTTTTCCGGATACGAGGGGACGCCGCGGGCGATTGATTGCGTCTATGTCCACGTCGAAGAGATCGTTGACGGCGTTTCCACCGGCGGTAATTAATGATGCCGCGACCGCTGCCGCAAAGATCTGCCAGCTCCGGGCTATATCCAGTCCGCATAGTATGCCGGCGACTTCCACGCTCAGAAAAGCTAATATGACGTTTCCAATGCGGGCAAGCTTCAGATAGGATGCCGTTGAGTCTCTTGCTGTTTTCAAAACCGATTCACCAGGCCGAAATGTATTTTTCCTTCCGTGAACGAGTCCCCTTTTCCCAGGGCAAAGCTCGCCTTCAAAATGCCGAACCCGGTTTCCACTTGTGCGCCGAAACCGTAACCGTAAAGCGTGAACGACGTGGCAGGCGTATCGGCGAGCGGATCGGCCTGCTCGTATATATAACCTGCGTCCACGAATGTGAACAGGAACGACTCGCGTCCTGTCGCGAACCTGTACTCTAAGTTCGTCCAGGCTGCCTTCGACGCGAGGAACTGATTCTCCAGGTAGCCTCGTATCGTGTTCGTACCGCCTATCCTGTACATGTCGGTCTGGTCGAGCTCGGTGCCCGTGACCTGCTCGCCATGCAAACCAACCGCCAGGATCTGTCTCGGCAGGAACTCGTGGTATATTGAGAGATCGACGTTCAGGTGTTGTACGTAATTGGTAAGTCTTGTGCCCGGCTGAATCAGCTGCGATGGCCCGTATATTCTTTTTTCACCGAACTGGACCTGCGTATCGTACAGTATGCCTCTTGTAGGACTGTAAAAATCGTTTCGGGTGTCGTAGGTTATGCCCATACCCAGATTGAGAACGCTGCTCTGGTAAACGGAGTAATTGTTTTCGGAGCTAAGCAGCGGCGTCGTGGAAAGGTCGCTGACTGAGATGTTGGCGTTCAGGTTGTCGTTGAACGAGAAAACGCCGCTGACGCCGAAGTTCCTTGTGACCGACGTGGAATCCTGTTGGCGCTGTGTGAAGCCCAGTTGTGCCGTTATGGGCCAGCCGAAAATGTAAGGCTCCGCGTACGCAATCTGGAGTTGCTGCGTCAGCTTCGTTTCCTGGTGCCACTGCGCACTGAACTTTCTGCCGGTCCCGAAAAGGTTCAGCATGGAAATGTTTATCATCCCGGTGAAATAGCCCGGTTGACCGAACTGCCCCGGCATATATCCGATTATCCCGTCGAAGGTATTCGTGTTTCCTTCGGCGACCCTCATCAAAATACCCGTCGTGTCGCCGCTTTCGAAGAGCTCGGGCTCGCTGACGTTTCTGAAGAACCCGAGTTTCTCGACGCGTTGTCTCGCCTGGCTGAGCTCGTTCTCATTATAATATGATCCCGGAGGAATGCTAAGGGCTCTGAGAATCACGTAATTCTTGGTCTGCGTGTTTCCTTCAATTCGCACTGCCTCGATTCGTATGCGTTTCCCTTCATGAACCCCAAGCGATACACAAAGAGAATCGTTGCCGCCGCTCTTATAAATGTATAGGCTGTCGATCGATATCCGCGCAAGGGGAAATCCGTCGGCATTGTATCGCTTCAGGATATAATCGAAGTCGCCTTCGAGTACGGCCTGGTCGAATGGCTTCCCGCGGCTCGTGTTCATCTCTTCAGTAAGCCTGGAGTACGACATGAATTTGTTTCCATGGATTAGTATCTGGCCGATAACGATGCGAGGTCCT
Organism: Bacteroidota bacterium; assembly: GCA_021811615.1. Taxonomy (GTDB): domain Bacteria; phylum Bacteroidota; class Ignavibacteria; order Kryptoniales; family JAKASW01; genus JAKASW01. The sequence goes on from JAJZNW010000123.1 coordinate 20,118, forward strand.
TCCGTCACGAAAATCTCGAGGGGGAACCCTCCGATTCCTTCCGGCTCTTCCACGCGGAACGAATCGACCCTGAAAAGTATGTATCCATGTGAGTAGTAGGTCTCGCTCAGTTGAGAAATGCCTGATCTTATGCGCGAAGTATCGGTGGCGCTGAAACCGAGCGGTTGAAAGTCTTCTGCAAGCGTTGGATCGCTGAACGCGGAGGTCCCTACAAACTTCAACGATGTTATTTTAGGTTGTGCTCTCAAGTTCGCCGCAAAAACAAGAATCATACATAAATAGATGCCTGGTAAAGGAAACTTCATCCTATTTTGAAAATAAGGCGAGAACATGAGAAGAAACAGGGGCGAACATTGGTAAATGGTAACCGTTAAGTTACCGGGCTATCGGCTCACCGGCATTCATTATAACGAACGTCCGATAATTGCGCGAGACCGCAAAACGGTTCTGTCCACACCAGCCGTCCGTTTCAACGAACGGCGCGGAAAAGCTGACTGAGAGGTTACCGGGAATGCTCGCCCCCGCTCCAATTTCGTGTCCGGGCCGATTCGACGATGGACTCCTATTTGTGATAACTCTGGATCGGCCTTACTCCGAGCTGGCCTGCCTGCAGCGATTTGATCGCCTTCACTGCCGCGGATGCCGCCGAGAGCGTCGTCGCAAACGAGACCTTGTGCTCGATTGCAGCCCATCCGATCGCGTATTCGTCGTAACGCGCCTCTTCTCCGAAAGGCGTGTTTACTATGAATTGTATCTTCCCGTTCTTTATGAAGTCGACGATGTTTGGCCTTCCTTCACTAACCTTGAATATCTTCTCGTTGGCTATGCCGTGCTCGCTGAAAAACATGGCGGTCCCTTCGGTGGCTATCACTTTGAAGCCGAGTCCTATGAAATCACGGGCGATCTCTATCGTCGATTCGTTCTTGTCGTTATCGTTGACGCTGAACAAAACACACCCTGTTTTCGGAAGGGGATTGCCCGCAGCCGCCTGCGACTTCGCGTACGCGGCGCCGAAATTCGTGTCGATCCCCATGACTTCGCCGGTGGACCTCATCTCGGGTCCGAGGAAAACCTTCACGCGCGTGAACCTGTTGAAAGGGAACACCGCTTCTTTTATCGCAATATGCTTGAAATCGCCGTTCACGGGACCGATTCCCATCTCCTTCAGCTTCTTCCCGAGCATTATCTTCGCGGCGATCTTGGCGAGAGGCAGCCCGATGCTCTTGCTTACGAAAGGCACCGTCCGGCTCGCCCGGGGGTTGACTTCGATGACGTATACGACGTCGTCTTTCATCGCAAACTGGATGTTCATCAGGCCGACTACGTTCAGCCCCTTCGCCAGCATGTGCGTGTAATCCTTAAGTTCCTGGAGGCATTTGTCGGTTATCATGTAAGGAGGTATCACCGCTGCGCTGTCGCCGGAGTGTATTCCCGCTTCCTCTATGTGTTCCATTATGGCACCGATGACCACGTCGTCGCCGTCCGCGACCGCGTCCACATCGAACTCGAACGCGTCCTCGAGAAACCTGTCGATCAGTACCGGCTTGTCGGGGGAGATGTCTGCCGCGGTCTGCATGTATTGTTTGAGCGACTCTTCGTTGTAGCAGATTTCCATGGCCCGGCCGCCGAGTACATACGAAGGGCGGACCAGCACCGGGTATCCGATGAGCGATGCCACGTCGGTCGCCTCAGCCACGGAGTACGCGGTTCCGAACTCCGGGTGCGGTATCTTCAGCTTCCTGAGAAGCTCTCCGAACCGCTTCCTGTCCTCCGCTACGTCTATCCCTTCCGAGCTCGTGCCTAAAATCTTTACTCCCGCCTCTTCCAGTGGCTTTGCAAGCCTGAGGGGCGTCTGCCCGCCGAAACTCACTATGATCCCTTCCGGCTTCTCGATGTCGATCACGTTCATGACATCCTCGAATGTCAGCGGCTCGAAGTAAAGCTTGTCGGCGGTATCGTAGTCAGTCGAGACCGTCTCGGGATTGCAGTTGAGCATGATCGCCTCGTATCCCTCCTCGCGGGCCGCCATCACTCCGTGGACGCAGCAGTAATCGAATTCGATCCCCTGACCGATCCTGTTCGGACCGCTCCCAAGTATGATGACTTTCTTCTTCCCGCTCTGGACGGATTCGTTCTCTTCCTGGTACGTCGAGAAATGATACGGCGTCTCAGCCTCGAATTCCGCGGCGCAGGTGTCCACGGTCTTGAATACCGGGGTGACCTTGAGTTTCTTGCGCAGCTCTCTTATCGCCTGCTCAGCCGTCCCGAGCATTTCGGCTATCTGCCGGTCGGAATAACCGAGCTGCTTAGCGGCGAGGAGTGTTTCTCTGTCTATCTTCTTTTTCTTCATTCTATCGGCGTTTGTGTTTTTTCTTTGATTGAAAATTAAATCTTATTTCGGGCAATATGTTTCCCGCATATCTCGCGGATTTGCGCAGATTCAGATCGGCGTCGATCTGCGGAATCTGCGGGAGAATTCAAAGCCCATTCATTTTTCTGAAAATACTTTTCGAAATGTCGTCCGTGTTAAAGTTCACCAAGATCGCAAGCTTCTTTCCGGTAAGTTTAAGATAAGTCAATACGACCTTATGATGAACTTCCGCAATCTGATCGATTGATTTGACCTCAATTATCACAAGGTCATTTACGAGAATGTCCAGCCGGAATCCTAGTTCGAGTCTCTGGTTTTCATAGATCGCGGGTACCGGCACCTCTGTCTGGACTTTCAGCTTTGCCTGCCTGAGTTCAAAAACCAGGGCTGCTACATATACCGACTCCAACAGCCCAGGTCCCAGGTTATTGCAGACTTCAAAGATCGCTCCCCGGATCATATACGAAATTTCATTCTCTGTCAAAGAACCTTCGGCGATGTCATGAGATTTCTCCGGTACTTCGTCCATCATCCGAAACTGAAATTGTTTTTTGCTTCTGCTTACTCTTCGATGAAGTAATTTTCCCGAAGAGCCGTTTCAAAGTCCACGATTTCCTTTATGTTCCTCAGGAACCACGGGTCGATTTTCGTCAACTCGTGGATCTCCTCTACCGTCAGCCCGGCCTGCATGGCGTACCTGAGGTAGAATATGTTGTCCGACTTCGGCTGTTTCAGCTTGTTGGTGATCGCCTTCTTCGCCTCGGAAGACTTCGGACTCTTCAGCCTGGAATATTCATAGACGTCCTTGCCGTCGCTCCCGATTCCGAACCGGCCCTGTTCGAGCGACCGCAAACCTTTCTGCAGCGCCTCCTTGAACGTGCTCCCGAATGCCATAGCCTCGCCCACCGATTTCATCTGGACACTCAGCGTGTCGTCCGCTCCCTTGAACTTCTCGAAGTCCCAGCGGGGTATCTTCACTACGACGTAATCTATCGAAGGCTCGAATGATGCCGGCGTCTTCTTCGTGATGTCGTTGGGAATCTCGTCGAGCGTGTAACCGACTGCCAGCATCGCCGCTATCTTCGCGATCGGAAACCCTGTGGCTTTGGAAGCGAGTGCGCTCGAACGCGATACACGCGGATTCATTTCGATCACAACCATTCGCCCGCCCTTCGGGTCCACGGCAAACTGGATGTTCGATCCGCCTGTCTCGACTCCGACCGCGCGTATGATCTTCTTCGCCCAGTCCCTCATCTGCTGGTACTCCCGGTCCGTCAGGGTCTGGGAAGGGGCAACTGTCATCGAGTCGCCAGTGTGTACTCCCATCGGGTCGACATTCTCTATGGAGCAGACTATGACGACGTTGTCGCGCCTGTCCCTCATCACCTCGAGCTCGAATTCCTTCCAGCCGAGGACCGATTCCTCTATAAGTATCTCGCTGATCGGGCTGGACGTCAGTCCATGCCGCGCAATCTCTCCGAACTCCTCGATGTTGTAGGCGATACCGCCTCCCATGCCGCCGAGAGTGTATGACGGCCGGATGATCGCGGGGAAGCCGACATGCCCGATGATATCCATCGCCTGTTCCATCGTCCGGACAAAGCCGCCCTTCGGAACGTCGAGCCCGATACCTGTCACGGTATCCTTGAAGAGCTCTCTATCTTCGGCTTTCTGGATAGCCTGCAGGTTGGCGCCGATCATCTCGACGCCGTACTTCTCAAGCACTCCGGTCTCGGCGAGATTGACCCCGATGTTGAGCGCGGTTTGTCCTCCCATCGTAGGGAGTAAGGCGTCGGGTCTCTCCGCTTCAATTATCTTGGAAACGAATTCGGGTGTCAACGGCTCGATGTACGTGACGTCCGCAAGCTCCGGATCCGTCATGATCGTCGCAGGATTGCTGTTGACAAGTATTACCTTGTACCCGAGCTTCCGTAAAACTTTGCATGCTTGTGTTCCCGAGTAATCGAACTCGCAGGCCTGTCCGATGACGATCGGTCCGCTTCCTATTATCAGTATCGATTTGATATCTTCGCGTTTAGGCAATTGTTATCCTGGGTTTATATACACTTCACCACGCAGAATGCTGATGAGTGAATGCGTGGCTCCTCGTGAATTGTCGATTAAAAAGTTAAGAATCATATCGTCTTTAATCAAGTTTTGGGTTGTGGCTCATCATAATCCTGAAAGGATGAAATTACTGTAGACATTATGGAACCCGGTTCTATGAACGCTGAAAGGGTGACATAATGCCATCCCTTCGGGATCTTCTGATCATTGGAATTTAAATTCTATAGTAATGTCACCGCTTCGCGGTTGAAGTTCAGACACGATGAGGCACTGCTAGGTTTTGAACCGAACGGGCGGCGGCTAAGGAGTGAGAACATTTTACCGCAAAGGCGCGAAGACGCAAAGGGCCGTTTTGAGACCATGAAAAGATGCCACGACCGCAAAGAAAGAAGAGCGATCTTCCCCGACAACAGCCACTACATCATCAGGGTCTCAGCATAGCAAATGAATATTATTCTTTGCGCCCTAGCGTCTTTGCGGCGGACAAACACTTTGCCGGCAAAAACAACCCTGCCTTTTGTGCCAGGTTGGTATTCTTCCGGGCACGGGTTAATTTCCATGGAATTGTGAGGGCAGACAATCGAAAATCAGGGAGCTGACAAAACGGAGCGATCATGAAGAAGACTTTGAGTGCCGGTACCATCGAAGCCGGTGATATGCTGGAAACACTGAAGGGCATGTCCGATCCCGCCAATGTAAAGGGGATGGCACGCTTTGGAATAAATTCGAAGAACACTCTCGGCGTGCCGGTGCCGGCCGTACGGAAACTCGCGAAGGAAATCGGCAGGGACCATCGGCTGGCGGCAAAACTATGGAGCTCAGGCGTGCACGAGGCAAGGCTCCTCGCCGGTTTCATCGGCGATCCCGCCATGGTGACGGAGAGTCAGATGGAGAAGTGGGCCCTCGATTTCGATTCGTGGGACATCTGCGACCAGGTCTGCAGCAACCTGTTCGACAAGACTCCTTTTGCCGTGGACAAATTGAGAGAATGGAGCCGGAGGGAAGAGGAGTTTGTGAAGAGGGCGAGCTTTGTGCTGATGGCATCGCTTGCGGTTCACGACAAGAAAGCTGACGACAAGCTCTTCGAGTCGTTCCTTCCCGTCATCAAAAGCGAATCGCGGGACGAGAGGAATTTCGTCAAGAAGGCGGTCAACTGGGCGTTGAGACAGATAGGGAAGCGAAACCTCCGGCTGAATAAATCTGCCATCCGGACCGCGAAGGAAATTCAGAAGCTGGATTCGAAATCGGCAAAGTGGATCGCGGCAGACGCACTCAGGGAACTGCAAGGACCTGCGGTTGCGAAGAAGCTGGCCAAGGGCTAGCCCGGTGCCGGGAGGACAAGTATGAAAATATTACACAGAGGTCCACGGAGAAAAGAAAGAGGTCCACAGAGAACCGCCTTCTCTGTGTCTCTCAGTGCTTCTCAGTGTCACTCTGTGAAATATTGATTTGGAGGCCGCATGGCAGAACTCAGGCAGAATGTCGTCACCCGCGAGTGGGTCATCATCAATCCGGAGCGGGCAAAAAGGCCCGACCAGTTTGCTGAAAGGAAAGCGGCAGAAACCCCGCTGCCGATGTCCGACCCCGACTGTCCGTTCTGTGTAGGGAACGAGCATCTCACCATCAACGAATCGTTCAAAATCTCAGATGGCGGCAACTGGAGAGTGAGGGTGGTAGGAAACAAATTCCCCGCAGTTGAGAACAGGGGTGACCGAGTGAGAAAGACCGACGGTATTTATCGATCAATGACTGCCGTCGGATTTCATGAAGTCGTGATCGAGCATCCGCTTCATAACATGACGATGGCACTGATGTCCGATAAGCAGGTGGCCGATATACTGATGGCTTACCGCGAGAGATACAGGGAAATCCGGTGGGACGACAGGGTAGAGGCGATCATCATATTTAAGAATCACGGCGAGACCGCGGGCACTTCACTCGTTCATCCTCACTCGCAATTGGTTGCTACTCCCGTCGTTCCGAGCCAAATCAGGAACCGTATGGAGGAGGCGATAAGATACTTCGACGATACCGGCGAATGTGTCTGCTGCAGGACTCTGAGAGATGAGATGAGCGCGGGGGAGAGGATAATATGCGAGAACGACGATTTCGCCGCTTTCATACCTTACGCGGCCCTCTCCCCATTTCACACATGGATATTTCCCAGGAGGCATTCATCGTCGTTCGACGAGACCACCGACTCGGAGATACCCGGCCTGGCGAAGTGTCTCAGGACGGTGCTTGCAAAGCTCTATCACGGCCTGAACAATCCCGATTTCAATTTTTCAATCCGATCGATCCCCACGCGGGAGCTCCACGTCGAATACTTCCACTGGTATTTGACGATAGTGCCGCGGGTGACGAAGACGGCGGGGTTCGAGATTGGGAGCGGTATGTACGTGAACAGCGCGCTGCCGGAACAGAGCGCGGAGTTTCTGAGGAATATAGCGGTGCCCGCATCCGCATCAGCTGCGTAGGCTTGTTCATGCCCGGCAAAGGCATACCATGTCAAGGTGTCCTTCTGGGTTTTCCGTAACTTGCAGATAAACCTTGACAAGGTTGCTGTGCAAAGGCGCACAGCCAGGTAAGTGCCGTAGGCACGACCCGTTTGTAGAGATGCGTTCGCGTTCACGGTTAACACTCCGTTAATCCCTTATTCCCCGGTTTCATTCAGGGGATTGCTTCGTAATCTTCGCTTCGCTCAGAGTCCTACTGATGACGGATGAATCAGGGCAACCATTATTCCACTGTTCCATCATTCCAATATTCCATTATCCCCGTGCCGGGTCTGTGTCACCCCTACGGGGTTCGAATGGAATTCATGGGATGGTTCTATAATAATCTCACCCCTTCGGGGTTTAGGAAGTGCATGCAGAAGCCAATGGGATGGAGCGCGGTCTGTTGGGGGGATTCGATCCCGCCATTTCCTGGTCGATACTGGCACAAGAAGCGAAGTCCTGAATCGCGAAGCGATGTAATTATTATAGTATAAAGGAAAGCAGTATTTCGAACCCCTTCGGGGTTTAGGAAGTGCATGCAGAAGCCAATGGGATGGAGCGCGGTCCGTTGGGGGGATTCGATCCCGCCATTTCCTGGTCGATACTGGCACAAGAAGCGAAGTCCTGAATCGCGAAGCGATGTAATTATTATAGTATAAAGGAAAGCAGGATTTCGAACCCCGAAGGGGTGATATTATTCCATCCGAACAGGTATCTATGCGTGTTACAGCGTTCGGCCATCCTGTCATCTCCCGGCGATCATGTCCCCCATACGGAGTTCACTATTGTGGACGGGTGTTGTTCTACAAGAATGTCCCCCCTTCGGGGATTAACATCATCTTAAGGATTCGCTCCAGGTCGTTATTGTTGTTCCATGATGCCAATATTCCCATCAATCCAACAATCCAGCAATCCATTACTCCCGGTCCCTCTTGCTTCTTATCCCGGATCCTTCTACTTTCTCCTTAGTCGAAACGGAAGTACCTCGCCTTAACGCACCGCACCATTACAGCTTGAGCCCCAGGACCATTTATACTGGATCGCCGTATGTGCATGCAGACTTATTGCTATACAGGAACGCATAGTCGCACGTCCACCATTCGCCTGAAGGGCCGCGACGGGCGGAATCTGCGCTTTCCAATGCCGTTTTGCGATTCCCATCGGGTGGATTGCCTCGTCGAGGCGCCGGAGAACGCGTTTTGCCCGATGCACAGAGCTTCCTCAGACCATCGGGCCACTTTCTCTCCGCTGATTCGCATTGAAACACCGGTCCGGAGAGCTCCGCACACGGCGCGGCACGACATTTCAGCTCTCCACGACGACAAAACACGCGTGAGGAATTGCCCTGCATCGGTGAGGAGTGTCTCTGCATCCGTGAGGAGGGGCTCTGCATTTCTGAGGAAATCCTGCGCGTCGATGAGGAAGTATGATGAAGCTCTGAGAAATGCCTCTGCAGGCATGAGGAGCAGCGCTGCATCGTCGAGGAACTACATTGCGGCGGTGAGGGACCTTTCTGCAAGAGAGTGCGCCGGGGCAGAGCCGGAAGCAATAAGTCTGAACGGTTTTGCGACTGCAAAGGGAGCGTCCAGTTCACGACCGGACAGGGAGGAGCGATGGACGGAGTCGCAGGAAAGGCGGAGGGCCCGACCGCGGTCGGCTCCCCGCAAACGCGAAAGGAGCGAAGATGTCCAAAAAATTGAGAAGCAGCGTCCCTTCGAACCTGAACGACGCTGAAATAATCATCACTAACGCGTCCTCGGACGAGAGGATACTCGCGGCGGTTGGGGGAGTCGGATACGATTCCGCAAAACTGGCCGAGGGGAGAGTCCTGCTCGTCGACGCGACCGCAAAAAAAGACGCACGGGTTGCCCGTTCCGGGGAACAGCTGGCGGCGACCGCGGCGGCCAATGCCGCCAGGGTGCTCGCGGAGGACGCGTACCAGTCATACTCCACTCTGGCGAGGGGAGAATTCAAAAACTCGAAGCAGTTGCTTTCGGTGCTCGGGCTCGACAGACCGATGCCGAGATCCGAGGCGGCACTGATCGCTGCGGCGAAGACTCTCTTCGAAAACGGGATGAGCAACGCGGAGATCAAGGCGGCGATGCTGAAGTACCGCTACGACGACCCGAAGCTCGCGGCAGAGAGCGCGAAGGTGCTGGCGTTCGAGAAAGCGAACACCGACCAGATGGCCGCAGTGGGAGCGGCGCAGCACGCTACCGAGGAGCAGGACAGGGCAATGACGCGCCTTACCGACTGGGTGGCACAGTTCCGCAAGGCGGCGAAGATCGCACTGAAGAACAACAAGCAGCTTCTTGAGAAGCTGGGGATACGCGCCCGGTCGACGAAGACTAAGGCGCAGCGCGGTGCGGCGGCGAAGGCAGCCGTGACGAGAGCCGCGAAGAAGAGCACGTCGAAGTAGCAAGTCGTCGGGGCGGTGTGATTGCATCGCCCTGATGGTATCTGGGGAAAAAGTGACAGGGTGAAAGGGTGAAGGGGAGTCCTTTGCGTGCTTCGCGGCTCGGCGGTTACAGATTCGCGGGCAGGCAGATGAGGCTGACATTTTATACCGTTTTGGGAATGATTAAAGGTCCTCAGCGTCTTTGCGAGTTTGCGGTGAAAGAAATCCAACAGCGGGTCACGCAGACTCAGTCCGCCTCAGGTGGATTCACGCTGATGTCTTATCTGCGCCGATCAGCGAAATCTGCGGGAGACTTCTTTGCGCCTTGGCGGTTTTGCGGTGAAAAGAAACTTCGACCCGGAAGGTGGAGCATGAAATGTTTGTAGTTTTTTGGGAGGGAGCATAAATTCGGGAAAGTTCAGGGTACAGACGAAAGGGCTAAGGACGACACAGAAGTTTGCTTTTCGCGCTGCATGTGGCGCAATAACGAAAGTCGGTTTTGAGGGACGTTATGTGTCATGGCCGCCCGCCGATGAACCCGATCGGTCCCATCTCAAGATATTCCGCAGGCCAATGAATCTAGTTGAAGGAACGATGTTACTCGAAGCGGAACTTGCTCGCTTCGAGATACTCGCGGATGTTGTCGATACTGATCCATCGACGCTCAAGCCTTTCTGCAACGCTCCCCGTCGTGTTCGACCCCGCGAACGGATCCAAGACGAGATCATCAATCTCTGTCAGCAATTTCACGAAGAATTCAGGGAGTGCCGCTGGAAACCGAGCCGGATGCACCGTCATTCCAGATTCCTTGCACCTCACTGTGTAGGTGTCATTTGCTGCGTTGTTGCCGAATCTGAGCAAATCGGTCGGCATCTCTTCAATCAAGTTCGGTGGAATTGAGCCGCCTGATTCAAGGTTAGCAAAACTTGATTTAATGTTGTGACCTGACGGCCGCACTGTTGCACGAACGCCACGTCCGTTCAATCGATGCATATCCGCGCTGTAGCTCTTAAGCACCGCCCTGTTGTTTGCTTTGGGGTGCTGACTTTTGGAGAGCCACCAAACGTACTCGACCGAATCTTTGATCCGCACACGCCGCACGGTGACCCACTCGGCAGGGACTGGCATCTTTGCAGGGTTATACCAAAAGCATTCTTGTGCCAGAAAGAATCCTACCGTATCGACAAGCTCAATTAGCAACTTGAAATGATAAAGGGACCGGGTCGGCGATCCGGGATTGTAGCTTCCGCCAATGTTGAGGACAAAGCTTCCGTCGTCGGTCAGTATTCTTCTTATCTGTTCAGCAAACGGCAAGAACCACTCCACATACTCGCTCTTCGCCACGTTTCCATATGCCTTCTTGAAGTGGAGTGCGTACGGCGGTGATGTTATCACCAAGTTGACGCTGCTGGAGGGGATAGTCTTCATGACCTCCAGTGAGTCGCCGAGGTATGCATCCCCGTGACTTGTCGAAAAAAAAGGCACGAACCCGTTTGCTTCAGGCCGTGGTTTCCTCGTGCCGTCCAAGAGGCCAAGTTGATGATGTATTTTTGCTATGTTGGTCATAATAAGGTCAGTGTTGCTAATACCGTGTTCTGAGTGTAGAAAATCTGCCGCGTTGAATCAATTTCGCATAGCCGACTCGCAATGTCAACATAATTTCTTTTGCAAATAAGGGACAAAATGAACGAACTCAACCAGATCAAAGATCTTCTAGCTCGATGCACTTTCGAGGAACGCAGAGACATTTTCAAGCACTTACGCTCCGAGTTCCGAATCCACCCAATCGAAGACGAGCTCAACGTGCAGGCCGAGGTTATCTTAGAGGCAATACACAAGGCAAGCGATCTGACACTCCGAGGAATCCGAGGCGTAATCGCCGAAGCGTATTTTCAGATGACTATTGCAAGTGCAATCACCGGATGGAAAATTATTCCCACTTCGGGTGATCCTCCATATGATTGTCTCCTTAGCGACGGCAATAACCAAGTTAGGATTCAAGTCAAGATGCAACGGCTCAAGGAACATCGCCCAATGATGGCGAATCAAGCCTATAGAAGGCTCCCATCGGATAAGTATGTGGTAGAAACCCAACGCACTCGCGGCGGAGTCGACCCCACTACTGGCCTAAGCACGCGCCCGTATCGCTTCGGCGATTTTGATTTGCTAGCGGTCTCGCTCCATCCATCCACTGGTGACTGGAGCAAGTTTCTCTACACCGTAGAAAGGTGGCTGATTCCGTCAAGCGAGAGGACCGACTGCCTGCTGAAGTTTCAACCTGTGCCCCTTCAGGCCAACAGCGACTGGACAGGTGATTTGAAAACAGCAATTGAGTGGTTCCTGTCAAAGGTAAACAAGACAATTGACTAGTCCTCTTTGGCAGGGCTTTTTGCACAAAGCAACCCGATAGGCCGTTCGTGCCTGGCTTGCAGCTCCATCGCTCACACAAAAACGGGCGGCCACGCGGCGCCTAACATGCCCAAAAAAGACGCTCGTCATTGAATATGGAACGCTCTCGCTTCATGCCGCATTGCCGCCTCTTCGAGCTTCGCGCATTTATAGCGTCAAAGCGGCACGACTTTTTTGGGCAGGACGTTATGCGACACGCGAAACGGGATTAAGATATGTCTTGCCTTCCAGAATTTGAGAAGTCATTGAAAACGATCTTGCTTATGATGGCTATCGCCTGCGGTCAAGCACCGGTCGTAAACGCGTCCGCGCAAGTCCTTACCATCCCCAACGGTGCTGGGACTCACTGGGTCGTCGATCAGGCTGAGGAGATTGTTCAATACGTCACATTCAATCCGGCTGATGTAAGGAGTCGGCTTCCCAGTGAGCTGAGGTTCATTACCATAAAAGAGTTGGCGGCGGGCAATGTAGGATGGGCCGCAGATTATCTTGCTGCGCACCCGTCAAATGGCAATTGGGGTGTCTCGTTTCTTGAAATTGTACGGATGCGAAATTTCACTATCGATGGACGTGGGCCACGTTGGCCAAAGCATGGTGCTGTGGCCTTGTGGTGCGCCCGCGTCGCTCCCTCGGATTCAACCGTGAACCTGGGTCAAGGGCGACCTCTACTTGTTCTAGACTTTTGGATTCCCGACAGCGCATATGCAGTTTACATGTGCAGGAAGGGGTACTACGCCACTTATGGCGACGTAAGACTCTATCGGGATTCCGAAGAGAGGTGGCACGGATCGATACAAGCTGGCAAATTTCATACGGTCGCGGTGTGCAGACCTTCGGGGCCGGTAATCGGGGGACCTGAATCCAGAGGCGAGCAAGCCCTTTTCCCTCCTGCCTCGTCCTCAGTGACTGAAGTCGTTCGCGTGGCTTTCGCCGGCCACCGGGAACAGGAATGCGATGGAGGTTCTTCATGGAGGTTCCAGGGCACGCATCCTTTGGCAAATGGGATTCTGGTCGGATCGTCCATCTATGAGTTCGGATACAGGCTGGTTGGGGGAGCATATCTGCGTTGAGACCGAACAAGGGTTCTACAAGCCTCATGTATCGCGCGTCGCCTAACAAGCGCATCACGACGCTCGACTATTATATACTATGGAACTCGCTCTCCCGAACAAGAGGTTCGGGAATCCGATCATCACACGAAGTGATTGTGGATCGGCTCATGCCGCCGATATCCCAAATTTCATGGAACGGCGGCACGGCGTCATGCGGCAGGACGTTATGCGCAATGGCGGCACGAACGAATGGAATCTCCGCTCTCGTTTCTTTACTTTGTGATGACAGTGGAGTGTTATGAAAAAGCTTGACAGCATTTCTAAATATCTTTCGCAAGCGATCACCCATTACTGGCTCACTCGGCAAAAGCAGTCTGAAAAGCAAACCAACTCCGGACGAGCGGATCAGGGTGCTCGAAGTGCCGTGACAGGCGGTGCTCAGATGGACGGTTTCATCGACCTTGTCAGCGACCTGATACTCGAAGTCGGCGCGGATAAATCCAAAGTCTTCCGTAATAAGCATCTTGAGCTGCCAGGGTTTTTCCGACCCACAAAGGAGTGGGACCTTCTGCTTGTAAAGGACAACCAGCTTGTGTTGGCCCTCGAAGCGAAGTCCCAAGTTGGCCCCTCGTTCGGAAACAACTTCAATAATCGGACTTAGGAAGCAATGGGGAGTGCCCTCGACTTATGGACGGCGTACAGGGAGGGGGCGTACAACAAGACTTTAAAGCCCTGGCTGGGCTACTTGTTCCTCCTCGAAGATTGTCCTGAGTCTCAAAAGCCTGTAAGAGTGCAGGAACCACATTTTAAAGTCTTTCCAGAGTTTGTGGACGCGTCGTACGCCAGGCGTTATGAACTGTTCTGTCACAAACTTGTGCGAGAGCGGCATTATAACGTCGCGGCTTTCCTCATGTCCGACCGCAAACGTGGGCTGAAAGGTCGTTATTCAGAACCAGCGGAGGATCTCACATTTGAGATCTTTGCCAGGTCGCTCGCCGCCCAAGTCACAGCTTTCGGAGTATCCAAGACGCGATGACATCAAAAGAAGCGAATCAACAGGAACTCACTACACACCGCCTGATCCAAGGCGATGCCAGGAATGTCTCCTTTATCAAGAATGAGTCTGTTCATCTCATCGTTACCTCCCCTCCGTACTGGACTCTGAAACGCTATAACGAGAACCCAAACCAACTCGGACACGTCGCCGACTACGAAGAGTTTGTAAGCGAGCTGGGCAAAGTATGGAAGGAGATGTACCGAATCCTGGTGCCCGGGGGGCGGTTGGTTTGCGTAGTGGGAGACGTTTGCTTGTCCCGGAGGAACTTTGGCCGTCATGTTGTATTCCCACTGCACTCGGATATCGCTGTCACCTGTCGCAAAGCCGGATTCGATAACCTCAATCCCATTATATGGCACAAGATCGCAAACGCCAATTACGAGGTGAATAACGGATCAAAGTTTCTCGGGAAGCCTTACGAGCCAAACGCTATCATAAAGAACGACATGGAATTCATCCTGATGCAAAGGAAACCCGGAGGATATCGGCAGCCCACTGAGCGCCAACGCAAGCTTAGTATGATCGCAAAGGAAGAGTACAATAAGTGGTTTCAGCAGTTTTGGAACATCACTGGCGCGTCGACGCGCGAGCACCCTGCTCCCTTTCCACTCGAGCTGGCTTACAGGCTCGTCAGGATGTTTTCCTTTGTCGGTGACACAGTTGTCGATCCGTTCTGCGGTAGTGGTACAACTATGGTGGCTTCCCTCAAGACTGGTAGAAACAGCATCGGAATCGAGATTGATCCCCAATACTGCAAGATGACCGAAGATCGCTTGCGAAAGGAGAATGATGACATGTTTTCCTCCGCTAATCTGGAGTTCATTTATCCCGCAAGAGAGATAGAGCAGAAGACAGGGGTGGGTGAGAAGCGAGAAAAATACAAATCCAGAGCGAAGAGGACATCCAAGTAACCTGCGCCGCCGCTTCGCCTAACACGGGAAGAAGACGCCTGCCTGCAGGGCAGAAGCGTAACAATTACACAGAGATACACCGAGGAAGAGAAGAGAGAGACACAGAGAACAAGATTTACTCTCTGTGTGTCTCTGTGTTTCCTTCCGCACATTAACATCCCAATATGATAATGCGGAATACCGCAAGGCGGTATCTGTGGAAGTCTGTGAAATGCTAAAGCCTGGCTGTTTCCCGCAGATCGCGCCGGTTCGCCTGCGCAGACGCGGTCTGAGAAATCCGATGAAACTTCTCAGGCGTGCTTGCCCGAAATGCTGCCGCTACTCGAACAGCATTGCCGCCGGGTCTTCGATGTATTCCTTCACTTTAACCAGGAACTGCACCGACTCGCGGCCGTCCACTATCCTGTGATCGTATGTGAGTGCGACGTACATCATTGGCTTAATCACGATCTGACCATTTTCGACGACGGGCCTCTCGGCAATCTTGTGAAGCCCGAGAATCCCGACCTGCGGCGGGTTGAGTATAGGCGTGCTCATCATCGAACCGAAGACGCCGCCGTTGGTTATGGTGAACGTACCGCCTTTGAGATCGTCGAGCGTCAGCGTACGGGCGGCGGACCTTTCGGCGAACTCCTTTATGGCAAGATCTATCCGCGCGAACGACATCTGGTCGGCGTTCCTGAGGACAGGTACGACGAGACCCTCTTCGGACCCTATCGCCACGCCTATATCGTAATAGTACTTGTAGAGAATTTCCTCTCCGTCGATCTCCGCGTTCAGACGCGGGAATTCCTTAAGCGCCGCGATGACAGCCTTGACGAAAAAGGAGACGATGCCGAGACTGATCCCGTATTTCTGTTTGAAGTGCTCCTTGTATTTCTTCCTGAGCTCCATCACACGGCTCATGTCTATCTCGTTGAAAGTCGTAAGCATCGCCGCACTCTGCTGAGCTTCCACCATCCTGCGGGCTATCGTCTTCCGGCGCATAGACATTTTGACGCGCTCTTCACTCCCGGCTTGCCGGGTGGATGAAGGCTGTGACTTTCCGTTTCCGCCATTCTGTCCTGGAGCTGCAGACAGGGAAGGTGTGGTCCGGTTCGTGATGAACGTCTCCACATCGTGCCTCGTGACCCTGCCGCCCGACCCCGAGCCCGCGATCTCTGAAATTGCCAGACCGCTTTCCTCGGCGACGCGCTTCGCCAGCGGGGTCGCTTTATCTTTCGACGCCGCCTCCACAGTCGCATGGGTTTCGACACCGTTCTGCGACGTTCTCCCGGGCACTTCACTCTTAGGTGCAGCCTGCTCCTTTTTCGCGGACACTTCGACCGGTTGAGCCGAGGCGTCTATCTCCGCGATTGCGTCACCTATGTGTACCGTGGTGTCCTCTGCGGAAATTATTTTCGTGAGGACTCCGTCGCTTTGCGCCGCGACCTCGACGTTGACTTTTTCCGTTTCAAGCTCGACGAGTATATCGCCGGTATTTACTTTTTCACCCTCTTTTTTCAACCAGTGTGCTATGCGTGCTTCTACTACGGATTCTCCAAGTGCGGGAACGACAACCTTATTCTTCATATAATGTAACCTTTATGAATTTAACAGACTCTTTGCGGCCTTGACCTGCGCGGCTCCTTCTTTTACCGGCCCGCCCTTGAAGGCACTCTCTATGACTATCGCGTGATGGGCCGAGTGCAGCGCCGTGGAGCCTTCTGCGGGACTTGCGTTCGGAGTCCTGCCGACATATCCGAGCGGGACGTCATCGCCGAGTATGTTTTCCAGTTTGGGGCGGACGAAATTCCATGCACCCATGTTCTCGGGCTCCTCCTGAACCCAAACCACTTCTTCAACCTTCTTGTAGCTTGAGATCACCGCGCTGATCTCGTCGGATGGGAAGGGATACAGCTGCTCGATCCTGATTATTGCCGTCTCCCGGTTCCCCTCTCTGAATTTGCTGTCTAAGAGGTCGACGAAGATCTTGCCGCTGCACAACAGGAGACGCTCGGCCGTGTTCTTCAATGTCGATGAATTGGGATCGTCAAGCACCGGCTCCCATCTTCCGGACGCAAACTGGTTCGGGGCCGAGGCCGTCTTCGGATGCCTGAGAAGACCCTTCGGCGTCATCACGACCAGCGGGAGCGGATCGGTCTTCAACAGGAGGGCCTGCCGCCTGAGTAAATGGAAATATTGAGCCGACGTCGTACAATTCGCTATGCGTATGTTCGTCTCCGCAGCAAGATCCAAAAAGCGCTCCAGCCTACCGCTCGAATGATCCGGCCCCTGGCCTTCGTAGGCGTGGGGGAGCAGGAGTACGAGCGATGGCGTCTGTCCCCATTTCGCCCTCGCGGAAGTAATGAACTCATCTACCATCAATTGCGCGCCGTTGATGAAGTCTCCATATTGAGCTTCCCATACGACGAGCCTGCCCGGCTCCTGTACGTTGTAACCGTACTCGAAACCGATCGCCGCGTTCTCTGTAAGAGGACTGTTGTGTCCCTCGAATGATGCCTTTGCCGTATCTAAAGCTTCCAGTGGTGTGTAGACGGCGCCCGTTTTGACGTCATGGTACTTCATATGCCTGTGACTGAACGTACCGCGTTCCACATCCTGGCCGGTGAACCGGATCGGTATCCCATCCTCCAGGATCGATGAGAAGGCAAACAACTCGGCCGTAGCCCAGTCCACCGTGGGAGCGTCGTTGTCCTCGAATATATGTTTGCGCTTTTCGACAAGGCGCTCGAGCTTCGGATGGATCGAGAAACCTTCCGGGAGTCTCAGCAGCTTGTCGTTTATCGACTGAAGCCGCTTGATGTCTACCTGTGTC
>JAJZNW010000137.1 GCA_021811615.1 Bacteroidota bacterium
TCATTATCGGAAACCAACACGCAAGTGTTCTCCGGCTGCTCACTTCCGGAACCCTCGAGTCGGTAGGCGTGGTTGCCACTCAGGTGGCTCGGAATTGCCGACGAATTGGTGAGGCCGATGACGTTTTCATTTCCACCAAGCTCGCGCATGAATGATTGAAACTGACCCGAAAGATGATCCGCTCCATTCAGTTCGAGAAGATCTGCCTTTTGAAATCCGAGATCCGTTGTCCGGATATATTTCATCTGAGAGTAAATGACGAACGTCGCGACGAACAGGATGATCGAGACCGCGAACTGAGATACCACCAGGGCGTTCCTCAGTCTGGATTTCCGTCCGCCTTCGGCCGCGCTCGACCTGAGAACACTGACCGAATGACCAGATGACAAATAGAAAGCAGGATAGATGCCGGCAACTATGCCGACTACAAGGACGAACCCGACAAGGACCGGTATCAGGAGCGGATCATCAAAAGGATCGAAGCTCATCTTTCTGCCGACGACGCCGCTGAACAGTGGAAGGAAGAGCTCGATAATTACCACCGCCATGACTACCGAGATCGCCGTCATCAGTATCGACTCAGCCAGGAATTGCCCAATGAGACGAGGACGGGGTGCCCCCAGCGATTTTCTCACTCCGACTTCCTTCGCCCGCTTCGCCGACCTCGCAGTTGCGAGATTTATGAAGTTGATCGAGGCGATCAGCAATATCGCGACTGCGATTGCAATGAACACATAATCTAAAGGCGCATACCCCCCCGGCTCAATTTCACCGAATGGCGATGTTAGATGAATTGAAGTCAAAGGCTGCAGCCTATACCCGTACCTATTGCCTGCTGCCACGAAATCTTTGTACGAAGTGCCCGTAAAATCTTTCAATTGCGATGCTGCATGATCCGTCACTTCCTGATCCAGCTTGTCCTGGAAATTCCTGAGGTTCGTGCCGCTTCGGAGCAAAAAGTATGTGTAGTAATTATTCGTCAGCCACGCCGTGTTCCGGCTGTCGGCCAGCGTCGTGAGTGATGCGATGAAATCGGGATGGATATGTGAGTTCCGGGGAAAGTCTTTGAACACGCCGGTTATGAGGTAGTTATTTTGTCGGTCGACGACTACTACTTTGCCGAGCGGGTTTTCGCTTCCGAAATACTTCCGGGCATTCGACTCATTCATTACCATCGTATTCGGCTGACTGAGAGCTGTCTTTGGATCTCCATCCACAACATGGATGGTGAAGACGTCGAAGATAGTGGAGTCGGCCCAGAAGAATTTCTCTTCGTTGAAAGCCTTGTTCTCGTACGCCACAGTTTGAGGGCCCTGGAGATACAAGCGCGTGTAGGCCGCCACATCGGGCACATCGTGCCCGACTTGGGGTCCGAGCGGCGCGGGACTTGCCGGCCCGCTGAACCCATGTCCGTTTACCCTGACGGCGAAAGCTGCACGGTAAATACGGTCGGCGTTCTTATTGAACTTGTCATAGCTGAACTCGTCCCGCACGAAAGTGAGAATCGCGAGACAGCTGGCAATTCCCACCGCGAGCCCGGCAATGTTGATGGACGAATAGAGTCTGTTTCTCAGCAAGTTCCTCACTGCGACTTTCAAATAATTACTCAGCATGCCCTGCCTCCCTATGACTTGCGCAAAGCGCATAGAGCATGGAGGACAGCATGCTGTAGTCCGCGCTCTGCCCTTTGCTCTATGCGCCAAACGTGTTTATTCATATCGAAGTAGTTCGATCCCGCGAAACGCGGGATTTCGGCGCTACTCATAGCGTAGTGCCTCAACCGGATTTGCAGTTGCCGCTTTCACAGCATGCAGACCAACGGTAAGAAGTGCTATGACGAGTGCGATGCAGCCCGACAAGATAAAGATCCAGACAGTAAGCTCCGTCCTGTAGGCAAAATTCTGCAGCCATTTTCTCATAATCAGGTAAGCCAGGGGCCATGCGATCACATTCGCAATCAATACCCACTTGGCAAATTGCGCAGACAGGAGTGCCACAACTTCCGGCACAGAAGCGCCGAGGGTTTTCCGGATCCCTATCTCTTTCGTCCTTTGTTCCGTGACGTACGCGGCGAGCCCCAACAGCCCGAGGCAGGCGATGAAGATCGCAAGAATCGAAAATGCGCCGGCAATCCTGCTGGTTCGCTGATCCGCCGAGTAAAGATTTTGCAATTTGTCGTCCAGGAAATTAGAATTGAATTCTTCATTGCCCGCGTATTTCTTCCATGCCCTTTCGATATATGAAATCGTGCTCAGATGATTTCCAGGCGCAAGCCGGACTGTAATATATGGCCCGGGAGAACCAGCTTCGGGCAGAAGTCCCATAACCAGCGGCCGGATCGGCTCATGAAGAGAATGATAATTGAAATCCCTAACGACCCCGACCACCTCCAGTCTCTTCTGCTCAGATCTCGTTTCTCCCGGCAGGATCAGGTACTTTCCAACGATGTCCTTCACTCCAAAGGCTTTCGCAACTTCCTGGTTAACTACGACTGCGTCGCTGTCTGAAGGGTGCTGCGCAGACAAATATCTCCCACCCGCCATCTGAAGCCTGTACGTCCTCGCGAAATCGAAGTCGGTCCTTATGACCCTCAGATCGACAAGGTGGTCCGCTCCGGTTCCTTCAAGCCAGAATCCGCTGTCACTGTACTGGTTTCCTGGAATACCGGTGGAATTTGTCAGGCTGATAATATTCCCGTTCTGTCTTAGATCGTTTTCGAAGGATTGTATCCGCCCGCCCAAATCGTCAGCCCTGTAAATGACGACACTCTCTTCCTTGTCGAATCCAAGGTCTTTCGTCTGGACATACTTTAGCTGATCTAAGATCACCAATGTCCCGATGAATAGAGCGATCGAGACGGTAAACTGGAATACCACAAGCGCATTCCTGAGAAACGAGCTGCTTCCCCCTCGTCTTTTATTGGATTTAAGAACATCGATCGGATGAAATGACGAGAGGTAAAGCGCAGGATACGTTCCCGCTGTCACACCTACGGCGATCCCAAGTGCTGCCAGCAACGGGATCGACCATGCATTGGAGAGGAGATCGAGACTCAGTTGTTTGTCCGCGACATCGTTAAAGAGCGGAAGCAGGAGTTCCACGATGCCTACAGCAATTATGACCGATGCGCCGCTCATCATCACTGACTCAGCTATGAACTGCCAGAGCAGGTGAGAGCGAGGCGACCCGAGCGTCTTCCTGATTCCCACTTCCTTAGCCCGCTTCTCGGATCTCGCAGTGGCGAGGTTTACGAAATTTATGCAGGCAATCAGAAGGATTGCGATTGCTATCGCCGAGAATACATATACAGTTGAAATGTTTCCGTTCTGTTCCAGCTCGTAATCCGAATGCGAGTACAGGTGTATCGATTTAAGCGACTGCAGGTTGTACCCGACTCTGTTGCCGGCGGCGAGGAATTGCTCGATCGATACTCCGGTGACGGCCTTCACCTGTGGACCGGCATGATCGATAAGTTCCTGGTTGAGTCTGCGCCTGAATTCTTTCGGGTCGGTTCCCTTCTTCAAAAGAAAATACGTGTAATAATTGTTGCTCATCCAGTTCGGATTTCGGCTGTCTTTCAACGTGCAAAGCGATCCGAGAATGTCGGCGTGGAAATGCGAGTTCCTGGGGATGTCCTTTATCATCCCTGTGACGACATACTTGGTTCCGTTACCCACATCCAGTACCTTCCCGATCGGGTTATCATGCCCGAAATACCTCCTTGCGGCAGACTCGGTGATTACAAGCGTATTCGGCCGATCGAGAGCGGTCCTGGGGTTGCCTGCCAGGAACGGCAGAGTGAAGACACCGAATACAGTAGAGTCCGCCCAGATCAACTGCTGGTTCACGAATGTTTTGCCGTCATACCTGACTACAGTCCCTCCTTCATAATGGAGTCGGGCATACGTCGCGACTTCGGGAAAATCCTGAAAGGCAGTCGGCCCCATGGGGGCCGGGCTCATGGCTGATTTGATCTCGCCGCCGTGGAAAGTCGCTGTGAAGCCCGGCCTGTAAACTTGATCCGCGTTCTTGTTGTACCTGTCATAGCTCAGTTCATCTTTCACGAAGAGGGAGATCGTTATGAAGCAGGCGATGCCCACCGCAAGACCGGCCACGTTGATGACGGAGTACGATTTCGAGTTTCTAAGATTTCTCAGCGCGACCCGCATGTAATTCTTCAGCATACCTTAGCCCTTTCTATGACGGAGCATGGAATACGCACAACGGAGAACAGAATCCATTTCCCGTGTTCCTTGCTCCCTGTTCCGTGGTCCATGTTCCATTCCCCCTTCACTTCTCGATCCATCCATCTTTCAGCCTGATAACCCTGTTGCCGTAGGCCGCGTTCGTTTCGGAGTGAGTTACCTGGATTATCGTCGTTCCCTGCTCGTTCAGCTTCTTCAGCAAGTCCATGATTTCTTTTCCCTGCTCCGAATGAAGGTTGCCGGTAGGTTCGTCTGCAAGGATCAACTTCGGCTCAGCAATAACTGCCCTGGCAATCGCGACAAGCTGCTGCTGCCCACCGGAAAGCTGATTGGGAAAGAGATCTTTCTTCGCTACCATACCGAACCGGTCGAGAGTCTCCGCGACTCTTCCTTTTCTTTCATTTGAATTGACTTTTTGATAAAGAAGCGGAGTCTCGAGATTCTCGTAGACCGTCAGCTCGTCGATGAGGTGGTAACTCTGAAAGACAAAACCGATGTAGGTTTTGTGAAGCTCAGTCAGCTTCTTCTCGCTCATTTTGTGAACGGGCTCGTCGAGGAAGTAATATTCGCCGTTCGATGGCGCATCCAGCATCCCGACGATGTTTAGAAGCGTCGTCTTCCCTGATCCTGACGGACCCATGATGGAGACGAATTCGCCTTCCTTCACTTCAAGGTTGATGCCTCTCAAGACGTAGGTCTTGATGACACGGTTTTCGTAGTATTTTTCAATATTCTTCAGATTGATCATAGCCTTTGTTCTCTCATTTTGTTCCGAAGTGCCGAATATCTTCATTCATCATTTCGCAGCATCTCAATTTTCCAAAAGTGAAAAGCGGCTTCACTCATATCGCAATGCCTCAACAGGATTTGCGCCCGCCGACTTCATCGCCTGGACGCATATTGCCGAAAGAGCCGCAACGATCGAGAAAGCCGCCGTTATCAAAAAAAGCGATATGTTCACATCGGTTTTGTAAATCCAGGCAATATTGACGAGGTATTCCGAAAGGTAGTATGCAAACGGAAGTGCAATCAGGTCAGCGACCAGCACTATCAATAGGAATTCCGAAATCAACAGATAGGTAATGTTCCCGGAAGACGCTCCAAGCGCTTTCCGAACACCTATTTCTTTAGTCCTTTTTTCTGCCGTGAAAGAGGCAAGTGCAAACAGGCCGAGAGCGGCTATCAACTCTGAAATGATCGAGATGAACTCGAACACTTCCAGCGATCTCGTCGACGTCCTCAACTGTTCCTGGAACTGATTCTCAAGGAGGAAATAGTCGAAAGGCAATGAAGGAGCGACCTTATTCCATTTCGCGCGTACAAAACTGACAGTTCGATCATCCGGCGGCCCGGCCGTTTTAACATATACATAGAACGGCTGTGACGGCAGAAAGTATATCACGGCAGGAGACTTCTTGAAAACGACGTGCGGAAAATGGAAGTTTTCCGCAACCCCGACTATCGTCCTAACCTCACCTCGATCATCGAGTATTATCTTTTTTCCGATCGGATTATCCAGGCGGAAATGTTTAGCAGCTTCTTCGCTTATGATGATGCTCTTTTCGTCATTGAACTGTCTCGAGAAACTTCTTCCGCGTGCCATCTTAATATTCAATATGTCGATGAAATTGTAGCCGCAGGGATAAGAGAATACACTTTCAGAATTGTCCTTCCCGGTGCCTTCCAGTCGCATCTTCTCCTGCCTGCCCCACGAGAACGGCAGGATGTGAGCCTCCGCGACCATGACAATTTTCGGATTGGTCTTCAACTCTTTCTCGAGGACATCGAACTTTTTCGCCATTTCGAAAGTGCAAGGTATGGTTATGATATTGTCCCGGTTATAACCGAGATATACCTTCGACATCATGCTCAACTGCTTCATCAGTAGAAGCGTCGCAGCTATCATAACGAATGTCAACGCGAACTGCGACACTACAAGGACCTTGCGCAAGCTCAATAGGCCCCTGCCCTTCGGCTTTGCGACCCTGATAATACTCGCCGGCTGGAATGACGAAAGGTAGAACGCGGGGTAGATACCCGATACGAATCCGACAAACAGATCGACGGCAAGTACGATAAATAGCGCTGCCGGATCGTTCATAAGGTTGAGTTCCACACCGCCGCCAACCGCGGCAATGAATGCAGGACGGATCAGTTCGAAGAGCATCAGTGCCAGCGGCAAAGCCATTAAGGCGAGAGCCACGGATTCACCGATGTACTGGAGGACCAGATCCTTCCGCGCCGCGCCGGCAACTTTTCTTATTCCGACTTCCTTCGCACGATTGGTGTACCTCGAAGTCGAAAGGATCATGAAGTTTAGAGAGACCACTATGAGCAATCCTATCGCAATAGCAAGGATCAGGTAGAATTGCATCGACGACGTAATATTGAACCCGCTGTTTATGTCCATCGATTTCAAGTGAATATCTCTAAGCGGAAACAGGGAAAGCTCAATCTTCGAGTCTCGCAGGACCGGGACCCGTTTGTCGACGAACGAGTGGAACTTCGACTCCAATGCCAAAGCATCCGCACCGGGTTCTAGCTTGAGGAATGTGTATGTGCTGCCTGCGACGCCCCAATCGTTATTGAAACCCTCCGGCAGGGAGACAACCATATCGAACTTGTTGACGGAATTGGGCGGACAATCGCCGACAACCGCAGTGACAATCAGTCCGCTGCTGCTGAAATCTGCTTTCAACAATTTTCCGATCGGATCCTGATTCCCGAAATACCTCTTCGCAGCAGACTCGGTAAGCACCGCTGAATTGGGGTGAGATAACGGCTCCTGCTTGTCGCCGGCAACCACCGGATAGTTGAATATCTTCAGGAAATTCTCATCCGTAAACAGGATTCCCCTCTCATAGAACTTCTTATCGTTGTAGCTCACCACGTTCCTGAAGTATTGTCTGACCACGGTCGCGTTCGCTATCTCCGGAAATTTCTGCACCAGCATATTTGCCACCGGCAGGAAAGTGTACGCGGTTCTCTGCCTGGCGCCGTCAAGCGATCCGTTTTCGGAGGTGACCAGGTATATCCTCTCCGGATCCTTATGGTAAGAATCGAAGCTCAGGTTGAAATTGAAATACGTTAGCACAAGGATGAATACTGCAAGCCCGACAGAAAGCCCGAGAATATTTATGAAGGAATAGACCTTCTGCTTTCTAAGATTTCTGTAAAACACTCTTACGTAATTGCTGAACATAGGCGGCCCTTTCCCCTGACTGGATTAACCGGCACATGCAGAACGGATGGCTGGAACCCGCTGTCTTCATCCCAAGGTCTTTCGCCGCGTCGAGGCGCAAGAATAATGCGGCCGAACCGGCGTGGAGGCGTGTTCCATCATCCGTTTCACACATGGAATTTTTCTTTGTAGTTCTCGGTCACCACATGCCCGTCGAAAAGATGTATTATGCGGTGTGCGAACTCAGAATCATGCGGCGAGTGAGTAACCATTATGATGGTAGTGCCTCCCTCGTTCAGCTGCGTCAAAATGCTCATCACTTCCTCCCCGTTGGCGGAATCGAGGTTTCCGGTCGGTTCATCGGCTAGTATGAGCGCGGGCTTTGCGACTACGGCTCTACTGACCGCGACACGCTGCTGCTGACCTCCGGATAGCTGCTGAGGGAAATGATCCCTTCGGTGCATTATCTGCATGCGTTCCAGCACCTCTTCAACTATCTTTTTCCTCTCGGAGGCGGAGACGCCCAGGTAAAGGAGCGGCAGCTCGACGTTCTCGAAAACTGTCAGCTCGTCAATCAGGTTGAAACTCTGAAACACAAACCCGATGTTCCTCTTCCGGATGTTTGCCCGCTGACGTTCAGTGTATTTCGACACTTCCTCATTCAAGAAGTAGTATTCCCCCTCGCTGGGATTGTCGAGCATGCCGAGGAGATTAAGGAGAGTGGACTTCCCGCAACCTGACGGCCCCATGATTGCGACAAACTCTTTCTCCTTGATGTCGATGTTGACGCTGTCGAGTGCTGTGGTTTCAACTTCTTCGGTCGTGTAGAGCTTCTTGAGGTTGACGGTACGAATCATGGTTCACTCCTTTGAGCTATAAGCTTTCAGCGGTCAGCATTCAGCTTTTTGATTAAAGACGCAAGCATTTTCTTGACTTCGATAATTCTATTCGAGAGATCCTCATACTTCTCATCACTGAGGTATTTCAGATCTTTAGCTAGCAAGGCCTGATACTCCAGCTCGCTTGACGACCCCATCGCAATTTGCGAAAAGCGGGATAGCTCTGTATCGCTTCCCCTTCCGCAGCCCTCCGCAAGATTTGATGGAACCGATATCGCAGCACGCCTCATCTGACTTGTCAGACCGAATATCTCATCCCGCGGAAACGCGTGAGAGTCCTTATAGACGGCCAGTACGGTTTGATGAGCTTTGCTCCAGACTTCCAAATTTCTGAAGTCTTTCACATTTCCTCCTTTCTTTAGCTTTCAGCTGTCGGCTCACTGATTAGATAACTGGGTACCTTTGATTTTCATTTAAACAAATGCATCATATTTTCTTGTCAACTCGACTTCAAATTCACTTCCGTCTGAAGTGCACGCTCTGCCAACTGATTTTAGCTGACTGCTGAACGCTGATCGCTGACCGCTACTTTATCACCAGCTGGCTCACATTTCCGAAATTATCGTATGACGACGTCACGACCCTGTCGCCCGGCTTCAGTCCGCTCAAGACTTCGAAGTAGTCCGGATTCTGCCGGCCGAGGCTGATGTTTCTTTTCACGGCAAGGTCACCGGAGTTGTTAAGCAGGAACACCCACTGCCCACCGGTCGCCTGGTAGAAACCACCGCGTGGCAACAGCAGCGCTTTAGTCCTCTCGCTGAGCTGAAGCCTTACCTGGAGAGTCTGTCCCCTTCTTATTCCATCGGGGACCTTTCCAGAGAAGTTCATATCGACCTGGAACTTCCCGCCGGTAACCTCGGGATATACCTTTGTCACGATTAGTTTGTAGTCGCTGTCATTTATAGTTACAGTCGCGTGCAATCCGCCGACAACCCGAGCTATGTAGAACTCGTCGATATCGGCTCGAACCTTGAACCCATCGAGTGCGTCGATGACACCGAGTTGATCTCCCGGGTTTTTCGACTGACCTATCTCGGCATTGAGTGAAGTGAGCTGGCCGCTTATCGGTGCTTTGACCGTGAGGTTGTCGATGGTCTCCCTTATCAACCGCAGATTCTGTTCCATCCTGGTAATCGAGGCGCCGATTTGCGAAATCTGAGATACTCCGAGAAGCGAATCCTGCTGAAAGTTTCTGCGGGCCAAATCCGCTTGCTCAAGCGCCTGATGATAATTATTGTATGCCAGTTCATAGTCCTGCACTGAGATCAGCTTTCTTTCGTACATCTTATTCTGACGCTTGAAGATCTCTTTATAGTTGGTCAGCTGGTATACTGCGTTGACGAGCGCATTCTGGAGCGAGATGCTGTTTTCCTGGATCTGGAGACGGGTGTTTCGCGCATCGTTTATCTGCTGATAGGCAAACGTTTCCTGCTGGAGTGCATTCAGCTGAACATTGGTATTGGAAAGCTTCAGCAGTTTCTCACCTTTCCTGACAATCGCTCCCTCTTCGACATATTTCGCCTCCACGATGCCCCCCTGGATCGCGTCGAGGTAATAGGAGGTCTTGGGCATGACAGTCCCCGTTACCGGTATGAACTCCTGGAAGTCACCTTCCCTTACCGTCGATATCGTTATCTTGTCCGCGTCGACATTCAGTTTGGACCCGCTGTCCGCAATTATCATCGCTATCAGCACGATGAACAGACCGCCCCCGGTTGCGTACATCCAGAATCTTGTCCTCTTGTAGAATGGCTTCTTTTCGATCTTCCTGTCCAAATGAATCCCTTCGCGCTGAACGATTGAGCAGTTAATTGAACTTATGATTATGTCAATAGAAGTACAACCGGTGTGCCCTCAACGTGTCCGGAAACGCGCGAAGAACTTCGATCTTTTTGAATGAATTTGAATGTTTCACCAAATAGTGTGAAGTTACGAGTGTTCGGAATCGGACGGTACTGTCCGTAATCGAACGGACCAAAAGGGAAAACGGGAAATGGAGGAAGGAAAAGGGAGAACGGAATCGATTCTTGTCCACTCAGTTGAGATCAGGAGGGCTGTACCATGAGTCGACAGATTGAAGGCTTCGAGGACTTGGAACTGTGGCAGGTGCGAATGAGATTAACGGCAGCTGTCCACAAGCTTCTGAAGAACTACGGGGACTTTTCTCTGAGAGATCAAATTTCCGACTCGTTCAAAACGAGACTACCTAAATCATGAGCGAGCAATGCGAAACAGAGACAACATATGATGAACCAGGGAAAACGACACATGGATCTACGACCGACGCTGTTACCGCGCTTCGGTCCTCCAGTCTCCGTTTTCCGTTCACCGTGCTCCCTGTTCCCCGTTCGCAAGAATGTAAAACCAGCGAGATCAAGACTTCATGGCCAATAAGACCGGCAAGCTTCTCATAATCGACGACGACGAAGACGTGCTCTATTCGGCGCGGCTTCTGCTGAAACAACATTACTCGATCGTCAGAACGGAAAAAGACCCGAAACAGATTTCATCTATTCTTAGAGATGAACGGTACGATGTCATTCTTCTCGACATGAATTTCTCAGGAGATGCCACGAGCGGGACTGAAGGATTCGACTGGCTCGGGAAGATTTTGCAGATCGATCGTTCCGCCGTGGTGGTGCTGATCACGGCGTACGGCAATATCGAAATGGCGGTAAAGGCGATCAAGGAAGGCGCGACGGATTTCGTTCTGAAGCCGTGGCAGAATGAAAAGCTCCTGGCCACTATCTCATCGGCGATGAAGCTGAGCGAATCGAAACAGGAGATTGAGAATCTCCTCTCCAAACAGAAGCAACTCACAAGCGATCTCGACAGCCAGTTTCAGGAAATCGTAGGTTCGTCCGAAGAGATGCAAATGGTCTTCGGCACGATCTCGAAAGTAGCCGCAACGGACGCCAACGTTCTGATCGTAGGCGAGAACGGCACGGGTAAAGAGCTCGTGGCAAGGGCTATCCACCGAAAGTCAAGACGTAACGGAAACATCTTCCTCAGCGTCGATGTCGGGTCTCTAAGCGAGAGTCTCTTCGAGAGCGAACTTTTCGGACATGTGAAGGGGGCGTTCACCGATGCGAAGGATGACAAGGTAGGCCGATTCGAAACGGCTTCCGGCGGCACGTTGTTCCTCGACGAGATCGGGAACCTGACGAAAAATCTTCAGATGAAACTATTGACCGTGCTGCAAAACAGGCAAGTCACCCGGCTTGGCGCGAATATTCCGAAACCGATCGACATACGGCTCATCTGCGCGACCAATCTCCCCGCCGAAGATCTCAGATCGGAAAACAGGTTCCGGCAGGACCTTCTTTACCGGATCAACACCGTCGAGATCCAGATCCCCCCGCTGAGAAAACGAACCGACGACATTCCCCTTCTCGCAGACCATTTCCTGCATATGTACTCGCAGAAATATGGCAAACCGGCGAGACGAATCGACGATGAGGCGATGCAAAATCTTCGCAGGTACCAATGGCCCGGCAATGTCAGGGAGCTTCAGCACCTGATTGAAAGGATCGTCATACTCAACGACTCGGATACCCTCACGGCAAAGGACATCAGTCTGTCGCAGGGCGGCAACCAGGTTGAGGCGATACCCTTCAACGGTTATCAACTTGAAGAGGCTGAGAAACTCCTTATAATCAAGGCGGTGAGCAAACATGACGGAAACCTCACAAGGGCCGCAAAGGAACTCGGAATAACCCGTGCGGCGCTTTACCGGAGGCTGGAGAAATATGGACTTTAGTAAGAGCAGTCATCTCACTGATGAGTGCCCGGGCTACTCCATCACCGGGCAAACTTCCGGATGTTATAGAATAGGAAACTTGGGTTGACGTATGGTTCTGAAACGATTCAGCGTCGTCGTCGTCATCCGGACCGCCCTCCTTTGTATCAGTGTTTTTCTCCTGATATATCTCCTCACAGACACGTCGTTTGTCGCCACCCCATTCATCGTGGCTCTCCTGGTGCTCGGACAGATATACCTGCTTGTGCAGTACGTCCAGAAGACAAATCGCGATATTGCGAGGTTCTTCGATTCGATAAGGTACTCCGACTTCTCGCAGAGCTTCCGTCCGACCGTCAAGGGATCCTCGTTCGAAGAGCTGAACAACGCCCTTTCACAGGTGATCGAGCAGTTCAGGAAGACCCGGGGTGAAAAAGAAGAGCAATATCGATACCTGCAGATAGTGGTACAACACGTGGGTATCGGGCTCATGGCATTTACCGAGGACGGCAAGGTCGAGCTCATCAACACTGCCGCGAAGAAGCTGCTCAGAGTAAACAATGTCCAAAACATCAGCGAGCTCGGTGCGACGAGCACGCCGCTGGTGAAAGCGCTGGATGGGATCAAAGCGGGCGAGAACCTTCTCGTTAAATTCGTGAGCGATAACGAGCTATTCCAGGTTTCCATATACGCCACCGAATTCAAGATGCAGGGCAATCAATACAAACTCGTCTCGCTGGCAAATATTCAGAACGAGCTCGAAGAACGCGAGATGCAGGCCTGGCAGAATCTCATCAGGGTACTTACACACGAGATCATGAACTCGGTCACGCCGATCATCTCGCTTTCGTCGACCGCAAGCTCGCTGCTCGATGGGATAATGACCGACGGTGGCCGTAATAGCACGGATACGAGTGTATTGAATACGGAGAGGGCAGAACCCGCCGCCGACTCGTTGAACGACGTCAAGGGGGCGCTGGACACGATCTCCAAGCGTAGCCAGGGGTTGCTCCATTTCGTCGACGATTACAGAAACCTTACTCGTATTCCGGCGCCGAATTTCCAGACTGTGGGTATGGCTGAACTGTTTGACCGGATACAGAAACTCTTTGCCGATCGTTTCGAGAAATGGGGAATCGAATGCTCCGCAGCGATAAGTCCGCCGGAACTCGAGCTCACGCTGGATCCCGACCTGATTGAACAGGTCCTGATAAATCTGATCATGAACTCTATCGGTGCCGTATCAGGCACCGTTCATCCGGAAATCCGGCTCTCTGCAAGAACGGATAGAAGGGGCGGGACTTTGATTCAGGTAACAGACAACGGGCATGGTATCCCCGAGGAGCTGCAGGAAAAAATATTCATCCCGTTCTTCACGACACGCAAAGAAGGATCCGGTATCGGTTTGAGCCTGTCGCGCCAGATAATGCGCGCACACAAAGGAAGCATAACCGTAACCTCGGTGCCGGAAAAGGAAACCACCTTCACACTTAGGCTATGACGGCCTCTCCTATTCTGGTTTGTAAACTCCTTCGGTTATCGCTCCGCTGAAACACATCTTCACTATGTCGTCATCCGCTCGTGAGACATGCTTTCGCATTCTATGGTCGAGGACCTCGTGATGCCTGACTGTGTTCAGGTAATCGCCTATGTAATCAAGATTCTCATCCGTCGTCACCCATCCTCGTCCATCGAAGCGCGAGAGATCTACCGGGTTGGAAAAACTACGAAGCGTCATTTCCCCTTTTATGTTGAAATAGAACGGGAAATACGACATAGCCAATTCCCTGATCGACCTGAAAACAGGATCCCTGTACCTGAGCATCGTCGTGTTAGATTTCGCAACGGCGCCGTAGTACTTCCCTTCCATGAAGAGAGCGATCACATGATCGTCGTCGTTCTGCGCAATCATGTCTACTATCAATGGTCTCCGCCCGATCGACCTCAAAGCGGCGGCCGCGAAAAGAGATCCCTCGAAGCAGTTAGCCTTTCCCTCTTCCATGACTATTCTCGGAGAACTCGTACCGGGCATTTCATCATAACTGATGCTGTTAAGAAAATCCTGTATGTCGTGAGGTCTCCTGAAACGTTTCAGAATACTCAGGTCTTCATTTGTAAAGGCACCCTGTGCCTTCCAGTTACTGATCATATCGGAGTTCCAATCGGTTATTCAGTCTTGTTGATTAATCTACTATATTGAACGGACAATTCATCCTAATCTTCGAGGTTCTGACATGTACCATAATGCTCATCTTACCAGATTCTCTCCCATCTTCTCAGTGATCATCTTCTCAATTGCGCTCGGCATGCAGTCTGCAGCGGCAAACGTCATCAGGCCGGGTCAGGACGAACCGGCACAAGGGCAGCTGCTGTTGATACCGACTCCCAGACACGTGTCGATTCATGAAGGACATTTCTTGATAGCGGCATCAGACAAAATCGTACTCGCCAGTCCTTCAGACGAGGCCGACGGTTTCTCGGCCGGGCAGCTCGCCGACGAGATAAAAGCCGATCTTAACGTCACTGTGGAAACTGCTTCCAGGCTCGCTGGAAGAGTTTTCCTGTTGGGGAGGATCAAGGAAGATCCGGTTATAGAGCGTGAACTTCACGCGCTGAGGATTCAGGTGCCGGATTCACTCGGAGATCAGGGATACATTCTGAATATCTCGAAGGACAGGGTGCTGGTCGCAGCGAACACGTCCACCGGAATTTTTTATGGCGTACAGACACTAAAACAAATCATCCGCGCCAATCGAGTCGGTGATCGGATCCCATGCCTCACGATAACCGACTGGCCCGCGCTTGAATATCGCGGATGGATGGACGACATAAGCCGCGGCCCTATCCCGACGATGGCCCTTCTCAAGAAAGAGGTGAGGAAGCTCGCGGAATACAAGCTGAACTTCTTCACGCTCTACACGGAAAATATATTCAAGTTGAAGGCCTACCCGGATCTCGCGCCGCAGGACGGGTTGACCTCGGAACAGGTCAGGGAGTTGACCGAATACGCTGCACCGTACCATATCCAGCTGGTCGGCAATTTTCAATCGTTCGGCCATATGTATAAAACTCTCAGCGACCCTTTCTATTACAAGATGCGCGAAACAGAAAACGTGCTGTGCCCCGTCGTTCCGCAAACGTATCAGTTTCTCTCTAAAGTCTACTCCGAAATTGTCCCCGCATACTCCAGCAAGTTCTTCAATATCAATTGCGACGAGACGTTCGATCTGGGGATGGGCAAATCGAAAGCCCTCGTCGACAGCCTCGGGATCGGGACCGTCTACGCTGATCACATAAACAAAGTTTATGATCTCCTGAAACCCTATCACAAGACGATAATGATGTGGGGGGACATCGCCGACGAGGACACATCGATAGTCGGAATGCTACCGAAGAATATCGTGATGCTGCCATGGAACTACAGTCCAGCAAGCAGTTTCGACGGCATGATCGAACCGTTCGTGAACGACGGATTCAGGTTCATGGTTTCGCCCGGTGTCGGATGCTGGAGCCAGATATGGCCGAGCATGCAGAGCTCCGTCATTAACATATCCAACTTCGTCCGGGACGGCGCAAAATTCGGTGCAATGGGGATGCTGAATACCGCGTGGGACGACGACGGCGAGAATCTTTTCAACTACAACTGGTTCGGCATGATATGGGGAGCCGAATGCTCATGGAAACCGGCGCCGCCCGACAGTGGAGCCGCTGCGGACATCTATCTGAAGACACGGCTATCGCAGTTTGAAAACTCATTCAACGCGATATTCTACGGCGATCCCGGCGACTCCGTTGCCCAGACCTTTTTCCGGCTCGATTCCATCCGCAACTACCCTGTCAGAAACATACTTAGCGATCCGGGTTTCTGGAAGGAACCCCTGGATTTCACGGCAAACGAATCCTACGACTCAAATGCTACGAACAACCTGGCGGCCGGCTCGGCAGCGGCACGCGTTATCGAGGAACTCGAGAACGAAAAGACGGCTGCTAAGAGGAATGTTGGCACACTCGATTATGCGATCTTCGCCGCCCGACGGGTCGAGTTCGAAACGCGGAAGAATATTTTCGGGATAAGGCTCAGGCAGGCCCTGATAAACCGCGATTCAGTTTCTCTGGCAGTCATCAGGAGCGAAATCAATCCTTTGCTCGATAAACTGCACAGCCTCAAGATGGAGTACGTCAGGCTCTGGGGAAAAGAGAACCGTACTTGGTGGCTCAACAAGATACTCGACAGATACGACGAGCTCGGGAACAGTCTCATAAATCTCGACAAGACGGTAATTATCACACCTTCGGGCGATGTCGTGAACGGACAGAGGACCATAACGCTAAGTACCGTGTTCAACGACAGACCGATCTACTACACGACCGATAACACGGTGCCTACGCTCGGCGCAAAGGTCTATTCCGGGCCGTTCACGATCGACCACTCCTGTCCTATCCGCGCCGGCGTCGAGGAGTATGGCCAGGTTGTGGAGACTGCGCACGCGTACGTACTCGTCGACAAGGCCATCGGCAAGTTGTACAAGCTGGAATCAAAGTACAGTTCGTACGATCCCGCATACGCAGCCGGCGGAGATTCCGCTCTAGTGGATGGAGTGCTCGGCGGACTGAATGTCCATGACGGCCGCTGGCAGGGCTACCAGGGACAGGACGTCAACATTATACTGGATATGAAGAAGGAGACCAATATCAGAGAAGTCGGGATCCGGTTCCTCCAAGACAGTTATGGGTGGATCCTATTGCCTAAGGAAGTGAAGGTTCTCTTCTCCGATAACGGTACCGATTTCCATCAGGTGGCCGACATTCCGAACACGATAAGCCCGGAGCTGCACGGTACGATTATCCACGAATTCGAGGCACACTTTACCGATACGAAAACGAGGTACATCCAGGTTATCGGAGTCTATCCGGGTCCGCTGCCGGCAGGTCACCCCGGGGCAGGAAGTGCGTCTTTCATGTTCTCAGACGAAGTGATTGTGAAATAGAGTATACAGAGGCTGTCCCATAAGCAGCGATCCGATGAAACGGACGGCAGCCAGTCGCAGAAGACCATTCGGGCTTCGCGCCTTGAGAGGCATCGGTTTCAACCGATGCCTCTCTTGAGACAGCCTCGAATCCTTTTTCAAGTAAAGGCTTAAGAATAAACGGCGACAGAGCCGCTGCTCCGTGAAGAGGCCTCTCTTTCGAAAGAGCGATTTACTTACCTGCTCGTTGTCCCGGCTTCAGTAATCAGCCACTCCGACCATTCCCTTACCCCTGATCCTGTCGTGCACGACGTTTCGAAAACGGCAAGGTTAGGATTTATCCGGAGAGCGTTGGCTCTTAATTCGGCGAGATTACAGCTCAAATATGGGACAAGGTCGATCTTGTTGATGACAAGCACCGACGCGTTCCTGAACATCGCCGGATACTTCAGCGGTTTGTCATCCCCTTCAGTCGTGCTCGCAATTACCACCTTCATCGCTTCACCGAGGTCGTATCCCGCCGGACATACGAGGTTGCCGACGTTTTCAATCACAAGCAAGTTTATTCCCCCGAGCTCCATTTTTCCAAGCGCATCCTGGACCAGTCTCGCATCTAAATGACATCCGCCGTTCGTTACGATTTGGACTACAGGCACATCAAACTTCGCAACGCGTTGAGCATCGAGATCGGTTTGCACGTCTCCCTCGATGACGGCAACTTTCACCCTCCCATTCAGATGTTCAAGCGTTTTCTCCAACAAGCTCGTCTTGCCCGAACCTGGTGAACTCACAAGATTGATCACGAACGTTCCATGCTTCTTGAACAGCTCCCTGTTCAGCTGTGCCAGCTCGTCGTTCTTCTCCAGTACTTTTCGTTCAACTGTTACTACACTCATCGTCGACCTCGATTTCCATTACCTGCAGTTCATTTCCTGAAATCACCTTGATATTGCCGCTGCCGCACGCCGGACACTTGAATGTCATGCCCTCGACAACAGAGTCGATCCCGCAATCGCGGCAGTGAGCGACGATGCCGCAGCGTTCAATATCGAGCTTCGCATTCTCCAACTCAGTCCCCTTCGTCAGTGCCGTGAAGCACAAATCGAGAGAATCCGGCACGACTCCGGCAAGCTCGCCTATTCTTACCTTGACGCTCTTGAGCCTGCCTCCGCCGTTAGAGGAGACGCTTTCTCTAACTATTTCGAGTATGTTCTCAGCTAACGATAGTTCGTGCATATGATTGGGAATTACAATTTGATTTGTCTCATCTGACTTCGGGATTCATTGTTTTCCAGGATGGTGCGTCGCGAATGAGAGAGAGTGGCAATCAGTACAGGGAGGCCACTGATCCTTGTCAGGTACCAGATTCTTCGGATGATCCGGCGGATCGCCCTAAGGCCTCAAGGTCGTTCGCCTGCTTCAAATATTCAAAGACAGCCTTCGCCTCTTCTTCGTCTACAATACTTATGGCAAATCCCACATGAACGATCACATAATCGCCGGGTTTTACTTCCGGGACATAAGCGAGACAGACTTCTCTGGTAATCCCGCTGAAATCCACTCGCCCCATCGTCATACCATGCGGATCTTTATCGATCCTGGTCACCTTGCCCGGTACACCTAAACACATTTCTGTTCCACGTTATATTTGCCTAGAATCTGTTCCATCAGAAATCACATTAACATACCATACCCTGCAACAGTAATGCCGGGTGGAATGCGTGAATAGCGCTGGAAATGCGGGAAGGATGCGATAGAAGCGGCATCACGCCCCATCGGATTGTGTGGCCTGTTGACGCTACTTCATGATCGTCCGATCGCAGCTGCTTTCCCGAAACTGGCAAAAAAGACAGTGAAGCGAATCGGGGAATTAAAGCCCACTGGTGCTCCCCCAACCATCATCTGCTAATTTTGCGGAGAGACATTTGGCATAGTGCTCATTCCAACAAGAATTTTAGCTGCAGATTGTTTGCTGAAATTAGTTGGAATGGCACTAGGTTGCACCCTGCCGACGCTGACGGGCGCACTCGTACAAAATGACTCCGACGGAGCTCCCTACGTTGATCGAGTCGACATCACGGTGCATCGGGATCAAGACATTTGTATCGCAGGCAGCGAGAACTTCCGGCGAGATCCCGTCACCTTCGCTTCCAAAGACAACGCAGAGATCGCCGGACAGATCTGCGCTACTTACATCTACGGCTCCATCCCTGGGATTTGCCGCAACGATGCGTAGACCGTGTTCATTGCGCATCGACTCGAGTACCGTGACAAGATGCTCGCACTTGACTATCGGCAGATTGAATATCGTCCCCATCGAGTTTCTGACTGAGCGTCTGAGGTAAGGATCACAGGACGTCTTCCCGACGATTAGAGCTTCTACGCCGAACGCCGCACAGTTCCGGACAATCACTCCCATGTTCTCAGAATTGGCTACGCCATCGAGCGCGACGAGCAAGCGGCGTCCATTCCGCGGCTTATCGGATGCGAACACTTCTGCCTGTTCCGGAACTCTTCCGATTGCCATGATACCCTGATGAAGCTTATAGCCGACTATTTCCTCGAGAAGTTTTTTGCCGGCGACGAATACGCCTTCTTCAACTTTCCTATCCGCAAGAAGCGGCGAATACTCCGCCATCCATTCTTCGGTAAGAAGAATGGAGACGATCTTAATGTCGCTCTGTACAAGTCTCCTTACCACCTTCTCCCCTTCGGCAATGAATATTCCCATCTCGCGATGCCCGACAGGACGCCGCATTGTGAGATAAGGTTCAAGCTCCGGTAAATGGAGCGATTGTATTCGCGTTATAGTCGTCACAGTCTCTGTCCTGGTGCCCAAACTTGTCGAGGATCATGACCTTGACAAGGCTGCAACCGTTCACTTCCTTATTTTCCTGCGCCTCTCTCGGCCCAGATGTTCGAGATATTAACAATTGTCTGAACCGACCTCACCATAGAATTCGCGGGGATCCATTCAAGCTTGCCGTGTGGATTCTCTTCACCTGCAAATATGTTCGGAGTCGGCAGTCCCATAAATGTAAGCTGGGAGCCGTCCGTTCCTCCGCGAACCGGAAGCAAGATCGGTTTCACTCCGACTCTTTTCATTGCCTCTTCCGCAAACTCAACGACCTCCGGGTACTTCTCGAGCACCGAGTACATGTTTCGATATGTATCGGTGATCTTTATATTGATTTTCACCTTTGGAAACTTCTGCTCGGTCCTCTGTTTCATTTCCTGGAGAATCTTGCCCTCAGCCTCCAAGCCGCTCATATCGAAATCGCGTATGAGGACTTTGAGCCTCGACTGCTCCTCGTTTCCAGTCAGGTCGTAAGGGTGAAGATACCCTTCTCTTCCCTCTGTGGTCTCGGGTTTCATATCTTCGGGAAATAATGAGATGAAGTACGAGGCTGCATAGAGAGAGTTGACCATGATCCCTTTGGCATAACCGGGGTGCGTGTTCTTGCCGCTGAACGTGACTACGGCGGCCTGTGCGTTGAAGGTTTCTTCGCTCAGCTCGCCGAGCTGTCCGCCGTCGACCGTGTACGCGTACTTCGCGCCCCATCCTTTGATATCGAAGTACTCAGGTCCCTTACCTACTTCCTCATCGGGTGTGAAGGCGATCTTTATTGTCCCGTGCTTTATCTCCGGGTGCTTGAGCATATACTCTACCGCTGTCATGATCTCCGCTATTCCTGCTTTGTCGTCGGCAGCAAGGAGCGTCGTTCCGTCTGTCGTGATGATATCATCTCCGACGCTCTTCAGCAGGTTCGGGTTCTTTTCAACCGTTATGACGCAGGTGGTGTCGTTCGGAAGCACTATATCGCCGCCGCGGTAATCTCTGTGGATGATCGGATTGACGTTCGCATCAGATACCGAGGAAGAGGCATCCATGTGGGCCATGAAACCGACGGCAGGGACGACGGCTGTCTGCTGCTCCGAAAGGTTTGATGGAAGTGTCGCATAAACGTAACAGTGCTTCTCATCCAGTCTCGCTTCCGGCAACCCGAGATCCTGCAGTTCCTTCAGCAGCACTCTCGCGAGGTCGAACTGTTTCTGCGTACTCGGTACCTGTGCCATGTCTTCTTTCGACTGCGTGTCGATCTTCACGTACCTGATAAGCCTGTCGGCTGCCGCTTTCTTTATCCAGCCTTCGTCCACCTGTCCCAGCGACATCTCCGACAGGAACAGTGTTATCAACAAGACTAAAGTTGCCCTCATCTTTTGCCTCCCGACATTTTCGTTTATCTGTTGGTATTTGCACGACTGACAAACGGATCACAAAAAAGGCCGTCCTGCATACCGGACAGCCTTAGAAACCTGGTGAGAGTCACCAGCGCAAGCTTTGACCTTGTCAAGGTCAAGGACCTTGACAAGGTTACGAGCGAATTTACGTTCCGGAGCTGTAGTCTGTCTGGTACTTAACCTGTTCCGGTGTAAGCTTGTCGATTTTGATGCCCATGGTTCGGAGCTTCACCAGCGCGATCTCCTGGTCCTGTTCGGCCGGGATGTCGTGGACCTTGTTCTCGAGCCTCTTTCCTTTCTTATGAAGTTCGACGATCCTTAGCTGAGACATGAACTGGTTGGCAAACGACATGTCCATGACTTCGGACGGATGTCCTTCAGCGGCGGCGAGGTTGACGAGCCGTCCCTGGGCAAGCACGTAAATCCTGCGGCCATCTTTCGTGAGGTACTCTTCGTTGTTGGCCCTGATCTCGTGGATCTTCCTGGTCATCTTCTTAAGGTCGTTGAGGTTCAGCTCGCAATCGTAATGGCCGGTGTTGCAGACGATGGCGCCGTCCTTCATCTTCTCGAAGTGCCTCTTTACGACGATGTCCTTGACTCCCGTGGCGGTGACGAAGACGTCGCCGATCTTTGCGGCTTCATCCATCGTCATCACCCTCATTCCCTCAAGAGTAGCCTTCAGGGCTGCGGTCGGCTTCACCTCGGTTACGATGACGTTAGCTCCCATTCCCTTCGCGCGCAGCGCCACGCCTTTGCCGCAATGGCCATAGCCGGCAACCACGACATTCTTGCCCGCGAGGAGTACGCTTGTCGCTCTTATGATTCCGTCGAGTGTAGATTGTCCCGTGCCGTAGACGTTATCGAAATCCCACTTGGTCTCGGCGTCGTTTACGGCAATGACGGGGTACCTCAAAGCACCGTCGTCCGCCATGGCACGCAGCCTGTGGACTCCGGTCGTGGTTTCTTCGGTGCCGCCGAGTATCGAAGTCTCCGCAAGTTCCGGGTATTTGTTGTGAACGGTGAAAATGAGATCGGCGCCGTCGTCGAGCGTAAGATTCGGCTTCATCTTGATCGTCTCGTCTATCGCCCAGTAAAACTCTTTCACGGACATGCCGTGCCATGCAAAGATCGAAATCTTTTCTGCTGCCAGCGCTGCCGCGACTGAATCGTTCGTTGAGAGCGGGTTACAGCCGCTCCAGCTTACATCGGCTCCGCAGGCGGCGAAAGTCTTCACCAGCACGGCGGTTTCCTTGGTGACGTGAAGACAGCCGGCTATTTTATAGCCTTTGAACGGCTTGATCTTGCTGTACTTTTCCTTCAAAGCCATGAGCACCGGCATCCTCGATTCCGCCCAGGCTATCCTCTGCCTTCCTTCCTCGGCAAGAGACATATCGCGAACTTTATAAAGCCCTTTTACTTCATTCATCTAAAGATTTCTCCAGACTTTTGATTTCAGATTATTGAAATGATTACCTGACTGCGGCACGGAGCTTATTCACGAGGTCGATTTTCTCCCATGTGAATTCCTTTTCCGCTCTGCCGAAATGACCGTAGGCGGCCGTCTTTCTGAAAATCGGCCGGCGCAAATTGAGGTGCCTGGTAATTCCGGATGGCGTGAGGTCCATAACTTCGCCTACAATTTTCCCGAGTTCGGAATCGGAGACTCCGTGACCGGTGCCGTTAGTATCCACCAGGATCGATACCGGCTGCGCAACACCGATGGCGTATGCAAGCTGTATCATGCACTCTCTCGCGAGTCCCGCCGCGACAATATTCTTGGCAAGATAACGGGCTGCGTAGGCCGCACTTCGATCGACCTTTGACGGGTCCTTCCCGGAGAAAGCGCCGCCGCCATGAGGAGCATAGCCGCCGTAAGTGTCGACAATGATTTTTCTTCCTGTAAGGCCGGTATCGCCGTGCGGGCCGCCTATTTCAAACCGGCCGGTAGGGTTTATATGGTACCGCGTATCCTTCGTGATATACTTCTGAGGTATTACCTTTGCGATGATGTGCTTCTTAACGTCCTCGGCTATTTTTTTCTGCCACTTCGATTCACTCGTCCCCTTCGGTTCAGGGTCGTGCTGCGTCGATATGACGATCGTGTCTACAGTGACTCTTCCTCCATCGTGATAGGCGACGGTAACCTGGCTCTTACCATCGGGACGCAGGTAGCGCATCGGTGACTTGTCTTTGAGCTTCCTTACTTCCGCCAGGCGCATCGTGAGCCGGTGCGCGAGAGCTATCGGCAGAGGCATGTACTCTTCTGTCTGGTCGCACGCATATCCGAACATCATGCCCTGGTCTCCCGCACCGCCCGTCACGACGCCGCGGCTTATGTCCGCGGACTGGGAGTGCATGACATTTACCACGCCGCATGATTCCGCATCAAACTTGTACCGGATATCGTTATAGCCGATATCGCTGATGACCTTTCGTGCTACATCGGCCACGTCGATCTTCGATTTTGCCTTTTCAGTTGTCGTGACCTCTCCGCCTATTACGACCAACCCCGTCGTTGCGTAGGTTTCGCAAGCGACCCTGGAATTCGGTTCGATCGCAAGATGTGCATCTAGAACTGCATCGGAAATCTGATCGCAGATCTTATCAGGATGCCCTTCAGTGACTGATTCCGATGTGAACAGTTTGTACATTTTATCTCCGGTTGTTTGTTATAGAAAATCTATCTCGGTTGAATCGCCCGCGTTCACACGTTTGAAACTTCCTTTGAGTTGGGCGTTTTGCCCGACGATCGACCCGTCGAGCAACGAATTCTGGATCGACGCTCCCGAACCGATTATCGAGTCGCGTATCAGCGAATCAATGACTTCGACTTCGGAATCGATCGTCGCATTCGGACCTATGACGGAATTGGAAATTTTGGCGCTGTCCGCGATATATACCGGCGGAACGATGACGACATTATCCCGCTTCTTGAAATGCCTCGTCTTCTTGAGAAGGTGGCGGTTCGTCGACAGAAGCGTCTCGGGTTTTCCGCAATCGTACCAGCCGTCGATTTCAAAGAAATTAATCACCTCTCCTCTGTCCAGCATTATCTGCAGGGCGTCCGTCAATTGGTACTCATTCTTGGTCTTGATCTCCTTTTCCATTGTTTCCTGGATCGCAGCCTCCAGGATGAGGGGAGACTTAATATAGTAAAGCCCGACCACCGCGAGGTTCGATGTCGGCTTGTCCGGCTTCTCGACGAGTTTGGTCACCCTGTTTCCGCTGATCTCGGCAACCCCGAATCTTCTCGGGTCCTCGACACGCTTAACTCCTATGCTCGAGTTCTCGCTGTTCAGAAGCGGCTTGAGATCGACGTCGAACACCGTGTCGCCAAGGATGATCAGCAGCGGCTCGGTGCTCCTGTCGCCGTTGAGCGCGACATGAGTCGCATGTCCGAGCCCCAGCCTATCTTCCTGGTACACGAACTTGAAATTCACTTTGCGGTAGCTGGAGCGAAGATATTCCTCCACCATTTCGCCCATATAGCCGACGACCACGATGATCTCTTTGATCCCTATTTCGGTCAGGTTATCGACGATGTGCCCGACTATCGGCTTCCCTCCGACATTCAGCAGGACCTTCGGAAGGGAATATGTGTGAGGACGCAGACGTGTTCCCACCCCTGCCACCGGAATTAATGCTCTCATGTTCTCAAGATTTTAGTTTGTAGGGAAAATTTAACATCCGGCGGCGGAACATGCAAAGAATGACCGGTTTTGGTAGTGTCCTAATTTGATTTCCTTTACAAAAGTGTCTAAATGAACCGCCAGGATCACGAAGAAACGCGAAGTTCTTTACTTCAGAATTATCCTTCGAGGTTCCTGGCGGACTTGGCGGTTAGCTAAGAAGTTCCTTAGACAACGCGTGTTGAAATTAGGACACTACCCCGGTTTTTGAGCATACGGCTTTTGGAACGGAACCTTGTTCGGGTACTTCGGACAGACGATCGGGGATGTCGGTCCGCACGCATCTCTTCTGAACTTCCGGGCCGGTGGTGATGTTAGCTATCATGTCACGGGTTTAATCGGCAAAGTACCGGTCTGAGCTTTTCTGGACCGAGACCCGGCAAGAGCTCCATTGTTTATTTACCCCACTTTTACGATTTTTTACCTATTATAAGGAACAGAGAGATGTTGAAACAGATTTTCGATAAAGTACGCGAGGGAGAGCGGCTCTCGTTCGATGAAGGTATGGAACTCT
The DNA here is from genome assembly GCA_021811615.1 of Bacteroidota bacterium. GTDB lineage: Bacteria > Bacteroidota > Ignavibacteria > Kryptoniales > JAKASW01 > JAKASW01. The sequence continues at coordinate 25,437 of JAJZNW010000137.1, forward strand.
TCGGATCCGACGACCTGATTTCGATCGGCATGATGGCCGACAGCGTTCGCAGGAAGAAGCATCCGGAACCGGTCGTCACTTACATCGTAGACAGGAACATCAATTATACAAACGTCTGCGTTACCGAATGTACCTTCTGTGCTTTCTACGCGAAGGTTGGCGATGAGAAGAAGAGCTACACCCTGACCAACGACGAGCTGGGCAGGAAGATCCAGGAAACAATAGACCTTGGCGGATCGAGGATACTTCTCCAGGGGGGGCTTAACCCCGACCTCGGGTTGGACTATTACGAAGACACTTTCAGATTCATTAAGTCGAACTATAAGATCTGGCTTCACGCCCTATCGCCCGAAGAGATCGTCTTCATCTCGAGGCAGAGCGGGTTGAAGACCAGAGACGTGATAAAGAGGCTGATGGAAGCAGGCCTCGATTCGATACCTGGCGGGGGCGCAGAGATACTTGTAGATCCGGTCAGAGACAAGATTGCTCCGAAGAAATGCACTTCCGACGAATGGCTGGGGGTGATGAATGAGGCACACAGGCTCGGACTGAAGACAACGGCCACGATGATGTTCGGACATGTCGAGAGTTACGAGGACCGGCTCCAGCACATGATGGTGGTACGCGAGCTCCAGGACCGCACCGGCGGGTTTACGGCCTTCATTCCCTGGACATTTCAGCCGAGGAACACCGAACTCGCCGAGAATCACGATAACCTGCGCGAGAAATCGTCGGCATTTGATTACCTCAAGACGCTCGCGATTTCCAGGCTGATGGTCGACAATGTCGACTCGATCCAGGTAAGCTGGGTTACCCAGGGATTGAAGATCGCCCAGATCGCACTGACCTTCGGGGCGGACGATTTCGGGAGTCTCATGATCGAAGAAAACGTCGTAAGCGCAGCCGGGACAAAACACTTCTCGGGATTCAGCCTGAGCCACATAACCCGCGCGATCAAAAGCGCCGGCTACGAACCGGTACAGCGGTACGTTTAATAAAAGGGGGGCGGGTGAAGGAGACGGACTTTTCGATTATTCTCCAGCATATTGCGCCCCGGGTCGCGTGCACCGTCTTGTACGCATCGTGACGACACTGATCTCATTTAATCATTTCCCAATCGAATACCGGAAGAATCATGTGGTATAATTCAATTCTCGAAGTCATCGGCAACACGCCGATGCTCAAACTTTCGCGCATAGCACCGGAAATCAAAGCGACCCTCCTTGGTAAACTGGAGTACCTGAATCCCGGCGGCTCGGTCAAGGACAGGATAGGTATAACCATGATAGAGGATGCCGAACGGCGCGGCGTTCTCAAGCCCGGCGGCACCATCATAGAGGGGACCTCCGGCAATACCGGTATGGGACTCGCACTCGTCGCGGCGATGAAAGGCTACAAATGCATCTTCACGATGCCCGACAAGATGAGCCAGGAAAAGATAGACCTCCTCCGTGCATTCGGAGCGGAGGTGATTGTAACTCCTACTGCTGTTGAGCCTGAAGATCCGCGCAGCTATCATTCGGTCGCGGTAAGACTAAGCAAAGAAATACCCAACTCGTACTTTCCAAACCAGTACGACAATCCCGGCAATCCTAGGGCACACTACGAAACTACCGGCCCGGAAATATGGGAACAGACCGAAGGAAAGATAAGCCATCTTGTCTGCGGGATAGGAACCGGAGGAACCATAGTTGGCGTCGCAAAATATCTGAAGGAGAAGAATCCGGAAATACGGATCATCGGTGTCGACCCCGAGGGAAGCATATACGCAGAGTACTTCAGGACCGGTAAGCTTCCCGAGAGCCACCCGTACAAAGTCGAAGGGATCGGACAGGATTCGATGCCGGGGATTATGGAATTTGATAATATCGACGAAGTGATCACCGTTTCCGATAAGGAGTCCTTTCTGGCCACGCGTATGCTTGCAAGAAAGGAAGGAATATTCGCCGGAGGATCCGCCGGATCGGCTTTGCACGTCGCGCTGAAAGCGGCCGCCTCACTCTCACCTTCAGACATTGTTGTCATCATAATCCCTGATCACGGATCCCGGTACCTCTCAAAACTTTACAACGACACGTGGATGAAGGACAACCAGTATCTCGAAACCGGGCTGAGAATTTCTGCCGGGGACGTAAGCCATGCCAAGCATGGGAAGCGGTCCCTCATAAGCGTAGGACCCGAGGCGACTCTGACTCAGGCGATAAACCTGATGCAGGAAAACGATATTTCACAGCTGCCGGTACTCAACGGCACCGAAATACTCGGGAGTCTTACCGAGACGAAGGTTTTATCCACCCTGCTGAAGGATCCATCGGTGCGCGAGCATAACGTCATGGAGTTTGTCGGTAAGCCCTTCCCCGTCGTCGATGAGAAGATGTCGGTCGAGAACCTTTACAGGCTTCTCGACAACGAGACATCTGCCGTAATTGTACGATCGGGAAACGGATCCTCGACAAAAGGTAGCAACTTCAGCATAATCACGAAATCAGACCTAATCTTAGCCATCACGGAGAATCCAAAACAAATTCAGGGGAGGTAATAGATGAAATTTGGCACCACGGCAGTACACGGCGGTCAGGAGCCTGATAGTGCGACCGGCGCCATAATGACTCCAATTTACCAGACATCGACTTTCGTTCAATCCGAACCGACAGTCCACAAAGGCTACGACTACTCTCGGGCCGGAAATCCCACGCGCTCAGCTCTCGAGGCAAATCTCGCCGCGCTCGAAGGAGGAAAACACTGCGCCGCGTTCTCATCGGGGATGGGAGCTATCGATGCGGTAATCAAGCTCCTGAAATCAGGCGACCATGTAGTCGCAGGCAACGACCTGTACGGCGGGACCTACAGAATTTTCGACAAAGTGTTCAAGCAATTCGGAGTGGCATGCAGCTTCATCGACATGAGCAGGAAGGAAAATCTCAAGAAGGCGATGAAGAAGCATACGAAGATGATCTGGATCGAGACTCCGACCAATCCGTTGCTGGGCATCGTAGACATAGAAGCCGTTACTGCGATGGCGAAGGCGGCTGGCGCACTTTCGGTCGTAGACAACACCTTTGCCACCCCATTCCTCCAGAAGCCACTCTCGCTCGGCGCAGACATCGTGGTACACAGTGCCACGAAATACATCGGCGGGCATTCCGACGTTATCCTCGGTGCTGCTATAACAAACGACGACGAACTGGCTGAGAGACTTCACTTTATTCAGAAGTCGAGCGGCGCAGTGCCGGGCCCGTTCGACTGCTTCCTTGCCCTGCGCGGCACCAAGACACTGCACCTGAGAATGGAGAGGCACTGCGAGAACGCCAGGCTCGTAGCCGATTTCCTCGCTGCACACCCTAAGGTCAGGCATGTCAATTATCCGGGATTCAAATTTCACCCGAACCATCATATTGCCGAAAAGCAAATGAAGGGATTTGGAGGGATGGTGTCATTCACGCTGAAGGATGAGAGCATCGACGCGGCGAAGAGGCTGACTACCTGTACGCGCCTGTTCACGCTGGCTGAGAGCCTCGGCGGTGTCGAATCCCTCATCGAGCATCCCGCGTCCATGACACATTCTTCGCTTCCGCGAGAAGTAAGATTGAAGTCAGGCCTTGAGGATTCGCTCATAAGACTCTCCGTCGGGGTCGAAGATGCAGATGATCTCATCGAAGACCTGAGGCAAGCCCTGGAGAGGATTTAGGTACCGTTTGATTTGTAAGATTGTGGTTGAATCGACATCGCATCCCGGAACTCTCTTTCTTCTGAATTTGTCTTAGGTTGAAGATGCCTGGAATGAGACTGAGATAAATGACAGCACGCAGACGCAGGGCCGTGGGAAAATGGACCCTGTTTATTTACGTCTTCATTTCCGCGACATTCAATTTCTCACACAGGGATTACGTTCCTCTTGCGAGCACCCTCGTTATCTCACGTTCCCATGCCCTGGATCGCTATCTCGACAGGAACGGTGGAGAGTTCGTATGCCCTGCCCACCTTTTCGCACAATCCACGACTGCAAATGAAGTTAGGTCGCAGGACTTTTCCTCACCGAAACATTTCTCCTTTCTCCGGTTTCTCGACAGGCCGCAGTATCTCGTCAGGCCGCAGCTGACGGCTTCGAGCCGCGCGCCTCCTTTGCCGTAGATCCACCCCGAATTATTCAGTCGCACAAATCAGTCACGAATTAATTCCAGGAGTATATCTATGCTCAGGAGCATGGTTGTGACCCTGCTAATGCTGGGGTACGCCTATACTGCGTCGTATGCCCAGGCGCCGCCCGCATCAAATGGCAGGGCAAATATCCACGGGAAAATTACCGAGGAAAAGGACGGTCATCCGCTTGCTTACGCCGAGGTAGCGGTAATGAAGGGAAATTCGGTCGTCACCGGTACGATCGCGAACGAGCTCGGCGATTTCCAGATTCACAATCTCTTTCCAGGCCGGTACAAAATTGTAGCGTACATACTCGGCTATGAGAGGTCCGAGATCGACACGCTTCTAAACAGCGGTGATTACAGCATCAACTTCGCACTTGTTGCAAACGACATACAGATGGAAGGAGTCACCGTTACCGCAAATCACCACACTCATAACGATGATGAACCAGACCATACCCTTCGGATGATTCTGACGGCGCCCGTTTTCCATACGAGCACCGTTCACATTTCACCGATGAGCACCCCATCTTCTATCATCCAGCAAAACGTACCCGGCGCCGTGCAGGCACCCACAGGCGAAGTACATATCCAGGGGCAGCATTCCGAGTATTCATATTACGTCGACGGCGTACCGATCCCCGAGACCATGAGCGAGGGCATGACGGAGTTGTTCGATCCGCGCACGGTAGACCGCATAACCTTCCTCGTCGGTGACTTGCCGGCCGAGTATTCAGATGCGCTTTCGGTTATTGATGTACGTACAAAAATCCCGTCCCAGAAATTCAGCGCGCATGCCTCCCAATACGTGGGCAGTTTCAATTCGTCCGGCCAGAGCCTGTCGCTTGCCGCACATACCGGCGACTTCTCCTACTTCTTCGCGGGCTCAAGAAAGGTTACCGACCGCAGGATCGATACGCCTCTCCCCGCAGTGTTCCACGATCACGGCACCGACCTTTTCGGATTCGGCAAAGTTCAATACATAATGTCGCCGAACGATATTATTTCTCTCGACATCGACCAGAGCGGTTCCAACTTCCAGGTGCCATACGATTCGACGGGAGGAATAAGGGAGAACGACAACGAGCAATTCGGCGACGGATTCCAGAACCTCATCTACCAGCACGGCTTTGGCTCCGACGGTGGAAGCGGCCAATTCTATTTTGCGCTCTCTCACAGGCAGGGTACCACTACATACACCCCCGGTGCGTCCGATGTCCCGTCATTCTTCTTTGCCGGCGATTCAATTCCATACAACGTCAGGGACAGCCGGCTCTTCAACGTTTACGGCGGGCTTTCTTCAATCTCTTTCCCTGAGGGAGATGAACTCTCATTCAAAGGAGGCGCATCCTACTTCTACACGAAGGGGAACGAGAACTTCGGCATGTTCAACGGCAACATTGCGGGACCACAGTCGGTCCAGAATCTTCAGGGATACGATCTCGGGGCATTCGTCGAGGGCGCCTACCAGCCGCTCCCGATATTCGAGGTCGATGCCGGAGTGAGATACGATCAGCACTACGCACAAGGTATCGGTACCGTCTCTCAATTCTCGCCCAAAGTAAAGCTGATCTACATACCAGGACTCTCGACCAGAGCCTATGCTTACTATGGCCGGCTGTTTGTACCCGTCCTAATCGAACAGCTCCGGGAACTCACCGCAACACCTGGCCAGGTTTCCCAGATCACACTCCCCGTGAGGGGTGAGTATTTCGAACTGGGAATCACGCATTCTTTTTCACCTTCGTTGACCGGCAAGCTTGAGGGATACTACACCCAGGAAAATCCCGGTATGGACAACAGCACGATTCCCGGAACGAGTATCCAGACGGCGGTAAACATCCAGCAGATTTACGTCCGCGGAATACAACTCGGTCTGGATTACAGTCCGACCGGACCGTTCAGCGGCTATTTCAATCTTGCAGTCAGCCATGCCCAGGGCGTCGGTCCCACGACCGGAGGATTCCTCCCAACGGTGCCGACCACTACGGCCTTCGACCTCGACCATGACCAGAGGATCACTTACTCTTTCGGACTCAACTACGAGAAGAGAGGGTACTACGGCAACCTGATCGGAAGTTACGGAAGCGGACTTACGAACGGTCAGATAAACGGACACGTAGCGCCGCACTTGATTTTCGACGCCTCCGTAGGAAAATCATTCTACTTCGGCAGCTACTTCATTAAGCCTGAATTCTACGTGGCCAACATACTGAATCACCAGTATCTTCTGAACGGCGCTTTCTTCAACGGAGCAAACTTCGGCGCGCCGCGCACATTGCTATTCAAGGTTTCGATCGGGGTCGACTGACCGTGATCTGAATGGATAGGGAGAGTCGGCGTTTACTCATCTCCCTATTCCCCCTTGACCTGTTCGAGCATAGTATATATATAGTGATATGGCGGGCGCTGGCAGTACAACCTCGCCCGGGCTTCCATGATATTGAGTACGACGCTCTGCAACCTAAGGACCATAAGATGTTAAGCAAATTGCTCAGTGACACCGTAGTACCAGTTCTGTTCAAGGTCGGCCCTGTAAGCGTTTACAGCTACGGACTGACGATGGGTATCGCCTTTCTCATCTCAAACTATTTCATTATCAAGGAATTCAAGCGGAGAGGTTTCGGCGCGGATTTCGCGAACCAGGTCACGATTGTAGCCGTTGTCCTGGGACTCGCCGGGTCGAGGATACTCTCGTTGATCGAGAATTGGGGAGATTTTCTCAAGGATCCGATCGGAATGGCGTTTGCCACCGGCGGGCTGACGTGGTACGGCGGTTTCATACTTGCCGGTGCAGTGATCGCCTGGATGATCAAGAGGAAAGGATTCAAATTCCTCGATGTGGCAGACGCACTCGCACCTGAACTCATACTCGGTTATGGCATCGGTAGAATCGCCTGTCACGTTTCAGGCGACGGCGACTACGGCATGCCGACAAAACTTCCATGGGGGGTCGATTACGCGCACGGTGTCGCTCCACCTTCGATAGCGTTCAGATATCTCCCAGGCATCGAGGCCCATTACCCCGGGGGGATTGTCCCGAACAACACTCTTTGTCAGCCGACGCCGTTGTACGAATTTCTTGCATGCCTCGGAATCTTCTTCATCCTCTGGCGCCTCCGTGAAAAGATAAAACCCTCCGGCGCACTCTTCATGCTGTATCTCGTGCTTGCCGGCGCTGAAAGGTTCATAGTGGAATTTATCCGGCTGAATCCAAGACTCCTTTTCGGGCTCAGCGAAGCGCAGCTCATATCGATACCGCTTATGATAATCGGAATGACAGGGTTTTTCGTCCTTCGCTCCCAGTTGCCTGCGGCCACCACCGCGGCTGAATGATTCCCGGGATTACGAATCGGGATTAGTGCGACAGCCATCGGCGAAGATTCATCGACCTGACCCGGGGCGGCCGGAATTCTCGCTCTATCCCTTTGAGTACACTATTTCCGTCAGAAGCACCTTCAGGTTCTCGCAGTGTGTGACGCTTTTGTAAACGACGCACGTCCGGCAGTCGGTCGTATTGCAGTCGAAGCGCGTCCCTGTGAGGAGCCAGCACGGCTGAGCGTCTTCCGTATACGCCGGGCACTTCGCCCTTTCTTCTGTAGGACACTTTCTCATCTCCCAGCACGGCATGAGGGCGACCATCCTCTTGATCGCTTCGAGAGTCATTCCTTTGTGCGTAATCATGTCGCGAACGCATCCGAGCCAGAACAAGTCATCTTCCGAGAAGAGCCTGTGCTTCCCGATCGTCCTCACAGGAAGGACGACTCCCGCTGCCTCGTATTTCCTGACTGTCGAAACCGCGACGCCAAGCTTCCTGGCCACGTCGCCAATTTTCATCAACTTGCCTGCTGTCATATCTTTCCTCCCGTGCAGCTGCACTGCCGCGGATTGCATTCTTGTACTTGAAAAGCCCCACACCTCGAAAGGGTGGGCTTTCCTTTTACGTCACCTATTCCAGTGAGTATCCTAATCCGTAAGAACTTCGTGGATTTAACGAACGTGCGATTCAAAGCCACCTTCTCTTCTTTGCGAAGCTCATTAGTTCGTCGCGAAAGCCCGGATGAGCTATGCTCACGAGAAGCTTGACCCTTTCGCTGATCGATTTGCCGTGGAGATTCACGACGCCATATTCGGTTGCGACGTAATGGACGTCACCTCGCGACGTGGTGACGCCGGAACCTTCGGCAAGATGCGAGGTAATCCTCGAGACAGTGCCGCCCTTTGCGGTGGAAGGGAGCGCCATGACAGGCTTTCCGCCCTCCGACCTTGCAGCGCCTCTTATGAAGTCCACCTGGCCGCCGAACCCGCTGTAAAAATGGTAGCCGATCGAATCGGCACATACCTGCCCGGTCAAGTCTATCTGAAGCGCCGAGTTTATGGCAACCATCTTCTTGTTCTGACTGATAATGAACGGGTCGTTGACATAATGCGACGGATGAAATTCGGCTATCGGGTTATTGTGAATGAATTCGAAGAGCTTCTTGCTCCCCAATACAAAACTGGCGACCATCTTGCCAGGATGTAGTGACTTCTTCTCGTTGGTAATCACTCCAGATTCGACAAGTCCGATGACGCCGTCGGAAAACATCTCCGAATGTATACCGAGGTCTTTCTTACCGTTCAACGACATAAGGACCGCATCCGGTATTCTTCCGATCCCGAGCTGAAGAGTGGCTCCATTATCGATTAGCCCTGAAATGTTTTCTCCGATTCTCCTGAAAATGTCCAGTTCCTCTTCAGTCGTATCCGGTTCGACCTGTGGCAGCTCCATTATGGGTTCATCGACTTCCACGATGCGATGAATCTTGCTGATGTGTATGAAGCTGTCGCCGAGCGTACGCGGCATCTTCGAGTTGACCTGAGCTACAACCACCCTTGCAACTTCTGTTGCGGCCCTTGTGGTCTCGATACCCACGCCGAAACTGCAGAAGCCGTGCTCATCTGGAGGAGACACGTGAATCAGCGCGACGTCAATCTTTATCTCCCCGGAAAGAAACAGACCGGGAATTTCCGACAGGAAAACAGGGATGAAGTCCGCCATGCCGCTGTTGACCGCATCCCGGGTATTCTTGCCGATGAAGAGGGCTGTGTGATGAAAGTGCCTTTCCATCCCGGGCTGCACGTACTCGGCCTTGCCGAGCGAAAGGATGTGGACGATCTCGCAGTTCTCAAGCTCCTCAGCCCGCCTAACCATTGCATCGACAAGCACCTCGGGCACTGCGCAGCCGGGATGTATATATACCCTGTCGCCCGAACGAATCGACTTGACGGCTTCATCCGCTGTAACCACCTTGCTTCTGTAAGTGTCGGTCCAGGTCATCAGACTAAGTCCTGTGCGGCATATTCGGTCGAATTTCCTCCTGATTTCGACATAAGATTCCCGCTGCTCAATTCTCAGATTCCGCCGCCGAGCAACGCACTGAGAGGCACGAACTCTTTGCCGAAAATACTCTTAGCCATCTCCTGTGTACAATGGCCGTCGAAACTGCATACACCCCTGGCCAGCCCTCCATTTTCCCTGAACGCGCGAGGGGCACCCTTACCGGCAATCTCTACGACAAAAGGAAGTATGGTGTTGGTCAGGGCATAAGTCGCCGTCCGCGCGACAGTGGCCGTGATATTCGGGACGCAATAATGGACAACGTCGTGGTACACAAACGACGGGTTCTGAAGTGTGGTCGGCCTGCTCGTGGCAATGCATCCTCCCTGGTCGATGGAAACGTCTATCACGACCGCCCCCGGTTTCATGGACTTGACCATTTCCTCAGTGACAACGTGGGGGGTCCGCTCTCCTTTTATGAATACCGCGCCTATCAGGACATCGGCATAGGCGACACTCTTTTTAATATTGACAGGCGTGGCGAGAGCAGTGGTGACCCGTTTAAGAAGGAGGCGATCGACGGCTCTCAACCTTCCAAGGTCTGTATCGAGCACAATGACCTGGGCACCGAGGCCGACTGCAGTTCTTGCGGCTTCTGTACCGACCACTCCTGCACCTATGATCACTACGGCCGCCGGTGCCACACCGGCAATGCCTCCGAGGATGATTCCGCGACCGTGGTCTCCGGTCTCGAGATACTGTGCCGCTACAAAGACTGCGACCTGGCCTGCTATCTCGCTCATCGAATGAAGCACCGGACGATCCCCGTCTTCGCTTTCCACGAGTTCGTATCCTACGGTTGTGATTCTTCGGCCCGTTATCTCTTCGACAAACTGCCTGCGAGCCACCGGGAGGTTGAGGAAGCTGAATGAAGTCTGCCCACCATCCATCATGGCGGTTTCTTCAAGCGATGGGGGGGCCACCGCGCAGACAAGCTCACACCGGCGATAGACCTCCTCCTTTGAGTAAACCACAACAGATCCGGCATTTGTATACGATTCGTCGGAGAAGCGTGTCGCCAATCCTGCCTTCGACTCCACATAAACCGTGTGGCCGAGACTCACAAGGTTTGCGACTGCAGACGGAGTGAGAGATACCCGGTTCTCGTTCTTAAGAGATTCGTTCGGGATGCCGATATTCATGACCTGTTACTTTTCACTTCTTACTTTCAGATAATCATGTATCGCAGCCGCCGAGCGCTGACCATCTTCCATGGCAAGGATAACGGTAGCTCCACCGCGGGAGAGATCGCCGCCGGCAAAGACACCTTCGCGGCTTGTCCGGCAGTTCTTGTCGACCACGACGGTGCCCCGTTTAGACATGTCCAGGCCGGGAGTGGTCGACTGCAGTATCGGGTTGGGACGCTGCCCGATCGCAAGTATGACCGTGTCTACATCCATGATGAAGTTGGAGCCCGGAATGACGACCGGGCGTCTTCTTCCTGAGTCATCAGGCTCACCGAGCTCCATCCTTACACACTCCATGCCTTTGACCCACTTGTTGTCGCCAGGGATAATGCGGACAGGGTTCGTCAGGACATGGAACTCGATTCCCTCCTGTTCAGCGTGCTGAACTTCTTCCTCACGAGCAGGCATCTCGTCTCTGCCGCGGCGATAAACCAGATAAGATTTCTCGGTCCCCAGCCGATTCGCGGTCCGGACCGCGTCCATTGCGGTGTTACCGCCGCCGATGACCGCCACTCTCCTGCCGATCTTGACGGGGGTGTCGTATTCCGGGAACTTATACCCGCTCATAAAATTCACCCTTGTAAGAAACTCGCTGGCGGAAAAGACGCCGGGGAGGTTCTCACCTGGAATGCCAAGAAATGTTGGCGTCCCTGCGCCAGTTCCCAAAAAGACGGCATCGAATCCGAATTCCCCCATCAGCTCATCGACAGTGGCGGTCCGGCCGATGACGAAGTTAGTGATGATTTCGACTCCGAGCTTCTTCACGTTTTCGATTTCAGAATCGAGTATCGACTTCGGCAGCCTGAATTCAGGAATCCCGTACCTGAGGACTCCCCCTGCGGCATGAAGCGCTTCGAAGATCGTCACGTTGTACCCAAGTTTCGCCAGCTCGGCGGCACATGTCAGGCCCGCAGGGCCGGAACCTACGACGGCAACTTTCTCCTTTTTCTTGTCCTTCACTGCGAAGCCGTTGAACGCGTCGTGCATCCTTTCGTAATCGGCGACGAAGCGTTCCAGCTTTCCGATCGCGACTGGCTGGTGTTTCCTGCCTATAGGACAGACAGCCTCGCATTGCGTCTCCTGCGGACACACACGGCCGGTGATCGCAGGGAGGTAGTTCTTCTCCTTTATCTTCCTGGCCGCGCCCAGATAATCTTTCTCAACTATGAGTTTGATGAAACCGGGTATATCGATGCCGACCGGGCAACCCGCGACACATTGCGGTTCTTTGCAGTCGATGCAGCGAAGCATCTCCTGCGAGACGAGGCTCTCATCGAAACCAAACGACACCTCCTCGAAGTTGCGTCTGCGTGCTTCGGCGTCCTGTTCGATGGGATGCTGTCGGGGGATCTTCATCCTCTCGGAAGGTTTCAGCGTATTAGGCATTGGCTGCCTCCTTGGCCGCGCTCTTGCACTCGT
>JAJZNW010000116.1 GCA_021811615.1 Bacteroidota bacterium
ATCCATTCGTCTTCCTGCCTCGCACGGCCATTGGGATCACATCGGAGATATGAAAAAATTGAAGGCGCTTACCGGAGCGCAGGTCTGTGCGAGCCAGGAAGACGAATGGATGATGCGCGATCCGAACGGCATGGTTATCGTCCCTCCGGAGCCGATCGAGCCCGTCGAGGTGGACGTTCGGCTCACCGGCGGCGGGACGGTGGAGACGCCGGGTTTGAAGTTCAAGGTGATAGAAACCCCCGGACATTCGGCAGGCTCGATTTGCCTGTATGAAGAAGATGAGCGAATCCTTTTCACCGGAGATACTCTGTTCTCAGGTTCGATCGGAAGGGTGGATTTACCCACCGGTTCGATGGATGCAATCTCGAAGAGCATCCGGACGAAGCTCCTGACTTTGCCGGGAGATGTGAAAATATATCCGGGGCATGGAGGGGACAGCACTCTCGCGAAAGAAAAGCGAGAGAACCCTTTCGTGCAGACCATGCTTGCCGAGAAGTGAAAGAGGTGTGTTGAATTCTCGAGACACTGAGTACGGTAACAAGATCAGGGCCGGTGCGGTAAGAAGACCATGGAATCTGTAGCCTGGAAGAGTTTGGAACGAGGTGAAGCATGAAATTCAGATATTCGAAATGGACTGAAGACTCGATGACGGACGAGCAGCGGCTCCAGAACATGGTTTCGCTGTTCAGCTATCTTCTGTTGCAGACAAGCGGAGATGCGGAGGAAGCGCTGGAATGGATGCGACAACTCGGCCAGGAGTACGAGCTGTTCGACAAAGACATGACGATGGACGACTTCATCGAGAAGCTGAAAGAGCTCGGGTATATCGACGATGCGAAGGATGTGATCGTGCTTACGTCGAAGGGAGTTCAGCGCATAAGAGAGGATGCCCTCAGGGAGGTTTTTACGAATCTCAAGAAGAGTCCCGAAGGTTCCCACGAGTCCCCGCACACAGGGCAGGGAGTGGACCGGCTGAGCGAGACGAAGAAGTATACGTTCGGCGACCAGCCGACCAACATAGATCTCACGTCGACTCTGAAGAACGCGCTTCTTCACGACAGCATCGAGAAGTTCCAGCTGCATGAGGACGATATAGAAGTTTACGAGACGGAGCACCTGACGAACTGTGCTACCGTAGTCCTGCTCGATATCAGCCATTCGATGATCCTCTACGGGGAGGACAGGATTACGCCCGCGAAGCAGGTGTCACTTGCACTGGCAGAGCTGATACGGACGAAGTTTCCGAAGGATCATCTGAACATCGTTGTCTTCGGCGACGATGCGAAGGAGATCACGCTTGCAGAGCTTCCTTTCGTCACAGTCGGCCCTTACCATACCAACACACTGGCGGCTCTCAGGCTGGCGAGGAGCATTTTGCGGCGGAAGGGCAACGTCAACAGACAGGTGTTTCTCGTGACGGACGGCAAGCCGTCCGCAATATTCGATGATTCCGGTAGGCTGTATAGGAATTCGTTCGGTCTGGATCCGAGGATTGTCAACAAGACTCTGGATGAGGCCGTGGCGTGCAGGAGGGAGAAGATCGTAATAAGCACATTCATGGTTGCCAGAGATCCATATCTTATCAATTTCGTCGAAGAACTAACGCGGGCCAACAAGGGACGAGCCTACTACTCATCGCTCAACAAGCTCGGTGAGTACATATTTGTCGATTACATTCGCAACAGGAGAAAGAAATTCAACAGTTCGATCCCCTGATCTCATATTGCGGAACGTGCGAAGGCGCGGGCGATCGGAAGACGGTTTCAAATCCCTTCTCTGTTCGACGGGCCTGACGGCTGATTATTTCACGAACCACTGTAGACTCGTTTGAGCAATTCGATTCAAGTGCTATCTTATCATCGATGATGGCACACCACTTCTCATATTTCCCTCAGTCAGGCGGCTTGTAGTAATTGAATCACTGGCAATTTGATGCGGTATCATGGCTTTACGTCATTTCCGTTCTCGTAGCCATCTCGGTTGCGTTTGAGGCATGGCGAACGCGTCCGGTGAAGGGAGCTAAAGAGTTTGCGATCCTATCGCTCTCAGTTGCGGTCTGGTGTTTGGGGTACCTTCTGGGTTTTTTCAATTCCGATCTTTCCTGGAAGCTGTTGTTCCTTCGCGTTGAATATACAGGTATCATCGCGTCGAGTTATTTCTGGCTGGTTTTCATAGCGACGTATGTCGACAATGCATTCCTAAGGAGGCGCAGGACTCTTGCCGCGCTGGCAGTGGTGCCGCTTGTATCTTTCATACTTGTACTCACAGTCACGCATCAGCATTTATTTTACTCCTCCTATGGACTCGGCAGGGCAGGAGACTTTGTGACACTTCGTAAGACCTATGCTGCAGGTTTTTATCTCGAGGCGGCATATGCATATTTACTGGTTATCGGGGGCGCTTTCCTTCTTCTTCATTCAATTTACCAAATGCCGAACCGATACAAGAGGCAATTTTTTCTCATAGGGTTCGCGGTACTTGTGGTATTGATTCCGAATTTTCTGTACGTGATGAAGACGCATATCTTCGGGATTTTTGATCCTACGCCGGTGTCGTTTTCGTTCGCCGGGATAATATTCAGTTTTGTAATGGTCAAATACAGATTTCTCGACGTCGTGCCGACGGCGTACAGGCAGGTATTCAGAAATGTGAACAGCGGTATCATTGTGATCGACGGACGGGAACTGATTCTCGATATGAATCCGGGTGCGGAGGACATCCTTTCGCGGAATTCGCGTTCGTCGATCGGGAAGAAACTTGCGGATCTGTCACCTGAATGCTCGCAGCTTCTGGCGGTTGCAAAGAGTGCCGATGTGCGGAAGGAACTACAACTCGGGAAAGAGAAAAGGATATATTCGGTGACAGTCTCTTCGTTGAACGATTCGAACGGTGAGCCGGTAGGCGAGATTGTTATGCTTTACGATGTCACAGATTTGCGGAATGCGCTCGATGAGATCGACACTTTTGCCCATTCCGTCGCGCACGACCTCAAGACTCCCCTTTCTCTTCTTACTGGCTACTCAGACCTGCTCTCTTCAGGACAGCTTACGGTGGCCGAAAGGGAGGAGGCCGTCGACGTAATCAGGTCCTATTCTGCGAAAATGATAGAGATTGTTGACGAACTTCTCACGCTTGCGCGGGTGAGGCGGGAGCAGGATGTGGCCCTCGATGTCCTTGATATGTCGAAAATAATCCAGAGCTCAGTTCTCAGGCTGGAGAGATTTGCGCAGGAGAGAAAGGGGAAGATCTATTTCCCCGAGCAATGGCCGTCTGCGATCGGCCATGCTCCATGGGTTGAAGAGGTCTGGGTGAATTATCTCAGCAATGCGTTGAAGTACGGGGGTACGTCCCCGAATGTTTATCTGGGATATGAAGAACTCGCCGGCCAGGTAAAGTTCTGGGTCAAGGACAACGGGCCCGGACTGAAGAAGAGCGACCAGGAGAAACTCTTCAAGGAGTTTTCCAGGCTTCCGGGGGAGGGTATTGAGTCGGGACATGGACTGGGGCTTTTCATAGTAGGGAGAATAGTGTCTAAACTCGGGGGAGAAGTGGGGGTCGAGAGCATACCGGGAGGCGGCGCGAAATTCTACTTCACCCTGCCGAAGGCAGGCGCTCGACCTGCTGTTCAGAAATGAAAGATTTCCGTCCGTCTCCGGTGCCCGTAATTAGCCGGAGCGTCCAATGCGGAACCTGCGATTTCAAAAGGGAAGGAACGGGACAAGTGCAGACGATATCCGCATAAATAGAAAAAGCTGGAGCCTTTCGATTCGAGGCTGAAGTTCCGGTTTGCGGAGTGTCATGATTGTTGTTGAAAATTCTTTTCCTTCACGCTCCAATCGATTATATTAATTCGAATTCGGGGCGTGGCTCAGCCCGGTTAGAGCGCTTGGTTCGGGACCAAGAGGTCGTGGGTTCGAATCCCACCGCCCCGACAATCGATGCAGCGGGTACACATCTTCTCTGTCAAGCAGGCATTCCTATGTATCTCAAGGTAAAGGTTCATCCGAATTCAAAGAAAGACGAAGTCCTGGAGAAGGGTGAGGATTCGTTCGAGGTTTTCGTTCGTGCCAAGCCAATCGACGGAAAGGCGAACGACGCAGTTCTGGAATTGATCAGCAGCTATTTAAAGATCCCCCGTTCAAAGGTTCGGCTCCTACGTGGAGCGAACGCACACAACAAACTCCTCGAGATATTTTCGTGATGTAGAATACCGTCGTCTCCATGGTACATCGGCGGCCTGAATAAGAAAATTTCGAACTCTTTATGAATTATCGGGAGTTAAAACTAAATTACTCAGTGAAACAGAGAGCCGCGCTGACGATATCTTACATTTTCATGCCGACATCCTTTGCGTTAGCGGCATTCCTATCCTTAAGCCTGATGACGAGGCAGGGCTCCGACGTATTTCGCGTAGCATCGCTCTCGGTATTGTTCGGCGCATTGCTCCCACTAGCGTACCTCCTGTATTTGCTGCACAGGGAGAAGGTCACGCGCCTGGATGTCCCCTTGCGGGAACAGAGGACGATCCCATATCTGATCGCGGTCCTGATTTATTTCGCTGGTTTCGCGGCGTTGATCGTCGCCGAGGCATCGGTTCAAGTTTATTCGCTGATGTTTTGTTATGCGACAAACACGCTTGCCGTAACAGCCATCAACACGAAGTGGAAAATAAGTGCGCATGCAATGGGAGCCTCCGGACCTCTGACCGCTCTAGCAATTACCTTTGGAACCTATGTGCTTCCACTCTTTTTGCTGGTTGTCCCGGTCGCGTGGGCAAGGCTTGAACTGAAAGCGCATACCAGATCGCAGGTTACCGCGGGTGCGGTGCTTGGAATACTTCTTACCGGAGTTCAGGTGGAGGCTTTCTACAAAATCGCAGGAGCTCATTGATGGATAAAAAAGAAATCGTCTCGATGCTCGAGGAAATTTCATCCCTCCTGGATTTGAAGGGCGAGGACAAGTTTAAGATAAGCGCCTACTCCAGGGCCGCGAGATCGATTTCCCAATCGACTGACGATGTCGTAAGCCTGATACGGGAGGGCGAGGCGAAAAAAATACCTGGGGTCGGTGAGGCGTTGTCGAAGAAACTTACGGAGTTTGTCGAAACGGGAAGACTCACATTTCTCGAGGAACTCCGGAGCTCTTTGCCGGAGGGACTTCCACAACTGTTCAACATACACGGCCTGGGGCCGAACAAGGTAAGGACGCTTTACGAACAACTGGATGTGAAGTCGATTGCCGAACTCGAATACGCGTGCAAGGAAAACAGGCTTGTGACCCTGAAAGGGTTCGGTCAGAAGACGCAGGACAAAGTGCTCGACGAAATCGCCCGATTCAAGGAGAACAGCGAATACCGGCTGCTCGACGTCATTCATGAGACTGCTGCTTCGATCGCCTCATTGCTTGACAAGCTATCGGGCGTAGAGCGTTATGAATTCACGGGGAGTTACCGCCGTCGCCGGGAGGTAATTCACGATATCGATTGTGTCATCAAGTTCAAGTCGGGCGAAAGAGATAAACTCTTCGCGGCTCTCGGAAAATTGAAGGGGGTCAAGGAGGTCAGGGAGACGCAGAACGACCTCGTCTCGTTGGTATGGGAGAACGGCATTCCGGTGGAGTTCATAATCGTGAACAAAGCGGAGTATCCACTCGCTGTGCTCCACTCCAGCGGCAGCAAGGAATTCTTCGCGCACCTGAAGGAATACGCGTCGACCCGAGGCTATACGCTCGGTATGCGGGAGCTGAAGCGAGGGCGTGACAAAATCAATTTCGATTCCGAGGAAGAGATATTCGGCCAGATCGGGCTGCAGTACATTCCGCCCGAGCTCCGTGAGGATGGCGACGCGGTAGTAGCGGCGGCGAAAGGTAATATCCCTGAACTCGTCACGGAGGAAGACATCCGGGGGATATTCCACGTCCACACAAACTGGAGTGACGGAGCGGAGCCTCTGGACCGGATGGTTGCGGCCGCTAGTAAACTCGGGCTCAGTTATTTCGGACTTAGCGACCACAGCAAGAGTGCGTTTTATGCGAATGGCCTCGACGAAAAAAGACTGAAAGAACAGGGGCGACTCGTAGATGAGATGAACAAGGGATTGAAGGACTTCTTCGTTTTCAAAGGCAGCGAGGTAGACATTCTTGCCGACGGGAAGCTCGACTACAGCGACGCCGTTCTCAAGACCCTGGACTTCAGCGTCGGATCCGTTCACAGCAAGCTCAGCATGAAGAAGGACGAGGCTACGAAACGCCTGACAGCGGCGCTGAAGAATCCGTACATGACTTTCCTCGGACACATGACAGGCCGGCTTCTTCTGGGGAGGAGCGGATACGAGCTGGACATGGATGAAATAATAAAGACCGCCGCGCGCAACAGGAAGATAATCGAGATAAATGCGAATCCGCACCGCCTCGATATCGACTGGAGGTTCATCAAGAGGGCCAAAGAGGCGGGCGTCAG
Organism: Bacteroidota bacterium; assembly: GCA_021811615.1. Taxonomy (GTDB): domain Bacteria; phylum Bacteroidota; class Ignavibacteria; order Kryptoniales; family JAKASW01; genus JAKASW01. Next base: position 6,458 of record JAJZNW010000116.1, read on the forward strand.
ATTTTCAATTAACCCGGATGCACACTCGAAAGAAGGTCTTGCGGATTATAGGTACGGCGTCTCGATCGCGCGCAAGGGTTGGCTTACGAAGGAAGATTTGTTGAACACGATGTCTTTGGAAGAGGTAAAGAAGTTCCTGAAGAATGCCAAAAGTTAGATTCGTCCCGCTCGACAAGGTTGTGGAGATCAAAAGCGGAGAGACTCTGTTTAAAGCCGCGCGTGTAAATGGGATTCCATTGGGAAGCTCATGCAGGGGCGACTGCGTTTGCGGTTGGTGCAAGGTCGAGATCGTCAAGGGAATGGAAAACCTTTCACAGCCCGAAGAGTGCGAGAAGAAATTGATGGTGAGTGGCAACTACGGAGAACACGAAAGGGTCGCATGTAGTACACGTGTCTTCGGAGATGTAAGCATTACCACGGGATACTGGTGAAATTAAGAACTTCGGACTGTCATGCCTAAATTCTCAATCAGTAAATAAGGACGATGGCCGGTTAAAGAAAACGGCACGGCTGTGCCGGAGAATCGATAGGCGAGTTGGAAAACGGGAGATTCAAAAAAGGGAATTCGGTGACATGAGATATACCAGACACATTTTCATATGCACGAACAGGCGCAAAGAAGATGACCCGAAGGGGTCGTGCGCGCAAAAGGGAAGCGAAGAGGTGAGGGATCTTTTCAAGAAGGAGCTTCACGCGCGCGGACTGAAGACAAAAGTAAGGGCGAACAAAGCGGGATGTCTCGACGTCTGCGAACACGGTCCGAATGTCGTGATCTATCCGGAGGGAGTCTGGTACAGCCATGTGCAGAAGGAAGATGTAGCGGAGATAATAGAGAAACACATCGTCGGGGGCGAAGTCGTCGAGCGGCTGCTTCTGGACGATCCTAGATACAGACCCGATGCGATGCAATACCCACCGCTCGTTACGGAGGAGGCGAAGTCTCCGCTTCGTTGACTGATAAATTCGCATGTCCGACTCTTTCCGCCATAGTCCGCAAATCAAGAGCCGGCTATTCGGAGACGGACAAATAGAGGCGGATTGTCATAGGTTCGGGCGCAACCGCGCGATCAAAATCAGTTCGGCGGGTCTCATTCGCGATTTGCATTGGTTTGCCAAAGCAGCTGACGTTGACTAAATTGGCATACACAAACGCTATCTGAAAAGTTGAAGACAAATGAAGCTACCCACGGAAGCGACGAAAATCGTGTGAGTGCTGCTGAAAAGGCACGCGCCAGGAAGGTCTATGGCATGCTCGAACGTGAGTATCCCGATGCGAGACCGGCATTGAACTTCGGCAGTCCGTTTGAACTCCTGGTCGCAACGATATTGTCCGCTCAGTGTACTGATGCGCGTGTGAACATGGTTACACCGGGACTTTTCAGAAAGTACACGTCGCCCGCCAGTTTCGTGTCCGCCGATCCGGAGGAGCTTGAGAGGGATGTGAAATCGACCGGCTTCTACCGCCAGAAGGCGAAAGCGCTGATAAGTTCCAGCCGCTCGCTGGTGGAGAATTTCGGCGGAGAGGTGCCGCACACTATGGAAGAGCTGCTGACGCTCGACGGCGTCGGCCGGAAAACGGCTAACGTCCTGCTTGGGAATGCGTTCGGTATTCCCGGGATTGCGGTCGACACGCATGTGAGCAGGCTGGCACAGCGTCTCGGGTTTTCGGAGGAGAATGCGCCGGAGAAAATTGAGCACGACCTTTCGTTGCTCTTCCCGAGAGATCGCTGGACTGAGCTTTGTCATTTACTGATGGCACATGGAAGAAGAATATGCGTTGCGAGGATCCCGAAATGTGAGCTGTGCGCAGTCAGCGGCTTGTGCCCTTCGGCGTTCAAGTTTACCGCATTGAGAAAATCGAAGCAAAAGAAAGGAATGTAGTTTGAAGATAAGAGTTGCACACAGTCCCGATTCAGATGACGCTTTCATGTTTTATGCTCTTGCGAATAAGAAATTCGATACGGGCGACCTGGAGTTTGAAAATATTCTCAGCGATATAGAGACCCTGAACCAGAAGGCGATAAAGGGTGAGTACGAAGTAAGCGCGGTTTCTATTCACGCCTATCCGTACATATCGGACAAATATCAGATGTTGAGCAGCGGTGCGAGCATGGGGGACGGGTACGGCCCGATGCTCGTCAGTACTAAACCGTATGCTGTCGGGGACATCAATAGACTTCGGATAGCCATACCCGGCAGGAGGACTTCCGCCTTTCTGGCGCTAAGCATCTTCGCGGGCACATTCGAATATGAAGTCATCCCCTTCGACCAAATCATAGAGAAGGTGGTTTCGGGAGAGTTCGAAGCAGGCCTCATCATTCATGAAGGTCAGCTTACGTACGGAAGCAGCGGGCTCCACAACATCATAGACCTCGGTGCCTGGTTCAAAGACAAGTTTAAGTTGCCGCTTCCGCTAGGAGGGAATGTGATTCGCCGCGACTTGCCGGAGGATATCAAGAGAAGAACGGCCTACTTTCTCAAGAAGAGTATAGCCTACTCGCTCGAAAACCGGGAGAAGGCCCTGGATTACGCTCTTGGATTTGCGAGGGGGATGAATACCGGACTCGCGGACAAGTTTGTAGGGATGTACGTCAACGACTGGACGCTCGACTACGGCGAGAAGGGGAAACGGGCGATTCAACTGTTTCTCGACATGGCGCATGAGCGGGCGCTCATCCCTGCACGCTGCGTTGCGGAGTTCATCGAGACACCGGAGAAAATTTAAGCCTGAGATGGAATCAGCTCACATATCCAATTTAGCGATGCAGGAAGAAGTTGGAGAGGAAATTCGGCTGACCACGGGGGCTCGAGTGGCCCTTTTTATCATGATCGTCGGCGGGATACTCTATCTCGGCGGATCGGCCGCGAGAGCGATCATCGGGAACGACCTGGTTGAGATAGGAACGCTGAAGTTCAGGAGGGATATTCCGTTCGACGCGGAGAAAGAAATCTACAATCTCCTTGCACAGACCTCTCTCCTAATTGTGTTCGGATACTTCCTCGCTCTCGCAGGCTTCATCACATTTCTCTTCAAGTCAAGGATAAGGATGAAGACTCATCCGAACATCATGATAGCAGTAATTCTATTCGCGATGTTCATACCGGTCGAGTTCTACACATCGTATCTTGATCTGAAGTTTTTCGTATCGTTCGTCGATTTTCAGTTACAATTATTTCTTGGGGCGGACCCGGGGCCGTTGAGGAATGAGATGCGCCGGCTCTTCGTAGAGCGCGTCAGCGGGCTTGGGGGACTGTCGGTGATCGCGATTCTTTCCTATTATAGTGCGATAGGTGCCGTAGTTTTCCGCCCTATTAAACGCAAGAAGACAGAAGAGATAACAGAAGAAAATGCCGAAGCTGAAGACAGAAGCACTGATAGCGGAACTTGAGGAAGCCGCTTCCCAACTGGGTCTCAAAGTAATATATGAGAAGGGAGACTTCGGCGGTGGCTATTGCATCTTGAAAGAAGAGAAGTTGATCGTGGTCAATAAGCGGTTCGACCAGAAGCACCGCGCATCAACATTGGCCAGAAGCCTTTCCGAAGTCGGAATCGAAAACCTCTTCCTCAAGCCCGCCGTGCGGAGCTACATCGAGGAACAGAACGAGGAACAAACCAATGATCCCGTGAGCGGGACGGAGAAAGACGATGAAACTACTGGTAGCGAACGGACCGAACCTCAACATGACGGGAACTCGTGAGCCGGAGACTTACGGGAGCGAAACCCTTGCGGCGATCAACTCCCAGCTGAAGGCTCGCTTCCCGGAGGTTGCGTTCGAGTTTTTCCAGACCAATGGAGAGGGCGACCTGATCGACAAGATACACGGAGTTGACAAAGAAGGCTTCGACGGGGTTGTGCTCAACGCAGGCGCGCTTACTCACTACAGCTATTCGCTCAGGGATGCGATCTCATCGATCAAAACGCCGGTCATAGAGGTCCACATGTCCAATGTGTTCGCACGCGAGGAGTTCAGGCGCACGAGCGTTATCTCGGAAGTCTGCAGGGGGACAATCACAGGGTTCGGGAAAATTTCATATTTCGCAGCGGTGTTCGCGCTTTCGGAGAAAGCGGGAAAATGATAAAGGCGGTGATCTTCGATCTCGACAATACTCTCGTCGATTTCATGAAGATGAAAGCCGAAGCGATCGATGCGGCTATCAGGGCCATGATAGATGCGGGTCTGGAACTGTCGTATGGCGAGGTTAAGAACCGTATCGATGCAATCTATAAGGAGAAGGGGATCGAATTTCAATATGTTTTTGATTCTCTCCTGTCGGATATATTCGACAAGGTCAATCACAAGATACTTGCCGCGGGCGTCGTTGCATACCGGCGCGCCCGCGAAGCGGCGTTGGTGCCGTATCCGCATGTTTACATAACTCTATACGAACTTCTCAAGATGGGGATGAAACTGGCTGTAGTCTCCGACGCACCCACCAAGGAAGCGTGGTTGAGGCTGACTTATCTCAATATGCATCATATCTTCGATGTGGTGGTGACGTTTGAAGACACGAGCGAAAGGAAACCCCATCCGGCACCATTCACGCTGGCATTGAACCGGCTCGGCGTAAGACCGGACGAGGCACTGATGGTCGGCGACTGGGCCGAGCGTGACATCATCGGAGCGAAGCAGGTCGGCATGAAGACGGTATTTGCGCGGTACGGGGACACTTTCGATACCGGTACTTCGGGCGGAGATTACGAAGCGAACGACATCCAGGAACTGGTCAGCATAGTGAGAAAAGAGAACGCCGATGGTTGAAGGGGTCGGGATCGATATCGCCGAAGTAACAAGGATCCAGAGGAGCATCGAAGAATACGGCGATCTTTTCACGGACAAAGTATTCACGCAGGCCGAGAAAGCGTATTGCGTTGAAAAACCGCTGCCCTTCCAGCATTTTGCTGCCAGGTTTGCGGCCAAAGAGGCATTCAGCAAGGCCACAGGGACCGGTTGGGACGACAGCTTCTCCTGGCAGGAGGTCGAGGTAGTTAACGAGCCTAGTGGGAAGCCTTTTTTGAGGTTAAGCGGCCAGGCTCTTCTGACATTCGGCCACAAGAATGTATTTCTTTCTCTTTCTCATTCCGGAGACTACGTCGCAGCCGTCGTCGTTATCGAGAGCTGACTTAAACCGTTTTTTGAAAGTCCGCGTCTTAGAATCGTACGTTTCTTCAATTCATACTGGGAACAAACGGTCATAAATAGCACGAGGAGATATTGCTGAGATTCGGGGCCTTCACACTTCTGATATGCTGCAGAACAACAAGAGTTCTTTGAATGCAGAGCCCGTCCGATCTGGAACTGCTCGAGAAGGTTAACGCAGGCGACGCGAGAGCCTACTCGGAAATTGTCCGGCGATATGAGCAAAGGGTGTTCTACGTTGTCAAGAGGATGCTCAACGACGACGACGAGTCCGCGGACGCGACGCAGGAAGTCTTCATCAAGCTGCACGATTCGTTGAAGAAGTTCAGGGGCGATGCGAATCTCTACACGTACATTTACAGGATCGCGACGAATGTCGCGATAAGTTATTTGAGGAAGAGGAAAGTAAGAGCAGTTGTTAGGTTGGACGAAATGGTTTCGAACATGTTGACCGGCGGAAACGAACCGCAGCGTGAGTCAGAGCAGGGCGAGTTAAGAAGACTGGTTTCGGAGGCGGTGGCGGCGCTTCCGACGCAGCAGAAACAGGTTTTCATCTTAAGGTTTTATGAGGAGCTCTCATATGAAGAGATCGCGCAGATAATGCACAGGTCGATGGGAGCGATGAAAGCCAATTATTTCCACGCAGTCAAGAAAATAGGAGACTATCTCAAAAATGCGATGCGATGATGTAGTGGTCAATTTGCCGGATTTTCTCCTGGACAAAGTCGAACCCAATCTCAGGAAATGCATCGAAGCTCATCTGGATGTATGCCAGGCTTGTCGCGCAGAACTTGAAGAGATGAGGGACCCCATCAAGGTGCTCGGTGAAGTCGGCTACGAAGAGTATCCCGACTCTTTCTGGCAGGAGCTTCATTCTTCGATCATGGCAAAGGTTGAAGACCGAACCGCGGTCGCGAAGTGGAAGCTGCCCGCGTTTGCGGGTGCCTTTGCGACGATCCTGTTGATCATAGGCATTGGGGTGTTCGAGCTTTCTCATAAGCAGATAACACAACCGAGGACAATTGCTGCGCTTGCGACAAAGTTGTCCCCTGAGGAGGCTGTCTCGCTCCCGAGTCTGAATGTCAACTACGTGGATGCGGTATCTTCGCAAGCAAGCGTGCTCGATGAGATGGACGCGGTCGACGATTCCATGCAGGAAGCCGTCGTTAACGAGATGTGGAATTCCATGAGCGTCTCTGCCGGCGCGCTAGACGCGGCTTACTATTCAGTCAGCAGTTACTCCAATTGAAAGGCAACCAATGAAGAACTTTATTCTGCTCCTCGCCATGGCGGCACTGATCCCGCTTTCATCGGGCCGCGGGCAGTCACTCGCGATGGATAGTTTTCCTCAAGTCACAGGCGGTCCCGGCGGATTTGCACAGCAGCGGACGTTTCAGGGAAGAGGAATGAGGAACTCTGAAATTAGAAGACAGCTCGAACAGATCAAGATATGGCAGATGACTAAGGAAATGGACCTCCCGACAGATAAGGCAGAGAAATTTTTCCCGCTCTATAACCGGTATACGGAAGAGATGAGGACGATAACCATTGAGAGGGGCAGGGCAATAAACGCATTGGACTCCGTTATGCGCAGCAAGGCAGGCGACGCGGCAATCAACGCTCAAATAAAACGTATACTCAATTACGATGATCAACTTGCCTCGACGCATGCGAAATTCATCAACTCACTGGGCGGGATACTCTCTCCGCCGGAGGTAGCCCGCTACATGGTATTTGAACAGAGGTTCGACAGGGAGATACGCGAGAGGATACGAGGAATGATGATGCGTCATCGCATGGAAGGGCCGGGCCGCTGACTAAGAAGCATTTGTACCGCGCGTTATGCCGATGTCCCGGGGAGCCCGAAATTCTTGCGGCCATCATCGCACCGTGCCGGAGCCTGGAATGGAAACTCCGAAGGTGATGTGCTTCGGCTGAGCGGGGCGGGTAGGGATGCGCCCTTCGGCATCTGAATCGAAGGAAAGACGAAGTCCGGTGTAGATCATTCCGCCCGGGGTCTGCGCTGACCGTAATCCCGAGTATATGTTTCCCTCCAATTTCTCTCTCTTTTAAATCCAGCAAACGTGTCTTAAATTCTGTTTCGTAAAAACAGAGACAACTAACACGTTATTGAAACTTGAGACCCAGAGTTCTTTTGCACATAGCCATGCTTGCCGCATTGATCGCCATGCTTAAGGTCTTCGCTCAAAGGGCGATCGCGCACGGTTCCGAGAGCGGCATATTGACGTTCCGGGACGTCCCGCTTGGGGCTGTGGTTATTCTCTCAGTTGCTTTCCTTGAAGTCTTCAGAAGAAGACTTTCGATGGTTCCATATTTGCTGGTAGTGGCTTCTTCCTTTGCTTTCCTTTTCACTTCCTTCTATTTACCCCCAAAGGGGCACGCCGATGAACTTGCCATCGTGATTGCGTACCTTGCGGTTCTGTTTATGCTATCCGCGGCAATCGTGGGGGCATTTTCTTCAAGCGTAAGAGTAGGGAGCGTCCTGGTCCTTCTCGTCCTGATTTCAGGGACGGCGACACTTGCAGGGTTCATAAATACCTTTTCCAGGAGTGACAGATTTGAAGGCGAATCAGAATATGATGCGGCGGTGGTTCTGGGGAGCAGTGTTATCGGTCCTCGGACGCCGAGCCCGGACCTCAAGGGAAGGCTCGACGCGGCGGCTGAGTTATACGAGAAAGGCAAAGTAAAGAAGATAGCCGTCACCGGCGGAACCAGGCGGTTCGGTACATTTGAATCAGAAATCGGAGCGAGATACCTCAGGAGTATCGGCATACCTGCCTCGTCGATAATTGCTGAAGACAAAACTGAGAACACGATCGAACAGGTTATTTATGCCAAAAGATATTTGATCGGCCGGATGAAGATGAAAAGAATAGTGATAGTCAGTGACGGCTGGCACCTGCCCAGGGCACTACTGATGTGCAGATGGTGGAACGTTAAGGCCCAGGGTTTTGCGAGTCGTTACAAAATGACGTTCCAGGCGGAGCTGTACAACCGTTTCCGCGAATCTGCCGGATTACAGGCATACATGTTATTTGGAGCTTGAGAGAATCTTCATGAATAGATCAACAAATTTTAACGGGCGGAGATCGTTATGACGTCTCAGCGAAGACTCGCTCGCGAGCGCGTTCTACAGGCGCTCTATGCATACGACATTTCAAGATCGGCACCGGATTTTCTGAGCAACGATATCTTCAAGGACCTCGAGGAAGGTGCTCCTATGGAGTTTGCAAGGAAGCTGTTCCGCGACACTCTCGAGAATCTCGGATCGCTCGATGTGATACTCCAGGGACACCTCGAGCACTGGGACATGAGCAGAGTAAATCCAATCGATCGCAGCCTTTTGAGGATGGGGATCGCTGAAATCCTGTACTCTGAAGAGATACCGACGAAGGTGACTATCAACGAGATAATCGAGCTGGCGAAGCGCTACAGCACCGAGGAAAGCCCCAAGTTCGTGAATGGCATACTCGATGCGTCACTGAAAGAACTTGCCAGAGATGGGAAAGTTCAGAAGACCGGGCGAGGGTTGATAAACACCTCGACAAAAAGGAAGTGATGACCACAGAGAAGTACTCGCGCGGAACGATCTTCTCCTGGACACTTTTCGATTACGCACGTACTTCCTTTTCGGTGATGGTTAAGACCGTAGGGTTCGCGCTATACTTTCAGGCTATCGTCGCCGGAAGCACGGGCAGGGGGGATTTTTTCTGGGGGCTTGCGGACAGCCTTTCGATGATATTGGCCGCCGGACTTTCTCCCGTCCTCGGTGCGGCCAGCGACTACTCGCACAAGCGAAAGAGATTCCTTCTTGTTTTTTCAGCGCTATGTATTACGGGGACGGCAGCTCTCTACTGGATTGAGAAAGGTATGATACTCCCCGGAATGCTTGTCTTCATCGCGTCGAATGTCGGCTTCCAGGGAGGTTATACTTTCTACGACGCCTTCCTCCCCGAGATAGCACCGAGACATATCTACGGCAGGGTCTCGGGATACGGCTTCGGAATGGGGTACCTGGGTGCCCTTTCGATCCTTGCTCTTTCTTATCCATTTATCAAAGGCGGGTTCGCTCCCTCTAACATTCATAACTTTAGAATGAGTTTCCTGATTTCGGCAGGGTTCTTCGCTGTCTTTTCCGTCCCGGCATTTCTTACCCTTCGGGATCATACCGGAGTCAATCATCGAAAGGTTCCTTATTTTCGTCTCGGCTTCAGACGCGCTGTCAGGACATTCAAGAGACTGGGCCAGTACAAGGCGCTGTCACGATTTCTTCTCTCCTTTTTTTTGTACATCGACGGGGTCAATACTGTCATTTTCTTCTCAGCGCTTTATGCCCGCGGCACCCTCGGTTTCACTCCGGTCGAAGTGATCCTGTTTTTCATCGTGGCACAGACCACTGCCATCCTCGGGTCGATAGTCTTCGGCGTTCTGACGGATCATTGGGGGCCCAAGAAGAGCATCAACATTACGCTCGTTATTTGGATCGCAGTGGTATTGGGTGCATTCTTCATCCAGACCAAGGCGGAGTTCTACGTGATAGGGCTTTTCGCGGGCATAGCGATCGGTTCTTCGCAATCGTCCAGCAGGAGTCTTATGGCGTTGTTGACCCCACCGGAACACGCGGCAGAATTTTTCGGGTTCTACGACGGGATAGCCGGAAACGCGTCGGCGATAATGGGGCCGCTTACGTTCGGCGCAATCTCGAGCTTCACGGGGAGTCAGAGGATAGCGGTCCTTTCCGTGCTGATATTTTTTGTCCTCGGACTTATATTCCTTCAACAGGTAAAGGTCCAGTGGCAGAGCCGGACGCAGGCTACTCTGGAGAATTAAAATGAAGATACTTTTGTTTGCTATGATAATGATGAATAGTCTCTTTGCTCAGACCGGCGGTGTCAAAGTGGCACTAAAGCCGGAAACGCATGAGCTCCGTAACGGGATCGGCACAGTATTCGATCTGCAACTGGAGGCAGGTGAGGGCATACACGTCAATGCCCGACCGGCTATGACGATCGAAAGTCAAACGAAGGGGGTCGAGCTTTCTATCAAGGAGCTTCCGAAGACGGGAGAGTATATTGATCTGGGAAAACCGATAAAGGTTCAATGCAACACGACAGGTCTGACGGCGGGAGCGCACCGCATTGATTTCATTGTAGGCTTCACTTATTGCAACGACAACGAAGGATGGTGCAGGCTCGGAAGGGATTCTTCTTCCATCGAAATCAGAGTAAGCAAATAATTGAAGCCGGTCTACTTTGTATCGGACATACATCTCGGTGCGCCGTCGCTCAGCGCGGAGTTTGAGGAGAAGAGAAAGGAGGAACTTCTCAGGTTCTTCAGCAGAGTTGAGGAGACCGGAAGCAGGATGATTGTCGTCGGGGACCTCTTCGATTTCTGGTACGAGTACAAGCACGTTGTTCCGAAGAAATTCTTCTGGCTATACGCAAGACTCAAGGAAATGGCAGATCACGGAATACCGATCGATTACATTGCCGGGAACCACGACTTTTATCAGGGCGAATTTTTCACGAAATCCGTCGGTTTGACCGTGCATCAGGATGGATTCTCAGAGGAGATCGCGGGGAAGAGATTTCTCGTAATTCACGGCGACGGGCTCGCTTTGAAGGATACGGGGTACCGTATCCTGAAGAGGATTTTGAGAAATGGTTTTGTTCAGAATATGATAAGATGGGTTCACCCGGACCTGGGCTTCGCGATGGCGCAGGCGTTTTCCAGAAAGAGCAGGGAATACACGACGAGTAAGGACTTCGGGGAGGCGGACGGGATGCTTCTCTTTGCGGAGAAGAAGTTGAAAGAAGGTTATGATTATGTGGTGATGGGACACAATCATCTGCCGAAATTCGAACGTTTCGGCGGAGGTATTTACATAAACCTCGGTGATTGGCTGGCAAATTTTACATATGGTGTTTATGATGGGAATGAGATGCAACTACTGAAATGGGAATTTGAAAAATGAAGTCGCGTTATTCAAAAGAAGAGATGGACAGGTATTTCAACGATCCGGAATACAGAAAATCAGCCGGTGGAAAAGGAATGAAGAAATTCAATGGACAGAGACTCGCTCTGAAACTCGGCATCTGGACTGCGATCCTCGTCGGGTTGGTATTCTACGGTATGTACATCATCCACGGTCTGCCGTCTTTGGAGGAGCTCGAGAATCCGAAACCTGAGCTCGCGACGAGGGTGCTATCCGCGGACGGGCAGGTGATAGACCAGTTTTATCTTAAGAACCGCGCGGTGGCGGACATCAAAACGCTTCCTCCGTATGTGATCCAGGCTCTGATTGCGACGGAAGACAAGAAGTTTTACAGCCACTGGGGTCTCGATCCTATCCGAATTCTAAGCGCGTTCGTCACGGACCTGGTGCACATGCGGATCATGGAAGGAGCCAGTACGATAACGCAGCAGCTTGCGAGGAACCTGTATCTGAACCAGGAAGTAACGCTTACGAGAAAAATCCGAGAAGCAATCACCGCGGTTCAGATCGAGCGCACATACACGAAGCAGGAAATCCTCGCTATGTACCTGAACGACGTCTACTTCGGGAGAGGTGCATACGGGATAGAGTCGGCGTCACAACTGTATTTCGATGAGCCCTCCTCAGACCTTACGATGCCGCAGGCGGCTCTCTTAATCGGGATGTTGCGATCGCCGGGCCGGTTTGATCCCATTACTCATCCGGCGCGTGCAAACATGATAAAGAACGTGGTACTTAGGAACCTGTATGAAGACGGGAACATTTCCAGGGCCGCAATGGAAAAGGAGATGAAGGTCCCGATCAACCTGAAGTACCATGGCCCTTCGACCGGCCTCGCCCCGAGTTTTGTAGAGATGGTGAGGCAGGAACTCGAGAAGAAGGCCGAGAAGTACGGCTTCGATATCTACCGGGACGGGCTAACGGTTTACACTACCCTCGATTCGAGGATGCAGGCATACGCAGACAGTGCTGTGGAACAGCACCTTCAGAAATATCAGCAGATATTTGACGACCACTGGCATTGGAGCGAGAACCAGGCCACTCTCCAATCGGCACTCGACAAAGCAATAAAGGATCTTCCGGAATACCGGGACGCGTCTACGGATGCGGAGCGGAACGCGATATACAAGCAACTATATACCGATCCCGCATTCGTCGATTCGGTTAAGAAAGCTGAACAGAGAATTCAGGTCGGATTTGTGTGCATCGATCCCCAAAACGGCCACATCAAAGCGATGGTCGGATCTTCCAACTTCAAGCATTTCAGGTACGGTCTGAATCATGTCACACAAATAGCCAGGCAGTGCGGATCGGCTTTCAAACCTTTCGTTTACACAGTTGCTATCGATAATGGTTATGCTCCGTCTTACAAGCTGCTTAACCAGCCGGTAACCGTAGTTATGCCCGACGGGAAGAGGTGGTCCCCCCGAAATGCGGACGGAGAATTCGGCGGTGAGGTCACCCTGCGTGACGCGCTGAAGTACTCGATCAACGTAGTAGCGGTGCGCGCGATTCAGGAGATCGCTCCCGTGCAACAAGTCATCGACTATGCGCACCGGATGGGTATTCAAACGTACATCCCGCCGTACGCTTCGATAGCAATGGGAACAAGCCTGGTCGTCCCGATTCAGCTCGCGACAGCTTACGGAGTCTTCGCCAACCAGGGAGTTCTGACGAAACCGGTAGCGATACTGAAAATCGAGGACAAGAACGGCAACGTAATCTGGCAGAGTCATACACAGTCTACGGAGGTACTCAGCAAGCAGACCGCATATCTTATGACCAACATGCTGGAGGGAGTCATCAACGGTGGAACCGGGGGGCGAGTCCGGAATTATTTTTATCTCGATTGCGCAGGGAAGACCGGTACCACGAACAACTTTGCCGATGCCTGGTTCGAAGGATACACACCACAGCTTGTCGCAGGAGTGTGGGTCGGCTTTGACGATGAGAGAGTCCACTTCACAAACTGGTACGGCCAGGGCGGAACGGCTGCAGCGCCTATCTGGGCTATCTTTATGAGAGATGTGTATGACGATAAAGCGATCGGTCTGCCTATCACTTCATTTGTTCAGCCGCAGGGCGTGGTTACCGCAACCATATGTGCGCAGACTGGAATGCTTGCAACCCAGTTTTGCCCGGACAAGGTGACCGAGGTATTTAACGCAAAATACCTTCCGCCCGTATGCAACGTTCATACCTCCCCGACTTCGGCGAACGTCAAGAAGCCAACGGGGAAAATAGGATTTTAGAAGATCCCTTTATAGGCCCCACCGTCGAACTGTATCGTCGACCCGGTCAGATAGCTGTTCTTCTGCGAGCAGAGGAAGGCGACGACATCGCCGAATTCCTCAGGAGTCCCGAGCCTACCCAAAGGTATTTCCCGGACAATGTTCTGCAAGGCGGCCTCCTTAGTGATTCCCAATCTGGATGCTGTCTGCTCCATCAGGTAATCAATCCTTTTGGTCGAGACGTAATACGGGGCGATGTTATTGATGAGGACGTTATCTCGGGCGAGATCTTTTGAGATTGATTTCGCCAGGCCGATCACGGAAGTGCGGATCGAGTTCGACAGGAGGAGGTTGTCGATGGGCTGCTTCACGGTCAGCGAAACGATGTTTACGATTCGACCCCATTTTTGTTTTCGCATGAAGGGGGTCGCGCTCCTTATAAGCCTCACGGCACTCATCAGACTCAGCTGGAAAGCATCCATCCATTGATCGTCCTTGAAATCATCGAAGCCGCCGGCGGGCGGGCCGCCCGCGTTTGTTACGAGGATATGGACCGTGCCGAACCGCTCAGCAATTTCGCGAAACATCTTATCGACGTCTTCCGGTTTTGTTAAGTCCGCCGGTACCGCGAACGGAAGCTTTCCGGTTTTGGCCCTTATCTCCTCCGCAGCTTCGCCGATGTTATGTTTGTCACGCCCATTAATTATTACCTCCGTTCCCTCTGAAGCGAGAGCGACGGCGGTTGCTTTTCCGAGTCCCCTGGTCGAAGCGGCGACGAGCGCGACCTTCTCTTTCAATCCTAAGTCCATCCGTTTCTCCTAGTGTTTTAATATAGCATCAGTAATTCCGACGCGGATCATCATGACCGCGATCGCCGCCAGGAATAGTGAAGCGACTTTGCTGAAGGCCCTGGCACCTGCAGCCCCCATCAGACGGTTCACAACGTCGCTGAAATTGAAGACAATGTAGACAAGAGCCAGGTTTGCCGCGAGAGCGAGGGTCGTCAGGATATAGCCGTACGAATTGACCAAAATCAGGATGGTAGTCAGCGCGGCGGGTCCCATGATGAGCGGGATCCCTATCGGGACAACACCGATAGATCCGCCGGGATCTCTTCGTTGCTGTTCATGGGCGAAAATCAAGTCGTTCACCGAGAGAACAAGCAGTATTATGCCGCCTCCTATCCTGAAATCGCTCAGGGTTATTCCCAGGAAATTGAATATGCCTTTCCCCGCGACGATGAAGAGAATTGACACAGCGAGTGCGGTAAATGATGCCTCCAGGACGAGAGTCCTTCTCCTGCGAGTCTCCATGCCGGATGTGAGTGACAGGAAAATCGGCAAAACGCCGATGACGTCAATTGCCACGAACAAAGGAAGGAAGCAGTAGAAGAAATCGTTTATGGCTTTCATAAGCGAAGATATTGGGGTGGTAGTTAAGTTGCAAGCGTTCGGGGAGCGAATAGACAGGTATGAAAGGGAGGACGGGAGCGTAGTTGAGAATGGGACTCCCGTCTTCAGCTGCGCGATTAGTTGTTGGGATTTGGCGGTTGAGGTGCCTGTTGCATCATTCTATTTTGCCAGGGACCGGAGCCGCGCATCATATCGGGTCGCCCCATCATCATTCCTTTTCGCTGCATTCCACCTCCGAAGCGTTCTCCGAGCATCATCTTTGCTCTTGCCTGAAAGAACATCGGGTGTTCGAGTGCCTTCTGCCAGACCTTCTGCTGGTCGGGCGTTAGCAGCTTGTTTACCTCGAACCAGGCATTCAGCTTATTCTGCTGAAGTTGAGCCTTGAGATCGGCCATTTTCTTAATATCGGCATTCAGCGCGTTCTGGTCGGGCGTTGCCGCGGATGCTTGCTCATGAAAGTCAAGGCGGGCGTGTTCCAGGTTAGCTCGGACGTCTATCTGCTGCTGCATTAGATTGAACCAGACATTACGAACTTCAGTCTTCTGCTTGTCGGTGAGCTTGAGCGCCGCCAAGAAGGGGGCGTGATGTCCCATCCACATTTGACCGTGTCGGGCGGCAGGCTGGGCAAACGCAGAGCCGCTCGCCATCATCAGGCCGATCACAATTACCAGGATTCTTGTTCTCATTTTTAAATCTCCTTTTTATAAATCTAATTCTTTGACTGCCTTGTCGTCGACCCGGTTTAACTCCGGCCTGAAGGTAATCTGTTGGCATCAAAGGGATATATTTGAGTATCTTTGTCATGCGCGTATTTGAACTTAAGCGTTGAAAATCGAATCGTGGTCGAATGTTGAGATAGATTGCGCTGAGCTGCTTCTAAATAGGAAGGAACCGGCCGGAAGCTGGAAACGGCAGCTCTCCGAGCGTTTCTCGATCCGGGCCGACCCAGGTCCGTTGGGAAGGCCTGCATCCGGTGTTTCTTCCAAGACCATGGACTGACCGAACTGATAAACTTGCTTTCTAAAAACAGGGAACGAAATGAAAAGACTCCAGATTCTTTCCTCACTCTTCATGCTGCTTGCGATTTCTTCGAGCGGTATGGCCCAAAGCGATTCGACCCTCGTTCACTTGAACGATTATTCTTTTCTCTACGGCAGGCAGTATTTCGTGCTCCGGAGCGGAAGGACGCAAATGTTTATTCAATGGGACAAGGTCGATCTTGGATCAGCGTTCACCTATTTGTTGTTCGACGGTGAGAACGCTCAACAAAGTGCCAGGAAGGACAGCGCATGCAATTTCAATCCGCGAACCGGATTCGAAACCAGCGCGCTCGAAGTAGAGATGGGGGGATATCCGTTCGTTGCTCTCGGACAGAATTGCACGGCGAAGTGGGTGTACGAAGACGGCATTCCGATGGTTGAGGCGGTCTGGTGGGCCGGCGGAATCAAAGTGACCGAGAAGATTTTCGCAGTAGCCGGAATGAATACTTTCGTGAGGTCCATAACTCTGGACGGAGCATCCATCATCGGGGGCGAAAACATAAGACTCCGGCTCGGGGTGCCCGAAGGAAACATCGAGAAGTTTCCGGACGCGATCCTTTACTCGGGAGAAAAGGGAAGAATAGCGATAGTAGCGCCGCAGTCCGATTTGCACACCGGCATCGATGGGAATTATCTCGAGATATCCGATTCGCTCGCGCCGGGACAGGAACAGACATTCAACACCTTCGTGGTCGCGCAAATCCCGTCGGGCCCTTTGGAAGATATGGTGTCCCGGATGGGTCGTGTCAATACCGGAAGTGAGTTCCTCAGCGCGACCCGCGAACATTGGGCCAAAACCACAACAGTGATGACCGGCGACGGCGTCGTGCAGAACTTGTTCAACAACGTGCGCTTCACTCTTCCAGGCTATGTGTCGGATGTCGGTATAATGGATGCCGGTGTGTTTGAGTATGGCGGGCAGTGGATAAGGGATGCTTCCAACACGACCATAGGTCTGCTGCAGATCGGGCAATTCGAACTAGCTCATAACCTGCTTTCGTATATGGCGGACAACATGATCGGCGACAACGGCGCCACGATGATTTCGAGCAGTTTCGTGAACCCCGAAGATGAGGAATTCGACCAGATGGGCGAATTCTGGGACGCCATGAAGGAATACTATTACTGGACCGGCGACGCATCGCTTCTTAAGAAGAACGCAAAGAAGCTGATAGCGATGACAAATTTTCCGTTACAGCCTCAGTTTCTGGATTCAACGGGCATGGTGCACGATAAGAGAGAGTACTGGGAGCGATTTCTCGGAGACGGATATGAGCTGGCGTACCAGGTCTACGTCATCGAGGGACTGCGCGACGCAATCGAACTTGCCCACGTCGTCGGGGCGGAGAAATATGTGTCTCGGTGGAAGAGGATCGAGGCCAAGATGTTCAACACGATGATGTACAATCCCAAAATGGGGCTGGTACACGACGGTGCATTCATAAAACGAAGGTCGGTAGACGGGGCGATCATGGATACGCTGCGGTACAAAGGGTATATTATCGATTCGCCTGCGCTAACGGAATCGATGCAGAGGCTGATGCCGGATGCGTCGATGGCCCTTCCGATAGATCTCGGTCTGGTCAATCCAAAATCGGCGATTGCAAGGAACACGTTGAACGAATTGCAGTCTCTCTGGGATTTCAGATGGTCGTTCGGCGGATATGACAGATATAACACGAGCTCCGAGCCGGATCAGCCCGGTCCGTGGTCGTTCGCGACCGGTTTCATCCTTCGCGCTCAGCAAGCCGCCGACATGTACGGGCGCAGCCGGAAGACTCTGGATTATTTGTATAATGTGCAGGGTGGTCACACAGGCGCATACTTCGAAGAGATACCGCTCAACCGGCACCAGGAATTCAAGGATGGGATTCTACCGTGGCCCTCCGCCGAGGTCGCATTGTTCGTCGTCAGGTCGTGGCTGGGTGTCGGTTTCGCGAACGGCAGGGTAGTCATAAAGCCGAATCTGTATCCTGGAACAGGTGAGGTAAATGCAAACCTGAGATACCACGATAGCTCCATCGGGCTGAGAATCGAGAGTGCCGGCCCGGTTAGGGAGGCCGTTGTGAACGGGAAAATAATCCGTCCGACGAAGGACGGGGCTATAGTCCTCCCCGCAGATTTCAACGGAGGTACGGTGAACATCAGGACTCATTGAGTCTGACCCAATTCCTCCTTGCTCATTTTCGGGTGCGACTTTGAATCGGCAGGAAATTGGAGGCGGAAGGAATCGCCGGCCTCCGGCAGTCTTTGTTGGATTTCTGCACGGGCCATTGCGAGTTGAGACATGGTCCTGTTGTGCCTGTTGTGACGGAATTGTAATTTCAGTCAAGCGATGATGTATCGGGAGAGAAGGAGAATAAGTATGAGGCGCTGCCTGTTAGGTGTTGTCCTGGTCATGAGTTCCGTATATATCAAGAGCGTTCAGGCGGAGACGTTTGTGCCCGCGGACAATCCGTGTATTCAATATTCCGGGAGGTGGGACTTTTCAGACTCGCTGAACCCAAGGCATTCATGGCCGGGTATTTATATAGTTGCTGTGTTCGACGGAGACACGATCGGCGTCAGGATGCAGGACACTGTCAACTATTACGACGTCTATATCGACGGAAAACTGCACGGGATTTTTCACGGCGACAGGCCGGGGGACGCAGACTACATACTTGCCACAAATCTTCCGGATACCATTCACACGCTCCGTCTGAGCCAGCGTAACATTTCGTTCGGCATCTACATGTTCTCTGGTCTGATACTTCAGAGCGGTGCGAAACTATATCCACCGCCGGTTCCGCCCGAAAGGAAAATAGAATTCATAGGCGATTCGTACACTGCCGCCGAGGGGAATGAGGCAACTCAGAAGGTCATGCAGTGGACGGCCAAGTTCCCAGTCACCGACATTGACAGCGGATTTGCCACCATCACCGCGAGACACTTCGACGCACAGTATCACATCACCGCACGGTCGGGGATCGGTGCGGTTTGCGATTGGCAGGGACATTTCAAGACATCGATGCTGCATTATTTTGACAGAACTCTCATGGAATCGCCGGAACCTAAATGGGATTTCAAGAAGTGGGTGCCCAACCTGGTCGTGATTTGTCTCGGCCTGAACGATCACTCGGGTCTTGTTGGGAAGAACGGGAAGGTCTCGGCGAGTAATTCAAGAAAATTCAGGAACGGGTACGCGAAGCTTCTCGCGATGGTTCGAAGCGCGTATCCGGACGTTCCGATCCTCGTCTGGGCACCTTATCCAATGTGGGCGCGCCGGAATGAGAAGGAGGTGGTAGCAAAAGAGAGGGCTGAGGGTTTCAGGGAACTCTATTACTCTCACTTCGACAGGTTCCCGGGAGGATATGTCGCTGACGGTCATCCTACCATAGCCACTCACAAGAGGATGGCCGCTGAACTCATCAAGGCGATCAACAGGGTTGGAGTCTTTAAGGACCCGGCACGGAACTGAAGATGAGGTCTACCTCGGCGTCAAATTTCTTTTTCAACGATAGTAGAGGCTTTTTGTGATTTCTTAGTTAAACATCGTAGGTCCAAAGTAAAGCAAAACAACTTAGGGAGAAGCAAAATGTCTCTGACCTTTACTAATTCATTGAGGCGCGGGTTGTACTCGGTAATTACAATCCTCGCAACTCTTTTCTTGTTTCAGGCGCAGGGAGCAACTCAAACCCTGGACAGGGTAAAATACGACGGGAAGGATGTCTTCCTCAGCGGCATCAACGTCGCGTGGGTGAACTATTCCGCCGACTTAGGGCCCAATGCACCGAGCCTGTCCGACTTCAGAGCGATCTTTCAGCAAGTAAGAAACAGCGGAGGAAACGCACTTCGACTCTGGTTGTACACGACAGGTGCGAATGCTCCGACCTACAATTCACAGGGTTATGTCACCGGACCCGGGCCGGTTGCAATTCAGAACCTGCGCGAGATACTCTCTCTTGCGCATCAGTATCGGGTAGGCCTGATCCTTTGTCTTTGGTCGTTCGATATGCTTGGAAAGCATGAGGGACTCGATTCGACGCTTCTCTATGACAACGAGAAGATGCTCACGGACACTTCATATACGATGGCATTCGTCCGCAACGCGCTCACTCCGTTAGTCGATTCGGTAAAGACAAGCCCGGCGTTAATCGCATGGGAAGTCTGCAACGAGCCGAACGGTATGGTGACAGGAATGGAGTATTACACGCAGGATCCGACCGTGCCGATGTCGGCGGTCCAGCAGTTCACGAACCTGATAGCCGGCGGCATACACAGGGCGGATCCGGGTGCGCTCGTGACCGTTGGAGCCGGGAGTTTCAATATTCTGACAGATGTCAACCTGCCCGCTGCCGCAAAGAGATCCGAGTTGGAGACAATAAGTTCGATGCCGCCAGGAGAGTTGCAGACCATGACGGACAACTTCAACGTCGCTCACAGGCTGAACCTGACCACAGAGGAAATGCAGAACTACCTTGAAAGGATAGCTTCGCTCCCGGACAGTAACTATTTTTCTGACAGGAACCTGATCGCCGCGGGAGGCGATTCGCTAGGAACTCTCGATATCTATTGTGACCATTACTACGGGGGCGTATCGCTCTCTCCGTTCACCCACAATTTTTCCTATTGGCAGCTCAACAAACCTGTGGTGGTGGCCGAGTTTTATATGCAGAGCACCGACGGCGTCGCCGCCACATCTCTCCTTCAGACACTCTATCAAAACGGTTATGCCGGTGCTCTAGTCTGGTCCTGGACTGATTTTCCGAAGACCCCCAATAACCCGACTAACGCCGCCGGCGACACATGGGCATCGTTGCAGCAGATGTGGATTTCCTACAAGCAGGCAATCGATGTCTTCGGTGCCGATTGGCCTGTCGCCTCTATTGTGAATCCGGTCAACAACGGTTTGTACCCCGACAGTACTCAGATGACATTCACGGCGGCAGTCGTCGATACCGCGGACACGGTAAGTTCCGTCAGGTTCTACGGTGCCGACTCCCTTTTGGCGACGGTGACAGTTCCATCGGACACATCGGGAGATACACTATTTTATGATTATCAATGGAAGGACCTGGCGCCCGGTAACTATAGCGTGACTGCGGTTGCTGAGAACCGGCAGGGACAAACAGACTCTTCGGCAGCGGTCAGCTTCTCAGTCGGCACGCCGCCGATGACATATTTATCAGCGAGCACAGCCGTCAAGAATAATTCGAGCATAACTTTGAAGAGCGACGGCACCGTCCAGGGAGGCTCTTACTTTGACATCGCAACAAACGATTCGGCTGCTGCCGTGACCTGGACCTTCAAGAATATAGCTTCGGCTGGAGTCTACCCGGTCTCGTTCGGCTACGAACTTCATTATGCGTCGCCGAAGACGCAGTTTATCAATGTGAACGGCGTCAGGGTCGACACGGTTGTGTTCCAGGGCTCCACATCCGCCTGGCAGTCCGAAACCATATCGGTTCCACTGGTGACGGGGACGAACACTGTACAAATGCAAATGTCGTGGGGGTGGATGTATCTCGCGTACTTAGGTGTACCGACGGAGATAGTCACCCCGGTCTTACAGCAGCCCACCGTCGCGACGAGTTACTCGCTGAGTCAGAATTATCCAAACCCGTTCAATCCGACGACGAAGATAGAATTCACTTTACCAACTGAAAAGCGGGTGAGCCTTGTCGTTTACGATGTGCTCGGCCAGAAGGTGCAGGTGCTGGTGGGCCAGAAGTTGTCCCCCGGGACTCACATAGTAAACTTTAACGGCTCGAGTCTTGCGAGCGGAGTTTATTTCTACAGGCTTGTGGCAGGAAGTTACGTGAAAACAATGAAAATGCTTTTGCTTAAATAAGGATGTCGTGCATGTCTGTCGATTCAAGCCGACTCTAGAACAGGGTATGGCGCCGCCGAGTATGCGGGCGGCGCCAGAGGCAGGCTGTCTGCTTACAATCGCTGCGCATGTCTGGGATCCGGTTGTTGACTTATGATGCAGCTTCCTTCAAGGAATGAGAAGACGAATGCATCCGAGTGAAGCGCGCGATCGGCAGGCAGCGATTCTAATAATGAAAACCGCCGGTTGTCAACCTATGGAGAAATCGTTATGAAGTACGGATTTTTCGACGATCAGGGAAGAGAGTACGTCATCACAAATCCGCGGACGCCTTACCCGTGGATCAACTATCTGGGAAGCCAGGACTTCTTCACAATCATCTCGAGCACCGCGGGTGGCTACACCTTTTTCAGGGACGCGAGACTGAGACGTATCACGCGTTTCAGATACAATAACGTTCCGCCGGATATGGGGGGAAAATACTTCTATATCAAAGACGGTGGTACGGTCTGGTCTCCGGGTTGGAAACCTGTGAAGACTGAGCTCGATTCGTACGAGTGCCGTCACGGTCTCGGGTATACGAGGCTGACCGGAAAAAAGGACGATCTCGAGGCGGAAGTACTGTATTTCGTTCCCGTCGACTTCCGCGGCGAAGTTCAGAAATTAAGACTGAGGAACAATGGGAAGTCGGAGAAATCATTGAAGGTATTTTCTTTTGTGGAATGGTGTCTCTGGAATGCCTTCGACGATATGACGAATTTTCAGCGTAATCTTTCGACGGGCGAAGTTGAGGTCGAGGGATCAGCAATCTATCACAAGACGGAATACAAGGAGCGGAGAAACCACTACGCATTTTATTCGGTGAATGCCCCGATCGCAGGATTCGATACGGATCGTGATTCATTCATCGGGATGTACAACGGCTTTGAGAACCCGGAAGCGGTCGTGGATGGAAAATCGAGAGACTCCGTTGCGCACGGCTGGTCGCCAATCGCCTCCCATTGTCTCGAAGTAAACCTCAACCCCGGCGAGGAAAAAGAGTATGTGTTTCTCCTCGGTTATGTAGAGAATGACCAGGAAGAGAAATTCGAGTCCGATGGTGTGATCAACAAGAAGATCGCCCGCGAGATGATGGAGGCCGTGTCAACGCCGGACAAAGTGAGTAGAATGTTCGACCGCCTTCGTGCTTACTGGGACGATCTTCTTTCGGTTTTCACGCTCGAGAGTAAAGACGACAAACTCAACAGGATGGTCAACATCTGGAATCAATATCAATGCATGGTGACATTCTGCATGTCGAGAAGCGCCTCCTACTTCGAATCGGGGATAGGGCGGGGGATGGGATTCCGCGATTCGAACCAGGACATAATCGGTTTCGTTCACCAGATTCCGGAAAAGGCGAAGGAAAGGATATTAGACATCGCGGCAACGCAGCTTCAGGATGGCGGTGCGTATCACCAGTATCAGCCTCTGACAAAGAAAGGCAACAACGAGATCGGAGGGAATTTTAACGATGACCCGCTCTGGCTGATACTCTCGACGTCTGCGTATCTCAAGGAGACCGGTGATTGGAGGATTTTAGATGTGAACGTGCCGTTCGACAACGACCCTTCAACAGCTCAACCTCTTCTCGAGCACCTGAGGCGTTCTTTCTACCACGTGGTGAACAATCTCGGCCCTCACAATCTCCCGCTTATCGGACGAGCCGACTGGAACGACTGTCTCAATCTCAACTGCTTTTCCAATAATCCGGACGAATCATTTCAAACAACTGAAAACCGAAAGGGCGGAACGGCGGAGTCGGTCTTCATTGCAGGGATGTTCATCCTATACGGGGGCGAGTACGAAAAGATACTCAGGGAACTGAAACGCGACAGGGAGGCGGATGAAGCTGAAGAGTTGATCCAACGTATGAAGAAGTCGCTCGACTCGGCAGGTTGGGACGGGGAATGGTTCCTCCGGGCATATGATTTCTTCGGGAGAAAGGTCGGGAGCAAGGAGAATGAAGAAGGACAGATCTTCATCGAGCCGCAGGGGATGTGCGTGATGGCAGGAGTCGGCATCGAGGATGGGCGCGCCGGAATGGCCCTCGGGTCTGTGAAGAAGAGGCTCGATTGCGAATATGGCATCGTCCTTCTAAACCCGGCATTCAAGAAATACCACATCGAGTACGGCGAGATATCCACGTACCCCCCCGGCTACAAGGAGAACGCGGGGATCTTCTGCCATAACAACCCATGGATAATGATTGCAGAAACGATGCTCGGCAATGGCGAAGCCGCATTCGAGTATTACAGGAAGATTGCGCCGTCTTATCTTGAGGAAATCAGCGACCTGCATAAGATGGAACCTTACGTCTATCCGCAGATGATTGCGGGGAAGGACGCTTTCAGGCCGGGCGAGGCAAAGAACTCGTGGCTATCGGGCACCGCCTCCTGGGTATTCTATGCCATCTCCCAATACATACTCGGGATCAGGCCAAGCTATGACGGCCTGATAGTCGATCCCTGCATCCCAAAGGGTTGGGAGGGATTTGTCGTCACGCGGAAGTTCCGCGGGGCCGAGTACAGGATCGAAGTCACCAATCCTGACAGAGTAGCGAAGGGTGTGAAGCGGCTCAAAGTCGACGGCGAGGACGTGCCCGGCAATGTTGTCCCTGTATTTCCTTCAGGCGGGAGGCATGAGGTCAAGGTCGTATTGGGACAGGTGTAAAGGGAATCCGATATATGACAGGGCAGTCGTTTATACTTCGAATGCTGCGGAGGAAATCGAAATACGGGGCCCAATTGATTTAAGAGAATTCCTCGTTATCTTATTTCCGACATCAGGAAAGAGAGATGAACAAGTCAATCATAGTACTGGATCTTCTCGTGCTCGCCGTGGTGGCCTACTTCACATGGTACATGGCCACAGACTATCAGACCTTCGCCGGAAGGGCGCACATTCCTTTTGTGCTGTGGGTGATCGACACGATCGACCTCTTCATACACGAAGGTGGTCACTTCTTTTTCGGATTCATGGGGCGCCTCATCTATTTCATGGGAGGCTCGCTTATGCAGGTTGTGCTTCCGTCGCTTGCCATATGGGTCTTCCTTAAATCCGGTTTCAGGTCTCTTATCGGCACGCTTTACTGGCTGGGCCACAATCTGATTAACGTGTCGGTCTATATCGGTGACGCTCCTTACCGAAGGCTACCGTTGATATCCGATTCCGCTATCCATGACTGGAATTGGATCTTCAACCATTTGGGCGACATGGACATGGCGGCTCCTGTCTCGACAACTGTGTTCGTGGCTGGGATCGCTGCCTGTGTCGGCGCAGTATTGACCGCAGGATTTTTCCTCGTCAGCGATATAAGAGAGACGTTTTTCGTGGAGTGAGACGAATGATTCGACACTTAATATTTTTTAAGTTCAAACCCGGGACAGCGGAGCCGGACATAAAGAAACTGGAGGCCGGACTCGGCGCGCTGCCGGGGCTGATCCCCGAAATAAGGTCTTACGAGTTCGGTCGCGATCTCGCCAGGGTGGAGAGGTCGTTCGACTTCGCGCTCGTGTCGTCGTTCGACGATCTCGAGTCTGTCAAACGATACGGCGCTCACCCTGAACACCGGAAGGTTCTGGAACATATCAATGCCATCTGTAGTACTATCAGATCGGTTGATTTTGAAGTTGAAAGCGAGTAAGCGGCGAGCCGGACGCATGGGTGAAAGTGAATGATGCGGTCCGCATTTCTCAACTAACGAGCAAAGGGGACAAATGTCTGAGACAATCCTCTCGACAGAGGGATTGAGTAAACGGTTCGGCAGCAGGTGGGCCGTGAAGGATCTCAACCTGGATGTCCGTGCAGGTGAGATTTTCGGATTCCTCGGGCCGAACGGCGCTGGAAAAAGCACGACGATCAGGATGATACTCACGCTTCTTCTGCCGACATCCGGGAGTGTAAGAGTCTTCGGAAAAGAGATCCGCCGTCACAGGGCGGAGATACTTTCGAGAGTATGCGGGATAGTTGAGAAACCAGACTTCTATCTCTTTCTTTCAGCATACAAGAACCTCGAACTTCTCGGTTCGCTGTCGAGAAAGGTCACGGCGGACGAGATATTCGAGGCGCTCGAAATTGTCGGGTTGAGAGCGAGAGCAGGCGATAAGGTGAAGACTTTTTCGCACGGGATGAAGCAGCGGCTCGGTATCGCGCAGGCAATACTGACCAGGCCAGACCTTGTAATACTCGACGAGCCGACTTCCGGCCTGGACCCTCAGGGAATGAAAGAAGTCCGCGAACTTGTCTTGAAGCTTTCGAGGGAGCACGGGACCACGATTTTCCTGTCGTCACACCTTCTTACGGAAGTCGAAGCGGTCGCACAAAGGATGGCGGTACTCAATCATGGCGAACTGGTCGCTCAGGGACCTGTTTCGGAGCTTATGAACGACGGATCGTCCTATTTTACAATCACCGCATCTCCGATGGAGAAAGCTCTGGAGTTACTTCGGCGTGTGAGCTGGGTTGAAGTGGTAGCGGAAGGGAACGGCATCGACGTGCGCATCGATTCACTCAGGGCGGCAGAGTTGAACAGGCTTCTCGTCACGTCCGGGATAGATGTTTCGTCGTTTGCCGCGAAACGCACACTCGAAGACTACTTCCTTAAAATCACGGAAGGGGCGTCCGAAGTATGAGTCTCTTCACCGTTGAAATAGAAAAGACTTACCGGCGGTGGCGGACCTACATCGGCTTTGCCGTCATACTCGCTGCCGTCCTTCTCCTGGAAGTGATAATCAAGCTCAACGAACCGCAGATGTCCCGTGCCTTTTCAGGAGGGCTAAACGCGGATTTCTTGATCTCGGGACATATCCTGAATGCATGGGTCATTACGGCCTTCATAATGAACTCACTCTATATCCATGTACCGTTTCTGATAGCGCTCGTAGCCGGAGATATGGTATCTTCGGAGGCAACTTCGGGAACTCTCCGCTTCATGTTGATCAGACCGCCTTCGCGTACGAAGATAATATCTGCGAAATTCCTGGCGATGCTTTTTTACACCGCTTCCCTGATCGTTTTTTTCGGTATCTTAAGCGTGGGTCTCGGTCTCATCTTTTTTGGGGGAGGCGATCTGGTGAAGTTCCAGCCGGGCCTACCTCACATTGTCGTCCTGCCGGCGCACATCGCCGCCTCCCGGACCGGGATGGCATTTCTCGCCGCGATTCTTTCGATGTCCGTTGTCGGTTCTCTCGCATTTCTGTTCTCTACTCTTGCCGATAATTCGATCGGTCCCATCATCGGGTCGATCGCAGTCGTTATCATTTCTTTCATACTCGGCAATCTGCCGTTTGAGTTCACCGAATCGCTCCGTCCGTACCTGTTCACGACGTACATGGGAATATGGCAGCTTCTGCTCGATAACCCTATCCAGTGGTCTATAGTCGGCAAATATGCGCTCGCCCTGCTCGGATATGACACTGTATTTTTCGGAATTGCATATTATGTTTTTGTAAGAAAGGATATAAAGAGCTGATGAATACTAATCGATGGAACCGGAGGGAAGCCTTTGCCAACCGGGAGGTGTGCGCGAATACCGCCGCGGGATCGAGGGCAAGGATGGACTTGTTGAAGGCCCGCATGAGCGTCGTCTTGGTTATGGCCATCGGAGCTTTTGTGCTGTTAGGGACATCCGAGAGGGTGACAGCGGCAAAGTCGGAAGGAAGGGGGGCCGACTATCTCGAGAAGGCAATTCACAAGTTCGACGGGATAAACGACTACATCGTCGACGTGAAGGTACACATGGACATGAAGGCGGTCCAAATGCCGGACATGGAAGCCAAGGTCTATTTCAAGGAGCCGGATAAAATCAAGATAGATTCGAAAGGTATCTTCTTCATGCCGAAGGACGTGGGCGTCATCAATCCGAGAGAATTCGATCCGAGCAAATTTGAGATAGCTGTGATCGACACGCTGACGTATGACGGCCATCCTGCCGTTCAGCTTTCGCTCGTTCCGAAGAGCGACGAGAGCGGGAACAAGAATATCTTCCTGACGATCGATATGAGAGATTGGTTGATAGTTCAAATCGCTACTGCGCCGTATCCCGGAAGGGAGGCGAGCGCAAAGATCAAGTACGGGACATTCGACGGATTCAAGATGCCCATTGAGGTGAAGGTCCATCTGGATGTCAAGAACCTCAAGGGTGAGGGAAGGATGCTTGGGCCCGAACACGGACGCATGGATCAATTGAATGGAAACGTCGATATCTACTACTCCAATTACAAAATCAACACGAATATTCCCGACAAGCTCTTCGAGAAGAAAAGCGGGGAGTGATTGTCTACAACCGAACCTTTGATCCCTACCGTCTCTTCTTCTTGATAAACTTTCCCCCCTCAAGTATATTCTAAACACACGTGAGAAAGAGAGAGGAAAGAGGTGAACTTAGCCTTCTCTCCTGTGACAGTGATTGCCGTGGGAGGGGTGGGGAAGTCATCATCTCTCGATTCGCCGGAGAAGTCGTGTTAAACCAAGTCCTTAAACGAGAACAACACGGAAGTGAATGAGTAAAGGCGCATCGACCACGCCGTTGATGATGCAGTATCGGAAGGTCAAAGACCGATATCCCGACGCGGTAGTCCTTTTCAGAATGGGCGATTTTTATGAGACATTCGAGGACGACGCAAAGATAGCGAGCAGTGTCCTTTCATTGACGCTTACAAGGCGTTCGAATGGTGCGGCGTCGGACGTACCGCTCGCAGGTTTTCCCCATCATGCGATTGATCAGTATCTGCCTAAACTTGTCAAGGCCGGTTACCGAGTGGCAGTTTGTGAGCAGCTTGAAGATCCGAAGCTTGCCAAAGGAATTGTCAAGCGCGATATAGTAGAGGTAGTCACACCGGGGGTGAACTTCTCAAACGAATCGGCAAGAACTAACAACTACTTCGCGTCTTTAGTCTCCGACGGCCGGGAGTTCGGGCTCGCGTTTTGCGATGCGACGACCGGCGAATTCGGTTTTGCCCAGGGAGAGATTTTTGAAATAGATGCGTACCTGACTAAAGTCGAACCGCTGGAAGTCGTTCTTCCCCGCGATATGTCTGAAGAGTTGGAGCCGCTCATTCAGCGGGCGCTGAAGAGGACCGTGATTACCAGACGCGATGATTACATCTTCAACTTCGACTATGCGTACGACAAGCTTATCCATCAGTTCAATGTTCAGAACCTCAAGGGGTTCGGACTCGAGTCCATGGCGCTTGCCACCCGCGCAGCGGGTGCCGCTCTCGACTATCTTTCCGAGACTCAGAACGGGAACCTCTCGCACATCGTGTCGGTGTCGGAGTTCAGCGTCTCGGGGTTCCTCGAGCTCAACAGGACGAGTCGCAGGCATCTTGAAATTGTGGAGTCGACTTCCGAAGGGGGCGCGACTCTTCTGGATACGTTGGATTTTACGTCTACACCGATGGGCGCAAGACTTCTCAGGCGTACGCTACTGCAGCCGATGAAAGAAGTCGCGGCAATAAATGCAAGGCTCGATTCTGTAGAGGAGGCTATTAATAACAATTCAACTGTGAATCAGTTGGAAAAACTGTTTTTGGGTTTCGGCGATCTCGAGCGGCTTGTCGCCAGAGTCTCCACCAGACGCGCTAATCCCCGCGACGTGGGATCGCTTCGTGCAATGCTCGGTCGGCTCCCCGAAATGAAGATACAGGCTGTGAAATTCCAGTCGCCCGAGTGGCGGGCCGTCGGCGCGGACATAAACCCCGAGGAGGCCCTTCTTAAGCGATTGAATGAGTCGCTGGCAGACGACCTTCCGGTCCAACCGGCCGATGGCGGGGTCATCAGGAAGGGATATAACGCAGAGCTCGATGAGCTCCGCGGTCTTGCCTACAATGCCAAGGATTGGATCGCCCGGATGCAGGTGACTGAGCGCGAGCGGACAGGGATTTCTTCGCTCAAAGTAGATTACAACTCTGTCTTCGGCTATTACATAGAGATCACCAGATCGAACCTCTCACGCGTCCCTGATAACTACATCAGGAAGCAGACTCTCGTAAATGCAGAGCGGTTCATTACACAGGAGCTGAAGGAGTACGAGGAAAAAGTCCTCCACGCCGAGGAAAGGATACAGAAGCTTGAGATTCAGCTTTTCGAGGAGCTTCGCGATGAGGCTGCCTGCCATGCATCGACGCTCCTGACTACGTCGCGTGCGATCGCTCTAGCGGACATGTTGATGTCATTCGCGAAGGCTGCACGGGAGAATAACTACGCGCGCCCGGTAGTCGACGAGTCGCTCGATCTGGAAATAGAGTCGGGACGTCACCCCGTGGTGGAGAAGCTCCTTCCGAGCGGCGAGGCGTTTGTACCGAATGACATAACCCTGAGGGCGGGCGAGACTCAGATCGCGCTGATCACCGGCCCCAACATGGCGGGCAAAAGTGTCTATATAAGGCAAGTGGCGGTGATAGTGCTCATGGCGCAGGCGGGCTCGTTCGTGCCTGCTAAGCGTGCACGGATCGGTGTCGTGGACAGGATTTTCACGAGGGTGGGTGCGTCCGACAATATCAATGCCGGTGAAAGCACATTCATGGTGGAGATGCAGGAAGCCGCAAACATACTGAACAACTCTACTACCAGGAGCCTTGTCCTGCTGGACGAGATCGGAAGAGGGACCAGCACGTTCGACGGCGTGTCCATCGCCTGGTCCATCGTGGAGTATCTGCACCAGAATCCGGCCAGAGCTGCGCGGACTCTGTTCGCTACGCATTACCACGAGTTGAACGAGCTTTCCGGAATATACCCTCGAGTGAAGAATCTCAAGGCGGACGTCAGGGAATACGGCGGCAAGGTGGTTTTTCTCCATAAGATTGCGGAAGGGAGCGCGGACCACAGTTACGGGATCCATGTTGCGGAGATGGCAGGCCTTCCGAAAGCCGTGACATCGCGCGCGAAGGAGATACTGAAGAACCTGGAGTCCTTCGAGCTTTCAGCTACAGAGTCGGCCGCGGCTGCGGTGCAGACAACGGCAAGGATGCCGAAGCCGCGGAGAGTAGTTTCGAAGAACAGCGAGGGCGGTATGCAGATCGAGCTCTTCTCGCTGGGCGACGAAGAGCTGCGAAAGAAAATCGAGGGCGTGGATCTGAACAACCTGACGCCCGTTGAGGCTCTCAACAAAATTGCAGAATTCAAAAAGATCATAGCTAAGGAAATATGAAAACG
>JAJZNW010000083.1 GCA_021811615.1 Bacteroidota bacterium
ATCGGGTACATGTTTTTTCTCTCTTCAGCAACTTCGCTCACCACGCCACAGCCAGCCCAGCCGGCCAAATTGCAGTCGCAATTATCCGCAGCGTGTTCCATCCAGCCCGAGCGCGCTTGGATTTTTTCCGCGGACTTCCTAACATCTTTCAGCACCCGTCCCGATCAACCACAGCGCTTCGCACCTTCCGCGTAAGAACCCCGGACTGCCATTCCAGTACACATAGCTCAGCAGAGGAGAGAAAAAACATGTACCCGATATCAGATCAGCCCGTCTCGAGTCTCCTGGTAATTGCTCTCGGTGCGCTTGCGGCACTGGCGGCCCTTATCGCCGCCTTGAGAACCCGCGGCCACCCCGGACCTGTCATCGCTTACCAGAATATCCCTGAGGTCAGCAAGCTCTCGGAATCCGACAGGAAAATCTCCGTTACCTATGAAGATCGACATGTCGACCGGGTAACTAAGATGAGAATATGGTTTTGGAATGCCCGCAGAAAGCCGATCAGGTCCGAAGAAATTCCGGCAGTTGCCCCCTTCACGATTACTCTCCTCGATCCCGGAATCGATGCCCCGGACGTCCTCGATTTCCGGACCGTGAAGACAACGGGACCGGATGTGAATTTCTCATTCGCGAGAACTGCTTCTCCTTCGACTCTCAAACTGAATTTCAATTCTCTGAACTATAAATGCGGAGCCCTGTTCGAGGTTCAGCACGATGGCGGCGCAAATTGCAGGCCCGAGTTTCATGGAGCGATACCGGGATCCGACAGCAAACCGGAAGTGCTCCCTGTCCCGTTCGAAGCCACAAGACGCGCCAGGCCCCTTCCCCCTGGCGGTGCCTTGCGGAAGTTCTTCGGACGATCCGGCGGACTGGTCATCCTGCTCGTTTTCAGTTTCGAGATGTCTTTCCTTCTGGCTGCGCATCTGGACAACATGAACTCGCCTCACAACCCTGCTCTCGAAGCCGCAGTCGCGAAGTTCCTTATCGGGAGCGGAGTGGAATCGAAGACAGCTCTCAGGTCGGCCCACTACGCGGTTGAATCCGCTTTGGACGAAGGAACTTCCATCGAACTCTATCTCCTTTCGATGTCGCCGGTGTTTCTTGCCGTCGGCCTGTACACCTGCCTCGCCAGGAGAAAACGTCTCCCCCGGCCTCTGAGACCCGAGACGAAACAGTCCGCCCGGGCATTTGTTTCCCGTAAAAAGAACCCCGCCGTGCCATGAAACGCCTGAGAGTTTTTTCGGTAACAATAATCGTCTCACCCTGTGGCTCCCTTCCTATCTAAATCCCTGAAAGGTCCTTCGCACATTATCCCCCTCAGCCTCCTCCAGACATTCATCCCTGTCATATCAGGCGGAGCCCGTCGGCCCCGCCTTTGACTTCGTTCTCCTGCTACGCTTCGGTCAAGTCACTGACCGCCGTCTCCGAATACCCCATCGGAGTGCCTGCGGCGTCGAAGTTGAGCAATGCCACAAGGATCTTCCTGTCGGCATAGCTCTCGATCGTTGCCGCAGCCTGGGCGGAGAGCTCGACTTCGAATGTAAGCGCGCTCTCGAGGTCGACCGGCTTCGAATCCGAAATACCCGGCACGAACAGGAAATCCGGGTATGTCTCGTTCGAAGGATTGGTCAGACTCAATACGCACGCCAACTTCGCGTTCGGCTCCCGTGCCACGTCGATCCCCGAACCGCTCCCTATCGGACCGAGCGCTGCCGCTATTCCGTTTCCGGATAGCTTCGCACCGGTTAACGCGATAGGATAACTGTGCTCGGGAGTGATCGCCGTGAGGCCGGAAACCGAGCTCGGTTTCACCACCAGAACGTTCCGCTGGATGATGTAGTTATGCGTCGACATCCCTGGCGGCGTCTTCGGGCTCCAGAACGAGAAGAGATCCGGGATCGCGCTGACCGCGACCGCGAGCTTCGACGAGACCTTGAACCTCGCCCGCCTGTCGATCGAGCCCTGATCGTCAGGAGGCGGGTAACGCCGCGGACGCGTCGCGACCACGCTCTTCCCGTTCCTCTGGCGGAATGTTATGTCGCCGAGTGTTCCGCTCACTCTGCCGAGAACGGCTTTGCTTAGCTCTGCCATTTTTTTACTCCTTTCTTTTTTTGAGGTGAATGGCATTTGTTCTTTGCGGACCGCAAACCCGTCTGTGCTCTGTATCTTTCCTGCGACTGACGCACATAACGTCCATTAATCACCGAAGGGACATCATTCCCACCGCCGTGTCCTCCGGACTTCATTCCCTCATCTTCTCATTATCCGGCTAACTTGGGGCTAAGACCCGGCTAAGACGAGGCTATACCGGATGAGCGCCCCCCCGGCACCGAAGGGGAACCCCTTCACTTACTATTACTCACCAACTCCCCACTTTTGCCGTGCCCAAATATTTTTTTTCACCCGTGGCAAAACCATCACTTTGGTGAGTAATATATAGTAGAGGGCCCCCCGCCTGGGGCATCGAATCGGCACTGCTTCGCGATCGTCGCGCAGAAAACTCAGGGAGGTGAAATGGCGAATGACGAGGACTTTGAGCGGATCGAAAAGGTGGCAGCCTTCGTGAACGACAAGAGGCGCTTTCAGGCCGTCGTGGCAACCGTCAACAGGAGACTGCGGTTCAACCGTGACGGGAGTGAATCCCCCTACGGACGAACGGAAAGGGCCGAGACCGCCGAGGACATCGTCTCCGGCCTCGTTGCGGATGCCGTTTGCGGCGGGCCACGCAAATGGGACCCGAATCAAATCCCATCGTTCGAAGAATGGCTGTTCTCTCAAGTCAGGAGCGCGAAGTACAATCTCGACAGGAAACAACGCAGGCTCCGCGAAATTATTAGTTATGAAAGAGACCCCGGCGACGACCCCGACACATCCTCTCCGCGCAACGGCGCGTCGCCCGGCCGCAGTTTCACCAGCGGAATCCCGGAGCCTGCCGGCGACGACGACATGAGAACGGATTTCGAAAACGACGAATTCATACTGGCCCTCACGAAGAGATTGGAGGAGAGGCCTCTCGACTCTTCCGTGTTAGACTGTGTCCGGGACGGAAAACCCGACGGGGAAATCGCCTCGGCTTTGCATATAGATATAGGCGAAGTGCGTAACGCCAAGAAACGAATCAGAAGAATGGTAGACAGTCTGCTGCGTGGAGATGCAGAAGCGCAAACTCAATAGAAGGGAGCCCCTTATGCGCCGAGAAGATTTTGTAGATTTCTATTCAGACTTCAGCGACGAAGACCCGGAGTACATCCGCGAGTATCTGGATTCCGAAGGGGTCGATGCCGAAAGGCTTCGGGTGAGGCTGCTGGAAGAGATTGTGAAACGACAGGCTCAACTCGGCCGCGGGAGGAGCGGGAAATTCCCTTTCTCATTTTCTGCATTGAGAGAGTGGGGAAAGTGGCTGGGTGAGTTCCTTTCGCCCCACCGCGAGCCGCATGGCGCCACCGCCGGTCTTACAAAAACCGGAGTGACCCCGCCTGATGCCGACACATCCACACCCGGCGCGGAACAAAAAGACCCCGCAGATCCGAATCGCGACTCGCCTTCAGAGCCCCGTCGTCCTTCACACCGCCATCATTAGGGTGAGTCGCAATTCTGCGCAGCAAGAATTATTTGACAAATCCGTGACAACCTGTCGTCCTGTTAGCCGTGTGCTGTCTTCTACAGCTTCAGCTTCCGGAACACCCTCTCCGGAATGTGAACGATAATAAGCATGATGTATTTCCAGAACCACCTCGTGTAAACGACCGGCTTGCCTCGCTTATATGCACGCATGACGTCGGCCGCCACCTGCTGCGGCGTTGCCGTAAGCAATGCGGGCGTGCTCATCCCTTCGGTCATTCGGGTCGCTACGAAGCCCGGCTTGACCGTCATCACCTTCACTTCACTCTTCGACAGCCTCGCCCGCAGGCCCGACAAATACGCCGTGAACCCGGCCTTCGCCGAACCGTAAATGTAATTGCTCATGCGCCCGCGGTCGCCCGCAACCGAGCTTATCCCTATGATGAAACCGCTCTTCCTCTCCTCGAAATCGTTTGCCGCGATGTTCAGTATCGACACCGCACCGGTGAAGTTCGTGTCGATTGCCTTCTTCGCCTCGTCCCAGTTGCGCTCGCTCACTTTCTGGCCGCCTAAATACCCGAAGACACAAATTACCCCCTCGGGCTTCCCCGGCAGGGAATCCCAGAACCTCGCATGCGATTCGAATGCAACCGCGTCGAACCCAAACGCCTCGACATCCACTTTGTAACGGAGCCTGAAATCCGCTGCGTCGCGCGAAAGAAGCTCAACGTCGCGCCCGGCAAGAAGAAGACTCCAACCCTCCGAACCGAACTTCCGTGCGATCGCCCGTGCTATGTCGCTCGATGCGCCGAGTATAAGGACCGATCTGTTCAAATTCCAAGCCTCCTGCTCTGCAATGATTCGAACCGGCGATTCGGATCGACCGCCGCGCGAACCTCCTTAAACTTATCTATCTGCGGATAACCCGCATAAAACATTTCCCCTTTCATCCTCGAATCTTTTGTCGGGTATATCCTGCCGCCGTAATTGCTCACTACAGAGTCCATCTCGTCCAACTCTTTGAAAAGACTCGATGTAATCGGGAAGTCGAGAGCCAGCGTATATCCTTCTTTTGCAAAGGAAAGATAAGGCGCGTCTTCTTTGCCGAATAGCTTCAATACGGCAAGAAAAGATCCAAGGCCTTTCGACGCCGTTCTTTCTAAAATCTTCTTCAGTCCCTCCTTCCCTGATTCTTTCGGGAGAACAAGCTGGTACTGAACGAAACCCCGCTTCCCATAAATGCGGCTCCAGTTGTGCACGCCGTCGAGCGGGTAAAAGAAAGGCTCATACCTCACGATCCTTTCTCCCGAAGATGCTTTCCCGTAGTAAACACTGTTGAACGCGCGGACCGTCATAGTGTTCAGGAAAAATCCCGGCAACTCGAAAGGGACCGAAAGCTCCCTGTTCGGCCTGAGCCTGAACGGGTCCTTCGATTCTCCTATGTCTCGCCTTGTTGCGTGCTCACCGAGCATCAGGACGCTTCTTCCGAGATGCTTCCCGCCTGCGAGACAGTCTATCCATCCGACCGAGTACGTCCAGCCGGCCTGTTCATCGAACGCCACGAGAGCTTCGTCAAGGTTCTTCGTCCGGATCGTCCGCTCCCGAATGTAAGCTGTCTCGATCGTCTGAAGCCTCACTGCAGCGCGAAGGATGACGCCCGTAAGTCCATACCCCGCGCACGTCGCCATAAAAAGCTCGGGCCTTTCCGACTTCGAACACCTGGCGACACTCCCGTCCGCAAGAATGAGATCTATCCACTTAACGTGGTTGCTGAAGCTCCCGGCATTGTGGTGGTTCTTTCCGTGGACGTCGCTTGCGATCGCTCCGCCCACCGTTACGAACCGGGTCCCCGGCGTGACCGGTAGAAACCACCCGCGAGGTACGAAGACATCGAGTATCTCCGACAGGCTCACGCCGGATTCGCAGACCAGATCACCCGTTGTATCGTCGAATGAAATGAACCGGTTGAGCCTGCTGGTGGACAGGAGATTTTCCGATAGCGAGCTGTCGCCGTACGACCGCCCGAGTCCGCGAGCAATTGCACTACCGGAGGAGATTGACTTGAGTCTGGCACGAAGATCTGCTTCGCTGTTGAATGTGAAAGACTTCGCGTCGATAGACGGGTAGCGCCCCCAGCCGTGTGCTAACACGGCTCAGCAATCCGGGTCACGGCGCCTTCCAAGGCATTTCCTTATGCTAAACCTGACAAGGATTTCCCGTGCCCTCGTCATTCGTTACCTGTTTCATCTGAGTGGGTATGTATCGAGAGAACTCCCGCGTGTTCGCCGGTCAATCTGACGGCGCCTACCGGTACCTTGACGTTCAGCAGCTTGTCGAGACCGTCAACTCTTATCACAAAACTCTTTCCGTTCACGAGCTCGACAACCTCGCCGCGCAACCCGGTCAGGGGCCCCGCGATCACTTCCGCTTCGGCACCCGCGTAAGATCCTTCCAGCACCTCGATGTCTGTCGCGAAGTAATCGACTACCCTGCGTATGTCATCGATCTGGCGGTCCGGTATGACGCTCGGCTTTCCGTTAGTCGATACGAACTTGACAAACCCGGGAGCCAGGTAGACCCTGTTGAACTCTTGCGGATATACGTTGACGAAGACATAGGAAGAAAAGAGCGGGACTTCGACCCACTTCTTCCTGTCGCTCCACTGGTGCATCTCCTTCCTGAGGGGAAGATACGATTCAATCTTTCTGACAGTCAGATCGGCCTGTACGGCCTTCTCGTGTCTCGCTTTCACGTAGATTACGTGCCAGGCCCGTTTTTCTTCCGTCATGCCGGATTCGTTTCCTATATTCAAGCTGCTCAATCTCTATTTTCTCTCCTTGTGTCCATGATAAAGATAATATCGATAATTTTTGAAGTTTGCACCATACCTTCTCATTAAATACGCCTCCAATCTGCAGGCAAAAAAAATCCCGCCTTGCGACTTACAAGACGGGATTCTCCAGTGAGGCCGGTTGGGATCGAACCAACGACCCTCTGCTTAAAAGGCAGATGCATTGTACTCAGGGGAAACAAATTGTGCATTTTCTTGTTGATCTCGCTGAATTGCTTGATAAGGAGAGGTATGTTTTGGTATGAAAGTGTATGACCATAGTGCCATATTCGTGCCACGGGAGAGCCGTTGGAAAGTGAGCGCCCCTCAATCGTCATCGCAATGGATAAGGAAAAATCTATTTCGGCACTCACTTCAGAAGCAAAAGTTTCTTCGTCTGCGTAAATGTGCCAGCCTGTAATCTGTAGAAATACACTCCGCTTGGTAAATTGGCTGCGTCAAAAGTAACAAGATGGGCTCCCGGATTTTCACGCCGATCAATCAGGGTCTTGACTTCCCTTCCGAGGACATCGTAAACCTTCAGGATTACAAGTGTGGCAACTGGCAAATGATAGTTTATCTCTGTCCTCGGGTTGAACGGATTGGGATAATTCTGCGACAGCGAAAACAAGTGCGGTGGTATTGAGCGATCTTCCCTGATTGGGGTAATCATCTCCGATAATGCTCGACTCCAAACACCAGCAGCGTGGGTTCCGGCATATAGGTCTTTTCCAACTATGGTTAGACAGGAAACGATTGTGTCTGCGAGACTGAGATTTTGCTGGACCCAACTCGCACCGAAATCAGTTGACTGATAAACGCCATCGCTAGTACCAGCGAATAGGCTTGTCCCACTAACTGCAAACGAGGAGACATACGTCTGCGCCAAGTTCATCTTCACTGGCGCCCAATTACTTCCGTTGTCAGTAGAAACACATATCCCCTTCTGTGTAGCTGCGAATAGTCTCGTCCCCATCGCCGTTAGCACCGTAACGACGGTATCGGACAAGCCCTGGTTGAGTCGAGTCCAACTGGTCCCCTCATTGGTAGTCAGAAAAATCCCGTTGCGAGCGCCCACGAAGAGGTTCGTCCCGTTCAACTGCAAAGTCGGATTAACCAGCGCCGAATCTATAGATACCCATGTAGCACCCGTATCTGAGGAACGAAATACCCCAAACATTGTACCAGCGTAAGTCTCATTGCTATCTGTTTCGATGGACCCGACGAGCATATTTTTCAGACCAGTTGTCGCCCAGCTACTGCCTCCATTACTGGAAACGAAGAGGCCATCGCTTGTTCCGGCAAAGAGATTTGCTCCGCTTGCCGCTAAGGAATACACATACGGTGAAGTTAAACCGTCATTGACAGCTTCCCAGTTGGCACCATTATCAGTGGAACAACAGACGCCGTTGCCAGCTGAGGCGACAAAGAGGTCCGATCCAACGCTTAAAATGGCCCTGATATCTGTACCGGTCAGACCGCTGTCGATCGGAGACCAACTCGTACCATTGTCCATGGAACGGTAGATGCCGTCATTGGTTCCAGCAAAGAGATAGGAGCCATTCAGCAGAAGGGATGTGACATTAGTAGACATTGATGCCGGCCCTTCGGGCGCCCAGCTTGAACCATCATCGGTCGAAGCATATAGGCTGCCGTTGATTTCTGCAAGCAGGTTCCCTCCATTTGGAACAATGTCTATTGAACTCACATAGAGGTTTGCAAAATCTCCGGTAACAGCCGTCCAGCCTTTGCCATCGTTTGTGGAAACAAAAACTCCACTGTAAGTAGCAGCGAATAGCGTCGAGCCTGCCGTTGATAGGCACGTGATACTCGTATTGGCAAGGCCGGCGTTGACCACATTCCATGTCGCACCGTTGTCGGTGGATAAAAAGACGCCGCTGGTAAATGTTCCCGCAAAGAGGTTACCGCCTATCTTTGCAAGGCCGCGAACTGCGTCGTTCAGCGCATTTGTGTTGAGCGTTGTCCATGATGTCCCATTATCGCTTGAGAAGAACACTTTACCGTATGTCCCCCCCGATACATAGAGACTATCGGAGGATACAATAAGTGAACTTACGAAATCATCAGACAGGCCGTCGTTGATCTCATACCAGGATTCGCCATGATCTGTGGAACTCCACATCCCATTGCCCCAGGATGCCGCAAAGGCCCTTGTGGAATTAGAAGATACCGCTGTAACTCCCTTCAGTCCCGTCTGAGTTGCTTTCCAGTTCTCTCCTTCATCCGTAGAGATAAAAATACCACCACCGGTGCCTGCTACTATGTTACCGCCAGTAATGGCAAGGGCATTTACGAGTCCTCCATAGGGCCCGTTCGTTTGCAACCACTGAGATCGAGCCGGAGAGGCTATTGTTTCAAAAACAACTGTCAAACAGAAAGTCATAAACAAGGTCTTCATCTTTAAATCTCCTTACGCGCTATGGCCTTCAAAAAGCAAAAGAACTTTCATGCAGATCCCGTCGATCCTCTGACAGAAGGCTAGCATGAAGTGCATTACGCAGCGAATGAGACTGTAGAGTAGGACAAGGGCGCGGTGGTGTACAGGTCATGTGAGCCTAAGTGTTTCTCCTCTTTCAAGCGAGTGTCCCGCTCAAGCCGACCATCGCTCCGTTTCCCTTGACCCCTCCTCAAACCG
>JAJZNW010000103.1 GCA_021811615.1 Bacteroidota bacterium
GTAATACCTCTGAATTTTCCCGCACTCTTGTTACGGCGGCTCTACCATATGCGAACGGACCGCTTCATCTCGGGCATCTGGCCGGCGCTTACCTGCCTGCCGACATATATGTCCGCTACCTGCGCCTGAAAGGCGAAGACGTCGTTTTCATCTGCGGCTCCGACGAGCACGGCGTAGCCGTGACGATCTCCGCAGAGAAGGAAGGCGTTTCCCCTCAGCAGATCGTAGACCGCTATCACGCGATCAATAAAGCGAGCTTCGAAAAATTCGGGATGAGTTTCGACAACTATTCACGCACAACTCTTCCCGTGCATCACCAGACCGGCCAGGAGTTTTTCCTTGAACTCTACAGGCAAAACATACTTGCCGAAAAAAGTGAAAAGCAACTCTATTGCGAGAAAGACAGGATGTTTCTGGCGGACAGGTACGTCGAAGGGACCTGCCCCGTCTGCGGCAACGCGGATGCACGCGGGGATCAGTGCGAGAACTGCGGCACGTGGCTCGAACAAACGCAGCTGATCAACCCGAGATGTAAGATCTGCGGGACGACTCCCGTCGTTCGCGAGACGAAGCACTGGTACCTTCCGCTGGGGCGGTTCCAGAAGGAACTCGAAGAATACGTCAACTCGAAGAAGTGGAAGGAAAACGTCCGGGGGTACGTAGACAGCTGGCTCAAGGAAGGACTCGAAGACCGTGCCATTACACGCGACCTGCATTGGGGGATACCGGTACCATTGCAGGGATACGAGAACAAGGTTATCTATGTCTGGTTCGAAGCCGTGCTTGGATATATCTCCTCGACCAAAGAGCTTTCCCAGAAGCGCGGCGAGCCGAATCTCTGGAAGAGGTATTGGCAGGATGAAGGCACGCGCTATATCGCATTCATCGGGAAGGACAATATCGTATTTCACACGCTGATATTCCCGGCCATTTTGATGGCGTGGAACGAAGGCGGAAAATCGCGCTATATCCTTCCGGATGCCGTACCGGCCAATGAATTCCTCAACTTCGAGGGAAAGAAATTTTCGAAAAGCCGCGGCTGGGGGATAGACCTGAAGGACTTCATAGAGATTTTCCCGCCCGATACGCTACGGTACGCTTTGGCTTTGAATCTTCCTGAGTCGCGCGATT
This sequence comes from Bacteroidota bacterium, assembly GCA_021811615.1. GTDB lineage: Bacteria > Bacteroidota > Ignavibacteria > Kryptoniales > JAKASW01 > JAKASW01. The sequence continues at coordinate 1,132 of JAJZNW010000103.1, forward strand.
CCGATTTTTACTGGAAAGACTTCCAGGCGCGCGTCAACAGCGAGCTTGCAGACACGCTGGGGAATTTTGTGAACAGAACGCTTCAATTCATTCAGAGGTATTACGACGGCAGGATTCCTTCCCGCGGAAAGCTGAGCAATCTCGATGAGTGGGCTGTAAGCCAAATGCAGGAGACTCCCGGAAAGGTGGGCGCCCTCTTTGAAAATTTCAAATTCAGGGACGGAGTGCTCGAGGCGATGTCCCTCGCGAGAGCGGCGAACAAATATTTCAACGATTCAGAACCGTGGAAATCGCGGAAGGACAATCCGGAACAGTGTGCCACGACTCTCAATATTTGTGCGCAACTGACCAGGTCGCTCGCGATTCTCCTTTCTCCGGTGATTCCGTTCTCGACCGAAGAAATATGGAAGATGCTGCAGCTTGAAGGTACTGCCGCAAAGGCAGGATGGAATTCTGCTGCCGAGATGAAAGTTGAACCGGGAAGAGAGATCGGTCGTTTGAGTATACTTTTCACAAAAATCGAGGATTCGACAATCGAAGAGCAGATAAAGAAAACGGCGAGCGGGGAAAACACGGAACAGCCCGCAACCCAACAGGCAACCGCACCGATCAAGGCTGAGATTTCCATCGATGACTTCAGGAAGGTCGATCTCCGTATCGCTAAGGTGGTCGGCTGCGAGAAGGTGTCGAAGTCGGAAAAACTCCTGCGGATCGACGTGCTGGTCGGCGTAGAGAAGAGGCAGATCATTGCCGGTATATCGAAACATTATAAGCCCGAAGACCTGGTCGGAAAGAACGTGGTAATTGTCGCGAATCTGGCTCCGGCCAAACTTATGGGGCTTGAATCCAACGGAATGCTTCTCGCTGCCTCGACGGACGACGGGAAGCTTGCGGTCCTGACCACGGCCGCCGACATCGACAGCGGAAGCATAGTCAGATAGTTGCGGGTCAATTGCGACCCTGTATTTTCTCAGGCGCGAAGATCACAACCGGAGATTCGGATGAAACAGACATCTGGCCGTCCGCGTGTTGTTGTGGCACGGAGGATCCCGGAGAACGGGATAGAGATTCTCAGGAAACATTTTACGGTGGACCTGAACAATACCGACAAGGATATTACGCCGCGTGCTCTTCTCGAAAAATTGGATGGCGCCTTCGGGGTAATCGCCATGATGGCGAACAAATTCGATCGCGGGTTTATCTCGAAGCTTGAGACCGTGCGCGTGATATCGAATTATGCCGTCGGCTTCAATAACGTCGACATAGCAGCTGCCGCCGAAAAGGGTATTGCTGTCACTAACACGCCGGGTGTCCTGACCGATGCGACTGCCGATCTTGCGTTCGGCCTTTTGCTGTCGGCGGCGAGACGCATCGCCGAAGGCGATCGCTTCGTGCGCGCCCATAAGTTCAAGGGATGGGCGCCGACGCTGATGCTCGGTAATGATGTCTCGGGGAAAATGATCGGCATCGTCGGAGCAGGAAGGATCGGCGCTGCCATTGCGTTGCGGGCACGAGGATTCGGGATGAAGATCCTTTACAATTCACACAAGCGAAATGCGGACATCGATGCGGTCGGCGGGAGGCCGGCTGAATTGACGCGGCTCCTCGAGGAGTCCGATTACATCAGCCTGAATGTGCCGTTGACCGTCGAAACGCGCGGGATGATAGGGAGGCGGGAGTTTGCGCTGATGAAACCCACTGCCGTACTCGTGAACACGGCCCGAGGTGAAGTGGTCGACGAAAATGCCCTGATCTCTGCGCTGAAAAGACGAAAGATCGCCGGTGCCGGGCTCGATGTGTACGTAAACGAGCCGAAGATCAACCCCGAATTACTCAAACTGGACAATGTGGTCCTCGCACCACATCTCGGAAGCTCGACCTTGGAAACCCGAGCGAAAATGTCGGAGCTTGCCGCTCTGAACGCGGTCGCAATACTGAAGGGTGAACGTCCGGGCGCGATTGTGAATCCGGAGGTCCTTCGGATGACCAGTCGTTAGCGCAAGCTTCGGGGGAAAACCCGCAAGATTCGCAGGCCGTCATGAAGTCATTCGAAACATCATACCACCGCAATCCCAATCGTGATACCGCCATATGCCGTCCCCGGCAGGTGGGAGTACGGCTGATTGAAATCCTAACCCAGGAAATTTGCTTTCGCGACGACGACCCGGCTGCCGGTAAGGATATAAACCCTTTTCCCACTAATTGAGACATCGTTGAAGTGCTTGATCTTTGTCCCGAAGACGTCGTCGCCTGAGAATTTCGCGATCATCGTTCCGTCAAGCTTGAAGAAATAAAGCTTATCCGAATCGCAGACTCCGAGTATTCCGTCGCCGATACCTATGCCAGTGGGATTCTCGAGAGTTCCTTCTCCGATCGAACCTAAGTAGTTGCCGAAGTTATCGTATACTGCGACCCGGCCTTTGTCTGATACGTAAACATCGTCGTTCGGCCCGATCGAAACCTGGCGCGGCATTGTCAAGGTCCCGGCTCCATCACCATAACCTCCGAAGGTTCTTTCTACCGTCGAGAAGGTGTTTACCTTCATAACCCTGATATTCTCATCGTCGCAGATGAAGAGGTCGCCAAGTCTCGATATAGCCACGCCCGACGGGTAGCCGAACCTTTTCGAGTCGTCGTTGGATTGATTCGTCGATAGCGAGGCGACATTCGCAAGAGTCCTGTCGAAACGCACGATCCTGTTGTTGTTGTAGTCTGCAACATAGATCTCCACACCGTTATCGGCGCAGACATCGTACGGCATATCGAACTGGTAGTCGCCGTTCCCATAACCGCCCACTTCACCTGTCGAGTCTCCGGCCGGGCTGAACCTCATCAGCAGATCGTCTCCGGTGTCGGCAACGTAAATTGCGCCGATGGGGTCGACGCTTATTCCCTTCGCGTCATGGAAATGACCGAAGCTGAAGAGTTCCACAAGCGATGGCGGAGGCTGAAACGAGGTTAGGAAGATCAATGAGAGGATGGCCAGAGGAAATATCGAATAGCGCAGGAAGTCATCGATGTATCGGTGCGGGCTCGTCCGGGTTTTCATTTAGAGGAATATTCTCATCGGAGAGAAATCAATCAAGAGCATGGAATAAGATCGGATTCATTGCTCGTGGATATCCCGGTAGAACCTCGACTCCCCCTTGAGGCGCTCAGTTATTCCAAAATAAACTGACTCGTAACCGAACTTCTCGCGGATCGCGTCTACGCCGTGCAGCAAATCCTCGCGTCGTTCGCCGATGTGCGGGAATAGGTGAGGCTGACTGCAACCTTTACGAATATTCGTAACGCCGATGCCGACAAGACGGACCTTCATTCCATCGAGCCACAGCCCTCTGAAGAGAGTGTATCCGGTTGAAGAAATTTCGAATTCCGAATCCGTTTCAACATCCAATGTCCGGCTTTTCTGGTATGTTACGAACCGGCGATCGGCCGGATTGCGTTCCTTCCTGTAACCGAGAAGTGGAGCCCCGTCGGAGTAACGCATTCTAACGTTGACGGAGGATGCGACAAGGCCTCCGGCACGCAGCTCCCTGGCAATTTTCTCGGACAGGTAAAAGAATACCGAAGAAATAAACTCCGGGTCGTTCGTGTCGCTCGCGAAAGTCGTGCTCCGCGAGATTGATTTTGCTTCGCGATCTATCTCCCCGACATCCCGTTTCCCCGCACCGTTTGCCGCATCGTGGAGGTACGTCCCTGTCACTCCGAAGATCTTCGCAAGCGAGATCTCGTCTGTTTCGGCGAGGCTTCCAACGGTGTGGATCCCAAGAGCTTCGAGTGTCTCGGCGGTCCTCTTGCCGATTCCCGGGATCACAGAGACCGGCAGCGGTGCAAGAAATTCTCTTTCTCCCCCTACCGGTATAACGAGTAGTCCGTCTGGCGGTCCCTTCTCTTTCCGCTTTTCCAGCTCTTCCCTCGCGACAACCTTGGAACGATCTGACGCGACTTTCGCGCACACCCTGTTCGAAGCGACCCCTATCGACACGGTGATACTCAACTCTTCGAAGACCGCCCTTTTGATGGCCGCGGCAAGCAACCGAGGTTCATGATCCCAGAAATGGAGGCATCCGTTCGCGTCAAGGAAGGCTTCATCAAGGCTCACCGCGCGGACCACCGGGGAAAAGTTACGGAGTATTTCGATGAACCGCCTGGAATAACTTTCATACGCGTGGTAGCTCCCTTTCACGAAAACGGCGTTCGGCGCGAGTGAATATGCCTTCGCGAGAGGCATAGCAGTCCTGACACCGAGAGACCTTGCTTCGTAGTTCGGACATGAAACCACTCCCCGCTGATCGGGAAGTCCCCCCACTACAACCGGTTTCCCTTTCAAAGCAGGACACAACGCCTCCTCGACCGAGGCGAAGAATGCGTCGATGTCGATGTGAAAGATTGTCGGATAACGGTCATTGTCCATATTTCACCTCGGAGATCAATATCCAGTAAAGACAACCGCCGGAGAAACACGATACATCATCCACCCGGGCCGAACATTCCATCGTTCCATTGATGCAGGATTCCATTTCCTTTCTCACCTCAGTCTCTTCACACTCATCTGGTCGTCGAGGAGCCTGAGTACTGCCATTACCTTCCCGATTATCCTGACCGACGTTGAATCCAGAATGATCGGTTCGAAGTCGGGATTCTCAGGCTCGAGAACGATTGTATCACCATCCTGTCTGAACCTTTTTACGGTCGCGCGCTCTTCGTTGATGAGAGCCGCGACGATGTCGCCGTTCTCAGCCGATGGCTGCTGCCTGACAAGGACGAGATCTCCGTCCAGTATGCCGGCGTCTTTCATGCTGAGTCCCTCCACCATAAGAAGGAAGTTGACCTCTCCGCCCCTGACGAAAGAAGGATCGACAACGAGCGATTCGCCGAGGTTTTCTACGGCGAGTATAGGCTTGCCGGCGGTAATACGTCCTACCACGGGGACAGTCACCCCTTTGTCAAAATGTGCAAGCCGGATTCCGCGGCTCTTCACGGCTTCCCGCTCGATAAACCCTTTCTGCTCCAGGGCCTTCAAGTGCCTCTCGATTCCATGGCTCCACTTCGCACCGATGTGATTGGCAATTTCCCGCAACGTTGGCGGGTATCCATAACGGCTCTGGTGTCTCTCTATGAATGCGAGAACCTTCTTTTGACGGTCAGTCAAACCGTTCATGGCCTTCTCCACGATTAGTAGACATATTTCTACTAAATATCTTCTGTCGAAGATCAAAAGTCAAGTTTGAGTTCAAAAAGTCGAGTCCATTTCACGGAGACGGCGAAATCTAATCCGGTTCAACGGTTGTTATAGTTGATTAACTTCATTAGATTCAGAACGTTACACCAATCACGGTAGAGAATGGAAACTTTTTCCGAACAACTGAGGAAACAGCGCGAGGAGAGAAAGATCCGTCTATCCGACGTAGCTGTCCAGACGCGAATCAGCATGAAATTCCTCGAAGCGATAGAGAGCGGGAATTTCGAGATTCTGCCCGAGACCTACATACGGGCCTTCATCAGGGACTACGCCAAGGCTATCGGGCTGGATCCGGATGAGACGATCAAGCGATTCGACCAACACGTCGAGGCGGTTAAGGCGGCCAGCGACGAGAAAGCCGAGGAAGACCGCACCAAATCTTCGGGGAGGCAGATAAACCTCTCCACCACACAAAAGATCGGGCTTGGCGCAGCGGGGATCGTGATACTCGCAGTGCTTTCTTACCTTGCATTTTCTCCAGAAAAGAATGCTACGGTGACCAGAATCGATTACGGATATGAGAATACACAGGCGGCAAATCAGCAACGGTTCGATTCTGCTTATGCAGCCACGAAGATGGAGCCCGACAGTTCGAGGCTGGTCCTTGACGCGGTTGATTCCGTCTGGGTTAACCTCGTTATCGATGACGGCAGGACTTACGATCTCCTTATGAAACCCGGAACAAAGGCCGCGTTCTGGGGAAAAAAGAAATTCAACATGACAATCGGCAATGCCGGCGGCCTTTTGATTTCGTTAAACGGCCATCAATACCCACCGCTCGGTAAATCGGGGGCCGTGATACGAGACCTCACGATAATGAAAGACGGTACGATCAGGAAGTGAAGAGCGCCTCTTCTCAAAGGGCAGGGAAAGAGATTCAATCGGAAATCGAGAGGCTGCGGAGGGAGATTCGCGAGCACGACCACCGCTACTATGTTCTTGCCGATCCCGTCATAAGCGATTTTGATTACGACCAGCTGATGAGGAAGCTCACTGAGCTGGAATCACAACATCCCGAGTTCATCACACCGGACTCACCGACCCAGCGTGTAGGCGGGGAGCCGACGAAAGAATTCAGGCAGATCCGTCATCCGGTACCGATGTTGAGCTTGGCCAACACCTACAATGAAGAAGAACTCAGAGATTTCGATAAGAGAGTTCGCAATCTTCTCGGCGACGAAGAGTACAATTATGTATCCGAGCTGAAATTCGACGGGGTGGCACTGCGACTTGTGTACGAAAATGGTCTTCTCGCGCTTGCGGCAACTCGCGGTGATGGCGAGGCCGGAGACGACATAACCGCCAACGTGAGGACTATCCGCAGTGTCCCATTGAAACTCGCGCTCGGTCGAGGGGAGACGCGGTACAGGAATATCGAGGTTCGCGGCGAAGTCCTGATGAACAGGGAAGGCTTTCAGAAAATGAACCGGGAGCGCGAGGAAAACGGGGAGAAGACTTTCGCCAATCCGAGAAACGCCACAGCAGGCACGCTGAAACTCCAGGACCCGAAGGAAGTGGCAAGAAGGCCTCTCAGGTTCTTTTCGTACTACCTGATCTCAGATGAATCGGATGTCGACTCGCAGTGGGGAAGTCTGCAGTTGTTGAAGAAGTTTGGATTGCCCGTCAGCGATCACGCCAAGAGATGCAAAGATATCGGTCAGGTGGTCGAGACGGCGCGTTATTGGGAGACTGAGCGGGACAATCTCCCTTTCGAGATCGACGGAAATGTGGTCAAGGTTGACAAACTGAGCCAGCAGCGGCGGCTCGGTGCCGTGGCTAAGAGCCCCAGATGGGCAATAGCATACAAGTTTGCCGCGAGGCAGGCGAACACTACCCTCAAAGACATAACGGTGCAGGTTGGACGCATCGGAACCATTACGCCCGTTGCGGAATTAGAGTCCGTTTATCTTGCGGGATCGACCATCAGCAGGGCGACGCTCCATAATGAAGACTATATAAAAGAGAAAGACATTCGCATCGGCGACACAGTCATAGTAGAGAAGAGCGGTGACGTCATCCCCGCTGTTGTCGGCTACATTCCCGCGAAACGTCCTTCGGGAGCGAAGGCGTATAAGTTTCCCCACAGATGTCCTTCGTGCGGCGAGCCTATCACGCGGCTCGAAGGCGAGGCGGCTTACTACTGCGAGAACTATGAGTGCCCCTCACAGGTACGTGGAAGAATAGAACATTTTGCCTCGAGGCGTGCCATGGATATAGAAGGAATGGGCGAGTCGGTGGTGGATCAGCTTGTATCGTTAGGCCTCCTCAGAAGTGTCGCCGATATCTACGGGCTCGACAGTCACCGCGACGAGTTGGAAGCGCTTGAGCGCTGGGGGAAAAAGAGTGTGGACAATCTCTTGAAAGCCGTCGACAGAAGCCGGTCCAGGCCATTCGGCAAGCTTCTGTACGGACTCGGCATCCGCCATGTCGGAGAGAGGACGGCTCAACTTCTCGCGGAGCATTTCGGGTCGATGCAGAAGCTTATGGATTCCTCTGAAGATGAGCTCCAGTTCGTTTCCGATATCGGTCCAACGATCGCCGAAAGCATATATCGCTACTTCCAGGACAAGCGAACGCGAGAACTAGTCGGACGGCTTCGGGCAGCCGGCTTGCAGTTCGACGAAGCCGCGAGCCTGAAGAAGGGAAAGCTGTCTGGCAAAACGTTCGTAATTACGGGCACGCTTTCCGCTTTCGGGAGAGACGAGGCCAAGGAGCTTATTGAGAACCTCGGTGGAAAAACCACGGACAGCGTCAGCAAAAAAACAGATTTCGTAGTCGTCGGTGAAAATCCGGGTTCGAAATATGGCAAGGCCCAGAAACTTAAAATAACTATATTAAATGAAGTCGAATTTTTGAAACTCATCGAAAAGAATAAATGATTAGTATCAGAACATCGCTGGCGACGAAATATGCATTGCGCCGGACGAAGCATTCGAAGAAGGCGATTCAGTTCAACGATGCGATAAAATCATCCGAGACGGCTGTCTTCCTTATGCCGAGGATGAGCATGGAGTTTTACCTGGCTAGATCCGTCGTCGAATCTTTAATGAGATATTTCCGGCGCGTGGCGCTCGTCGTCACCGAAAACATGCGCGAACTTGCCACCTACAGGACGGACTTGGTTGTCGTGACGCAGGCCGATCAAAGTTGGCTGCGGCTGCCGTCGCACGATCTCATATCCAAGCTCAAGAACGAGCATTACGATCTTGCGTTTGACCTTACATTCTCTGACGATGTTTTCATGTCATACCTCTGCCGCAGATCCGAGGCGAAGATATGTGCGGGATTTTCCAAGACTAACGGAGATCATTTCTACGATCTCCTGGTAAAGGTTCCGGAGAACGGTGAAATGAAAAAGGCATACGACAGCCTTATCAATACAATCAAAATGTTCAAGGAAAAATGAAAAAGAAAACTTTCGAGGCCGAAAGCCACAGAGGGTACACCGTTCTCAAGGTGAATGCCGAAAAGCTCGACACTCAAATCTCCCCTCAACTGAAAGCGGAGTTTCTGGTAATTTGCAGGCCACCGCTGAAAAAACTCGTCGTCGATTTGAGCGCGGTGAAATCGTGTGATTCATCCGGGCTCAGCGCACTTCTCGTTGCCGAAAGGATAATGAGAGAATCTAAAGGTGAGATACACGTCGTGGTGCCCAACCCGGACGTCAGGAACCTCTTCCGTATCACGCAGCTGGAGAAAGTCTTTTCGCTACACACCACGCTGGAAGAGCTGCACTGACTTGAATGTGAATTAGCAGGCGGAACCGTATTGGGATTCAATGCTACAGACTATATAATTGTGCTCGCCTATTTGGTGGGGGTCTCGGCATTCGGAATTTTCATCGGCGGGAAGCAGAAAAGTGCGTCCGACTACTTTGTGGGAGGGAGAGACATTCCGTGGCTCATAGTCTCCTTCGCGGTAGTAGCGACCGAGACGAGTGCCATTACTTTCATATCCATTCCGGGGTTGGCTTACCTCACCAACCTGAATTTTCTCCAGATCGCGATTGGATACATCGTCGGAAGGATAGCGATAGCTTTCCTTTTCCTCCCGTCATATTATCGTGGCGAACTCGTAACCGCCTACGAGCTTCTTAAGACCAGGTTCGGGGAGAAGACGCGCAATTACGCCTCGGTGGTTTTTCTAATCACGCGGACGCTCGCTACCGGCGTCAGGCTCTTCACGACGGCGATTCCCCTCGCCATAATTTTCCGGGGGTACCGGATTTTCAGCGGTTATTCCAATACGGACATCTATGCCATCTCGATCGTGATAATTACGATCTTTACATTCGTTTACACTTACGCCGGCGGCATAAGGGCGGTGATATGGACGGATGTGGTACAGATGTTTGTATACCTTGGAGGCGCGGCATTGGCGCTATGGATTATGCTGGCACACTTGCCGGATGGATGGGGAAGCGTTCTAGCTTCTGCCGCAGCCGGCTCGAAATTCCAGTTCATACATTTCGGATTTACGGGCAGTGTCGCCCATTTCTTCACGGTGAAGTACACTTTCGTTGCCAGTGTACTCGGCGGCGCGTTCCTTTCCATGGCCTCGCACGGTACGGACCAGCTTATCGTGCAGCGGCTGCTCGCCACAAACTCGCTGAAGAGCAGCCAGAAGGCGGTCATCTCAAGCGGATTCTTCGTCGGTCTCCAGTTTCTCTTCTTCCTGGTGATCGGGGTGGTCCTCTTTGCGTTCTATCATGCGTATCCTTTCAAGGACGGCGATCAGATTTTCCCGAAGTTCATAGTCGAACAGCTTCCCAGCGGAGTAAGCGGGATTATCGTTGCAGCTTTGTTTGCGAGCGCAATGAGCTCCCTCGGCGGTTCGATAAGCTCTCTCGCCTCATCAACTCTCGTCGACCTTTATAAACCATACTTCGGGAAGAACAACAGCGAAGAGAAAGACCTTAAACTGTCGAAGATATTCAGTATCTTCTGGACCATCGTACTTGTCGCGACCGCATTTATGTTTATACACACGGACGAATCGGTGATAGAGATCGCTCTCTCGATAGCGTCAGTCACTTATGGAGGGCTTCTCGGTACGTTTCTCCTCGGAGTCCTCTTCAAGAAGCCCGGTCAGATTGATGCCATCATCGGGTTCTCGGCGGGCTTGATTGTTCTGGTCTACGTCTTCTTCTTCACCCCGATTGCATGGACATGGTATACTATGATAGGTGCTCTTACGACGATCGTTGTTGGACTCGTGTCGTCGAAGTTCACCGTAAAGCCGGCCACGCCAGGATCCGGGACCTGAGACTGTCGACGGATTCGCTTTACGGATGAAGTCCTGCAGGATTCAGATGTACTGGCCGAACCCATGTTTGACAAAACGGGCAAGAACGAAAGCACGGATGCCGATTATAGAGCTCACCGGGCTGCGAATCGCGCGAATAGAAAACTTTCGTGCGTTTGGAGTATAATGAACAGTATGCGTAAAATGGAATTTACGTCGCAGACCGTATTGCACAATACGTCCGTGATGTCACACTTGTGGAGAATCTCGTTTGAGTCTTTCTGATCATATACAATCAGGTCTTCTTCGGATCGCCGGCCTGTTCCTTCGCAGGTTTTCGATCAAACGCGTGCAGACGATGGCGAGGTCGGTCGGCCGGTTCGCTTACAGGCGTCTCGGTATCCGCCGCGATGTTGCGATGGCGAACCTCAAGCTGTGTTTTCCGGAGAAGAGCGATCCCGAACTCGAAACAATTCTGGAAGGGGCATATATCAACATAGCAACAGTCCTGTTCGAGTTCCTCTATTTCCCGAAGTTCACGAAGGAAAACCTTGGAAAGGTGGTGGAATTCAGAGAGGAATCCCGGCGCATGGTTGAAGATGCGCTTAAGAAAGGGAAGGGGCTTATCATGATGAGCGGCCACTTCTCGAATTGGGAGCTGATAGCTCTGACCATAGGTTCGTCCTTCCCCGGAAAGATGCAGATCATCGTGCATCCTTTTCACAACAAGGCGGTCGACAAAGTTGCGGAATCATACAGGGGCCGCCTCGGGAATTCCACCGTCCCCATGGCCAATTCAATCAGGGCTGCTTTGACTCAGCTGAGGTCCAACGCGATAGTCGCCCTTCTTGCCGATCAGAGCGCGGCGAGGGAAAGCGCGCCCTCCACATTCTTCGGTATTGACGTGCCGACATTTCAGGGGCCCGCATCCTTTGCTCTCAAGACCGGTGCCGAGATGCAGGCCGGATTTCTCATAAGGAAGACAGACGGCACTTACCTGGTCGACCTTCGAAAAATAGAATATGGCGATTTGAAGGATGACTCGGAGGAGAGTGTCCGTAACCTGACGCAGAGGCATGTGGCCATACTCGAAAACTTCATCAGGGAACATCCATCGGACTGGCTCTGGTTCCACAAAAGATTTAAGCATGTGGACTCGTTCCATGATATGCTCGACAGGGTGAAGCACGGTTGAGGCATGCACTTGTTATTCAGACTGCATTCCTCGGCGATGTGATTCTCGCTTTGCCGGTCGTGCAGGTCCTGAAGCGGTCTTTTCCCGGATCGCGTATCGATTTCCTGGCCATCCCCGAAACCTCTGGCATACTCGTTTCCCATCCGGATATTTCACGGGTCATCGTCTATGACAAGCATGGGAAGCACCGTTCATTGAAAGCCTTCAGGAGCCTGCGTGGAGAGTTAAAAAGAAACGAATACGACGTCGTGATTTGTCCGCACCGTTCACTTCGAAGCGCTCTCCTTGCGCAAGGGACCGGCGCCGCAGTACGTGTCGGTTTCGACCGCTCCGCCTGGAAGGGAAGCTTCACGCACTTAAAACCTTGGCGGTTTGGCGTGCATGAAGTTGAAAGGGACCTTTCTCTACTTGAACCTCTGGGAATAGTATACGGGAGAGAGGAGCCGAGGCTCTATCCCGGCGAGACGGATAGAGCAGCTGCCGAAAAGTTTCTGTCCGCTCACGGAGTTGATACGACTTACGCCGTCGTAGCTCCAGGCACCGTATGGGAAACAAAAAGATACCCGGTAGAACTTTTGCGCGAAGTCGTCAAGGGTCTCCTTCCGGGTTTCGGGAAGGTGGTTCTCATAGGAGGAAAGAAGGATGTCAATGTGGCGGCAGGAATCGTGGGGACCGACACGCGGGTTGTTTCCGCGGTTGGAGAACTTCCCTTCATGGCTTCGGCGGAGATTATCCGGCGAGCTTCGCTACTCGTGGCGAACGACTCGGCCCCGGTCCATATCGCGTCCGCTTTCGACACTCCGACCGTCGCAATTTTCGGTCCGACCGTCAAAGAATTTGGTTTTTATCCTTATCACAAGAATTCCGTGGTTATCGAGGAGAGCGGGCTCGGATGCAGGCCATGCTCGATTCACGGTGGAAGCTATTGTCCTATAGCGACGTTTGAATGCATGAGAAAAATATCTCCAGAGCGCGTCGTGAAGGAGAGCATAAAAATATCGGAAATGTCGGACAGGATGGGAAATTGAATGGCGAAGAAGATCGATGCAAGAAAAGCGAAGAGCATAACTCAGGCCGCGCAGACGATCCTGGACGGCGGCGTTATCATTTATCCGACGGAGACTATCTACGGCATCGGCGCTAACGCTCTGGAGCCTAAGATCGTCGAGAAGGTCTTCACGATCAAGGAAAGAAAGAAATCGAACCCCATACTCGTCCTTGTGCCGGACCGGCAGAGTCTCGAGGAGCTGGTGATCGGCGTTCCCGATCAGGCCGAAGTTCTTATGCGGAATTTCTGGCCGGGGCCGCTGACGATCGTGTTTAAGGCGTCGCCCATAGTTTCACCGATCCTGACTGCGGACACGGGGAAGATAGGCGTCAGACTCTCGAGCGATAATTTTTGCCGTGAATTGTTGAACATCTGCAGGATCCCGATTACCTCCACGAGCGCGAACCTTTCCGGTGAGCCCAACCCCGATTCAATCGGGATAATCAATAAGCGTGTGCTCGATTCGGTCGATCTGATCGTCGACGCGGGAAAGCTTACTTCGCAGACTCCTTCGACTGTCGTGGATGTCACGCTAGGTAAAGTGGAACTGTTGAGAGAAGGGGCGGTGGCGTTTCAGAGAATTCAGGAAGTTATCTGAGGAAAGCCGGCCTTGTCAAGGTTCGCCTTGTTTGCAATTGCTTCGCCTGTTGTTGCTCCGCCCGTGCCCGGTAATCACCTCTCCGGCAATCACTCCGCCGGTTGTTTCTCGAATGTCAGCAGCTCGGTCATCTCCACGACGAGCGGCTTCCGTTCGAAGTAGTTGAACCTTCTCGTCGAGCGCTCCGGCAGATAGACTTTGCCGGCGGTTTTGTAATTTCCCTCCGCGAAAATCCGCTGCACTTCAAACGGGTAGTCGGCCAGACCCGTTTCGCCCGCCTGCGGAGCGACCAGCACCGAAATGTCCCCCTTTGTTTTCAGTATCCGGTTGGCCTCCCTGTATACGGTTTTGAATTTCATCCTGAAGTTGGAGAGTGCGACGGTAAGATCTTCCGTCCCGGAATAAAATTCGTCGGGAAGTGCGAGGAAAACGTAATCGGCGGAATTCGATTCGACAGGAATGCCCGTAAGAAAGATGTTATTCTGCGAGATGCGCTCGTCGGATGGAGCTGTATCGTAAAGCTTGTATCGCCTGTCGTGGAAATATGTGATCTTGTCGATCACGTCGCCGAGCGTGCCTCCAGCGGCAAACGGGTCGACTATGAATGCACCCGGGTTGGAGTAATGGTAAATTGCATTGGCGATGATTTGTCCCGGTATTCTGCCTTTCTGACCCGGCTTGCCGAATCGGGGGTCGGCTACCTCGAAGCTCCAGACATTCGTGTTCTTCAGGTCGAACCCGAACTTCGTTCGCTCCGCTTCTTTCTCCATCAGGGAATCTTCGCGGATCTTCTTTCGGAGCTCACCTACAGTCCATTTCCCCTGGATGGCGGCTTTCTCGTAGGTTTTTCGTCTGTCGTCATCTGTAACTCTTGTCGCGAGCTCGAAGTAAAAATTCTCGGGGAGCCGTCTCTTCTTCAGGTCCGGGTAATATGTGAAGTATGCCTGGCATTGTTTGAGAAGGCTCGCCTGAAACTTGAAGCCCGGATAGGATGAGAGGACTTTGTATAACTCTTCTTCGGAGAGTCTGTTCGATTTCGCGTACGGGAGGATCTTTTCGACAATAAACTTGCCGACATCCCAGAAGCTGTCGACTGAAAGGGAATTAAGCCTCTCGGCCAATTTCTGAAGCGCGTCGTTTTTCATGTCTCGTCACTCCTTTGCTTTTTTGCGCACGGAAGACACAGAAGGACATAGATTCCCACAGATATGGATGGAGCATGGTTTCATCAGTGATCATCTCGTGTCCTGTTTCAATGTTATTCGTGTGCCTGTTTCTTCCGCGCACGAATCACGAGCGAGTCACACGGATATGCCCGTGTTTATTTCTTCTGTTCTTGTGTTTCCTCTTTGCTGTCTTTCCAGCTGCGGACGTACGACACGATATCTGTGGTCAGCGTTCCCGGCGTGAATAGTTCTCCGACGCCGAGTTCTTTAAGCGCTTTGATATCTTTTTCTGGAATTATGCCGCCTCCGAAGAGAAGGACTTCCGTAAGCCCTTTTTCTTTCATGAGCGTGAGAATCTTCGGGAAGATCGTCATGTGCGCGCCGCTCAGAAGACTTATCCCAATCACATCCACGTCTTCCTGGATCGCTGCTTCAACTATCATCTCTGGAGTCTGGCGCAATCCCGTATATATGACTTCCATACCTGCGTCACGAAGGGCGGCGGCTACGACTTTGGCACCGCGATCATGTCCGTCCAATCCAGCTTTTGCGATCAGGACCCTTATTTTCTTCCTGCCAAGGTCGGGAGCGCGACGTACCCTCTGGTCGCCGGACTCCATGCTGTCCGGCCGATTCTGCGTAATTTTCCCGGGATCTTTCCGAATTTCCATCGCATGCCTTTCATTCAAGCCCGGATCGCCTGTGATGGAGGCGGGGTCCGTGGCTTATTATCGATGCGGCAGACTTCCGCTGAAGATCATTCCTCCGGAAGCGCTCGCCCGTTGTTCTCGAGTTTTGACTTAAGGGCAACCGAGTACCTTTTCTGCATGTAAGATAGTACTCCGGCACCAATTATGACAGCGAACCAGAGCGTCGCACCCCGTATTATGAATGTGGCTGCGACTGCGGCGTCTTTCGGGATCTTCGCAAATATCAGGAGTCCTGCAAGAGAAGTGTCGGTCGCACCGAGCCCGCCGGGGAGAAATGAGACTGCTCCCACGACAGTCGAGAATGAGTAAATGAACGACGCCGAGAGAAGCTTCAGGTGAACGTCGACGCCGTCGAGCACGAACAGAAAACCGATGCATTCCGAGAACCAAGCAACCAGACCGAGCAGCATGGATACGACAAGAACTCTTCCTGTCAGGAGAGTGTGTGAACTCTCGTAAGCGGTCTCGATCTCTTTGATCCATTTCGAAACGATGGGTATCCTCCTCAGGTAACGGATAATTCTCATCGACAACGACCGGTCTGCGATTACCGCTATGCTTAGAATGAATACCAGTCCGAAGATTATTATCAACTTCTTGTCGTGCCCTATACTGTAGGCTCCGATCATCGCGATAATCAGGAGCGAAAGGAGATCGGTAAGCCTCTCTGCAAGGACAATCGGCGCAGACTTGCTGATCGGAACCGAATTCAGTTCCTTGAGGAAGTAGGATTTCACGAGCTCGCCCATCTTACCGGGCGTAACTGACATAGTAAGCGAAGACATGAAAACGCCGAAGCTTTCGGACCGTGGGACTTCGATTTTCAGCGCCTTGAGATAGTACTGCCACCTGACGAACCTGATCAGATAGTTTGCAAGAGAGAGCGCGAGCACGAGCGGAAGCAGATCGTAGGAAAATGTCTCGATGGTTCGCTTCAGTTCCCCCACATTTGCGTAGAGAGAGAAGGCGATGCCAATCACCGCGGCAATTGCCAAAGAGATGAACAACTTCTTGCGGAGATTTTTCAGCATTCGACACCCATCGCTGACTGGGTGGCAAGACGTTCGGCGGGGAGCATCTTATTTGGCCGGCATCCCGAATCTTTTTAGGGCAAGATAAAACTTCGGTAACGGTAATCCAACCACGTTGTAGAAATCTCCGTCTATTCGTTCCACAAACAAGGCACTGAGATCATCCTGAATGCCGTAAGCGCCGGCCTTGTCAAAAGGTGCGCCCGTTTCGATATACTCCGCGATCTCTTCCTCTTCAAGTGTCCTGAAAGTTACCCCCGTCGCTCCGCATTCCCTGACGATCCTTCCCCCGGGAATTTCGAGAAGAGTGAATCCCGTGTAGACGGTATGTGTTCTTCCGCTCAAAAGTTTAAGCATCCTTCGTGCGTCGGCGGCGTCCGTGGGCTTGTTCAGAATTGTTCCGTCGATGTAGACGATCGTGTCGGCGGTAGCGACGATGCCTCCCTCAATCTGCGAGGCCGCCTCTCGAGCCTTCTTTTCGGACAGACTCATCACATATTCTTCCGGGTTGTCGGCAAAGTGATTGTCCTCGTCAACCTCGACGTCGAGCAGGGTAAATTTTATGCCCACCATATCGAGCATCTGGCGCCTGCGCGGCGATCTGGAAGCGAGATATATATGCGGAAGCTTCATGGGAATTCAGTAGACTTTCTTGATTACGGTGCCGGGATAGTAGTGTGAGAGAATCTGCCTGAATGTGTATCCCAGCCGCGACATTCCGAGCGCGCCCCACTGACACATCCCGACCCCATGTCCGTTCCCTTTCCCTTTGAGAATTACTCTTGCGATGCCCCCGCCGTACTTACGAAGGGTCTCGATAGTGAATAAACTGCTTTTAAGTATCGAGCCGTCGCTGCGCTTGAAGAGGTATCTCGTCCGGTCCCCGCGGACGTAGAATACGCGGCCGTCGTCCATTTTTATCTCGAGTGAGTCGACACGACCGGACTTGAACCGATCGAGTATCTTCAACAATTCGACATTGCCGTAGATGTTCACTCCGCTATAGTTAGGGCTCGCCATTGCAAGATTACGCCTTACGAGGTCCGTCAGCTCATGCCCGCTGAAGCTCGTACTCCAGTAGAAATTCGGATTGAAGATGCAGAACGGCTCTCCGGTGGCCGTGTCGATGTCGGAGACACCCTGGAGGTAGGGAAGCGCAGGCTGACCCTGCCACACATCCTGGACCGCCGCCGTATGCCCGCCGCACGTCGAGAAAAAGAAACATCTCGCCGGCTCTCCGTTGTACTCGACTATCATGCCTCGGGTGAGCTCTACTGCCGTGTCGGCGATCGGCTTATATCCCTCGATGCCGGAGTAGACCTGGTCCCGAGTGTCCGAATAGACGTCGAATCCCTTTGAGGCAGGATCGTTCGCGAAAGAGTCGATGTCGCTCATCCTGAAGAACGCGTAATTCCGTGCCGCGATGGCCTGTGCCATGCAAGCTTGCAATTCATTCGGCTGGAGGTTGTTGATAAGTTCGTTCGGGACGACACCCCTGAGGTATGTCTCGAGAGGGACTCTGTTAATCAGCCGGAAAGAGCCGTTGCTCTCCGGCATTATTTTCATAGTTCCCGGATAAGTCTCCCCGTTGAACATTACGCCGAGAGGATCGCTCGGGCTAATGATAGGGTCGAGCGTGTCCGAGGGCTCCAATTCGATCGGGGAGTAGAAATCAATCTTCTGGTCTGACAGACTTGCGACCGGTGAGCCCTGGGGAGTGAAATTGAATGAGATCGATGTGTTGGTGAGAGAGGCGATTCTTGCGTCCTGGTAAATCAGGTCGCATTTCCCTTGTATAAGGAGTGTGAGACTTTTTCGGTTTTCCGCGAGTGAAACGCGAATATCAGGTTGGTGAGTATAAACGGTTATCGATCGAGCAAACGAGTAAGAAGCGCTTGAGAGGATGATCAGTGTGAAGAGCAGAACTCCTGCGGAGGGTCTCAGCTGAATTCCCGGACCCGTGGGATCCTCCGGGCAAAACGTCATCTAAACATTGCTTTGATGCTGCCCCATGTCCGTGCTGCCACTCCGGAAAGCCCTGAGAATTCATAGCTGACAGTGATGGGATCGGAGTAGGTAACGCTGTTATCATTTCCGTCGGCCCTGATGCGGTAAACAAAAACCGACGAGGACGAGGTCTTGTATATTTGTTTGTCGGTAAACTGATAGACGCTTCCTGCTCCGGTAGGAGTCACCGTGCCGATTTGAAAGAACTTATTGTTTATCTGGGATGCCTTCTCAACCGCGAAATCCTTGATGCCGCTTTCGACCGATGTTGACCACTGAATCAAAATGCCGTCAGACACGCTACTCCCTCGGACGTCCGAGAACACCACGTTTGATGTCGGCATTAATGCCATCAGGAATATTGCGATTGCGGTCAGGAGATACTTCATCTTCGCGTTAAATTTATCCCTGAACTCTTTTGAAGTCAAGAGTTACGTGGCTACTATGTGCGGTAGGTCCTTCCGGGAAGTGTTGAAGTTCCCACCCCCTTTGGCTAACTTAGTAAGCCATGCTCGAATATTTCGTTGATTTGCTCAATATTTCGCTGCCAATACTGTATTTGTTCACAATTTTCCTCTACGGTTTGGCGTTTTTCCTCGATGAACCCTTCGGATTGAGGAATAGAACGCGTTTCCTTGTTGGCACGCTGATTGTACATTTTGTATATCTCGTCAGCAGAACGATCCTGACGGGGCATCCCCCGACAACGGATGTGTTTGAAATAATGACGGTCGTGGCGTTTACGATCGGCATTGCGTACATCTACATAGAAATGAAGACTAAGGTGAAAGAGACCGGGATGTTTATTCTCTCTCTGGCACTGATGTTTCAGGTGGTGTCCGCCGCGTTCATTAAATTGCAGGTTCAAATCAACCCGATCATCAAATCGAGTCTGCTGGGATTGCATGTCGTAAGTGCCATGCTCGGGTACAGTGCTCTCGCGATTTCGGCGGTATACGGGGGGCTTTACCTGATGATGTATCACGAGATCAGAACAAACAGGTTCGGGATTGTTTACAGAAAACTTCCCGATCTGAAGACGCTCGAAAGGCTGAGTTTCATATCCATCGTGTTCGGCTTTATTTTTCTATCGATAGTAATATTAGTCGGATATGTCTGGCTGCCGAAGACCATCGACGACTTTTCGTATTCCGACCCGAAGCTCATTATTACGGACATTGTCTGGGTAATCTACTTCATCGCGCTCGTATCGAAGAAGGCAATGCGGTGGACCGGGAGGACGGTCATTATTGTTTCCATGGTAGGATTTGTACTGACTTTGGTATCGATGGTTGCTGTAAATGTGTTTTTGCCGAGTTTTCATAATTTCAGATAGATGAATGACAGCCTTGAAAAACATTCGCTGCCTGCCATTCGGCTATTGTAAATAACTCAAGGTCGAATGCTAAAGCTAACTGCGGTTTCGATAAATCACAGGACCGCAAATGTCGAAGCCCGCGAAAAAATATATTATACCTCCGAAGAGATCCGGGGGATTGCGGAAAAGCTGAAGACGGTAGCACGCGAGTCGCTGATAGTGTCCACGTGCAACCGCACGGAACTATATTTTATTCCTTCCTCTGCTCCCAAGACCCACGACGAATTGTACCGGCTGATCCGGGAGGGAAAGAAACTGAAAGACGGGGAGCTGGATGTCCAGTTCGAGACTTTCGAGGGATTTGAGGCGGTCAGGCATCTCTTCGCCGTTGCCTCTGGAATAGACTCGCTGATGCTCGGGGATATTCAGGTCCTCGGACAGGTCAAGGAGGCGTACAACACCGGCGTAGAGCTCGGTATGGTAGGGACACTGATGCATCACATTTG
Source organism: Bacteroidota bacterium (assembly GCA_021811615.1). Taxonomy (GTDB): domain Bacteria; phylum Bacteroidota; class Ignavibacteria; order Kryptoniales; family JAKASW01; genus JAKASW01. Next base: position 21,200 of record JAJZNW010000103.1, read on the forward strand.
CCAGGTGGCCCTCAAGGCGGGAAAGCGAGTCAAGGCCGAGACGAAGATTTCGGAGGGTGCAGTCTCGGTCAGTTATGCTGCTGTCGAGTTAGCCGAGAAGATTTTCGGGTCCATTAAAGGAAGGACAGCGATGCTCATCGGCGCGGGAGAAACGGCAGAGCTGGCAGCGAAGGATCTGAAACCGAAAGAGATCGGCAGGCTTCTCATAGCGAACAGAACTCTCGACCATGCAAAGAACCTCGCGGCACAAATGGGGATGGGCGAGGCAATTACGCTTGAAGAGATGCGGTCTCGGCTCCAGGAGGCTGACATCGTCATATCGAGCGTCGGCGGATCGGACTATATACTGACACGCGATATGGTTGCCGCAGCTTTGAAAGGGCGAGAAAGCAACCCGCTTCTTATTATTGATATCGGCGTGCCGAGGAATGTGGATCCGGCGGTTAAGAAGATCCCTTACGTCTTCCTTAACGACATCGATTCTCTGCAGCACATCGTTCAGAATAACATGCAGATGCGCCGCACCGAGATAGTTGCCGTCCAGAGGGTCCTCGACGAAGAGCTCAATGATTTCGTGAAATGGTTCAATTCCCTGGAGGTGGGGCCGACTATAAAGATGCTCCGTGAAAAGATCGAGCAGATCAGAGAGGAAGAGCTGAAACGCTACAAAGGTAAGATCGACGGGGCTGATGCCAGGATCCTTGATGAGGTGACGCGCTCGCTTGTAAACAAGATCCTTCACGAACCCATGACAAATCTCAAGAGCGCTGAGAACGGAATATCTGTCGTCGATCGTGTGAATACGTTGAAGTCACTGTTCGGCCTCGGTGAGGAGTCCCACCAAGAGAAGACAAATGGAAAGAATTAGAATTGGAACACGCGGCAGCCAGCTTGCGCTTTACCAGGCAAATCTGGTCGCGGCGTTTCTCGGGAATAGCAGCCGGGATCTTCAAATTGATATCGTCAAGATAAAGACGACCGGCGACAAAGTGCTCGATTCGCCTCTATCGAAGATAGGCGACAAGGGGCTGTTCACGCGTGAAATTGAGAGGGCTCTCCTCGATGGAGAAATCGATTGTGCCGTCCACAGTCTTAAGGATCTCCCAACCGAGCTGCCCGACAAACTCGGCATTATTGCATTCAGCGCCAGAGAAGATGTCCGCGATGCGTTGATAGCCCAGGACGGCATGAAGCTGCTTGAGCTTCCGAAGGGTTCCACTGTGGCAACCGGAAGCCTGAGGAGAAGATCGCAGCTGATGCACCTTCGAAGTGACCTGAGCCTGGTCGACATAAGAGGTAATCTCAATACTCGTCTCAGGAAACTCGAAGAGGAGGGATACGCCGGTATGATGCTGGCTTACGCCGGCATCAAACGCCTCGGCATGGCCGACAAGGTAACCGAGATACTCGAACCTAAAACCATGCTGCCCGCCGTAGGCCAGGGGATCATAGCGGTCGAGGCCCGTGAAGGAGACGGTAAAATAAAGGAACTTCTCCGGGGATTCAATTCCGACGAGTCCGAAACCGCCGCACTTGCGGAACGTGCCTTTCTAAGGAAGCTCGAAGGAGGCTGCCAGGTGCCGATAGGCGTTTACACTTCTCTCAAAGACAAGAACCTTAGTGGCATGGTCGCCTCTCTGGACGGAGAGACGCTTGTAAAAGAGTCTGTCCCGCTTAAGTTGAATGACCCGGAGAATTCCGGAAAAAATCTGGCGGATAAGCTCCTGTCTCTCGGCGCAGACAGGATTCTCGAAGAGATAAGGAGCGCATCAGCTTGAGAGACGCCGTTATCTCAGAGGATATTGCCTGATGGACGCTCTGGCGCTTTCGGGGAAAAGAATTGTCGTGACTCGGGCAGAGGAGCAGTCCGGCGCCATTACATCGGGACTCGAAAAGTTGGGTGCGAATGTGATCGGTCTCCCGACGATCAAGATAGGGCCGGCGGAGCTTTCACCCGACGACGTGAGGAGAGTTTCATCGATCGGCAATTATGATGCGGTCATTTTCACGTCGGTCAACGCTGTCCGCCATCTCCTTTCGCATGTGGCATTCAAGAAGGAATCTGCCGGCCGCCCGATTGTGGTCGCAGTTGGAAGGACCACGGCGGAGTCGCTGAGCGAATCGGGAATAAAGCCGGATCTCGTTCCCGAGAAATATACTTCCACAGATATGCTGAAATCTCTCGCGGGCCTCGGTTGGAAAGGGAAGAAAGTCCTGATCCCTAAGGGAAATCTTGCCGGAAACGATGTGGCCCTGTCCATCAAGGCGGAGGATGGGGAAGTCGATGAAGTCGTTGTTTACAACACTCTACCTAACGATTCTCTCGATGAAAGACTGAAATCGCGTATTTCATCCGGCGATTTTGATGCAGTAGTCTTTTTTAGTCCTTCTCAAATAAAGAATTTTCTGGCCATTTTCGGAGCCTCCGTATTGAAGAAAAAAGAGATCGCGGTCATAGGTCCAACAACTAAGAAAGCGGCGGAGAACGCAGGACTTTTCGTCGATGTGGTTCCTGTCAGCTCCACTACCGAGAGCCTGATTGCGAGTTTGGTTGAACATGAAAAAGGTTGAAAACGATCTACTCCTTCGCGTATTGAATGGGGAACCGGCGGAGAGGACCCCGATATGGCTCATGCGCCAGGCCGGGCGCTACCTCCCCGAGTACCAGGTCGTCAGGGCCCGCCACGATTTTCTTACTATGTGCCGGGAGCCGGAACTGTCTTCCGAGGTGACAATACAGCCAGTCGACATAGTCGGCGTGGATGCGGCGATAATTTTCTCCGACATTCTGGTGCTTCCCGAAGCTATGGGTCTTAATCTCGTGGTCGAAGAAGGGAGAGGCGGGCCGCGCTTCACAAATCCCGTCAGGAAAAAGTCCGATCTTTCGTCAGTCCATGATGCCGATTGCGAAAACGATTTGAAATATGTCGGCGATGCGATCCGGCTTACGGTTTCAAGGCTGAACGGGCGCGTTCCGCTAATAGGATTCTGTGGCTCGCCGTGGACCCTGTTGGCATACATGGTCGAAGGAAAGGGAGGAGAATTTGCCCATGCGAGAGCAATGCTTTACGATGACCCATCCACGGCTCACGAACTTTTGCAGATGCTGACGTCGAGCGCCATTTCGTATTTGAAGATGCAGCACGAAGCGGGTGCGGATGTGGTCCAGATTTTCGACTCGTGGGCCGGAGTTCTTTCGCCATCCCTTTATGAGGAATTTTCTCTCCGGTACATAAAGCAAATTGTCGACTCGCTTCGCGGCGAGGTTCCCGTGATTGTCTACGCGAAAGCGGCGAACCATTCTTTGAAGTCGATACGAGACTTGGGTGCTTCGGCAGTCGGAGTCGACTGGACGATAGGCATCGACGAAGCGGCAGGGAAGATCGACAGCGTCTTGCAGGGTAATCTGGATCCTGCCGTTCTATTTGCAGGTGATGAGGCAATAAGGTCGGCGGCAGGAAGGGTTCTCTCTCTTGCGCCGAAGGGAAGACATATCTTTAATCTCGGACACGGCGTACTAGCCGGTACACCGGTGGAAAGCGTTAAGGTCCTCGTCGATTTTGTGAAGCAGTGGAACGCGTTTGAGCAGAAGCGATGATGCGAGCAGGAGGCGGTGTGTCGTCATTTGACGGAGGAAGATCGTAATGGGTAAGATCGGCGTCGTTCTTCTGAACCTTGGCGGTCCCCTGTCGGCTGCCGATATCGAGGAATTCCTTTTCAATCTTTTCATGGACCCGTACATTATCGAAATTCCATTGCGTGGATTTCCGAGGAGAGCATTGGCCCGGTTCATAGCCCGGCGGCGGGCAAAGAAGACAGCTCATTACTACGAAGTGATGGGTGGGAAGTCGCCTCAGTATGAACTTACGGTCAGACAGGCCGAAGCCCTCGAGGATAAACTGCGGCAGTCGATTGATGCGAAAGTCTATGTCGGGATGAGGTATTTCACGCCTTACATCGAAGATGCGTACAACGCTATCCTGAATGATAACGTAGAAAATGTCATACTCCTTCCTCTCTATCCCCACTACTCGAGGACGACGACGCTCTCAAGCTTCGAAGAATGGAACCGCGTCACGCACAATCTTAACAGAAGGATGAAGGTGCTTCAGATCGAGAGTTATCATAATAACTCACCGTACATCGAGGCACTTACTGAAAGAATCAACGAGGCGTTGACGAAGTTTCCGCAGGGATCAAGAGAAGAAGTCTATCTTCTCTTCAGTGCCCACGGTGTGCCCGTCCGCGTGATCGAAAGGGGAGACCCTTATCAGAAACAAATTATCGAGACGGTCAATCTCGTTGCCGGTAGGTTTTCAAACCCGTATTCGCTCGCATATCAGAGCAGAGTCGGGCCGGTGAAGTGGCTCGGTCCGCCGACTCTGGCCGAAATCAAGCGGCTCGCCGCGGAAGGGAACAAGAATATGCTCGTCATCCCGATAAGTTTCGTGAGCGAGCACTCCGAGACTCTATATGAGGTCAATCATTTATTCAGGAACGAGGCCAAGGCCGCGGGAATAGAGCTGTTTGAGATGATGCCTGCTCTCAACGATTCCCCGAAATTCATCGAAGCGCTCGCCGCATTGGTTCTGGAAAAGGCAAAGGAATTTTAGAGGGTCATGAGGATCGCAGTCATAGGCGCGGGAATCTCCGGATTAGCGGCGGCGCACTTCCTGAAGAGTGGGGGCGCGGAAGTGACGGTATACGAAAAAAACGCAGTCCCGGGGGGGACGATCGGCTCGAAAGTAGTCGACGGCTATCTTGTGGAGAACGGCCCTAATAGTACCTCCGAGACTAATTTCGTGATCGACGAACTCCTCTCTGATCTTTCGATGAAAGAAGAAAAGGTCTATGCGGATGAGAATTCGAAGTACCGATTCATCGTTCGCGACGGCCGTCTGCATGCGCTTCCGTCGGGACCGGGATCGTTCCTGTCGACGAAACTCTGGTCCGGACCGGCAAAATTAAGATTGTTTGCCGAACCGTTCATCGGACGCGCGGAGCATGAGGAGTCTATCGCCGACTTTGTGACGCGCAGGCTTGGGAGGGAATTCCTGGATTACGCCATCAATCCGTTCGTCGCCGGTGTTTACGCCGGGAACCCTTCGGATCTCAGCGTCAGAGCCGCCTTTCCAAAGCTGTACGCACTGGAAGAGAAGTACGGCGGGCTGTTGAAAGGAACTGTCAAAGGTGCCCGCGAAAGAAAGAAGCGCGGTACGAAGGCGAAGGCATCGGCTAAGCTCTTCGCTTTCAAAAGCGGGATGGGAATTCTGCCGGAAACGATCGCGCGGAAGCTCGGGGGGGCGGTGAGGTTCGGAGTTGCCGTAGATAATGTGACGAAAGATAAGTCGGGTTTTGTCGTGAACTTCATTGCCGATGGAAAACCGGGTAGCGAGGTGTATGACGGAGTTGTGCTCTCAACGCCCGCTTTCGCAGCTGCGGCGATTCTCAAGTCGTGGCTTCCGGAGCTCTCGAGTGAACTCTTGAAGGTAAAATACCCTCCGGTTGCTGTCGCGGTGCTCGGCTACAAGCGCGAGCGAGTCAAGATCGACCTGAAGGGCTTCGGCTTCCTCGTTCCGGAAGTGGAGAAGCGGAATATACTCGGGACGATATGGAGCTCAAGTATTTTCCCGAATCGCGCGCCGGAGGGATATGTGGAATTCACCACATTCGTCGGTGGATCGCGGCAGCCGAAGCTCGCCGCACTCTCTGCCGACCAGGTGCTGAAGATCGCGCATGAAGAGAACGCGAACTTGATGAAGATCGAGGGCCAACCTGCCTTTCAAGCGGTCAGCAAATGGGAACGCGCGATTCCGCAATACAATATCGGCCATCTCTCCATCATCGACGCCGTGCGTCACGTTGAAACCCTTCATGATGGCTTTTATATTTGCTGTAATTACAAGGACGGTATTTCCGTTTCTGATTGCATAGCAAACGGGAAGAAGACCGCCGAATCGATATTGGAAGGAGTGAATTGAAATGATTACTATGACGGAATATCAGAAGAAAACCGGGTTCCCTACGGTGAGAATGCGAAGACTAAGAATGACGGAGACGCTGCGGGAATTGGTTAGGGAAACAGTTCTGCAACCTTCGGATTTCATTTACCCGATGTTTGTCGTGCCCGGGAAAAAGGTGCGTAAGGAAATCTCTTCCATGCCTAACGTCTTCCAGCTCTCGGTCGATGAACTTGTCAGCGAATGTGAAAACGTTTACAAGGCGGGCGTGAAAGCGGTCATCCTATTCGGGATACCTTCACATAAGGACGAGTACGGCTCCGAGGCCTACGACGAGAACGGCATCGTCCAACAGGCGATCCGTGAGCTCAAGAAGCAACTACCTGAACTGTTTGTAATCACCGATGTCTGTCTTTGCGAGTACACATCGCACGGGCACTGCGGCATACTCAGGGAAACCGCACCGGGGCAGGTAGAGATATTGAACGATGAGACCCTCGACCTTCTCGCGAAGGAGTCTCTCACCCACGTACAGGCCGGTGCCGACATGGTTGCTCCCAGCGACATGATGGACGGACGTGTCGCGGCCATAAGGACTCTTCTTGATGAGAACGGCTTTTCCTCGACACCCATAATGAGCTACGCTGCGAAATATGCTTCGGGTTTCTACGGCCCGTTCAGGGATGCGGCAGAATCCACGCCGCAGTTCGGCGATCGGAAGAGTCACCAGATGGATCCTGCGAATTCGAACGAAGCGATCAGGGAAGTGGCGCTGGACATAGACGAAGGAGCCGACATCGTGATGGTGAAACCCGCGTTGGCATACCTCGATGTCATTTACCGCGTGAAGAACGAGTTCAGGATGCCCACCGCTGCATACCAGGTTAGCGGAGAATATTCCATGATTAAGGCGGCAGCGCGAAACGGCTGGCTCGACGAACAACGCATCATGATGGAGACGCTCACCGCGATAAAGAGAGCCGGTGCCGATCTCATCATGACATATTTCGCGGTCGACGCGGCGAAACTCCTGAAGAGCTGATTGTGCGATGTAGCGAGATCCGCCGGATGTGATGCAGGGTGGATTTTCGCAAGGCCGGAATGGAAATGGAAAGAGTCTTCGTAACAGGGGCTAACGGGCTAATCGGATCAAACCTATGCCACAAGCTGGGCGAACTCGGCTACGAAGTGGCAGGTATGGTGCGGGAGAAGTCCAATTTGCTGGGGCTGAAAGGGTTCAACGGTAAGATCGTCAAAGGCGATATACTCGATGAATCGGTCCTCGTAAGACTGATGGAAGGGTCCGACTACGTATTCCATACCGCCGGGCTGGTAAGTTTCGACAACAGGATCCGTGAGCAGCTCTTTCGGGTAAATGTGGACGGCGTGCGAAGCGTCGTGAACGCAGCGCTTAAAGCCGGCGTGAAGAAACTTGTGCACACAAGTTCAGTGGCCGCGATCGGCATCCCGTCGTCAGGGGAAGTTGCCGATGAGAGTGTCGGCTATAACCGATTCAAATACGGGGTAGCGTACGGCGACAGCAAACACTACGGTGAATTGGAAATTGGGAAAGGCCTCGAACGCGGACTCGACTCGGTCATTGTGAACCCCGGCTCAATCATGGGGCAAAGAGATGTCTACATGCACTCGGGGGTTTTGTTGAGAGTGTTGAAAGGAATGAAGTTCGTCCCTTACGTATCGGGCGGGATGTGCAGCGTAGGTGCTGATGACGTTGTGGATGGCGAAATAGCCGCGTTGAAATTGGGGAGGACGGGAGAGAGGTACGTACTCGGAAGCGAGAATATCACATTTAAGGAACTCTTCGGAAAAATCTGCACAGTCGTGGGTGCTCCTCAACCCAGTATTCATGTCCCGCTGACAGTCGCGCGCGGCGCCGCATCATTTCTCGAGCTCTTGTCCGGCTTCACCGGCAAGCCGCCGGTCCTGACAAGGGCGCACGTTGTAAGCGCGACGCTGCCGCATTATTTTTCATCTCAGAAGGCGATCAATGAACTTGGATATCGGCCCAGGCCCATCATGGAAGCGATTAGAAAATCGTACGAGTGGTACGTCGCGAACGGGCTGATGTGAGCTTAAATCAGCGTAGAGCATTCCTGGAGTCCGGCCTGTTAAAATCGAGGTCCCTGCAGTGACGATCCGGTGTCCCATTTTATTCCGTTCACCGGTCTGAGACGGCAGGAATCTAAAGGAGAATACATGAAAGATCTCAACACCGGGAGAAGCAGTAAACTCTTTTTGGAAGCGAAGAAATATTTACCCGGCGGAGTCAACTCGCCGGTAAGAGCCTTTCGGTCTGTGAATAGGGATCCTCTTTTCATCAGCAAGGCAAAGGGATCCTACATTTACGACGTCGACGGTAACAGGTTCATCGATTATGTCGGCTCCTGGGGTCCGATGATACTCGGTCATGCGCATCCTGCGGTCGTCTCGGCCGTAAAGAAGTCGGCGTCGAGCGGGACGAGCTTCGGCGCACCGACAGCGTCGGAAGTGGAGATGGCGAAGCTCGTGAGAAAGATGATGCCTTCGGTAGAGGTCGTCCGGATGGTAAACAGCGGCACAGAAGCGACGATGAGTGCCGTGCGCGTAGCTCGCGCGTTCACAAACCGCGAAAAAATTGTCAAGTTCGCCGGATGTTATCACGGGCACTTCGACAGCTTCCTGATAAAGGCGGGTTCGGGCGCGACAACGTTCGGGACGCCGGACTCGCCGGGCGTTCCGAAAGAACTGGCCGCCAAGACACTGGTCGCTGAATTCAACAGCCTTGAATCGGTAAAAAGACTCTTCGAGGATAACCCTGGCGAGATTGCCGCGATAATTGTAGAGCCCGTGGTCGGAAACATGGGGGTCGTCAATCCGGTTGGCGGATTTTTACTCGGACTTCTGGATATCGCGCATTCGAACGACGCTCTTTTGATACTCGACGAAGTCATGACAGGCTTTCGCCTTGCGAGGGGTGGTGCGCAGGAAATATTCGGGATAAGACCGGACCTCACCACATTCGGGAAAATAATCGGCGGTGGCCTTCCTGTCGGTGCTTACGGCGGGAGAAGCGAAATAATGCGGAGCGTTTCTCCGGATGGGCCGGTATATCAGGCCGGTACACTTTCCGGGAATCCGCTCGCGATGGCGGCAGGGTTGACGCAGCTTAAGATTCTCGACAGGCAGAAGGGCATCTACAAACGCTTGGAGAAACTCGGGAAGCTGCTCGAGAAAGGCATCAATGAGAACCTCCTCAAGCTTGGAATGGCCTACAGACTGAACAGGGCCGGTTCGATGTTTACGTTGTTCTTCACTGAGAACGAAGTCCGCGATTTTCAGTCGGCACTCGGATGCGACACGGCGAGGTTTGCCGCTTACTACGGCGAAATGCTAAAGAGAGGAATTTATCTCCCCCCGTCCCAGTTCGAGGCGGCATTCATTTCGGCTGCGCATACGGAAAGAGATATCGAGAAAACAGTGGCTGCGAATTACGATTCGCTACTGGCTGTCAGATGACAGGCGATCTTGTTCCGGGAAAAAAACCTCGAAGGGTTTGCGAACTACTTTGCCGGCTCGGTCGGGGCTTTGGAAGGTTCGCCCGTCTTCTTCTTTCCCCTGTACATTATTCCTATCGGAACGATCACCAGGTAACCGATGAAGAGGAGAATCGGTACGACATCCAGAGGTATGAAGCCGTAAACGGTGTCATTGGTGGCAAGGAGGATGAAAGTGGCAATGACCAAAGCTGCGCCCGCGATGACGATGATATAGTTAGTACGGTTGAACGGCATTTCGGCGTTGATCTTAGATTTCTTGTGCCGCTCGGTCCTTCTGCTTTTTACTGCTCTTGCCATTTCGCGAAATCCTTTTTCACAATATAAAGTCATGACGGGAATTAATTCAATGTCCGGCAGAAAACCGCTTGATTATTTGAGAGGAAATCGGCAACTTGGTAACCGATAAAGTCATCGATAACTTTGCGCAAACGGCTTGTTTTGAGGGCTTTCCAAACGCATGCGCCGTCGACAGGACTGTTTGTTTCCCGGTCTCTCAGGTCATTGAGTCTGCTTCTCTCAATTGGTATTTACCGTAGTCTCCGGGAAAGTTCATTCGTGAAAGAGCTATTCAGGAAATAAGATTATGTTATTCCATGCTGAAGGGTCACCGAATTCGAATCTCACACACGATGATTTGAAGAACGGACTATTCGACGCCCTGGGCAAGCTTGGGGCGCGTAATAAAATAATTGCCATCCCGCCGGACATCACCAGGCTCCATTCTAAGGCCGGCGTCTTGACGGAACTCGCGTGGACCTATTACGGTGAGAGGCTTACTGATATAGTACCATCCACCGGCACTCACGTCCCGATGACGGACAGTGAAATCGAAATGATGTACGGCAATACTCCAAAGAGTGTGTTCCGTGTTCATGATTGGAGAAACGGTTTCGTGACTCTCGGCGAAGTACCCCCGGAATATGTGCGTGAAATTTCCGGAGGAGTTGTGGACTACCCGATACCGATCCAGGTGGACAGACTCGTCGCAGAGGGAGGACACGATCTCATCCTTTCGATCGGGCAGGTCGTCCCACACGAAGTGATCGGCATGGCCAATCACAACAAGAACGTCTTCATAGGTACCGGCGGGAAAGAGGGGATCAACAAATCTCATTTCCTCGGCGCCGCGTACGGGATGGAGAAGATAATGGGGCGAGCTGATACACCTGTGAAGAGAGTTCTGAATTACGGCTCGGACCATTTTGCGAAACATCTCCCGATAGTATATGTCCTGACTGTCATCGACAGAGACGAGAATGGCAACAACATCGTCAGGGGTCTCTTTGTCGGCGACGACCTTGAATGTTTCAATGAAGCCGCGGAGCTTTCCCTCAAAGTCAACTTCTTCATGGTCGAGAAACCCTTGAAGAAAGTCGTGGTATATCTCGATCCGACCGAATTCAAATCCACCTGGCTGGGCAACAAGTCGGTCTACCGCACGCGTATGGCGATCGCGGACGGCGGAGAACTGATCGTCCTGGCACCTGGTCTCAATACCTTCGGTGAGGATAAAAAGATCGACGAGCTTATCCGCAAGTACGGCTACGTAGGTACACCGAGGGTGCTTGATCTCGTGAAAAGAAACGATGACCTCAAATCGAACCTGAGTGCGGCGGCGCATCTGATCCACGGTTCATCGGAAGGAAGATTCTCAATAACCTATTGCCCGGGCCATTTGACAAGAAAAGAAGTGGAAGGGGTGAATTTTAGATTCGGCGACCTGGAGACTATGACGCGACGGTACGATCCGGAAAAGTTGAGAGACGGCATTAATACGATGACGGATGGTGAAGAGGTGTTCTACATTTCAAATCCTGCCCTCGGTTTATGGGCTCACAAAGATCGTTTCAGATAGATAGTCTATGATCATGTTTACCATTCTGTCACTGGAAAAACGGGCTTTAAACTCTTAACTCAGAAGGAAGTTCAATATGTCACAAAAAGCAGATATCGGTTTAATCGGGCTTGCGGTAATGGGCGAAAATCTCGTGCTGAATGTCGAGAGCAGGGGCTTCACCGTCGCCGTGTTCAATCGTACAGTTGAAAAAGTCGATCATTTCACAGCAGGCAGGGCTAAGGGAAAGAATATCATCGGCACTCATAGCATCGAAGAGCTTGTCGCCTCTTTGAAGACGCCGCGGAAAGTGATGCTGATGGTCAAGGCCGGAAAGCCGGTGGACGAATTCATCGAGCTGCTGGTTCCACACCTTGAGAAGGGGGACATAGTGATCGACGGCGGAAACTCGCATTACCCCGATACGATCCGGAGGACAAAATATCTTGAAAGCAAAGGGCTGCAATACATCGGCACCGGAGTCTCCGGCGGCGAAGAAGGCGCCCTGAAAGGGCCGTCCATCATGCCCGGCGGTTCGCCTGACGCGTGGCCTCACATCAAGCCGATTTTTCAATCTATAGCAGCGAAAGTCGAGGACGGCACTCCCTGCTGCGACTGGGTCGGAAGCGACGGGGCAGGCCATTTTGTCAAGATGGTACACAACGGCATCGAGTATGGGGATATGCAGCTCATTACGGAAGCTTACCAGATAATGAATGAGCTTCTCGGTATGGGCGCCGACGAAATGCACGAGGTGTTCAAGAAGTGGAATACGGGCGACCTGAACAGCTACCTGATAGAAATAACTAGAGACATACTCGCGTACAAAGACGGCGATGGGAAACCGCTTGTCGATAAGATACTAGACACGGCTGGCCAGAAGGGTACGGGGAAATGGACGAGCGAGACATCTCTGGATCTTGGGATACCTCTGACTCTCATCAGCGAGGCGGTTTACGGAAGGTGCCTTTCAGCGATGAAGGAGGAGAGAGTCGAGGCGTCTAAGGTTCTGCACGGACCGAAACCGTCGTTCAAGGGCGACAAGAAAGCGTTCCTGGGCGACCTCGAGAAAGCCTTGTACGCTTCTAAGATCGTATCGTACGCACAGGGATTCACGCTGCTTCGCGCCGCCGCCGAAGAATACAAGTGGAAACTGAACTACGGCGGTATCGCACTTCTCTGGAGAGGCGGATGCATAATCCGGAGTATTTTCCTCGGGAAGATAAAAGAAGCCTTCGACAAAAATCCGAAACTGAGCAACCTTCTTCTGGATCCTTTCTTCAAGGAAAAAATCGAGCAATCGCAGGACGGCTGGAGGAGAGTCGTCTCGACGGCTGTGATGAACGGGATCTGGGTGCCCGCGTTCTCAACGGCGCTGAGCTACTTCGACGGCTTCAGGAACTCGCGGCTGCCGGCCAATCTTCTCCAGGCCCAGCGGGACTATTTCGGTGCGCACCAGTACGAGCGGGTCGACAAGCCACGAGGTGAGTTCTTCCACACGAACTGGACCGGTCACGGCGGAGAAACAGCTTCGTCGACGTACCTCGCATGAGGCAAAGCGAGAAGTACGAAGCTCTAAGTACTGAACAGGTACTGAAATTGCAAATCCGATCCGAGAGCCTGAATTGTCACGTGCGGCGCGTTGTTCATCTGCCGGCGCATCAGCCTTCCGGGACTTTGAATTTGCCAAGGGCTTAGTAATTCGCTTTGGGATATTTTGAAAGATGAATCAAGAACTGACTCCAAAAAGACAAACAGGGATTTTAAATGAGTATTGACTTGAGTATACCACAGAAAGGCGCGTTGGATTTCGTTTCGCTCGGTGCGCTTGTCCACAGGCTCGACCCGGGCATAGTCCCGTTCCGGAAAGCGACCGAGTGCAGGATTCATGTCAGCGGCGGTGAGTTCAACGTGGCCGCGAATCTCTCGGACTGTTTCCAGCTCAATACGGGCATCGTCTCGGCAATGGTCGATTACCCGATCGGAGATCTCATAGCTGAGCGCGTGAGGGCCATGGGCGTGAAGCCTTTCTACAAACGCTTCAAACACAATGGCGTGAACGGCCCGAACATGGCGACGGTTTACAGCGACACGGGACACGGGATCCGGCCTCCCGTCGTTTTCTACAACCGCTCTAATGAAGCTGCCGCTCAGCTCAAGCCGGGCGACTTCGACTGGAACGCGATTTTCGCCGGAGGGGTCCGATGGTTCCATAGCGGCGGAATTTTCGCGGCGCTCTCCGAGACCACGGGCGAGCTGATCATCGAAGGAATGAAGGCTGCTAAGAAAGCCGGCGCCATGACGAGTTTCGATTTGAATTTCCGCGAGAAGCTCTGGAATATCTGGGGCGGACAGAAGAAAGCCGTCGAAGTCATAGCCCGCATAGTGGAGAATGTCGACGTGCTGGTAGGGAACGAGGAAGACCTGCAAAAAGGGCTGGGCATTCCGGGGCCTGAGGTGGCATCGAAGTCGAAGCTCGATCCGACCACATTCTTCGGGATGATAGACAAAGTCGTCGCAAAATATCCGCACGTGAAGGTCGTCGCCACGACTCTTCGAGAGGTGCACTCGACGAATCATCACGGCTGGGGTGCGGTGGCGTGGGTCAACGGCAAGAGTTACGCCTCGCCCACGGCGGATCTTCAGGTCCTCGACCGCGTAGGCGGCGGTGACGGTTTCGCGTCCGGCTTCTTCTTCGGTTTGCTTGCCGGCGAGACACCGGAGGAAGCGGTGAAACTCGGCTGGGCTCACGGCGCTTTGCTGACCACCTTCCCAGGCGACACGACTATGGCCACCGTGGACCAAGTGCGCGCGTTCGCCAAAGGCGGCTCGGCTAGAATACAGCGCTGACTTTCCTTGACAACTCGTGACCGTCACTAAAGGGGTTCTTGCCTCCGTCAGTGACGGTCACACTCTTCCTGAATTGAATCTCTGACCTTCCCTTTCTAATTTAACCCCGTCAGTGGAATGGGCCGATTGCCCATGCGGTATGCAGAAGGACCTCCCTTAGATTAGTTCTATCAACTAGAAAATTGCAGATTACACCTTAAGGCGGGTTAAGTGCCATGTCCGAAGGATGGCTCCGGCCGAGACGGCTTTCACAACAAATAATCATATCGCTTACGATCATCGTGATGGTCGTGTCGGGCGTGTCCGGTTACATCAGCCTGAAGAACCAGGAGAAGGAAATCCTGCAGGCGATGATCAACGGTGCCGATCAACTGTCAAAAGGGATAACCAGCGCGACGTGGCATGCCATGCTCGCTGACGATCGCTCTGCCGCATACGAAGTGATGCAAACTATCGCGGCAAATCCCGGGATCAGCCGCATAAGAATATTCAATAAAGAAGGGCGGGTGATGTTCTCGACCAGGAAGGTGGATGAGAACCAGGTGGACAAGAACGCGGAAGCCTGCGCAATGTGCCATTCCTCTTCGCGGCCCCGGGTGAACATCGATGCTTCTTCAAGAGCGCGTGTGTTTAGAACGAGCGAAGGCAACAGGCAGCTCGCTATGATCACGCCCATTTATAATGAACCCTCCTGCAGCGAAGCCCCATGTCATGCACATCCCAGGACGACGAGTGTGCTCGGAGTTCTCGACGTAGCTTTTGACCTGATGCCTCTCGATTCCGAGCTCAACGCGGCAAGGGCCGAAGTCTTCGCGGTTACCGGCATCCAGATCGTCCTGATCGGCCTGTTCATTATTTTCTTCACACGCCGGTTTGTCGACCGGCCGATCAATAAACTGATCGCCGGTACGCGCGCGGTAAGCCGAATGCAGCTAAATCAGGTCGTCGAAATCAGCTCAAGTGCCGAGCTTGCCGAACTTGCTCATGAATTCAACGTAATGAGCGAGCGCCTGAACAAGGCGATGGCGGAGTTGAACCAGGCCACCCAGGACCTCGAACTGAAAGTTAGAGACAGGACCAGGCAGCTCGAGGTGGCACACCAGAAGCTGCTGCAAAGCGACCGCCTGGCATCGCTCGGCCAGTTGTCCGCAACGGTTGCCCATGAAATAAATAATCCTATCTCCGGTGTACTTAATCTTGCCATGCTTCTCGACCGGATAATGAAGGATGACGGCATACCGCGCGAAAGGGTGGCCGAGTTCCGAAAATACCTCGGCCAGATCATAGACCAGACTGCGAGGGTTGGAAGGATAGTCTCCGACCTTCTCGCCTTCTCCCGGAGATCGAAACCACAGAGCACGAATGCGGATTTAAATGCGATCATCAGGAGCACGCTCAGCATACTCAGGCACAGGCTGGAGCTCGGGAACATTGCCGCCGATCTCAAGCTCTCCGGCTCTCTTCCGCCAGTCGAATGCGACGGATCGCAGATGCAGCAAGTGATCATTAACCTCGTCATGAACGGCGCGGAGGCATGTCATAACAAGGGCAATGGTACAGTTTCTATCGAAACCCGGCGTGAGGACGATTCGGTGGTGCTGGAAATATCGGATACCGGAGACGGCATACCGAAAGATGTGTTGCCGAAGATCTTCGATCCGTTTTTCACTACGAAGGAAGAGGTGAAGGGAGTCGGGCTCGGCTTATCGGTTGTGTATGGAT
>JAJZNW010000101.1 GCA_021811615.1 Bacteroidota bacterium
AGAGCAATCTGAACTTCGTAGGACGAAGCGGAAGGGACGGATTTCCAGACGAGAGCCGTATCAGAGGCTGCTAACGTGTCGCCGGTTGCCGGTCCTATGAGGAGAGGGGTATTCAGAATCGTGCCGAGACCGCCGTCGGTGGTATGAAATATCAACCCGTTGCTTCCGACAGCCCAACCGTCTGAATTATTTAAGAAGTAAACATCCTCGAACCAACTTCCGGATGGCGCGCCGACCTTCTGGCTTGTCCAGGTTGCCCCCTGATCGGTAGACACAAGAATTGCGGCTGAGTCTCCAACCCCACCGACAGCATAAGCGGTCGAATCACCGGTCAGTGCAAGCCTGAAGAATATATCGTTCTTGCTCGATCTGACAAGGTTCCAGCTGGATCCGCCATCGGTAGACTTCATTATTACTCCACCATCTCCAACTAGTATTCCGTCATTGGGGTTGAAGAATTTGATATCGTTGAATCCCTGGTGATTCGGTATCGGCGACACGTTCTCTTTGTTCCACCAAAGGCCACCGTCAGTTGTCTTAAGAACAAGATTGGAGTCGCCGGCAGCCCACCCTAAGCTGTCATTAAGAAAATCGATTCGAACGAGACGTCCTGCGAAACCCATTATTTCAGGAGTGAACTGACCATACGGAGTCAGCTTCTGAATAACAGTGTATGCGTTCGATGCCCATCCCCCGGCAGTCCAACATTCAATCTGGCCATTAGTCATCATGGCAAAGATTCCGTAGTCTGTTGCATCGTAAGGGGATCCGACACTCGATGACTGCCATGAGTTACCGCCATTGGTGGTGGACAATATGACGTTGTGCTCACCTGTAATCCAACCGTTGGTGCTATCGGCAAAAGCGACTTTGTAGAATGCGTCATTCACCGACGTCGTTACCTGACTCCACTGAGCGCCTGCGTCGGTAGTTTTTAGAATTACATTGTTTTGTCCAACGGCCCAGCCGTTTGTTGGCGAAGTGAACCATACACCCCCTATCAGAGTTGTGATTCCGGCCGGCTGCCGTATCCACTGCGCTGAAGCGAGTGGGGTGGTTGAGAACAGGAGAACAAGAAAAAGCGTCACGTTTCTCACGATATATGCTCCTTTCGAAATCTGATCAAGCCTTCCAACCGAATTTCAGAGCGCAGTCCTATTACACGCGACTTCCTGACCGAATAAGACAACACCTCCCTCGGAAATCCAAGTTGCCCTCGTCACATCTGATGGGTAGTCTAGCTCCGTGTGCCCACCTTACTGATTGGGAAAGTAATTATGGGAAGTTTCAGAGTCAAGCACATTATCTTGACCAGCCTTCTATGAGGAGCGAAATCGTCGGCGTCCAGCGGTGCAAATTCCAGATTTCCTCGCCGGTAGCGGTCTATCGCAACAAAGGGGTGAAGAGCTCCACGACCCTTTTGTTAAAGCTTTCTATGGAGAACTTTCGCGATTTCTTGCGGGCCTCTATGGCGAGACTGCGTCTCTCGTCTTCATCAGCCCGTATTATCTGAAGTGTCTGTTCGGCCAGATCGTTTGTGGTTTCCCAAAGAAAACCATCGATGTCTGATGATACAATCTCTTTCAGCCCGCCCTTATTCACGACAACGGGAATGCAGCCTGCGGTCATCGATTCGACCACGGACATGCCGAAGTGTTCCGTAGCCTCTGGCTGTTGTTCTTCATCGACGCCAAACCCGGCTCCGTGCCAATAAACCGTTGCATTGCTATAAAATGATTTCAGCTGCTCGTTGGCAACGTTTGTATGAAAGAAGATGGGGTAGCCGCGATTCGCTTCCTTCAGCTCTTCCAGGTGAGCCGCCGATTTCCTGTTTGAGGAAATGCTCCCCACTATGTGATATTCCCATCCTGGAATCATTGGGTAGAGCTCCCGGAACGCCTTGGTCAGTACATCATATCGTTTATCGTTGTAAAGCCCTCTGAAAAATCTCCCCACACTCAATATCGACTGGCCTTTAGAAATCGTGGGATCATTGAAGTCGTTTATCGGCGGGTAAAGTACCTGGCTAGGAAGTCCGAAATTCTTGAGGAGCGTGTCGTGGACGAACTGAGAATTGGTCAGCGTCAACGCCGAATGCCTCTTCGTTCTGGAGAGCAGCTTGAAGCGATAGATGTCTTTTATACCTTCTTTTATTTCTAATCTTAATATTTTTCTTGAGATCGTTTTCGCATTTATCTTTGGGTATGGGACCTGGAAAGCCTGAACATATCGTCTCGGCCTCGCGTCTATCCTTCTGTAGTTCGATAAAGGAAGAAAAAGATCAGCTCTCTCGGTGGCTTTGCGTAGAGCACTCACCTTGTTCTCAACGACGTGGTAGTTGATCCCCTCAAGATCCACTTCGAAAAAAGCATGAAGCGTTTGTTTTGAAATGGAAGGTGAGGTGCTAAGCAGGGTAACATTGATGTCTGAGAAGTTGGAAAGAGCTTTGGAAAGATGGAGCAGGTATCTTTCTCCGCCACCCATATTGTGCCAGTAAGGAGAGTAGATGCAAACTGAGCTAATTTTTGTCCTTTTGTCTGTCGGTAGCATTATAGTCTGTTCAATCTTCCTTCACCTAATTCGCCCGTGTAATTCGCCAATCCGTCTTTCAAACCCCAAAGCGCAGCCCGTGCCGCCCTGAAGTCATGGTGTTTGAGTGTGAGCCTGGTGAGTTGACGTGTGTAGAAATATGCTAAGTACGGGAGTCTGAGTATCCATCGGCTTGGTCTGCTGTGTTTTCGAAGAAAGAGGATCTTGTTCCGCAGGTTGAAGTAAACGTAAACAGGACTATCCCAGTTAGTGGAATGAGACACCTTGTGATAGAGTATGGCCTTCGGCTGGTAAAGGACCCGGTATCCGGCGGCTTTTGCTCTTACGCAAAAGTCGGCGTCTTCCAGGTAAAGAAAGAAGTCTTTGTCGAGCGATCCAATTTTTTCAATGACTTTTCGGCGTGTGAGAAGGCAACAGCCGGTTACAAAATCTGTGTCCACAACCTCCTCGCCAGCTAGTGCCGCTTCAGCACCCATCCCGATGTGGGTGCCTAATGCTTTGTCCACGTCGAGTCGTCCCCCCGCGTACCACAACTTGGTGTGATCATCATCGTAAAGTATGCTTGCGCCTATTACGCCGGCATCGGGGTGCGAGTCCGCTGTTTCGACGAGCGTTCTCAAAAGATCCTGTTCCACGACGGTGTCATTGTTAAGGAGTAGTATGAGATCGGCGCCGTGGCGTAAGGCGTGTTCAATGCCAAGATTATTTCCGCCGCCGAAGCCGAGATTTTCTTTCGATGGGATAACCTCTGTATTCGGGTCTCCTTTTCTTAACGCTTCATAAGATGATTCGGATGACTCATTATCTACAGTGATGATCTGAAAGTCTTTGTATGAGCTGGCATGTATCGAATCAATGCATCCCCGAGTCAGTTCAGACTGTTTGTAGTTTACAAGGATGATAAACAGTCGCTGGTTCATGCATATGCTCTCTTAGTCAAAATTGATTATTTCAGCACCCGGCAAGGCAAATGAAAATGTAACGGGGATATCGTTGCGCATACCTCTTTTCGCCTGCAAGTCCGCGGGATTAAACATCGCTGCTCGCGTTATGGCGTTTGTTTACGCTGGTTGAAAAGGAAACAAAGTACCTCAGCCTTTATGGTATCGATCTATTAATTTACCAAGGAGGATTCTGAAATCCTACTGAGGCTTTCAGGGAATGCCAGCCGACTTTATCCCCGGCTCATTAACGCCGGGACTGTCTTGTGAATGGGGCTCTCATTCGATGAGAATGCAGGCTTGGCGTCATTGAGTTAT
Source organism: Bacteroidota bacterium (assembly GCA_021811615.1). Lineage (GTDB taxonomy): Bacteria > Bacteroidota > Ignavibacteria > Kryptoniales > JAKASW01 > JAKASW01. The sequence goes on from JAJZNW010000101.1 coordinate 3,810, forward strand.
TCCCGTTCACGGACTTAAATTGTCACTGGTTTGCTCATTCTGTAAAGTGGTACTATTCACCAGATAAAGGCGGCATGCAAATTTCAGGATTTTTTCCGTTGATTACTGATCTTACGCGGATGTCACCTCATGGCTAAAACAAAATCCATCGCGGTACAGACGGGGGCAATTTTCTTTGGGAAAGCTCTTAGCCTGGTCATCGGAATCGTGAGGCTGAATTACATCGCTCGTTACCTTGGGGTTGCAAATTTCGGCATACTCAATTTTGCCATCTATTTCGTGACTCTGTTCAGTGTTCTCTACGATCTCGGGCTTCCCACTATACTCACTCGCGAGATCGCTCGACGGATTCCTGAAACAACTTCGCTCCTCAGGAACGGCTTGGTTCTCAAGGCGGCCCTGATCCTTGTTGCCACGATTCTTATCATGGCGGGGACGATGGTGTCCGGGTTCGATGCCATTACAAGGAACGCGATTTACCTCACTTTGATATCTCTCGGGCTCAACAGCGTTTCCCTCGTTTTTCTCAGTGCCGTTCAGGCTCACCAAAGGATGATCTTATATTCCGTCGTGGTTCTCCTGAGCACTGTAGTGAACTCTATAGCGGTCATAGCTATTATACCTTCATTCCCATCGATCGACACGGTGCTCGTAATTGGAGTAATAGTGTCGGTGGCGTATATCCTGATTCTCCTGATCATCGCGAAGCGTTTGTTTGGAGGACTACGTGGGCCTGTCGACCGTACTGCTTTGAAGGATTTCCTTGTTGAGGGATATCCTCTCGCACTGGCAGGAGTAGGGGGAATGGTTATTCTTTATGCGAGCTCAATGGTTCTCAAGTATGCCTTGGGCGACACTTCGGTCGGCATATTCAGCGCGGCTTTCAAACTTTACACTATCCTAATGCTCTTTCCGTCTTCATTCACTCAGGTGATTTATCCAATCCTAGCCGGTTTCTACACTGGTGAGCGCGGTAAACTGCCAAAAGCCTTCAATGATTCACTTAGGGCGATGGCAACCGTCTCAGTCCCTATGGCCGTGGGGGGAATCATCTTAGCACCAAAGATTATAGGTCTGGTTTACCCGCCGGCGTTTCAGCCAGCCTGGATAGTTTTTGCCATCCTCATCGGCAGTAGCGCGGTGGGATACTTGAATTGGGTTATCTCAACGATGTTCGTCACAGTCGGTCTTCAGCGCGTCTCTATGTGGGCGACGCTGGCCGTCGGTGCGCTTGTATTATGCGCGAGCATAATAATTGTCCCGACGGGCGGTTATGTTGCGGCGGGAGCCATCATCGCGGGCGGCGACATGCTTTTGTTTATCTGGTATTTTGTATATCTTTTTACCACAGAATACCGTATTGATATTGTATCAATTTTCCCAAAGCAATTCATATCGACTCTAGCGATGGCCGCATGTCTTATCCCGATGCGAACCCTGAACCTGTTTGTGCTCGTTGCGGTTGGCTCTGCCATCTACGCGATCATGATGTTTCTGATTAAAGGATATGGGGACCAGGAGAAGGAACTTCTTCGTGCCGCTTTCGGAAACCGCATTGTCAATATATACAGGCTTCTAGGTAAGAAGGATTGACAGACACAGACAACATATTCAATCTTCGTCAATGAGAAAGAAAAATAAACTGATTAGCCTTTCCCTGTTTGACGCCTTCCTCCCAGAGGGAAAAGTTGACAGGTTCCTGAACAATTCGGACAGTTTATGGAGTGCCCTGGATCGTTACGGTAGCGAGCATGGACTAGTCACGGAGCAGCTATTTACAATAACCCACGGGTTACCCGACACAAAAGGGGTAGAGGTCAAGAAGGGAAGGACCCTCTTTCGCCTGGTGCCAAAGAATCCTCCGCGGACTCTTCTCAGCCTCGTAATACATCTGCGTTCGTCATCGATCGTGCTGCTCAATAATGAGAGCTACCTAGACATTGCTGTCGCGATCCTTACTAAGTTGTTTGGGGGGCAGGTCATAGTGTTTTACCATAATCCGCATGACCCATACCATCACAAACTGCCCAGATGGTTATTTCATTTTTTCCTTCGAAATGCGGCGGATGCGCTGTTGATGCACTCTTACGATATGAAGCGGGATTTTAAACCAATCACGCATAGGCCCATCTTCATTTTCAAATTCGGCTTTGACCCCGATCTTTTCCCGTTCGTCGAACGAAAGCACGGAGAGTCCCTTCGGGTGGTAACGGTGGGCAGGGTCTCCCCTTGGAAGAGGGTTGAGGACATAATAGAAGGGGTTCATCTGGCACGCTCCAGAGGAGAAATTCATCTTACCATAGTTGGTGAAGATCCCGATCCGTCGCAGGCGTATTTTGATCAGATAAAAGAGCAACTAGCTCGGACCGGTATCCGGCACCATCTGGCAGGCTTCATGCCACATTCCGTGTTGAAGCAGGCATATCATGATGCCGAAGTCTTTGTTAATATGCGTCGCGACGAGGGATTCGCAAGGGTCTTCATAGAGGCGATGGCAACGGGCCTTCCGGTGATATGCCGCCGTGGACCCGTCACTGAGAACCTCGTTGTCAACGGGGTCAACGGTTTCATCGTTGACACTCCGAGTGACCTTGCCGCCGTACTGGATCGATTAACAAAAGACAAATCGCTACTCAAGAAACTTGGCGATAACGCCCGTGATTTTGTGCTGCTCGGATACTCGCGTGAAGCCTCATATATGTCCCTCGTGGAAGCGCTTGACCCTCTTCTCGCGGCGTACGAAATGGACAAGCGGTTCTATCAGAGTAAGTCATTCAAAAAACTCCGCAGGTTCAAGCGACTTATACTGAACCAAAGGTCGGATTTCTGCAATCATGTACTGGTTGACGGAAAGATTATGGAGAAAGAACACTACGAACTCCTACGTTATTGTACCGGCAGAGGCCTTGAGATCAAAATGGGCAGCAGCAAGGCCGAGTGGAGTCGAATTGGTCCGGACTGTGCTACGGGAGGGAATCAGGAATCACCTGTTAATTCGATGCTGGAATCATCTTCAGGTGGTCCCTCTTTTCCCGGTCGCTACTTGGACGGTTATAAGGATGGAGAATTGGAGTATGTGGTGGCCCTTCACTGTCTCGAGAATTCTGAAGATCCGGAAGAGAGTCTCAAGGCATGGAAGCGGATGGTTCGCTGCGGAGGAGTGATTGGAACAGTTGTAGTCGACGATACTTGGAGAACTTCGGAAGACCAAATCCCCTCACATCTCCATTTGTTCACCCCGGAAGGTTTTCGTTCGATAGTCGAGCGCATAGGTGGACTCAAGATATTGAGACTTGAGACCTGTGTGGAGGATTGGAGCTTCATTTGCGTGATGGAAAAAACGTCCTGACAGATGCCCACCCTTTCTATCTATATCATGGCCCAGAACGAGGCCAGGCGAATCCGGAGCACACTGGAAAATGTCAAAGATATTGCCGACGAAATTGTCATAATCGATGGCGGAAGCACGGATGAAACCGTGTCCATATGCCGTGAATACTCCGAAAGGATATTCGTGCATCCTTTCGAGGGTTATGCTAAACAGCGCCGGTACGCAATGACAAAGGTTACGGGTGATTGGGTACTCGCCATCGATGCGGATGAGACCCTCTCCACCGAGTTGCATGATTCGATCCGCGCTCTGATTTTGGCTGCTGATGTCGATGCGTATGAATTTTCCCGACGTAACTATGTGAAGCCGGGGCGTTGGCTCAAATATGGTGGCTTGTATCCCGACTGGCAGAGAAGACTTTTTCGTCGGGAGAAAGGCGAATACGGAGCCGTTGTTCATTCGGGGGAGGTCCCGTCGATTACCGGGCAAATCCGACGGTTCAATCTCGATATTATTCATGATCAGATCGACAACAATATTCTGTACCGGTGGAGTAAGCTGATGAAGTTTGTCCGCGCTGAAGTCGCCGATACGAAGAGATCGCACGCGTTTGGATATTACATCTACAGAAGTATCTACGATTTCCTTCTAACGATTTGGAAGGGGTACTTCCTGCGCGCTGGGTTCAAGATGGGATGGATGGGGGTTCGACTTGCTATTAGCCACGCCGTCTGGAGATTCCTAGTTGACTTAGGTCTTGCCTTTAAGAAGGAACGTGCAGGCGATGTCTAATCAAGAGAATCAGAAAATTGATGGAAGTGAATTGAGCAAGGCTGGAAATCCGACTTATTTTGAGAATGAACGGCCGGAAGTAATGGAACTAGTCAGTCCGGAAATGCGGACAATATTGGATGTCGGATGTGGCAAAGGGGTGCTCGGGTCCAAGTTGAAGGAAGCTGTTCCTCATCGCAAGGTCTATGGAGTGGAATACGTTGAGAATGTAGCCGCAGTTGCCAGCACCCGGCTTGATAAGGTTATCGTCGGCGATTTCCAGACAATGGATCTCCCAATAGAGGCGGGTACACTTGATTGCGTGATTTTCGCAGACGTGCTGGAACACTTAGTCGACCCAGCGGCTGCGCTAAGAAAAATTAAACCATATTTGAGTCCAAAAGGAGCAATCGTTTGTAGTATCCCAAATATGCGGCACTATACTGTCATTCTCCGTCTTATCAGGAAAGGGTGGGAGTACGAAGATTTTGGGCACTTTGACCGGACTCATTTGCGTTTTTTCTCGCGACACTCAATTACATCATTGATGGATGAGGCTGGATTCCAAATCGAAATCATGAAGCCACATACTGTAGCTAGCAAGAAAGTAAGATGGTTAAATTCTCTGATTGGTGGAAGATTGGAAGAGTTTGTGGCTTTTCACTACCTGATTCTTGCGCGTAAGTCCCGGTAGAAGCCAGCCTGCTTCTCCTCTTGACTCTTGCACGTCGGCTGGATCTGGAAATCTTTCTTTCACACTTGGGATATTAAGGCCCTACTGTAAATAACGATCCGCCTCGACTGGACAGGGGCAAACACCCAGCTGCACTTACCAGTCAACCGCCGAAGGAGGGCGATCAGCTAGCTTCATGCAATGTCCTCCGAATCCTTGACCGTGATAGAATGACGTTCAAGAGAATTCCCCCCGGTATCGTCGCCCAGTTATACCACTTAGCATATCTTGCCATAAGCCTCAGCTGGCCTTTCAGCTTGTTCCAATTCTTGAACCACGACAAATTCCCGCCGGAGCTCGCCGATACCTTGTGCCATATC